>NZ_BEWG01000070.1:0-16357 GCF_002723835.1 Mycobacterium sp. shizuoka-1 | reverse complement strand
GGCGGCCCACCGAGACCACGCTCGTGGGCCGAACCTGGGAACTGGCCAGCATCGCCGGGATGCTCGACGAGGCGATCGGCGGTGCGGGGTGCGTTGTCGGCCTGGTGGGCCCGCCAGGCATCGGCAAAAGCCGCATCGTCAGGGAGGCCACCACCCGCGCAACCGAGCGCGAGGTCGACGTGTTCACCGCGTTCTGCGAATCGCACACCAGCGACCTGCCGTTTCACGCCGCCTCAGCCCTGCTGACTGCGGCGATGGACATCGCCGGACTGGACAAGGCGGCGGCCAGGGCCGGAGTCCGCAGCCGCGTTCCCGACGTCGACGCCGATGACCTGCTGCTGCTGGACGACCTGCTGGGGATCGCCGACCCCGCTGCCGCCACCCCGTCGATCGAGCCCGATGCGCGCCGGCGCCGGCTGACCGGCCTTCTCGACGCCGCGCTGACGGCCCGAAACCGCCCCACGGTCTTCGTGATCGAGGACGTGCACTGGATCGACGAACCGAGCGAGGCCTTGCTCACCCGGCTCGTGGAGGTGGCTCCGGAAACACCGACGGTCATCCTGCTGACGTACCGGCCCGAGTACCGCGGGACTTTGGCCAATGTGCAAGGCGCTCAGACGATCACGCTGCGCCCACTGAATGCGTCCCAGACCACGGCGCTGACCAGCGAGCTCTTGGGCCGGCACTCCTCGGTGCACGACCTCGTCGAACACATCGCCGACCGCGCGGCGGGCAACCCGTTCTTCGCCGAGGAGATCGTGCGCGACCTCGCCGAACGTGGGGTGCTGGAAGGGGTTCGGGCCAAGTACACCTGCTGCGCCGACCTCGCCGACATTCGGGTGCCCGCCACCTTGCAGGCCGCGATCGCCGCCCGCATCGACCGCCTCGGCCCGGCGGCCAAGCGGACCCTGTCGGCGGCCTCGGTGATCGGCACCCGGTTCAATCCCGATCTCCTCGACGGCCTCGGCGTGACACCGGTTTTCGACGAACTCGTCGCCGCCGAACTGGTGAGCCACGTCCAGGTGAGCCCGCACGACGAGTACGCGTTCAAGCATCCCTTGATCCGCACGGTGGCCTACGAGGCACAGCTCAAGTCCGACCGTGTCGAGCTGCACCGACGCCTTGCCGCGGTCATCGCGGCACAGGGCTGCGGCGACGAGAAGGCGGCCCAGATCGCGGAGCATGTCGAGGCGTCCGGCGACCTGCGCACCGCATTCGACTGGCATATGCGGGCCGGGCAATGGCTGACCAATCGAGACATCGCCGCAGCGCGAAGCAGCTGGCAGCGGGCACGACAGGTTGCCGACCGGCTGCCTGCTGACGAGCCCAACCGGCAATCCCTGCGGATCGAGCCGCGAACACTGTTGTGCGCCAGCGCCTACCGTGGTCGGGGCCGGATCGACGAGTCCGGATTCGACGAGCTTCGCGAGCTCTGCGAGCAGGCCGGTGACCGCAGGTCGCTGGCGATTGCCATGTCCGGAATGCTGGTGACGATGACACTGCTCAATCAGCACCGGACAGCCTCGAGACTGGCCGCCGAACAGGTGCAGATTGTCGAGTCGCTGGACGACCCCACGTCGACGGTCAATCTGCTGCTGGGGGCCATCACCGCCAAAATTCATGTCGGCGAGGTCGACGAGGCGATGAGGCTGGCGCAGCACGCCATCGACACGGCCGACGGTGACGTCACGATCGCGGAGGTTGTCACCGGATCCGTCCCGCTGGCTCAGGCGACCGTGCTGCGCGGGCTGGCCCGGTGCTGTTTGGGCCGGCGCGGGTGGCGTGCGGACCTCGATGCGGCCAACGAGCTGGCCCGCCACGGCGACTCCGCCACCCAGGTCATCGTGCTGTGCTATCCGCTCGGCATGTTGCTGCTCAACGGGGCGCTACGCGCCGACGACGCGTTGACCGCCGCCGCCCACCGCGCGTGGCGCACCGCCGAGCAGTTGAGCGACGACTTCTCCCTCAGCATGGCCGGGTTCGCCTACAGCGCAGCCTCGCTGGCACAAACCGGTCACGCAGACATCGCCGGGGCAGGTCTGCTCGAGAACGTCATCGAGGCAACCGAACGCCAGGGGAACCTGTTCGGCCTTCTGACAGCACAGATCGCGCTGGCCAGGTACCAGACCGAGGTGGGTGCCCTCGACGCCGCCATCACCTTGTCCAGGACGTTGGTCGAGGACACCTTCGGCGCCGGCGAGATGGTGCTGCGGGGTCCTGCCGTCGCGGCGGTGGTCGAGGCGCTTCTGCAGCGCGGGACCGACGACGATGTATGCGAGGCGCGGTCCCTCGTCGACCGGCTCACCGCAGCGCCGACCGAGCCGGGTTTTGTCCTGTTCGATCTACCGCTGCTTCGGTTACGGGCACTGCTTGCGCGATCCGACGGTGACGATGCCGGCTACCGCGCATTCCGCGATCAGTATCGTTCGGCGGCCAAAAAGCTGGATTTCCAAGGGCATCTGGCGCTCGCCGACGCCATGGCCTGAGGGCAGCTAGGACACTGGCGGCCGGCGATGCGCCCACGGCCGCGCGGTCTCGATCTGGTGACTCAGCGACAGCAGCGTCGCCTCGTCGGACGGGCGGCCCACCAGCTGCACCGACACCGGCACCCCGTCATTGTCCAGTCCCCACGGCACCACCGCGGCGGGCTGGCCGGTGGCGTTGAAGATGCCCAGGAACGGCACCCGCGAGGCCACCATGGCCAGCGTCGCCACCCCGCCCCGGTGCTGGTACTGCCCGATCCGTGACGGCCCCAGCGCCGTGCCGGGAGTGATCAGCACGTCGACGTCGTCGAAGATCGACTGCACTCGTGCCGACAGGGCACTCTCGGCGGCGCGCACCCTGGCGATCTGGGTGTCGGAGATCAGCCGGCCGAGCCGGGCGATCCCCTTGGTCCTGGGCTCGAGCCGCTCGCGGTGCGGCAGGGCGCAGACGTCCTCGTAGGCGCCACGCCACATGCGCGGCAGCAGGTGACCGTAGACCGCCCACGCCGGATAATCCGGATCGCGCCAGATCACCTCGTGCCCGAGATCGCGCAGCAGCGCCTCCGCGCCGTCGAGCGCCTTCTGCTGCGCAGACCCGACGCGGCCGACCACCGTCGGAGGGATCTTGGCGCTCAACGCGATTCGCAGCCTGCCGGGTGCACGGTTCGCGGCGGCGACGAACCCGCCCGGCGGACCGGGCTGCGTTGTCGTCGCATCCAGGAACAGCGCGGCATCCTCCACGGTGCGGGCCATCGGTCCGTTGGCCGAGAGGCCGCACCAGGCGTCGTCGTGCGGAGCCATCGGCACCCGGTCGCGCTGGGGTTTGATCCCGAAGAGCCCACACCAGGTCGACGGGATTCGAATGGACCCGGCGCCGTCGGACCCCAATGCCATCGGGGCCAGGCCGGCCGCGACCGCGGCCCCGCTGCCACCGCTGCTGCCGCCGGGTGTGCGGGCCAGATCCCACGGGTTGTGGGTGGCACCGAAGGCGACCGTCTCGGTAAACGGCCACAGCATCATCTCGGGCACCGCGGTCTTGCCCAGGATCACCGCACCGGCCTCGCGCAGCCGGCGCACCACCTCGGCGTCGGCCGTCGGCGGCAGTCCGTATGCGCTGCTGCCGTAGCAGGTGAACTCGTCGGCGACGTCGACGTCGTCCTTGATCGCGATCGGGACGCCCAGCAGCGGTTTGCGTTCGCCCGCATCGAGCAATTCCTGGGCGGCTGCGGCTTCACGCCGCGCGCAGTCGGTGAACACCACCCGATAGGCGCGCAACTCCCGGTCCACGCGCGCGATCCGCTCCAGATACAGCTCCAGCAGCGCCGGAGCGGTGATCGTGCCGTTGACGAGCATGCGCGCCTGCTCGGCGGCGCCGGCGAAGGCAATGTCGGTGGAGTCCATCTGCGGCAGCGTAGCGCCGACCGCTACGGTGGCGAGATGGCATGCGTGTTCTGCGAGATCGTCGCCGGTACGGCGCCGGCCATCCGCGTCTACGAGGACGACGACTTCCTGGGCATCCTGGACATCCGCCCGTTCACCCGCGGCCACACTCTGGTCCTGCCCAAGCGGCACAGCGTCGATCTCACCGACACCCCGGCCGACACGCTGGCCGGGATGATCGCCATCGGGCAGCGCATCGCGCAGGCGACCCGCGCCTCCGAACTCGGCGCGACCGGAAACAACATCGCCGTCAACGACGGCAAGTCGGCGATGCAGACCGTGTTCCACATTCACCTGCACGTGATCCCGCGGCGCGACGGCGACAAACTCTCGTTCGCCAAGGGCATGCTGCTGCGCCGCGACCCTGACCGCGAAAGCACCGGGCGGATCGTGCGCGACGCCCTGGCCGCCCTCGACACGACCGGATGAGAGTGGGCATGACCTCGTTGGGCAATAAGGGACTGTTGGCGTTCGTCAAGGTGCACGACTGGATCTACCGACGCACCAACGGGTGGATCGGGCATCGGATGCCGGGCGTCCCGCCGTCGTTGATGCTGCACACCGTCGGCGCCAAGACCGGTCAGCCGCGGTCCATCCTGCTCGCCTACTACCGCGACGGCGCTGACTATCTGGTGGTCGCCTCCAATGGCGGGGCGGACCGAAACCCGGCCTGGTACCACAATCTGCGGGCGAATCCGCACACCCAGATCAACCTGGGCAGACGGCGACTGGACGTCACCGCGCACATCGTGACACCCGGCGATCCGGATTACGCGCGATTGTGGCAGCTCTGCGACTCGAAGAACGGTGGTCGGTACGCCGCGTATCAGAAGGGCACCAGCAGGCCGATCCCGGTCGTGCGGCTGACGCCCTGAGGCGAAAGCGCTTGGCCTAGAACAACTCTTTGGCCAGCAGTTCCAGCGTCTCCTCGCGGGCCGGCGCAGTCGCCGGGTCGGTGCCGCGATATGCCGAGGCGACCGGGTTGACCATCACCTCGTCGACGTCGAACTCCACCGCCACTGCCCGCACCTGCTCGGCCGCCTCAGACGGCGAACCCACGACGGCTTTCGCACGCCCGGCCGCGATCACCGCCTCGGCCTGCGGATGCATGGTCAGCGCCGCGGCCTCCTCGACAAGGTCCAGCGGGCCGAGCGGCTGGCCGGTCCGCAGCCGCGCCATCATCTGCAGGTTCGGCAGCAGCAGCGCCTGCGCCTGCGCCCGCGTCGGGGCGACCACCGCGTTGACGGTCATGAACGTCACCGGCTCGGAGGCCACGGCGCTGGGCCGGAACTCCGACCGGTAGGTGGCCAGCGCCTCGACGGTGCCCTGCCCGGCGAAGTGGTGCGCGAACACGTACGGCAGGCCCTTGGCGGCGGCCAGGTGCGCCGAGTACATCGACGACCCCAGCAGCCACAGTCGGGGCTCCTGCACCGCCGCCGGGGTGGCCTTGAGGATGTAGTCCTGGTTACGGATCGGGATGCGCACCCCGTGCGCGCTCATCAGCGCCGCGACGTCGTCGAGGTATTGCGGGAAGTTCTCGACATCGGAATCATCACGGGTGCCGCGCAGCATGTACGACGTCACCGGGTCGGAGCCGGGCGCTCGGCCGATGCCGAGATCGATACGACCCGGCGCGGCGGCCTCCAGCAGCGCGAACTGCTCGGCCACGGCCAGCGGCGCGTGGTTGGGCAGCATCACCCCACCCGAACCCAGCCGTAGCTGGGTGGTCTGGGCAGCCAGATAGGCGATCAGCACCGGCGGGCTGGTGGCCGCCACCGCGGGCATGTTGTGGTGTTCGGCCAGCCAGTATCGGGTGAACCCCAGCCGGTCGGCGGTCTGGGCCAGCGCGACGGTGGCCGCCAGCGCGTCGGCGGTGGTCTGGTCGGTGCGTACCGGGACGAGGTCGAGGACAGAGAGCCGCATGGTCATCTCAACGATACGACCGCCGCTCTTGCTTCCCAGCCCCCGTCTTCACACCCGCCCGCTTGGCGGCATCGGTGAACACGTCGTCGAGCATGGCCGGGGTGAGCCGTCCGGTGAACATGTTCTGCTGGCTGGGGTGATAGCAGCCCAGCAACTGCCGGCCCGACACCAATTCGACGACCACCCCGTGGCCGAATTTCGGCTTGGCCAGACCGGGCAGTTCGTCGGCGAGTAATCGCAGGGCGGCCTGCCAGCCGAACCCGCCCAGGGTGACGATCACCTTCACGTACGGGGCGATCAGGCGCCACTCGGCGGCCAGCCACGGCTCACACGTCGAACGCTCCTGCGGTGTCGGCGCGTTGGCCGGCGGGGCGCACCGCACCGCCGCGGCGACCCGAATGTGGTTGGTGGCCAAGCCATCCGCGGCGTCGACACTGCTCGATTGGTTGACCAGACCGGCGCGATGCAGTGCGGCGAACAGCTGGTCGCCGGAGCGGTCACCGGTGAACACCCGGCCCGTCCGGTTGCCGCCGTGCGCGGCCGGAGCCAAACCCAGCACCAGGATCTTCGGTCGCGGAGAGCCCCAGCCGGTGATCGGCCTGCCCCAATACGGCTCGCCGGCGAAGGCCCGCCGTTTGGTGACCGCCACCTCTTCGCGCCAGTCGACCAGCCGCGGGCATGCCCGGCACACGCTGACCATCGCATCGAGTCCGGCCAGATCGGTCGTTGTCGCCGACAGCTCGGCCACCTGCCCGGCGTCGCCGGCCACCGGGGTTTCCGGTACCGCCGGGTCACCGGGCCATCCCGTCCCGGGCGGCACCGGGGATTCGAACGGCACACCGGTGCGCGGATGCGGAATGCTCACCGTTCCACTCTCGCACTGTGCCGCCACCGCGCCGAGGAAAACTAAGCTCTGCCGGTGAGCACCACGCGCCTGCCGGCGCTGCTGATCCTGTCCTCGGCGTTCCTCGCCGCGGGCGCCAACGGCATATCCATGGTGGCGTTCCCGTGGTTGGTACTGCAGCGCACCGGAAGCGCGACCGACGCCTCGATCGTCGCCGGTGCGGCGACGCTGCCGTTGTTGCTGGCGACGCTGGTGGCCGGCACCGCGGTGGACTTCGTCGGCCGCCGCCGGGTCGCGATGCTCTCCGATGCGCTGTCGGCGGCGTCGGTGGCGGCGATCCCGGTGCTGGCGATCGCGTTCGGCACCGACGTCCTCACCACGACCGTGCTCGCGGGGCTGGCCGCACTCGGCGCGTTCTTCGATCCGGCCGGGGTGACGGCCCGCGAGTCGATGCTGCCCGAGGCCGGCCGACGGGCCGGCTGGTCGCTGGACCACACCAACAGCGTCTACGAGGCGGTGTTCAACCTCGCCTACATCACCGGGCCCGGCGTGGGTGGCCTGCTCATCGCCACGGTCGGCGGGGTCAACACGATGTGGGTCACCGCGGGGGTTTTTGCCCTGTCGATCGTGGCGGCTGCGCTGCTCCGGCTCGAAGGCGCAGGCAAGCCGGACCGCGACAAGCGTCCCGACGGCGTCGTGTCCGGCATCGCCGAGGGGCTGCGGTTCGTCTGGCGCGAGCGGGTCCTGCGCACGCTGGCATTGGTCTCCCTGGCCGTCACCGGCCTGTACCTGCCGATGGAAAGCGTGCTCTTCCCGAAGTACTTCACCGACCGCAACGAACCGGCCCAGCTGGGCTGGGTGCTGATGGCGTTGTCGATCGGCGGGCTGATCGGCGCGCTGAGCTGGACGGTGCTCTCGCGGGTGTCGAGCAGGCGCACCACGATGCTGATCGCGGTGCTCACCCTCGGGTTGGCCAGCACCGCGATCGCGTTTCTGCCGCCGCTGCCGGTGATCCTGCTACTGGCCGCGCTCATCGGGCTGGTGTACGGCCCGATCGGGCCGATCTACAACTCCGTCATGCAGACCCGCACGCCCGAGCACCTGCGCGGCCGGGTGGTCGGGGTGATGACCTCGATGGCCTACGCCGCGGGCCCGGTCGGGTTCATGCTGGCCGGCCCCCTGGTCGACGCGTTCGGCCTCAAGGTGACGTTCCTGGTGCTGGCGGTGCCGATCCTGCTCATCGCCATCGCCTGCCCGTGGGTGCCCGCGCTTCGCGAACTCGACGCCGACACCGGCGGTTGCCTGCCTACGCTGCGACCATGACGCTGGTAGACATCGACGCCGAACCGCGCTTCGCCCACCTGCTCGACATGCGGGTGGCTTTCGACCCGGCGCAGGTGTTCGCCACTCCGACCGGCACGCGCATGACGTTCGTGATCCGGGAGGGGCGCTGCGAGGGCGCCCGGATCGCCGGGGATCTGTTGGCCGGCGGCGGCGACTGGGTGGTGATCGGCACCGACGGGGTCGCGCGCCTGGACGTGCGGGCGACGCTGCGCACCGACGACGGGGCGTACGTCCACGTCACGGTGACCGGCCGGGTGCAGATGAGCCCCGAGGCCACCGCGCGGTACACCACCGGCGAGCTGATCCGGCACGACGAGATCTATGCCCGGTCCAGCCCGCTGTTCGACACCGACGACGAGCGCTATCGCTGGATCAACGCGGTGCACACCGTCGCGATCAACCAGATGTCGATGTCGGAGGTGCACTACCGGGTGTTCGAGGTGGTGTGAGGCCGACCCGACTCGCGCCTACGATGGCGCCATGGCCGTGAGCGCTCTGGCCGGCCTGGCCGCCGAGCTTCCCGACGGGGTCGTCGTCACCGACCCCGACATCGTGGCGTCCTATCGCCACGACCGCGCCGCCGATCCCGCGGCGGGCACGCCGCTGGCGGTGGTGCGGCCCACCCGCACCGAAGAGGTGCAGACCGTGCTGCGGTGGGCGGCGGCCCACCGGATCGCCGTCGTGCCGCGCGGGGCGGGCACCGGCCTGTCCGGCGGCGCGACCGCCGTCGACGGCGGGATCGTGCTCTCGACGGAGAAGATGCGCGACATCACCGTCGATCCGGTGACCCGCACGGCCGTCGTGCAGCCGGGGCTGCTCAACGCCGAGGTGAAGAAGGCCGTCGCGGAGTACGGGCTGTGGTACCCACCGGATCCGTCGTCCTACGAGATCTGCAGCATCGGCGGCAACATCGCCACCAATGCCGGCGGGTTGTGCTGCGTGAAGTACGGCGTGACAACCGATTACGTGCTCGGACTGCAGGTGGTGCTGGCCGACGGGACCGCGGTGCGGCTCGGCGGGCCGCGCCTCAAAGACGTGGCCGGGCTGTCGCTGACCAAATTGTTCGTCGGCAGCGAGGGCACCCTGGGGGTGATCACCGAGGTCACCTTGCGGCTGCTGCCCCCGCAGCCGACGGCGTGCACGGTCGTCGCGACGTTCGATTCGGTGGAGGCCGCGGCCGGAGCCGTCGTCACCATCACCGGCATGATCCGGCCCTCGATGCTGGAGTTCATGGACGCGGTGGCGATCAACGCCGTCGAGGACAAGCTGCGAATGGGATTGGACCGTTCAGCGGCGGCGATGATGGTGGCCGCCTCCGACGACCGCGGGCCGACCGGGGCGCAGGACGCCGAGTACATGGCCAAGGTGTTCACCGAAGCCGGTGCGACCGAATGCTTTTCGACCGCCGACCCGGATGAGGGCGAGGCCTTCGTGGCGGCCCGGCGATTCGCCATCCCGGCGGTGGAGGCCAAGGGTTCGCTGCTGCTGGAAGATGTCGGCGTCCCGCTGCCCGCGCTGGCCGAACTGGTCGGCGGGGTGGCCAAGATCGCCGCCGACCGCGACCTGACCATCTCGGTGATCGCGCATGCCGGCGACGGCAACACCCATCCGCTGATCGTCTTCGACCCCGCCGACGCGGCGATGGCGCAGCGCGCCGAGAAGGCGTTCGGCGAGATCATGGACCTGGCGGTGTCGCTGGGCGGCACGATCACCGGCGAGCACGGAGTCGGCCGGCTCAAGAAGCCCTGGCTGGCCGGGCAATTGGGACCCGAGGCCATGGAGCTCAACCGCCGGATCAAGACCGCGCTGGACCCCGACGGGATCCTCAATCCGGGTGCGGTGATCTAGAACCGCTGTCGGTTCCACTGTCGCATGGCGGATGCCGTCCGCCGATACGGCTGAGAGATACATTGCCTCCGGCCGCTCGACGGATCGCACAGGCAGGTGCTACCGTCCACAGCTGTCGATGCGCGACAGCGCTTCCCCGGACGAGATGTGCGCCGTACCCGGCTCGTTAAGACGACGCACCTTGGAGGGTTGATGACTGTCAGCGATTCACGCCATGTCCCTGCAGCGCGTCCGTTGGACGTGCGCTGGATCCACGGTTCGGTCTCCTCGAAGCACAACGCTGATCCCGACATACAGATCTACTGGTATGACGACGACACCGCGATCCTGCGCCAGAACATGGCCATCGACTACGAAGCGCCGTTCATGTTCCTGCTCTTCGGATGCGACCGCGCAGTGCTCCTGGACACCGGCGCGACAGCATCGTCGGAGTTCTTTCCGCTGCGGGCGGTGGTGGACGAACTGATCGAATGTTGGATCGGCCGTCGCGGCGGCGCAGGGCGACAAGATTACGAGCTGCTGGTACTGCACACTCACTCACACGATGATCACGTCGCCGGCGATCAACAGTTCGCCGGCCGGCCCGCCACGGTTCTCGTGCCGGCCGACAAGAGCACGGCATGGAGCTACTTCGGTTTCGCAGGTGAACCTGACGCAGTCAAGACGGTGGATCTCGGGGATCGCACCCTCGACGTTCTCGCCACGCCGGGCCATCAGGACTCAGCGGTCACTTTCTACGACCGTGCGACCGGCATCCTGTTCACCGGCGACACAATCTATCGCGGACGCCTTTATATCGTTGACTGGCAGGCGTTTACGCACAGTGTCGACCGGTTGGTCGCATTCTGTGATTCCCACCCCGTAACCCATGTGATCGGGTGCCATATCGAGATGACCAGCACCGCGGGCGTGGACTATCCCGTCTTGACGTCCTTCCAGCCCGATGAACCGCCGCTGGAAATGACCGTCGATCATCTGCGCAAGGTCCAGACCGCGTTGCGCGACGCCGGCCCACAGCCCGTTCGGTACGTCTGCGATGAGTTCATCCTCTGGCCAGAGGACGAGTAGTCCCGGCGACGGCGGCGCACCGGCGACGGGGTAAGACCAATGCACCCAAGCCATTCTGAAGATCTTGTTTTCCACCACCGCGCGGATCGATGGGTTAGCCTACCCTTAGCAACTGATCCAACTCGACAGGGCGGGGATGACATGAAGAAGGCGATCGCGGTGGCTGCGTTGACGTTCGGAGGGTTGATGGGCACAGCGGCTACGGCCAATGCCACTGATTACCTGGAGACCGACGCCAACGGGGTCCCGTGGCATTGGGCCACCGAGGCCGAATGCCAGTCGGACGCCCCACTCGTCTGGAACGATCCGGGCTTCGACCGGGCCTACCCGTACTGGTACTGCGGTCCGGGCGACGGCGGGTGGTACCTGTTCAGCACCGACAACAGGTAGGTCAGTCGGGGGCGTGCCGGTTGGACGAGCCACCGGGATCGCACCGTCCGACCCTTGACACACTTGGTTGCTTGTCGTATCCATAAGACATGACAGCTGTTGTGTCTCACGAAGCGGAGGCTCGCTTCGAACTCGCCACCGCCGAGACCTGGGGCAACCGCTGGCCGATGTACCGGGCCCTGCGTGACCACGATCCGGTGCACCACGTCGTGCCGGACAACCCCGAGCACGACTACTGGGTGCTGTCCCGGCACGCCGACATCTTCACCGCGGCCCGCGACCACGAGACGTTCTCCTCCGCCCAGGGGTTGACCGTCACCTACAACGAGCTGGAACTGATTGGGTTGCAAGACAACCCACCGATGGTGATGCAGGACCCGCCGGTGCACACCGAGTTCCGCAAGCTGGTCTCCCGCGGGTTCACCCCCCGGCAGGTCGAAGCGGTCGAGCCCAAGGTCCGGGAGTTCGTCGTCGAGCGCATCGAACGACTGCGGGCCGCCGGCGGTGGCGACATCGTCACCGAACTGTTCAAGCCGCTGCCGTCGATGGTCGTCGCGCACTACCTCGGCGTGCCCGACCAAGACCGCGACCAGTTCGACGGCTGGACCGAGGCCATCGTCGCGGCCAACGCCGCCGGATTCGGCGCCTTGGGATCGGTCGGCGACGCCATCGCCTCGATGATGGGCTACTTCACCGAACTGATCGAGCGACGCCGGCGCGAACCCGCCGACGACACGGTGTCGCACCTCGTGGCCGCCGGGGTCGGCGCTGACGGCGATGTCGCCGGCACACTGTCGGTGCTGGCCTTCACCTTCACGATGGTCACCGGCGGCAACGACACCACCACCGGCCTGCTCGGCGGGTCGATGCCACTGCTGGCCCAGCGGCCCGATCAACGCCGACTGCTCGTCGAGCAACCGGACCTGATCGCCGACGCCGTCGACGAACTGCTGCGGCTCACCTCACCGGTGCAGGGCCTGGCCCGCACCACCACGCGCGACGTCGAACTGCACGGCCGCACCATCCCGGCCGGACGCAAAGTCCTGCTGCTGTACGGCTCGGCCAACCGCGACGAGCGCCAGTACGGTCCCGACGCCGGTGACCTCGACGTCACCCGGCGCCCGCGCAACATCCTCACCTTCAGTCACGGCGCCCACCACTGCCTCGGCGCAGCCGCGGCGCGCATGCAGGCCCGGGTCACCCTGACCGAATTGCTTTCGCGCTGCCCCGATTTCGAAGTCGACGAATCGGGAATCGTCTGGGCCGGCGGCGGATACGTGCGCCGGCCGCTGTCGGTACCGTTCCGGACGGGCACCTAGATGGCGGGCAGGGACTGGCTGGGCACCCGGCGCGCCGAGGTCGCCGCCGACCGCATCCTCGACGCGGCCGGTGAGCTGTTCGCCGACCACGACGTCTCGTCGGTCGGCATGAACGACATCGCCCGCGCCGCCGGGTGTTCGCGCGCGACGCTGTACCGCTATTTCGAGAACCGTGAGGTCCTGCACACCGCATACGTGCACCGCGAGGCCTACCGACTGCACGAGCAGCTGACCGAACTCATCGACGAGATCCCCGACCCCCGCGAGCGGCTGCTGACCGGGCTCACCACCTCGATGACACTGGTGCGCGAAAGCCCGGCGCTGTCATCGTGGTTCGCCACCGCCGACTCCCCCATCGGCGCCGAGATGGCCGAGCAGTCCGAGGTCATCCAGGCGCTCACGTCGAGCTTCCTGCTGTCACTGCGGCCCGACGACCCCGACGTGGTGCACCGCCGCGCCCGCTGGCTGGTCCGGGTGCTCACCTCGCTGCTGATCTTCCCGGGCCGCGACGCCGCCGACGAGCGCGCCATGCTCGAGGAGTTCGTCGTTCCGATGGTGTGCCCCAACGACACTGATTCCGCGTTGAAACCGCACTGAGAGCCAATATTTCGCACATTCTTCGCTCTCAGCGCGGTCTCAACGAGAAGAACTAGGTGCGCACCCGGGTGAACCGGTGCAGCAGCCAGGCCACCGGGATCGTCATCACCAGCGTGACGACGAACAGCGCAGGCATCGACCCGGTGTAGACCGGCCACCGCAGCACCTCGACCATGGCGATCTCCATCACCACGAGATGGACCAGGAAGATCTCGTAGGAGATCTCCCCGAGCCACACCATCGGCCGACTGCCCAGCGCCCGCGCGTACCACCCGCGGTTGCCCAGCGCCAGTGGCGCCACCACCAGCGTCGCGATCGCCGCATAGAAGCAGGTTTTCACCAGCGCCTCGGTCACCCCCCTCGGTGAGGTGGTGGGTTCGCCGGCGATCGGGGTGGACACGATCAGGAAGCTGACGATCGCCAGCGTCAACGCGATGAACCCGTACACCCGAACTCCCATGGCGCCCAACACCGTCAACAGCATGCCGCCGATGAACCAGGCGAGATAGCCGGGCAGCCACAGCCGGGCACCCTCCGGCAGGAAATCGGTCGTGTGCACGAGCACCATCCACGCCGGGCTGATGAGCGCCAGCGCCGCCAGAGCAGTCAATAACACGCGGGGCCGCCACCGCCGCCGGCACGCCACGACGAGCAAGAGCCACGCCAGGACGGGCAGCGCGACGTAGAACGCCACCTCGACGGCCAGGCTCCACATCTGCGTGAGTCCCTGGTGCAGATAACCGTTGAACGCATAGTTGTCGGTGTAGATCTGCGTCAGGGTCAGGTTGCGCAGCAGGCCGATCCAGGTGTGGCCGGGGTTGGGCCCGGCCTCGCGGAAGTGATAGATCAGGTAGGCGGCCAGCACGGTGACGACGTAGGCCGGCATGATGCGCCGCACCCGGTGCCAGGCATAGCGGCGCACCGACGGGGCACTGTCCCCGCTGACCGCGGCCCGCACCCACGGGCCGAACAACAGATAGCCCGACAGCACGAAGAAGATCGGCACACCGATCTCCATCCGCGAATACACCAGGCCCACAAAGCCGTGCGTGTACTTACCGGTGGTGTACGCGGCGTGCGTGGCAAGCACCAGGAGCGCGGCGACCGCACGCACACCGGTCAGCGAGGCGACCCGATCGACAGCCGAGACCGCTTCCAGTCCGCCCTGGTCGACCTGGCTGGACGCGGTCATCGGCTCGTGCGCCGGGGCTTCCCGCCGGAGGGACGCGAATCGTATCGTGGATTGCCGCGATCCGGCTTGAGGTCGATCAGCACCCCGGAAATCCGGGTCTTCTCAAGGGCTTTCAGCGTCTCTTTCGACAGCTTCGCGGGCAGTTCGACCAGCGAGAAGTTCTCCTTGATCGTGATATGTCCGAAATCGCTGCGGTGCAACCCACCTTCGTTGGCCAGCGCGCCGACAATCGACCCCGGCCCGACCTTGTGCTTCTTACCCACCGCGATGCGGTAGGTGGCCAGGTCGTCGCGGGTCTTGCGCGGCGAACGCTCACGCCCTTCGTGCTCCGGCCGCTCGGGACGTTCCCGGCGCTTCTCCGGCGGCGGCTCGGTCATCAGGAACTCTTCGCCGTTGCGGCTCTGCAACGCCAGCGCGGCCGCGATGTCGGCCATCGGCACGTCGTTGTCGCGCTCGTAGTCCTCGATCAGCCTGCGGAACATCTCGAACCCCGGAGCATTGAGCGCATCGGTGATCGAGTCGCGGAACTTCTCCACCCGCTGGGCGTTGACGTCCTCGACGCTGGGCAGCTGGCCCTCGACCAGTTTCTGGCGGGTGACCCGCTCGATCGAGTTCAGCAGGTGGCGTTCGCGCGGGGTGACGAACAGCAGCGCGGTGCCCGAACGCCCGGCACGGCCGGTGCGCCCGATGCGGTGCACGTAGGACTCCGGGTCGTGCGGGATGTCGAAGTTCACCACATGGGAGATGCGCTCGACGTCCAGGCCGCGGGCGGCCACGTCGGTGGCGACCAGGATGTCGATCGAGCCGTCCTTGAGCTGGCTGATGGTGCGCTCGCGGACGGCCTGCGGGATGTCACCGTTGATCGCGGCCGCGGCGAACCCGCGAGCCCGCAACTTCTCGGCAACCTCCTCGGTGGCCTGTTTGGTGCGAACGAACACGATCATCGCGTCGCCCTGCTCGACTTCGAGCAGCCGGGTCAGCGCGTCCATCTTGCGCGGATACGACACCAGGAAGTAGCGCTGGGTGATGTTCTCGGCGGTCTGGGTCTTCGACTTGACCGTGACCTCGACCGGGTCATGCAGGTATTTCGTGGTGATCTTCTTGATGCCCGGCGGCATGGTGGCCGAGAACAGCGCCACCTGCTTGTACTCGGGGGTGTCGGCCAGGATCCGCTCGACGTCCTCGGCGAACCCCATCTGCAGCATCTCGTCGGCCTCGTCGAGCACCAGGTAATCCAGGTGGGAGAGATCCAGGCTGCCCTTCTCCAGATGGTCGATGACGCGTCCCGGCGTGCCGACGACGATCTGCGCACCGCGTTTGAGGCCGGCCAGCTGCGGGACATAGGACGAGCCGCCGTAGATCGGCAGCACGTTGATCTTCAGGTGCGCGCCGTACCGACTGAACGCCTCGGCCACCTGCAGGGCCAACTCGCGAGTCGGGGCCAGGACCAGCGCCTGGGTGGTGCGACTTTCGGGGTCGATCTTGGACAGGATCGGGATCGCAAAGGCGGCCGTCTTGCCGGTACCCGTCTGGGCCAGGCCGACGACGTCGGAGCCGGCCAGCAACGCCGGAATGGTGGCGGCTTGGATCGCCGAGGGGGTTTCGTAGCCGACATCGGCCACGGCCTGCAGTACCGCGGGGTGGATCTGCAGGTCGGCGAAGGTCTCAGGGGCGTCGTCGGGCGATGTCATCGGATCTGCAGTCTACTGCCGGCGCGTGCCGTAACCCGCTTCCGTTCGAGAAGGCCGGTACCGTCAGCCGGTGTGGGGTACCGGTCGACGAGGCTGACGGTCGCTGTTGCGGGATCCGTGCTGGCCGCAGCACTTGCCGGCTGCAGCTCGGGTGACTCCACGGTGGCCAAGACTCCCGAGCCGTCGACGAGCCCGGTGACCACCACCGAGGCTCCCTC
>NZ_BEWG01000069.1 GCF_002723835.1 Mycobacterium sp. shizuoka-1 | reverse complement strand
TCCTCACGGAAGGGGCCACGGTCGTGTGTCCGGCAGTCCGCGCATCAGTCGATGACGGCGGCTTCCTTGCGTTCGGTGATGGGGCGGGCGAGTTCCTGCTCGTCACAGATCCGCTGCAGCTTGTCCAGCGTCTCGGCCAGTCCGGGGCCGAGGCGTTTGCCGGGACTGAAGGTGGCGGGTAGATGGCGCATGCCCTGGATGACCCCGATGGTGTCGTAGTGCACAGTGCCCTCGGGATCGCATCGGTAGTCCGGCATCCGGTCGAGCACGGTGGTCAGCATGTCCTTGAACACCACCCGGGCGACGTTCGACCCGATGCAGCGATGCACCCCGATGCCGAAGCTGAAGTGGCGGTTGCCTTTCCGGTCCAAGATCACGTCGTTGGGGTCCTGGAACACCGCCGGATCCCGATTGGCCATGGCCCATGAGATCCACACCCGCTCGCCCTCTTTGAACTGGTGGCCCGCCAGCTCGACGTCGTCGGAGAACGTGCGGCCGTCCCCAGGGGCGGGGGTATAGAACCGCAGGAATTCCTCGGTGGCGGGATCCAGCAGGGTGTCGCGCTCGCGACTGAGTCGCGCACGCTCGTCGGGATGCTCGGAAAGCCATTCCAGCGCATGGGCGGTCAGCGCGGTGGTGGTGTCGAAGCCGCCGCCGATCACCAGTCCGAGCATGCCCAGGATCTCCAGATCGGGAGCCGGTTGCCCGTCGACGCGCAGGTTGATCAGCGCGTTGACCAGACCGGGCTTGGGGTTCTCCCGGATCTCGTTGAGGCGGTTCACCAGATCGATGCCCATCTCACGGTGCTGGGCGGCGACCCGTTCGGCGTCTGGGGAGTGTTCGGGAGTGTAGATCGCTGCGTGCGTCGGCTCGCTGTACATCGCCCAGTTCTTCAGCGGGATACCGAGCAGCGCCATCGTCAGCACCGCCGGAACGACGTTGGCCAGGTCGTCGACGAAGTCGATGCGCCCGGATTCGATCTTCTCGTCGATGCTGGCCCGGGTGATCTCGTGGACGAACGGCTCCCACCGCGCCACCGCTGCCGGCGACAGATACGGATTCAGCGCGCTGCGGTACACCCGGTGTTCGGGATCATCCATCTCCAGCATGCCGCCGCGAACCACCGTGGCCCGGCGCGCGGTCGGGATCGAGATCCCCTTGTAGCC
The DNA here is from genome assembly GCF_002723835.1 of Mycobacterium sp. shizuoka-1. GTDB lineage: Bacteria > Actinomycetota > Actinomycetes > Mycobacteriales > Mycobacteriaceae > Mycobacterium. Next base: position 7,016 of record NZ_BEWG01000069.1, on the reverse strand, counting down.
GCGCCGTTCGCCATGGATGTCGTGGTCGTTGGAGATGTGCGGGCAGCGGGCGAGTTCGAACACCGCGTGACTGTCGGCGGCCACCCAATGTCCGCCATAGGTCTCCGACCAGGCGATCGGGCACTTCTCCTGCATCTCCTCGGTGATCTTGGCGAACTGCACCCGATAGTCCGGGGTGTGCCGATCGAAGTGATAACGAGGTTGTCTGCGCTCGTCGTCAGCGGTGGTGTCATCGACGCTCAAGGCGTTGTCTCCCTTGATTTTTCGTGGTCTGATCGGTGATTCGGTGGCTGGCCGTCAGTCGTCCTCGATGACGATGGCCTGCTCGGGGCACGATTGGACGGCTTCACGCACCAGCTCCACTTGATCGGCAGGCACCATCTCGGTCGCCGCCGACGAGCTGCCGTCGATGTCGCTGAGCACGAACATCTCCGGGGCGATCATGGCGCACAGGGTATGGCCCTGGCAGCGTTCCTGGTCAACCCGAACTTTCACGGTGTCCCTTCCGCATCGCTTGGCACTGAGGGGTTTTCAGACGTGGTAGTCGTACCACTTGAGGTAGCCGCCGGCGTCGACCCGCAGCTGCATCCCGGTGACGTAGCGCGCCTCGTCGGATGCCAGCCACAACACCGCGTTGCTGATGTCGAGCGGTTCGACATAGTTCACTTTCATCGCCTGCTGGATTCCGAACACCGGCTCGGCATCGGCGCGGGTCGGGTGTTCGAGGTCCGGACGAAATGACCGGTACATGGGCTCGCTCTGCAGCATGTCGGTGTTGCAGTTGGTCGGGTGGACGACGTTGGCCCGGATGCCCCGCACCGCCAGCTCCGTGGCCAGGTCGTGGACGTAGTGGGAGAGCAGGCGTTTGGCGACCATGTAGGACATCCCGCCGGGGTCGGCGCCCGGATTGTCCTTCTGGTGGGCGTCCATCAACGCTGCCGTCGAACCCGTCGCGATGATCGAGGCGCCTTCTTCCAGATGAGGCAGCGCCACCTGAATCGCGTTGATGGTGCCGATCAGGTTGGTGTTGATGACGTCGCACCAGGCCTGCAGCGGCGGCTGTCCCTTCATCCCCGCGATACCGGCCTGGGCCACGACGATGTCGACCTTGCCGAACTCGGCGAGACCCTGCTCGAGGGCCTGCTTGAGTTCCGCGGCCTCGCGCACATCGGCCTGCGCGGTGACGATGCCCCGACCGGTCTTCTTGACCAGTTCGGCGGTTTCCTCGAGATCGTCGGGTGTGGCCATCGGGTATCCGATGGTCTCGATGTCCCGGCACAGGTCGACGGCGATGATGTCGGCGCCTTCCTCGGCCAGTCGCAGCGCATGGCTGCGGCCCTGCCCGCGTGCCGCGCCGGTGATGAAGGCAACCCTGCCCTGGACTCGTCCCACAGCCGTTCCTCTCTTTAACTGCCCGATGTCGTGATCTGTCGAAAAACTGTGGCTCGCTCGACCGCCACCGGTGCGCAACGCCGTTGCGGGCCGGCGGCACGGTGGTCGGGCCCGGAGCCCGGGCGGCCGGCGGGGCGGGAATGCGCAGGCCACGCCACGTCGCGGCGTCCGCGCCCCATCGCGTCGCCGATCCCGCCGATCTCGGATGTCAAGAATCGCCCTTTCTGATATGAGAACGCTACTCTCGGTGTGATCTGTTTCGCAAGACACTTCGGCGCAATCTGTCTAACTGCGGAGATGTCGCGCCAGGTGGTGTCGCCGGCGGCGTCACCGGTCGCGAGATGTTCCGTCAACGTGGCTTGAGTTCTCATCAGCCGAATGTATGATTCGCCGGAGATGAGAATCGAGTTATCCACCTACTGGAGGAGTTGCTGATGTCGGACGCGACGGCCACCATCGCGGGCGGTGCGCAAGCGGCGGAAAGCCAGGTGTCCGACCGGCACATGCTCATCGGCGGCGAGCTCGTCGGGGCGGCGCACAGGTGTCCGTCGATCAACCCGGCCAACGGTGAGGTCGTCGGATACGCACCCGATGCGGATCTCGCCGACGCGCAGCGGGCGATCGCCGCGGCCCGCAACGCTTTCGACAACACCGACTGGGCCACCAATGTCGAGTTGCGGATTCGGTGCCTGGAGCAACTGCACACCGCGCTCGTGGAGCACAGCGACGATCTGCGCGCACTGACGATCGCCGAGGTGGGCGCCACCCATGCGCTGACCGAGAGCGCGCAACTCGACGACCCGATCAGGATCGTGGGCTACTACGCGAATCTGCTGAAGACGTATCCGATGAGTGAGGACCTCGGCGAGATCGAGAGCCGGGGCCAGCGCCACCACCGCTGGGTGGAGAAGGAAGCCGCCGGCGTGGTGGCCGCGATCATCGCCTACAACTATCCCAATCAGTTGGCACTGGCCAAGTTGGGGCCGGCACTGGCCGCCGGTTGCACGGTCGTCCTCAAAGCCGCTCCCGACACCCCGCTGACCACGCTGGCGCTCGGCGAGGTGATCGCCAAGTACACCGACATCCCGGCCGGGGTGGTCAACGTGATCAGCTCCACCGATGCCGCGGTCGGCGTGGCGTTGACCACCAGCCCCGACGTGGACGTGGTGACGTTCACCGGGTCGACGGCGACCGGCCGCAAGATCATGGCCGCGGCCAGCGAGACCATCAAGAAGGTGTTCCTCGAACTCGGCGGTAAGTCGGCGATGATCGTGCTCGACGACGCCGACTTCACCAACTGCGCCATGATGGCGGCCTTCATGATCTGCTCGCACGCCGGCCAAGGCTGCGCGATCACCACGCGGCTGCTGGTGCCGCGCGCGCATCACGACGAGATCGTCGAACTGGTCAAGAACTTCATGGGCATGGTCCGTTACGGCGATCCGGTCGACCCGGCCACCTACATGGGACCGCTGATCAACGAGGCGCAGCGCGAGAAGGTCGACGGCATGGTGCGCCGCGCGGCCGCCGCCGGTGCGACCGTGGTCCTCGGCGGCAAGAAGGTCGACGGGCCGGGCTTCTTCTACGAGCCGACACTGATCACCGGCGTCGACCCCGACAGCGAGCTCGCCCAGGAGGAGATCTTCGGCCCGGTGCTGGCCGTGCTCGCCTACGACGATGACGACGACGCGGTCCGGATCGCCAACAACTCCATCTACGGTCTGTCCGGCGGCGTCTTCGGCGGCCAGGACCGTGCGCTGGCGATCGCTCGCCGCATCCGCGCCGGGACGATGGGAATCAACGGCGGCAACTACTTCGGCCCGGACAGTCCGTTCGGCGGCTACAAGCAGTCCGGTGTCGGACGCGAGATGGGGGTGGCCGGCCTGGAGGAGTTCCTCGAGTGCAAGACACTCGCGGCGGTCGTGTCGTGAGGCCACTGGCGGGAGTTCGGGTCCTCGAAGTCGCGATGTACGGGTTCGTCCCGTCCTGCGGAGCGGTGCTGGGCGAGTGGGGTGCCGACGTCATCAAGGTCGAGCACGCGGTGACCGGTGATCCGCAGCGCGGATTGCGGCAGACCGGCCCGCTGCGGGTCGAGGGCGACCCGAATCCCAATGTCGAGCACGCCAATCGGGGCAAGCGCAGCATCGGTCTGGACATGTCGGTGCCCGAAGGCCGGGAAGTCCTCTACGAACTCGCCCGTCGATCCGATGTGTTCCTGACCAGCTTTCTGCCCGGGCACCGCACCAAGTTCGGAATCGACGTCGACGACATCCGCGCGGTGAACCCGCGCATCATCTACGCGCGCGGCAGCGCCTTCGGCCCGCGTGGGCAGGAGTCGGAAAAGGGCGGTTACGACATGACCGCCTTCTGGTGCCGGGCCGGGACGGCGGCGACGATCACACCACCGGGAACGGAAGGCATGATCGGCCCGCCCGGCCCGGCCTACGGTGACACCATCTCTGGCACCAATCTCGCCGGCGGTATCGCGGCGGCGTTGTTCTCCCGCGAACGCACCGGAGAACCGTCGGTGGTCGACGTCTCGCTGCTGGGCAGCGGCCTGTGGGCGATGGGCCACACGATTGCGCTGACCCAGCACCTGGGTGAGAGGCTGGTGGCGCCGGTGCCCGGCGTACACGGTTCGCCGATCAACCCGCTGGTCGGGCTCTACGAGACGGCCGACGGACGCTACATCTCGTTCGTGATGATGCAGCCGGGAAAATTCTGGGCCGACGTCTGCCGGCACATGGACATCGCCGAGTACATCGACGACCCGCGATTCTCCTCGGCCGAGCAGATCGCGGCCAACACCGCGGACGCTGTCGAAATCCTGGGCAAGGCGATGAGCACCCGCACGTTGTCGGAGTGGTCGACGCGGTTCGCCACCCTGGCCGGCCCGTGGGCGCCGGTGCAGGACACGCTGCAGGCCGCCGCCGACGCGCAGGTGCGAGCCAACGAATACCTGGTGCAGGCAGGGGAGTTGGAACTGGTGTCCAATCCGGTGCAGTTCGACGTCGCCGCGCCGCAGAGCGGGCCGGCACCGGGATTCGCCGAGCAAACCGACGAGGTTCTCGAAGAACTGGGCTTGGACTGGGACCGCATCATCGAACTCAAGACCGCCGGCGCGGTCACGTAGGTCGCGCCGGAGCCCTCATGCCGCACATCTCCGCCATCGGTACCCACCTACCCCCGTGGGGGTGTGACCCACATCGCATCACCGGCGACGACGAGGATGCCGCCACACTCGCTGTCGAGGCGGGCCGGGCCGCGCTGTCCGAAGGCGGAGCCGTCGAACGCGTCGTCCTGGTCAGCCGAGACCTGCCGCTGCTGGAGAGCAGTAACGCTGCGGTGCTGTTGGCGGGTCTCGGCCTCGACCCCGAGTTGGAGGTCGACGAGCGGCTCGGGGGAGCGCCGGCCACCCTGGACGCGGTCAGTTCGGCCCGGCCGCGGACCCTGGTCATCGGCACCGACCTGGATCCGGCCGGCGCGGCCGCCATCCTGACCGCCGAGAGCGGGCTGCAGGTACGTACCGCGGCGCGGGTGGCCCGCAGCCTTCCGGTGCGCACCCGCACAGCCAGCGGCGTGATCCACGACTACGGCGACCCGCGACTGCTCCACGAGCGCGGCCTGGTCGCCTCCCTGGCGGCGGCCTGGCTCGACACTCCGGTTGCCCTGGCCGGTGTCGATCACGACCGCGCCGTCGAACTGTGCGGCGGCAACCCGCCGGTACTGCCGACATCCGGGGCCAGCGCGGGACTGTTCGCGTTGGCCGCGCTCGCCGAATCGCGCACCCACGGCCCGCTGGTGGCCGTCGAGCAGGCGAGCCTGTCCGGGGTGACGGTGGCCGGCGGCGATGCCGCCGTCTACCGCCGCGAGCCGGCGCCGCGGCCGCGCCCACAGACCCAGGTGGTCCCCGGTACCGAGATCCCGATCTCGCTGGCGGCCTATGAGCGTGCCTTCGAAGCCAAGGTGCGCTGGGAAGCCGGCCGGCACACCGGCAGCGAGGAATGGGACTTTCCGCCGCGTTACCGGCTGGCTGATGACGGCACGTTGACCACCGACTACGACCTGGTGCCGCTGCCGCGGGCGGGCACGGTCTACACCGAAGTCACCGTGCACATCCCGGTGCCGGGGTTGCGCACTCCCTACTCGCTGGTGATCGTCGAGCTCGACGATGTCGGGGTGCGCGCGCTGGTGAAGGTCACCGGCGTCGAGCCGGGCAGCGTGCGGATCGGCGACCGCGGACGGCTCACCCTGCGCCGGGTCGCGCTGAGATCCGGTGTGCCCGACTATGGGTACGCGTTCGAGCCGTACCGGGTCGCCGCCCGCCCGCAGTCGTCGGCTCGATCCTGGGGTGCGGCATGAGACGGGTCGCGGTGGTCGGTGCCGGTATGACGGCATTCGGTGAGCATTTCGCCCTCGGGATGAAGGACCTTCTCCCGATGGCGTTCGCGGATTGCGCGGCCCGGGTCGACAAAGGCATCAACAAGTCCGAGATAGACGCGGCCTGGTTCGGCGCGATGGGAACGCCCGACGGGTTCCCGGCGGGCATTCTGGCTGACTCGTTGGGGCTGTCCGAGCTGCCGGTTACCCGGATCGAAAACTCCTGTGCCACCGGCAATGACGCTGTCCGTAACGCCCTCTACGGGATCGCCTCCGGTGCAGCTGATGTCGCTCTGGTGATGGGTGCCGACAAACTGCGCGAGACCGCGTCCAAGCAATTGCTGTGGGAATGGGAGGCGATGGCCCGCGACATGGCGTGGGATTACCCGCTGGGGTTGGTCGCCCCGGCGGGGTTCGCTCTCCACGTTGCGCGGTATTTGCACGAAACCCCGGCCACCCGCGAGCACATGGCTATGGTCGCAGTGAAGAACCACCGGCACGGGGTGTCCAATCCGAAAGCGCGGCTTCGGTTCGAGGTGACCATTGACGAGGTGCTCGCCGCACCGACGGTGGTGACGCCGTTCGGGCTCTACGATTGTGCACCCCAAAGTGACGGTGCTGCAGCACTTTTGTTGGCAGCCGAGGATGTGGTGGACCGCTACACCGATCGTCCGGTGTGGATCCGCGGTGTCGGGCTGGGGCTCGACTCGGTGATGCATCAGCACAAGTCCGACATGACCACCTTCCTGGCGACGATACGCGCGGCGAAAAGAGCGTTCCGGATGGCGGACCTGACGCCTGCGGACATCGATGTCGCGGAAGTTCATGATTTCTTCACCGGCATCGAGCTGATCAGTTATGAAGATCTCGGCTTCGCCGAACCTGCGGAGGCCTACAAGTTGATGGAGGCCGAGGTGACGTGTGTTGGCGGAGCCCTGCCGGTGAATCCCAGTGGCGGACTGAAGGCCAAGGGCCATCCGCCCGGTGCCACCGGGGTCGCGCAATGTGTGGAGCTCTTCGACCAACTTCGTGGTGAGGCCGCCAACCAGGTGGACGGCGCGCGAATCGGACTGGCCCACAACATCGGTGGACCCACGGCCGTGGCCGCGGTGACGATCCTGGAAGGACCCGGTACCGATGACAGGTGAGGGAGCCGATCGTTGGTCGCCGGGGATCGCGTTGAGTGGGCTGTCGAGCCCGATGGCGGCTGTTGGTGGTTTGTTTGCGATGTCGGCTGATGCGGT
>NZ_BEWG01000068.1:66477-67987 GCF_002723835.1 Mycobacterium sp. shizuoka-1 | reverse complement strand
CTCCGGTTCGGCGTCGGCATCGGGTTCGGTCTCAGGTTCGGTGTCGGAGGGGGCTTGGTCCTCGTCGGCGTCGGCGTCGGTTGTCGCTTCTGCGTCTGGTGTTGCAGCGGGGGTGTCTGTGGTGGTGGGCGTCGGTGCGGCAGGGCCACCTGGAGCTGGCGGAGGTGCGGTGTTCGTCGTGGCGGCGGGCACTGCGGAACCGGTGGCGGGCGGTTGCGCGGCGCTTCCCAGTGGGGGAACGCGGATCGGTACGGGGCCGGCCTGGGTGTCCTCGCTACCGAGGGGAGGCGGTGTCGTGGTGGTCTGGTCGGCCTGCTTGTCGCCGTCGGGGGCACCGAGGAGGTCGCCGCCGTTGGGATCCAGCGGGCCCTGGGTAGGAAGGACTGTGTTCACGGTGTGGGCACCTCGATTCGCCGGATGAGTCGGGCCGGTCCGATCTCGATGGGTTCGGGGGTGAGTCGGCCAGGTAGCAGCGTGATCATGGTTGTGGGGTCGACGGCGATTCCGACGAGGTGGGGCCCTTCGTTGGCGCTGATGTCGGTGAAGATCAGGTCTCCGGCGGTGGGGGCGTCGGCGCGGTGGCCGTGCTCAAGCAGTCCGGTGATCGTGGCAGGGAAGTGTTGTCGCAGAGCTTCGGTGAGCACCGAGGCCACGAACTGGGCGCTGTCGTTGGGTGGCGTGGCGGTGTCGGTCTGACTATCGGTTTGTGCGGCGGTGCCAGTGTGGCGTTGTGCTGCGCCGGCGATCGCCGGGCCGACGGGGTTGGGGTGGTCGGTGAGACCGGGGATCGGGGTGCTCAGCGCTGTGGCACAGGAGGCGGCTTCGGGGGCGGTGGAGGCGACTGACTGCGCGTCGGCCGAGGACACGAGCGCTGACGCGCTGGCTGTGGCCACGGCGGTGGAAGTGGGCGTAGCCGAAGGCGAGGGCAATGAACGTGTTGTCGGGGTGCCGATATCGATGGTGGGGCGGTGCTGGTCGAGGAGTGCTTGTGCTGTCTGGACTGGGCCATGGAAGGCCTCGGTGGGCATACCGGTGATTAGCGAGGCCAGCTCGGCTGGGTCGGTGTCGCGCCATTTCGGCGCTCGGTCAACCATGCGGTCGAGCGCCAGGGCGGTGGACACTTCAGGGGTCATCAGTTCGGCGGCGGTGCCCCAGGCAGAGGGCAGGCCAAGTGCCCCCACACCGTCGCCGTCGATGACGGCGCTATGCGCATAGCGCTCAGTGTCGGGCACTGTGGGGTTTGCGGCGTTCGCTAACCCGGTCGCGCGAAGTGAGATCGCCACAGTCACGGTTGCTCCCTGTCTGCCGAACCCCAGTGTTGTGGCGGTATCGACGATTCTCAACAGGACTTCATCGCGACTCAAGTTTGTCGTTGGAGGGTTTGCCAGCACGGTGGCGCGGGGTCCCAGCGCGGTGATGCAGGCCTGGTAGAAGTCCTGCGCGGTCTGCCCGGGTATCAGGAGCACGATCAGAAGCACAGGAGCGGCCAGGACGGCGATCACGCCGGCCG
>NZ_BEWG01000068.1:0-66456 GCF_002723835.1 Mycobacterium sp. shizuoka-1 | reverse complement strand
GGCCAGGGTCAGTTTCGTCAGGGCGGTCATCGTTGCCGGTCGGCGGAAGCGTTGCCCATCATCAACTCGGTGCGCACGTCGCGCGAGTCGGCCGGTCTCGCCAAACCGTCCGGGGTCGAGGCTGAGCCGCCGTGGCCGCGCGCCAGGTCGGCCAGGGCCGGGTGCATCGCGGGTGCCGCGTGGGTGCGCCGCGGGTGATGAGGGCAGGTGTCCGCAGGGTTGATGCAGTAGTCCCCGCGTGTGGTCAGATGCCCGCACAGGGCTGGGAATCGTTTCTGAGCTTCTTCGACGGTAGCCGGTCTGGCCATGAGGAATGCGGCGTCGGTCCCGGTTGAGTGGTGCTCTCGCGCGGGCAACCCTGTCGGTGTGTATGCACCGTTGTCCGCCGGGGGTGGGGTGAGCTGCGACAACGTGGACGCCGCGGTGGGGGCGCGCGGGCCTGGGCTGGGCTCGGCGCTCGAAGCGGGGTTCGACGGCGTGTCAGGTGGCGCGGCCGGGGGTGCGAATCGGGACGTGCTCTCAGCGTTCGATTCACCGGGCAGGTCTGTTGAGCCGATGCTCGGGGGCGAGGTGGCGGACTGCGGGCGCCCGTGGGATTGCCGCGGGGGCCGAGGTGAGCGGGACTCGGCCGCAGTCGATTCCGCGCGCTGGTTGCGTTGTTGGCTGGCGGCTTGCTTGGACATCAGTGCGTCGGCGGCCCCGATGAACGGGGCGACCTCTGGTGCCGCGGTAGCCACTCCGAGCTTCGCGGCTGTCGTGGCGGCGCTCTTGGTCCGCGCCGAAAGGGTGTGCGTGGCGTGGGGGACCGCGGTGAGGGGATCGAGGCGGTCGAGGAGGCCAGGGCTGTTGTTCTGACTGGTGAGCCCGTTGCCCACCGCGTCGGTTCCCGCGCCGAATGAGGCTGCCCGTTGGGCGGCGCGATTTCGGACGGCGACGAGGCCTTTTCCGACTTTGCGCAGTGCCAGCACAAGGGCTACCAGCAGCAGCGAGACCAGCGGCATCGCCATGATCACATCGTCTCCGGCGAGGGTGAACATGGCGGAAGTGAGCGCGCCGGTCAGGCCGAGAATGGCGATGTAGCAGGTCATTCCGATGATCGCGAACACTGCGTCGAGGGCGGATTTGATGGCTAATCCCTGTGGTGATCCTGGGATCATTCCGGCGATGAGGGCGACGATCGCTACGATCGCCCAGAACAACGCCGACAGGGCCAGCAATACGACCTGGTAGCAGAGGTAGCCGAAGACGGCCAGCACGCACAGCGCGAAGAGGATCGACATCAGCGCTGTGGCGCCTTTACTGCTGGAGTCGTTCATCGCGAACTGATGCAGCTGTTCGCCGCCGGGACAGCTGCCCTGTACGGCGTCCTTGACCGTGTCGATGTCACCGGCCTGCACGGCGGCTGACCACGCGCTGCCGCAGTTGTAGGGGGCTGCGTCGAGATTAGCGCCGAAGTTCCATACCAGGGTGGGGGTACGGACGAAGTTGTCGGCCAGTGAGGTGGTGAAGTCGGAGAGCGCTTGCTCCCCTGTGGTGGACTTTCCGGACAGCTCGGTGGTGAGTTCGATGCCGATGTCGCGGCCCATGGCCAGTCCGCCGTCGGGGCCTACAAGGTCGCTGAGGGGCTTGCTGCCCAGCGTTACCGCGAGCAGCGCGAGGATCACCGCGGTGCCGATCTGTACGGCCGCGCGGCTCAGTTTGCCGGTCAGGACGTTGACGGCGATGAAGCCTGCGGCCAGCGTCCCGACGAAGAGTAGAACGGCGGGGCTGACCACCAGGGCGGCGACCTTCTGGCCGACGAAGTCGATGGGGGTGGCGATGATGCTGAGCCATTGGAAGCTCAGCACGTTGTCGATGAGCCACATGGCCAGACCGATGATGGTGAGAAACACACTGTAGAGCCAGTGGTGGACCATGGCTGAGGGTGCAGCCTGCGGGTTGGTCAGGCTTCCGTTGTCCAACGACAGTCCATAGGTGCCGATCGCCACGCCGTCGCCGTCGGTCACCCCGATCCATAACGCCCCGACGCCTACTCCCACTGCTGCCCACGCTGGGGCCGCCGTGAGCAGGCTGTAGGCAGCGGGGGTCAGCAGCAAGGTCAGCCGGCGGGCGGATTTGCGAATCCTGGAGTTCACGCGATCGCTTCTCGGGTGGGGGTGGTCAGCACCGCGCGAGCGCGGTCGGGATGCGCCGGTAGGGCGATCTTGACCGAGCCGAGTCGTTGCTTGAGGTCCTTCATGAAGCACTCACCAGGGTTAAACCGGGTCATCTGCTGCACGAGATGGTCGGCTGCTGCGTCCTCGCTGGCCATTTTGAGGCTGTCGGCGGCCAACACCTCGTCGCTCTGCCGGAACATGAACAGCGTTGGGATGAGTCGGCGGAATCGACCGAAGTGGGCGGGATCCTGGGAGGCGATGCCGATGGCGGCGTTGTGTTTGCGACCGTCGACGACGAACTCGCTGATGATCGATTGGCCGACGACAGAACGCGTCAGGTGCAGGGCCTCGTCGAGCACGAGGAGACCGAATCGGGCCTGGCTGGCGAACAACGCCTCTCGGGCGATGGTGGCGTAGAGGGCGTAGATCACCTCGCCGAACAGTTTGGTCGGGTCGTCGGCGGGTTGTTCTTCTTCGGCGGGCAACTGCAGCCTGTGGGTGCGCAGCACGACCATCGGTGCGTCGAGGGGCAGTGGGCGGAGGTCGTCGGCGAATAGTGCACGCGCGTAGGTGCGTTGCGACCAGAACCGCAGCTGACCGGCCAGCGTTTCGATCGCTGGGGTGTTGGTGGTGTGGTCGCCGGCCAGTGCGATGGTGTGGGTGACCAGGTCCGGCAGGCCGCGGATGCGGTGGCGGGCCCGGTAGTTGGGTTCGATCAGATCCGAGAGCAGGGCCGCCTCTGGGGATCCGCTTTTGATCTGGAACAACCGCATCAGCACCGGCAGGATGCGTTCGGCGGCGTCGGCCGTAGGCAGCACACGCAGCAGATCCATGGTGTAGGTGGGGTTGGCCGGATCGATGACTACGGCGTTGGCCACGGACTGGGCGAACAGCAGGTACTCGCCGAGTTTGGAGCGGTCCACCGCGAACACCTGTCCGCTGAGGTCGACGACCATTCCTGAGATGACCTTGAGGGCCACCGACTTTCCCGAGCCGAGGTCGCCGGTCATGGCGAAGCTGGCGGACTTGTCGCGCTCGGTGGCCCCTAGCAGGTCGAAGTGCACGGGCTCGTGGAAGCCGGAGAGCCGGTTGGTTGCGATCAAGGGGCCGGAGTCGTCGCCGATCTGCGCTGCGGTGGCCGGCATGAAACAGGCGAAGGTGTCGGTCGGCATGAAATGGGTGTAGTCGCTGCGCGCGCGGGTCTCGGGATATCCGGGTTGGCTGGCGGCCCAGAGTTCAGCTTGGGCGCCGTAGGGGGCGACCAGTTTCACGCCGGTGCTGTTGAAGGTGCGGATCACCTCGCGCGAGCGGTCCTCGAGCTCTTCGAAGCTGGGCGCGGAGATCGCAATGATGGGGCAGAACTGGATTTCGGTTTCCGAGGGCCTGCTTTCGAGGTGATTGTCGTATTGGGCCAGTTGTTGTCCGCGGTGGACCAGGAAGTTCTGCGCGAAGCTGACTTCGTCGCTGCGTTCGTCCATCTGCTCGGAGAGTTGGCGCAGAGCTCGCGCGTTGGCGGCCAGCGCTTCGGATCGGTCCCGCTTGCGGGTGTGGATGGTGAAGTCGATGCCGGCGCCCTCGAAATGATTGAGGACGGCGAAGATCTGGTCGGCGACGCCTGGCCAGGGCATCCGGGTAGCGAAGTCGTCGACGACCAGGAACTGCTGGTAGGACGGGGCGAGCTCACTGTCGGTGTAGTAGGTCTTGATCGCGCGGGTCAGGGTGCGACGCTTGCGGTCGTCGGTGGCCAGAGTCTCGTCGAGTTCTCCGGAGAGGCGGAATCCGCGGATGCGTCCCCGCCGTGTGGTGGTGGTGCGGTTGTGGGGAAAGGGACGCGGTGCCGATGGGTCGGCGGCGGTGTGGTCCAGGGCGAGGCCGCGGGTATGGGCCCGGTCCCAAAGCCAGTGCATCTGGGTGGCATTGACCGCGGTGGGTGCGAACGAGATCGGGATTTTGCGTCGGATCTCGTCAGCGAGGGCGTCGAATTGCTCGCGGTGTTTGTCCGAGGGGATGAAATCAGAAGGTAGGTCTCCGGTGCGCGACGGTCCGCACAGCGGGACCGAGAGCCACATGATCCGTTCGTGGGGGGGCCGAGCCTGCAGTTCTATCGCGTTGAGCTGCGCGGACGCCTCGACTGTGTAGTCGGGGTGTCGTTGGAGGAACGAGCCGATTGAGTGCTGGCTGTCTGTGCGGGCTGTGGCGGTAAGTCGGGCGGCGATGCTGGCGACGTCGAGGGGCGCGACCACGGTGGTCAAGATGGTCTCGGGGATATCGGTGAACAGGTCGCGGTGGTCTTTGACGACCTCGCGCTTGTCACTGGGGCGTTCGTGGCCGTTAGGCCGCGGGGACAGTAGCCACTCGGCGTAGACGACGCCAGTGAGGGTCCAGCGCAGGTTCCCGGTGACCGCGAGGGTGGGTTGGGTCAGTTTCAGCATCAGTGGGTCGTGTCCATTTCGAAGACGTCACGGCGGCCGCCAGTTGGGGTCAGGGGTGCCCGTCCGGAATGGGGGGCGGTGATTTCGCGGCCGCCGGTGCTCAGTGGCTTGCGCTGTGTCCACGCTCGGCTGGTCCAGATCATCCGCGAGCTGGTACGCGCCATGCTGAACCCGATGCGGCGTACAGCGACCACAGTGGGGCCGATGATGGCGGCTCCGACGAACAAGGCGGGCAGCTTGGGCGGGTCGAACACGCCGACGATCGTCAGCAGTGTGACGACGCCGACGATGAGGGTTGCGACCTGCAGATAGGTATAGGGGCCTAGGGGTACCGGTTTGCCGTTCGCGAACTTCCCGATCAGCTTGGGGAATTTGCGGGCGAGCGTGTAGACGGTGACGTCGATGGTCGAGCTCATAGGGGGCGGGCTCAGTAGCGGCTGTTGATGCCGGTGAGGTTGGGCGCGTCGCTGACGCCCAGGCGGATGAGGTCGGGCAGCTGCCACACAACGATTCCCGCGACGACCGATGAGGCGAGAACGACGAGCACTTTGGTGACCGATCCGCGTGATTGTGCGAAGACGACCGCGCTCATTATGAGGGCGATGATGGTGATAACTGCGATGATGATTCCGCGGACCTCGGTGGAGAGGTTCAAGAGTACTTGCGTGATTCCGCTCATGGTTATTGTTCCTTTCGGGCTGTTGTCGGTGGCCGTAATTACCGCGGGAGTGTCGGTCGTGAATAGGGCGGCGTAGTAGTCGGGGTGTTGGCCGCGGTGGTTGCGGCGGTTTCACTCAGTCGTCCTCCGAGTTTTGGTGCGAGGTCGATATCGGTGACAAACCATTTGTTGGTGCGGTAGGAGATTGTCAGTGGGTAGCTGAGTGTTTGAGTTATTCGGTCTCGGTCCTGTGCGGTAATTGTGGCAAGTACTTGTGTGCTGAATCCCTCGGCAGGTCGGGTGGGTATTTCGGTGGTGGATTTGAGTGAGGTACTGGTGATTCGGGTGAATGGGGTTTCCGGGAAGGCGCTGATGCCGGGGGCGGTGCTGTAGCGGGTGATGTCACCGGTTCCTGACAGCCAGGATTCGAGGAATCCCGTCACGGTGTCGGCTGGGTCGCTGTGGGCGAGGACGTCGACGGGGTAGGCCAGTTCGGGGTCGTATCCGGGGGGTGGTCCGTTGAGGAATGCGGGCGCCGAGGTGACCCGCGGCGCCCCGTCGACGACGGCGACTGGGACTTGGTAGAACCACAGCTGCGGTGATTTGCCGAGCGGCTTGACGAAGGCGCCAATCACCACCGACCAGTAGTCGATGTTGGCGTAGCCGCTGTCTTGTGGGCGGGCTGACCACGGCGCTGTTTTGATCACGCTCACTGGCACCGGGGGCGCGGTGATGGAGACGGACGTGAATGCCGTCAGCGGGAGCGCGGTGGGGCCTTTGGCGCCGCTGAGGTAGGCGTTGATGAAGGCGTCGGCGAAGCCTTCGACTGCGACTGATCGATTGAGTGTGACCGCCATCTGCTCGGCGGTGATGGAGGTGTTGGGTGAGCAGGCGCCCGCCAACGTTCCGAAGCCGCCGATGGCACCCAACGCTAGGCAGGTGACGGTAGTCGCCCGCTGCACGGTGCGGCGGTGGGCATGGCGGCGGGCCCAGGCTCGGTGGAGTCGGTCTGCGGCGGTGGGTCGGAAGCTCACGCTTAAGACGATGCCGCTGGTGTGGGTCGTTTTCCAGAGGAGCTCATCCATGCGACACCGGGGCTGAGAAGGATGGCACTGGCCCGTTGAGCGTTCGCTGCACTTGACACCATGTGCTACGCTCGGCGCTGAGCGGTCGGAGACAAGCGAGGAGCCGAGACATTTTCACGGGTCGTTAGCTGGTAGATTGCTAGCATTCTGGATAACACGCACGGCTGGCATGTGAGGAGTCCAGCGCGGCCAGCTTTTTGGCTTTCAGGCATGGGTGATCTGCTGCAGATCTAGCTGAGCTGCGTAGATAACCTGCTACCGAGTCCGGTTGCAGGCATGTGGACACAGCGGCAACAGGCATGGGTAACACGCGCCGGTGGGCGGAGATCCGCCGGCGGTCAACCGGCCGGGTGCCCCACGATTTCCAGGTGGCTGACCGCGAATGCCGTGTAGTCCGCACCCAAACCGGATCCCGGAGACTGCAGGCTGCCAGGGTTGGAAGGCTCACTGGTCTTTTCGATGGTGATGGTGACCGCCGAGGCGATTACCGGGCAGTCTGGAGCTGAGCTGCAGCCTGTCGCGACGATCGGCGTGACCATGAGTTCGCGGCGGTCACCGGTGGTCTGGGAGACCTTCGTTCGAGCGGGGTCGTTGAAGCTCCACGTGAGCCGACTGACTGTGCGGTACTTCACCCATTGGTCTTGTCCGTCGACCTCGGTGCTGGCCCCCGGCATGATCCCAACCGAGCTGATGACATAAGGCCGGTCGAAGATAATCTCAAGTAGCTGGCCGTCGACTTGCCAGGCCCGAACACATACCCAGGGCTGCGCACTGTCCGGGCGTAGGGCGTTCATCGGATCCGAGCTGGGTGCTGGGCAGCGGGCGGTCGCCGACAGCACTGATTCGGGGCCCAGAGGGACGTCGGTAACGACTGATGCAGCGGCGGGCCCCGGCGAACTCTGGGCGATCGGAGGTGGCTCCGCGGCAATCTGTGCAGACGGTGCCGCAGGATCATCCCCAGAGCCTGACAACGCCAACGTCACCAGAACCACGGCGACCGCGGCTACCGAGCCCAGCGTTCGAGGATTCTTCCAGCCGCCGGCGGCTAGCCATTCCCGGAATTGTGCAATTTTGTCTGCTACAGCATTCGGCTTGGCGGCGATAGCGTCGAATCCGCGCGGCGGGGCCGCCTCTTTTTCCGCGAGCGGAGATTGCGAATCCTCGTCAGATTGTGCGTCCGGGTCGGGAGCGTAATCTGCAGGCGCCGAGGTATTAAATTCGACAACCTCAGCGGCGGGCTGCAGATTTGGCGCGGTATTGGTCGCCCTGTCGAATTCTGACGCAGGCTCCAGTAACGCGTTTATACGCGAAATAGCCGCTTCAGCGTCCACATCTTTGCCTACCTGCGAACCGGTCTGATCATTGCTTTCTGCGGCAATGTTCTGCGCGTCCAGATCGTGCGTCCCGTCCGGTTCCGCGGTGTGATTCCGGGTGGGCCACACGCGTAATTCCGGGTCGGCCAGGATTGTCTGGAGCGGGTTGGTCATGACTTCAATGCTGGCAGTGTGGACACGCGTTCTCCAGAGCCACTGCTGCGGTCACATCGGTCATACTGGCAGGCATGGCCGGACTCTCTCCTGGACCCGCCCACGGGGACAACCCGTGGCAGCGATTCTACGACTCGCCGACGCGTCCACGTTGGGGGGGACGTTTGCTGTGGGCGGGCGTCGCCGCCGGTGTGGTGGTTGCCGCGGTGGTCACCGGCGGGTGGCTGATGGTCCGCTCTCCCGGATCTTCGCAGGACGCGGCCGACAGCCCGCGGGTGGCGGTCGAGGAGTCCGCGGTGGATACCAGCTCCGATGAGTCGGAGGCCGATCAGGTGATGGCACTGCTGCCGGCTGGGTATCCCTCGCAGGCGTGCGCTGCCGTCGAACCTGCGCCGTCGGCGGCGGCCACGGTCGATTGTGCGCGCAACTTGGACCCGGGCGGGCCCGCTACCTCGACCTACACCGCGATCACTGAGCGCGCCGACCTCGATGCAGCCTTTGGCAGCATCGTCGAGGGTCTTGATGTGGTGGTTTGCCCCGGCAACATCCAGTCTCCCGTTCACTGCCCGACAGGCGTGTCGAGCGCATTCGGAGATTCGGGTCGGTGATGATGGGGGCGATACCCGTGAGGAGAGAGGGGGCGGGGATGGCTGGTGATAACGCTGATGGTTGGATTCTTCATTTCTACGATTTCGGTCGCCGATCCGAGCCGGTGGACGACTTGTTTCCTGGCGTGGGCGATATCCTGGCGTGGGCGAAGCGGAACGGTGCGCGTGATGGCACTCCCTTCTTTCTGGATCCCTGGGGCCGCGCGGATGCGCTGGTGAACGCCTACTGGCGGGATCCGCTGGTGAGGGGAAGGGCTACCGCGACTGTGCGCCGTTACGCCTTGTCGTTGAAGGTGTGGCTGGATTTCCTGCACGTCCTGGGCGTCGGATGGGGGCAGGCGACACGCTCGGAACTGGCTGCCTTCAAGGAGTGGCGTCTATCGGCGCGGGAGAACCCACAGCATGTGAGCGCCGATACTTTTTGCGTCGATCGCGCGGCGATCCGCGGGTTCTACTGGTGGGCGGCCGAGCAGCACGGAATCGACAACCCTGTCCGAGCCCGTGCAATAGCGAGATCCGGAGGTATCGGGGGTCACGCCGCGCTGGAGAGCACTCCCGCCGGGATGCGCAGATCCGACGTGAAATGGCTGACCCCGCAGGCATTTCGGTTGTGGCGGAATCTGGGATTGCGCGGGTTCACGACGGAAGGCTTGCCGCGCCACGATTGGCGGGGAGTAACTGAGGATCGCGATGTCGCGTTCGTGGAGGGCCTGTTCGGGACGGGTTTGCGAGTCGGCGAGTGGGCCGCCATGCTGACCATTGAGGTGCCGCAGCCGGGATCTGAGGGACTGCTGCGTTCGCGCGTCGCGTCGCGTTGCGCGAAGAATGGGAGCGGTCGCACCTTCTGGATGCGCCGCCGTGTGGTCCAGCACGTTCACTTCTATCTGCAGGAAGGCAGTCGCAGAACCGCTATCGCTCGCGCGCAGGACGCCGGACGGTATGAGCACATCGCAGACCGATGGGTCCTTGAGCATGTGCGGCGGGACGGGCAACTGGAGGTCGTCGCCGAGAATGGATCGCTTCGTAGGGTCCGTCTGGACGCACTCGGGCCATCGACGCGAATGAAACTGTTCCGCCGTGGCACTAATGGTCTGGAACCGATGTGGCTGTGGCTCAATCACGACGGGACACCTCGGCGGAAAGAGGCCTGGTACAAGACGTTCGACCGCGCGAACACCAGAGCCGCGAAAGCGCTTGCCGAAGCTGGAAGTCCGCCGCTGTGGTGTCGACCCCACATGCTGCGGCATTCCTTCGCGCTGCGCTGGTTTTGCATCGCCACGTTCGTCGCGTGGCGCCGGACCGACATGTTGACCAGGGAGGAGCAGCGCGACTTCCGCAACCAGCTTGGTGACGTCTGGTTTCTCCTGGCGACACTCCTCGGACATCGCAGCGGTGAAGTAACGCGCAGCGTCTACCTGGAACCGTTCCAGGTATTGCAGGTCGAGGAGCTCATCGCGCTGATGGACGCCGACGATCGAGAAGCCTTGGAACGTCTCGTCGCAACAGTGGGTATCGGCGAGTCTCGCGTGTTGGCGGTCCAACCATGACGGGTCGCCCCGCGGCGCAGCCGGATCCGTCGTGGCGGCCGGTATCGCGGCGTCGCGGGCTGATCGTGACGTTCGTCAGCGAGGACGGCACGCAGCGCAAGGACTTCGACTTCGGCTCTATGCCGGGCACCCACGGAATCCGCCACGATTTCGCGGTTGCGTTCGAGGACGCCACCGGTGTGCTGGGATCATCCAAGCGATTACGGGGCGCCGCCGCGCTGTGGCAGGCCGCCCGGCATGGCTGCTGCTGGCTGGCCGACAACCGGCCAGGCATACGAGGGCTGGCTGAAATGTCCGCTGCGGATGCCCGGCTTCTCGCTCTGTCGTGTCGGGTACCCAGCGGCCCTGGCTCGTTGCATGGCCTGAAGACTCTGCTGCGCTGCAGTCCTGTTGTCTCCCAGCCGGCGCGTCAGGCGTTCACGCGCGTGCGTCACCCAAAGACGAACACGGCGCGACAACCGTATTCCGCTGATGAGCTTCGCCGCATCACCGTGGTGGCACGGGGAATGGTTCGGCGGGCGCGGACCCGGTTAGAGACTCATTGGGCAATGGTCGCCGATTATCGTGGGGGGCGTTTCGATCACCTTCCCCGCGCCGACCCGCGCCGCAGTCTGGCCGAGGCGCTGGATCATTGCGCTCGTGAGGGTGACTTCCCCCGCACCGCGTCGGGTGCACGGGCGTTCGTGACACGGCGGGCGGTGACCGCAGCCGGTGGATGCCGCCTGATGTCGTTGCTGCATCTGACTCCCGGTGAGGCATGGGCGTTCGGTGTTCTGCTGGCGGCTTTGACCGGGCTGAACCTGTCGACGCTGGACTCGTTGGCTGCCCCGCACCGACATGCCAGCAGTCCTGCCGAACCCGGCATCGTGTTCGTCGGCGCCGACAAGCCCCGCCGTGGGCGGCGGTCGGTGATGACGGTGCCGGTGACCGCGCTGCGCCCCGAACTGCGCCCGCTTGCTGGCCAGGATCGGCGCACCGCGGTGGCCAACACGTCGCTCACCACGGCCTATGGGGTGTTCATGTCGCTGCTGGAGTTGACCGACCCGGCCCGCACGCTGACCGGAAACCAGCAAGCGTTCATCTACTACAGTGCCCAGCCCGACCGCTGCGAACAGAAACTGTTCGGCTACGGAATCAGCAGCACCGCTTCCGGATTCGATGCGCGACGGCGGTGGATGACGCCGTGGCTGACCGGCGATCCCGGACACGACGAGTTGCTCTTGGGGATCAGTATGGATCGGCTGCGCAAGACCTATCTGGAGCAGGTCCGCCAGCCCATCGCGCACACCCCGGCGACGTTGGCCGGTTATCTGGGGCGTATGGAGTCTGTGCGCAACGAGGGGTTCCAGATCGTTCGCGAGGCCCTCGATGCCCAGGTCACCCAAGCACTGGCCCGCCGCGCCATGACGACACATCCAGACAACCAGGACGACGGATCCGGGCGCGACGCGGTGCTGGGCGCCTGCGGTGATTTTGACCACTCACCGGTCGACGGGAAGCGGTGCCGGCAGTCGTTCATGACGTGTCTGGACTGCAGCAACGCCCGCGCCTTCCCGCGGCATCTGCCCGTTCAACTGGTCGTTGCCGACCGGCTTCGCGAACTGCGCACGCAGATGCCGCTGGGGCAGTGGATCGCCGATCACGCGGGTCCGCTCGCGCAACTGGACGACATCTTCACCGAGTACGAGCAGGCCCAGCTGAGGGCGGCGCGCGCCGAGATCACCGACGGCGATCATCGAAAAGTGGATCTTTTGCTGGCCGGACACCTGGAAGCGTCATGACCCGCGCGGCTGTAGCACTCGACGTCGTGGCCGGTATCGGCATCGGCCCAGGAACGGAGGTGCTGCTGAACCGCACCCTGCACGCGGAGGGGGTCCGGAGCCGATTCGGTGACCCGGTGTGGGATCTGTCCGGGGCGATCAAAGACCGGCACAGCGCCCGGCAGGCCGTGCACTGGGGCCGGTTCCCGGCGCCGTTTCACCACGCTTGCAAGCTCTACCTCTTCGCCCTGCTCAACCTCGTTGATGACGCACCTCGGCTCGACAGTGCGCGATCGCTTCATCCGCACGTCAAGACGATCTTGGGCGAGCTGGTGCCGCTGCGGCGG
Organism: Mycobacterium sp. shizuoka-1; assembly: GCF_002723835.1. Taxonomy (GTDB): domain Bacteria; phylum Actinomycetota; class Actinomycetes; order Mycobacteriales; family Mycobacteriaceae; genus Mycobacterium. The sequence goes on along the minus strand of NZ_BEWG01000068.1, from coordinate 54,376 downwards.
TTCACGACGTGGCTGAGCGACGCGGGTGTGACATCGTTCGACCAGGTCAGCACCGAACACCTCGACGATTACCTGCATTACGTCACCGACGCCACCGGTGAGAGCGCCGGAACCAAACGCTGCGCGCTGCAAGCCATCAAACGGCTACACCTCTATCGGGAGGAGTTGCCCGCCCAGTGCCGGCTCCCCGCGGGCCCGCTGTGGGGCGGTGCGAGTGCACGAGGACTCGCCCACTACGAATCCTCTTGGGGCAAGCCCAACACCACCCCCCGCATCCATCCGGATGTGATGGAACCGCTGCTCTCCGGGGCGATCGCGGTCACCCACACGATCGCAGCCGACCTGCTTCCCGCCGCACGCAACCTGCTCGCGATGCGCCATCTTGCCCACCAGATCGCCCCCGCCATCCGCCGGGCGCCCACGCGCACGGTGTCGGTATTCGAGACCACCAAGGCCCAACTCGAATGCGTGCTCGCTGCACTCGACCGCAACGACGCCGCACTTCCCGGGATCCGGACCGGTGAGGTGACCAGTGTCGACCTGATGGGCCTGGCGGTGGGCGGATGGATGCACCACACCGAACTGAAACGCATGAAGGAGACGCCGGTCATGTTGGCGGCATCCGGATTGCCGATAGACGTTAATCTTTTGCGTATCAACACATTCAACCACATCGGCACCAAGCCCTGGCGTGACGAGCCAGTCGATGCGCGAGAACTCGTCGGGCTGCTGCGTCATGTCACGGTTGCCTGTTTCCTCGTGATCGCCTACCTCTCGGGTGTGCGGACCGGCGAGGCCCTGAACCTGCGGCGCGGATGCATCAGCCGCGACCCCACGCTGGAGTTGACGTTCATGTCCGGGCTGCAGTTGAAGGCTGATGATGGGCGCCGACAGCGGTCACCTGCCACGATCCCGTGGGTCGTCACCGACGAAACCGCCCACGCCGTCACCGTCCTGGAACAGATCACGGTCAGCGACCTGCTCTTCCCGGCATTCAGCGTGTGCTCCCAGCAACGGTTCCTCTTCGGGGCCACCCGTACGAGAACACCCGGCTCCATCAACACCGACATCACTCGTTTCATCGACTGGTTCAACCAAGAGGTCGCTCCGGTAGTCGATCATCCGCTGATACCTGCTGATCCGTACGGCAGCATTCAAGTGCCGCGCCTGCGACGGACCCTGGCATGGCACATCGTCCGGCGGCCAGGCGGAACCATCGCTGGCGCAACGCAATACGGCCACCTGCACACACAAATGATCCACGGCTATGCCGGTGGAGCTGATTCAGGATTTCCCGACGACATCACCTTCGAACGATTTCTGCACCGCGCTGAGACCATCCACGACGATGCCCAGCGCCTCGAGGCCGGTGAACACGTCTCTGGTCCGGCCGCCGAGGAATACCGGGCTCGCATCGCGCGGGCACGCACGTTTGCGGGACTGACGGTGACCACCACCGGTCAGGTCAACGCCGCGCTATCGAACCCCGCCCTGCAGATCCACCACGGCGCGGTCCTGACCTGCGTGTTCCGACGCGCCACCGCGGCCTGCCTGCCACCCAGCGATAGTTCCGATGAACCCTCCTGGACCCGGTGCCGGCTCGGTTGCGTCAACGCCGCCCGCACCGACCGCGATGCCGTCAACCTTCGCGAGCACGTCGGCGCACTCCAGCAGGACATGGCGGCGCCCGGACTGCCCGAACCGCTGCGACAACGCATTCAGACGCGTTTGATCGAGCACCTGAAGACCCTCGCGGACCACGAATCCAGCCGCCCGACGCCAAACCCAGACCAGGACGGGGACAACGAATGACCACCGTGCGCGTTAGCGCCGCCCGAAACGAGGAGGAACGCCAACTGGTTCAGGCCGCCATCGGCCGCCTACGAGACAACCATGCCGAGCGGAGCACCGGTGCACGCACCGTCGTGGCACTGGCGGTCGAATCGGGCGTACCACGGCAAAGACTCTACGAACATCACAGCGATTTACTCAACGAGTTCAAGGCGGCGGTCGGGTGCGGACCCGTTGCCCCGAGCATCGAGGCCGTGCAACGCCAACTCGCACACGCCCGCGATCACAATCAGCAACTGGCCGCCGAGAACACTCAACTACAAGCCAAGATCAGAACACTTGCAGCGGTGATCACCGAACTCACCCACGATGCCGCCGGGACCACCGTCGTTGTTCCGATGCCACGCGAACGCTCACGACTGTCCGATTAAGGGCAACCCTCGGGCGTCGCACTGGTCGCTGTCGCAATAGACCTGGACGCGACGGTGGTCCACCGACAGGTCATCCCTGGACCGGCGCTGCCGACTATTCAGTACACGGAGAACAGATTATGTGTGCCACGGCGGGCGGCCCGGTCGGGGGTCAGCTTGGCTGTATTTGCATGACTACGGCCTTGGGTTCGGTGAAGAATTCGCGGCTGAAGGTGCCGCCTTCGCGGCCGATGCCGGAGTCGCCGACCCCGCCGAAGGGTGCGCGCAGGTCGCGGACGAAAAAGCAGTTGACCCACACGGTGCCGGCCCGCAGGGCGGCGGAGACCCGGTGGGCGCGGTGCAGGTTTTCGGTGAACAGCATCGCGTTTAGGCCGTAGCGGGTGTCGTTGGCCAACCGGATCGCCTCGGCCTCGGTGTCAAACGGGAGATCACCACCGCCACCGGGCCGAAGATCTCCTCGCGGCTGCAGCGGGCCTGCTGGCCCAGTCCGGTCACGACGGTGGGCAACACACCCCAGCCCTCGCCGAGCCCACCGGTGACGATGGAACCGCCTTCTGACTCGATGGTTTCGACGTAGCCGCGCACCTTGCGGTAGTGCTCCTGAGAGGCCAGCGGGCCGATCTGGGTGGTTTCCTGTTTGGGGTCGCCGACCACCATCGCCTGCGCCGCTTGGGTGAACCGGCGCAGGAACTCGTCGTAGATGTCGCGCTGCACATACAACCGGGACCCCGCCAGACACACCTGGCCGGTGTTGATGAAGATCGCCTTGATCGACCACTCCACCGCGGTGTGAAGGTCGGCGTCGGCGAACACCACGTTGGCGCCTTTGCCGCCGAGCTCCAGGCTCACCGGTGTCAGGTTGCCCGCCGCTGCCCGGGCGATGATCCGGCCGGTGCCCGATTCACCGGTGAAGGTGATCCGGTCGACGTCGGGGTTCTCGGTGAGCGCCTGCCCGGCAGAGTCGGGCCCGTAGCCGTGCACCACGTTGAGCACGCCCGGGGGCATGCCGGCTTAGATGGCAAGCCTGCCCAGGATGGTGTCCTCGGCGGGTTTGAGCACCACGGTGTTGCCCCACGCCAGCGCCGTGGGGCGATCTTCCAGGTCTCCAGCATCAGGGGGAAGTTCCACGGCGCGATGGCCGCTACCACTCCGGCCGGCTCAAACCGGGTGTAGGCGTGGTGGCCGCTGTCCATGGGCAGTGAACCGTCCTGGCCTGGATGGAGACCTGGGTTATGCCACCTCCGGGATTGAGGTGACGGTGTCACGGTAGCGGTTCTCGTATTCGACCGGTGAGAGATAGTTCAGAGACGAGTGCAGGCGGGTGGTGTTGTACCAATGCACCCAGCTGGCGGTTTCGCGTTCGACCTCGGCGCGGCCGGTCCAGGATTTGTGGCGGTCGATCAGTTCGGTCTTGTACAGCCCGATCGCTGATTCCATCAGCGCGTTATCGAGGGCGTCGCCGACCGAGCCGATCGAGCCGGCGATCCCCGATTCCCGTAGCGCCTCGGTGAACGCCAGCGAGGTGTACTGACTGCCGGCATCGGAATGATGCACCAATCCTGTTGTCGTGAAACGGAAATCAGTCCTGCGGCGGGTGAACACGGCTTGCTCGAGGACGCTGCTCACCAGCGGGGTGGCCTTGGTCGACATCACCCGCCACCCCAGGATCTGCCGCGAGTACACATCGACGCAGAACGCGGTGTAGACGAACCCGGCCAAGGTCCAGGTGTAGGTGAAATCGGCTACCCACCACTGGTCCGGACGCGCCGGCACCCCCCACTGCCGGTCGATGAGATCGGGATGTCGGGCCGCGGCCGCATCGGCGGTGGTGGTGACGGTGCGACGCTTTCCGCGCACCGCTCCGGTGATCCCGCACAGGCGCATCAGCCGGCCCACTTGATCCCGGCCAACGTGGTGACCAGCGTGTTTCATCGCATGCCAGAGCTTGCGCACCCCGTAGAGCCGCCGATTGGCCACGAACAACCGGTGCACGGTGTTCGCGGCGTGCGCATCGGCCCAATCGGTGTCACTGACCGGACCGCGGGCCTTGGCCGCGTAGTAGGTGGACGGGGCGATCGGCAGCCCGTGCTCACCCAGCACGGCGCAGATCGGGTCGACCCCGTAACGGTCCCGGTGAGCGTCGATGTAGTCGACGATCACCGCAGTCGGCGGTCGACCTCCGCCGCGGCGAAAAACGCTGACGCTGTCTTGAGGATCTCATTGGCCCTGCGCAACTCGGCGACCTCCTTGCGCAACGCCACCACCTCGGCCGACTGATCGCCTCCATCGTCACTGACCGTCGAGCGGCTGCCGAAGTGGCGGTCCTCGACCCAATTACGCAACGTCGCCTGATTGATCCCCAGCAGCTCTCCGACATGGCGGCGAGCCGCCAACTTCGAATCATCACTATGGGCCAAACGGTCGTGATACATCCGTACAGCCCGTTCACGGGTCTCTGGATCGAACTTCCTCGGCGCAGCCACAACCACATCCTCCTGGTGCGATCACGATCTCCACCAGACCCAGGACGGTTCAAGAACCTCCGCGGTGGCCAGCCGCGCATGGTCGGCGAAAAACCGGAAGTTCGCCGCAGCACGCGCGACGTAGTTGCCGCGGGCTTGGCTGATCGGCCAGCCGGTGCAGGATCCGGCCCCGCCCCCGTATGTTGACGCCGGTTGAAAAGTAGGCTAGCTAGAACCCACCCCGTCGCGACTGGCCGGGTTCTCAACCGTCGTCAACAATGTCGACACCACCGCTGTCGCGCAACCGATTTCACCGAAGCCGACGAAGGTCGCGGTCAACGACGCCCAAGGGTCGCGGCGGGGCCGGTCGATGCCGCAGATCTGAGGATGACCCGACGGATCCGGGACCTGCCGACGATGCGGACGAGCAGTCGGCAAACCCGACCTCGACCTGGCTAGCTTAGCTGATAGGCCATGACGTACTTTGCTGTCAGCCTTCCCCGATTCTCGTCGGGGATTCCGGGGCCTGCCTCGCAATCGCTGGGACTGGCCGATTAGGGAGGGACTGTCTCGATAACGTGTGTAGCTGCGGTCTCGGGTCGGGGTAGCTAATGTTGTGCAGCTGGTGTCCGTACGACGATGCCATCCAAAGTCGGGCAAATCTTGATTTGGCAGCCGAGTCGGGATGTGTGGTCTACGCCATCACAGAATTCCAGCATTGACACCTCTTGGTCGCTGCTGGGCGGCAGTTTGTCCAACCAGTCTGCATCGACGTGCACATGGCATGTCGCGCATGCGCACTCCCCGCCGCAGTCCCCGTCGATGCCTGGCACGTTGTTATTGATGGCGATTTCCATCAGTGACATGCCGTTTTCGGCGTCAACGCAGCGGCTCGTACCGGTGTAGTCGATGTAGGTGATCTTCGGCATTTCGATTCCTTTATCAGTGGGTTAGAGGGAGGTTGGGGACGTTGCGCGGGTAGGGCCGTTGACCGCCGCCGCAAGGGCTGTGAGGGGGAGGCTCTCGTCGGCGAGTTGCGTCGGGTCTACCTCTGCGCGTTCGGCGATAAGGGTTTTCGACGCCATGAATTCGCGCGGCCGGTTGATTGCATCGACGGCCAGCAGTTTCCCGGCGCGCATGTAGAAGGCTGCAAACGATGCTGAGGCCGGATCACCCCGGATGATCACGTCGTCGTAACCTTCGTTGACGCCGGCCGTCTGTAGTTTGATGTTGTACTGGTCTGACCAGAACCAGGGGACTTGACGGAACGGCTCGTCTCTGCCGAGGATCGCTGCGGCGGCCGTTTTGGCCTGTTCGATGGCGTTGTGCACCGACTCGAGGTGAAGTGGTCGGCCGTATATGGGGCTCGGGTACTGGGTGCAGTCACCAGCTGCGTAGATGCTAGGTGCGCTCGTCTGGCAACGGCTGTCCACGACGATGCCGCTTTCGCATGTCAGCCCAGCTGCTGAGGCTAAGTCGACGTTGGGGAGCAATCCTATCCCGACTATGACGAGGTCTGCGTCGATGTACTCGCCGCTATCGAGTTCAATGCGTGCGGTGGACGAGCTGTCGTGGATGCGTGTGACTGTCGTTGCGCACCGAATCGTCACTCCTGCTCGCCGGTGAGTGTGTTCGAAGAAGCGGGCCACCGTCGGACAGGTGACCCGTGCCAAGACGGTGGTTTGTGCTTCGAGGACGGTCACGGTCAACCCGAGTTCTGCGGCTACCGCGGCGATTTCAAGGCCGATGTAACCACCGCCCACCAGGACCAGCCGTGTCCCGGGATGGAACTGGGAGCGGATCCTGTCTACGTCGGTCACTGTTCGCAGGTAGTGGACGCGGGGGTGATCGGCACCAGGGCAGGCCAGCGGGCGGGGGCGGCCGCCGGTGGCCAGCACCAAGTGATCGAAGCTGATAGCGCGGCCGTCGGTGAGCCGGACGCGTCTGTTTTCGGTGTCGAGCTCGCTCACCCGAGTGTCGACCATGACATCGACCTGGGCTTGCTGGTAGAACGCCGCAGGGCGTAGGTACAGGCGGTCCAGCGGGAGGGTGCCGGCCAGGAAGGCTTTCGACAGTGGGGGGCGCTGATAGGGCAGCGCCGGCTCGTCGCCGAGCAGGGTGATCTGCCCCTCGAACCCTCTTTGTCGAAGGCTGGTGACTGTCTGTGCGCCAGCCTGGCCGGCACCGACCACCACAACGGCTTCGGTCACGCCGGTGTGGATCATCAGGCGTTGATGCGCACGGGCAGCGATTCGTAGCCCTTGACGAACGGTGAGAGCACGCGGGTCGGTTCTTGAAGAACCTGGATCTGCAGTGGGTCCGGCCACCGTTTGAGGATTTCTTCCCACAGGATGTTGAGCTGTAGTTCGGCGAGTCTGTTGCCGACGCAGCGGTGGATGCCGAACCCGAAGGACAAGTGCTGGCGGGGCTTGGCGCGATCGATGATGAATGTGTCGGGATTGTCGATGGCCTCGGGGTCCCGGTTGCCGGACACGTACCACATCACGACTTTGTCGCCCTGGCGGATGTGCTTGCCGCCGAACTCGATGTCTTCCAATGCGGTACGACGCATGTGCGAAAGAGGTGTTTGCCACCGGATGATCTCCGACACCATAGAGCTGATCAACGCCGGGTTGGCGGACAGTTTGCGGTATTCGTCGGGAAATTCGTTCAGGGCCAACACACCGCCGGTCATCGAGTTGCGGGTGGTGTCGTTGCCGCCGACGATCAGCAGCACGATGTTTCCGAGATATTCCTCGGGCGCCATGTGTCGTGTTGACTCCGAATGGGCCATCATCGAGATGAGATCGTTCTTGGGTTCGGCATTCACGCGCTGGTTCCACAGCTCGGTGAAATACGTCGCGCACTCCATCAGCTCGGCCATGCGCTGTTCTTCAGAATCGATGATCCCGCCACCGGGCAACGCCGTGGTGACGTCCGACCAGCGCGTCAACTTGGCGCGGTCGTCCCAGGGAAAATCGAACAGCGTCGCCAGCATCTTGGTGGTCAATTCGATCGACACCCGATGCACCCAGTCGAACTCTTCATTGATCGGCAATCCGTCGAGGAGGTCCGCGGTGCGCTGGCGAATCACCGATTCCATGGTGGCAAGGTTTTCGGGCGCCACGATCGGGCTCACGGTCTTTCGCTGGACATCGTGTTTCGGTGGATCCATGGCGATGAACATGGGAAGCGATGCTGCGGCGTTGTCGTCCATGATGGTGATGCCGCCACTTTTAGCCTCCGACGAGAACACCTTCGGGTTGGTCTCGACTGCCATGATGTCGCGGTACTTGGTCACCGACCAGTAGGGGCCGAACATGCTGCTCTTGCAGTAGTGAACCGGATCCTCTTCGCGCAGGCGTTTGAAATAGGGATGCCAGGTGTTGTCCCGGAACAGCACGGGATTGCTCACATCGATGTCCTCCAAGGCCATCCCGTACGCCGCGTTCGTCGCGTCGCTGGCGGCCACCGTCATTTCGGTCATGTTGGTCCCTTCTCAACCTGGTGCTCTACAGAAAAATGGGCGCATGAGCGGAAACATGTCTCGCCCCAACCGTTGTGCGCGCCGAGCTGTTCCACCTCGACGTGCACCCCGCGCGGCTTAATGTGACCCTCAACACCATTAAGGGTGATAAGTGAGGAGGCCGACGACAAGTGGCCCGCGGGCCACGTCATGACCCCTGCGGGCCACGTCGGGAAGAGGCCGGATGCGGACGTAAGCCGCACCGGACATTCGAGCTACCGCCGATCGGCGAAGTTGCTGCCGGGGCGATCCGGTGCCCACGCAGACGGGCTGGAGCCGATCGTCATGCTGCGCCGGACATTGCGAATCGTGATTGCGATGGTGACTGCCGCCCTTTCGTTCCCATGATCACGCCAGCGTGGGCCAGTGGGCTGCGTGCCGTTGGCGGCGCCGACAACTGGCCGACGAGGCCCGCGCAAAGTTGTCCGGACTACCAGCGCGGAGCGGGGGGCGGGTCTGGTTGCGGCGCGGTGATCAGCGGAACACGGAAGGTCGCGACGAGCCCACCACCAGCGCGAGCGGCGAAATTCACCCGACCGCCCATTGCGTCGGTGATCTGCTGCACGATCCATAGTCCCAGACCGGCGGTGCCGCGCTGACCGCCGGCACTGACGTACTTTGCTGTCAGCTCTCCCAGATCCTCGTCGGGGATTCCGGGGCCACGGTCGGCGACGGCGATGACGAGGTCGTTGCCGTGTCGACTGCACGTGACGTCGACCGGCCCGCCGCGGCCGTGGCGGGCTGCGTTTTCGAGCAGGTTGGTCAGCACCCGACGCAATCCCTGGGCGTTGATCGCGACAGCACTCAGGTCGGCGGTCATCGCAAGCTGTAGGCGTGGCGCAGTGAGGCCTACCGCATCGGCTGCTGCGGTGACGATGTCCGCGACGTCGACTTGGCGTATCCTGCCCCCAGAAAAGGTGGGGCGTCGGCTCAGCGCGACGTCGGAGAGTGCGTCGAGCATGTCGACGACATGGCGGGTGTGTCGGCTGGCCAGCTGCAGGCTGGTGCTGCGGTCGGCGTCCGTCATCGGTGAGATGCCGGCCAGTGCATCGAGCAGTGCCTCCAGCGAGGCGACGGGGGTTCGGAACTCGTGCACCAGCACCTGCAGCCCGTCCTGTTGGGACTGGTAAGAGGTGAGCAGCCGTGAGCGCAGATCGCGTTCCTCCTCGGCCGCGGCGTGCTGGGTCTCGGCTTCGACTAGAGCGCGCAGTCTGGAGCGGTGTTCGCGCTCCGCCAAGGTAGACAGGCCCGCGGTGAGAACCGCCGCGAACAACAGGTACAGCGCCCACCAGCTGGCCTGGAGCCAAGGGGTGAGCGCCGTTGCTGGCGTCGATGAAGAGGGCACGATCACCGCGGTGTACGCCAGACCCAAAAGCGTCGATAACAGCAGAGTCTCGATGAATGACAGCCGGGCCGCCGATGCGATGACGACCAGGGGAAGTACCGCCACCACCGGGCTATGTGGTCCACCGGTGACGGCGATCCAGGCAAGGGTGATGGCACTGTCAGCCAGGGCGACCGCCCAGGAGTACCGGGTGCGGCGCGCCTCGAATTTCGGGTTGGCCAGCAGCACCACTGCGTACACCGTCGCCGCAATCAGAATGCCCACAACCGCGGGCACGTGCTGGCGAACCCAGGCGGGTCCCACAAGCACCAGCACCCCGACTGACGCCACTACCGCCATCCGGACTGCCACCACAACGCGGGCCAGTCCGTATTCGTCACCGTCGACAAGTGCGGTGACCCGGTTATGCAGTCTCATCGACCTTATCCTGGGGGGTGCGGCTAACATCGTCACAATGAAGCCTAGCGGCGGCCGGAAGGGGATCGTCGTGGCTATCGTCGATGACCACGAACTGTTTGCGCAGGGACTAGCCTTGCTGCTCACCCGCGAATGGGGGGACATCTTCACCGTGGGGGGCCAAACCAGCTATGTCGAGGAGGCGGCCGACCTCGTCGCCGATTGCGCCGCTGACGTCGCGATCGTTGATCTGACCATGCCCCCGCTGGGAGGACTGGCTGCGATCCGCCACATCAAGGGCCGTAGCCCCACGACCCGGATCCTCGCGCTGTCGGGCACCGATGATCTCGACCTGGCCGAAGAAGCGTTGCGTGCCGGAGCCGACGGCTTCCTGCCCAAGACCGCACGGCCCGAAGCGCTGGCGGGCCCTCTGTGGACGATCGCCGAAGGCATGCGGGTTGTCGATGGCGCCGTCCTCGATGACCTCCTGACCCAGACCCGCCGACCCCCGAGTGAAGTGCTAGAGCATTTGTCCGATCAGGACCTGAAGTTGTGGACGTTGCTGGCGGCAGGGCTGGAGAACGCGGAGATGGCCGACCGATTGCTGGTCTCGGAACGAACCGCCAAGCGCATGGTGGCCACGCTGCTGAACAAGCTTGGCGTAAGCAACCGGATCAGCGCTGCTGCCCTGGCGGGCAAGTTCGGGTTGCTAGACATCAGCGATTACCAGGCTCGGCGCCTGGCCCGTTCGCCCAAACTTTAGCTGCGTTAGTGAGCGACGCGAATCTGGTCGCACGCAGCCGACTCTGAGAGCCAGATAGCGTGACGCCGCCATTGCTGCGGCTCAAGGCCAGCGGGATCGGCGAGAGTCTTCCGTATCTGTGACACCTGCCTGCCAGTCGCGCAGCACTCCCCCGGGCGGCGGGGACCCTCTCCCCTGCCTGCTCGGCCCGGCGTCCCCCGCGCGGCGGCGCCGTGCAAGGCTGCGCGAGGCGTGCTCGATCTGCGTGGCACTCGTGGGCCACTGATGGCACGGGTGGCACTGGTATGTGCGCCACGTCGTTGTGACGATGGGCACACAACATTCAACATGTGAGGAAGAATCAATAGTGAAGACGAAGGCTGCGGTTCTGTGGGGCCAGAACGAGAAGTGGCAGGTGGAGCAGATCGACTTGGATCCGCCCGGTGAGGGCGAGGTGCTCGTCAAGTTGGCCGCCAGCGGTCTATGCCATTCCGACGAACACCTCGTTACTGGCGACCTTCCCTTTCCATACCCACTGGTGGGCGGGCATGAGGGCGCTGGCGTTGTCGAAGCGGTGGGACCCAATGTCGCCGATATCGCCGAGGGCGATCACGTCGTGATGATGTTCTTGCCCGCTTGCGGGCGATGCTCCTACTGTGCCCGCGGCATCGGGAACCTCTGCGACTCCGGCGCCGCGGTGATGCTGGGACCGCAACTCGACGGAACCTACCGTTTTCACGCGCGGGGCGAAGACGTCGGTCAAATGTGTTTGCTCGGAACGTTTTCGGAGTACACCGTCGTTCCTGCCGCGTCGGTGGTCAAGATCGATGACGATATTCCCCTGCATACCGCTGCATTGGTGGGGTGCGGGGTGACCACCGGTTTCGGGAGTGCAGTGCGTACCGGTGAGGTGCGGGCGGGAGACGCGGTCGTGGTCATCGGGGCGGGCGGCATCGGCATGAACGCGGTCCAGGGAGCGCGCATCGCCGGTGCCCGCATGATCATGGTGGTGGACCCAGTTGAGTTCAAGCGCACCAAGTCTTATGAGTTCGGTGCCACGCATACCGCCTCATCGATCGATGAGGCGTGGAACGCGATCAGCGACTTGACCCGCGGCAGGCTTGCCGATGTCTGCATCGTCACCACCGGTGTCGCTGAGGGCGCCGAGGTGGGTCCAGAACTGAGTCTCATCGGTAAGCGGGGTCGCGTCGTGGTCACCGCGATCGGACACCCGGAGGAAACCACTATCACGACAAACCTTCTCGAGCTGACTTTATATGAAAAGCAGATCCGTGGATCGCTATTCGGCTCATCCAACGGCCAGCACGATATTCCGCGGTTGCTGGAGCTCTACGCTCTCGGCCAATTGAAGCTCGACGAACTCATTACCACCGAGTACGACCTGGAGGACATCAATCAGGGTTATGAGGACATGCGGTCGGGCAGAAATATCCGCGGCGTCATCCGCTATTGAGTGGGCCTTCGGACGGTCACCTAGCCGTTCGCGAGACCAGGATTCGGGCATGGTTCGCGCGCTGAGCCCGGGAAACGTAGCGGCTCCAGGAGACTCATGCGCACCACATGGACACCGCTGGCGAAGAGTCGGTGACCAAGACCTGCCGTATCGACGTCTTTTGCCGGTGAACGGAACGTAGTCGGACAATCCCGGCCGTGACCATGTTAGACCCGAGTCCGGTGAGTCATCACCGGACACTGCACAGAGCGCCCACCTAGAGCGCGGCGGGCTTGCCGCGCTGTTCAACAAACATGCAGACAAACAAAGGAATTGTGATGACCACGCTATCAATCGACATACCTGAGACGCTGCAAACGTTTTTGCGTGGTGCGTCGGCGAGCATCGTCATCGGGGCTGACAAGCTTGGGGCCGCCGACGGAGCCGAGGCTGTGACCACCGATCCGGCGACCGGCGCCGTATTGGCCACCATCGCAGCGGGTGGTCCGATCGACGTGGCGCGGGCGGTCGACGCGGCGAGCGAGGCATTTGAACACTGGCGTCGCCTGAGCCCGGCCGCCCGCGGCCGGATACTGCTCGACGTCGCCGACGCGATCGAGGCGCATGCCGAGGAACTCGCCACTCTCGAGACGCTCGACAACGGCAAACCGCTGACGGAATCGTTGTACATCGATATCGGCTTGGTCAGTCAAATCTGGCGCTACTTCGGTGGCTGGACAACCAAACTTGGCGGCCAGACCCTGCCCGTCTCACCGCCGGTGGGCGAGGCACTGGTGTATACGCAACGGGAACCGCTGGGCGTCATCGGCGCGATCGTGCCGTGGAACTTTCCGCTGCTGATCGCGTCGTGGAAGGTGGCGCCCGCCCTGGCCGCCGGCAACACGGTCGTGCTCAAGCCGTCAGAGCACACCTCGCTGACCGCATTGCGGCTGATCGAGATCGCTCTCGAGGCAGGACTACCTCCGGGTGTGCTCAACATGGTCACCGGGCTCGGTTCTTCCGCCGGTCAGGCCCTCATCGAAGACCCCCGGGTGGCCAAAGTGTCGTTCACCGGCTCGACGGAAACCGGTCGCCGGATAATCACCGCCAGCGCACCCAGCATCAAGAAACTCACCCTGGAACTGGGTGGCAAATCAGCCAACATTGTCTTCCCGGATGCCGACCTCAAAGCCGCGGCCCAGGGGGCACTGGCCGCCATCTTCCTCAACCAAGGGCAGGTGTGTTGTGCAGGGTCGCGCCTGTTCGTTCACCGCGACGTGCGTGACGAACTGCTCGCCGAGCTGGAGACCGCGGCCCGGGCGATCGAGCTCGGTCACGGCCTCGATGACAGCACCGAGATGGGGCCCCTGGTCTCAGCCACCCAGCGCGACCGCGTTGAAGGTTTCCTGCGCGCCGGCACCCAGGAAGGCGCCACCCTGCTCTGCGGCGGCCAGCGACCCGGCGGCGCACTGAGTCACGGCCACTTCTTGACGCCGGCCATCTTCACCGACGTCGACGACGCCATGACGATCGCCACCGAGGAGATCTTCGGGCCGGTGCTGTCGGTGTTGACCTTCGACGACGAAGCCGAGGCGGTGCGCCGGGCCAATGCCAGCGCGTACGGACTGGCAGCGGGGGTGTGGACCGACGACCTCAAACGCGCGCACCGAGTGGCCAGGGAGCTTCAGGCTGGCACTGTGTGGGTCAACTTGTACAACGTGTTGGACCCCGCGGCACCGTTCGGTGGCTACAAGGCGTCCGGATACGGGCGCGATCTTGGCGAGGAGTCCCTGCTCGGCTTTACCCAAACCAAGTCCGTGTGGATCGGCTTGGACTAGCCCGGATCTTCCAGCTTTGGCGATCAACGACACGAAAGGATCACCGCCATGGGCGTTTTCACTGACGAGGCAGAGGTGCACAAATACATCGGCGGGGTGTTCGAGAAGGGCCTAGCAGATCCCGACATCGGGCCCAAGCTGTCCGCCTCGGGTGTTGTGCTGCAAATCAACTACACCGATCCCGAGGCGATTGTGACGGTGGACCTTCCCAACGCAACAGTGCTCGCCGGCGCCACCGACATCACACCCGATGTCGAGTTGTTCATGTCGGCAGACACCGGTAACCGATTCTGGCAGGGCAAAGTGAACCTGTCGCTGGCCATGGCCAAGGGTCAGGTCCGCGCCAAGGGCCCGGTGCAGAAAGTCATCAAGCTCGTCCCCACCGCCAAACTGCTCTTTCCCACCTACACCGCGATGCTGGCCGCCGACGGCCGCAGCGACCTCGAACTGTGAAGGTCGACATCGCTTGTGGCGGGCGGAATCGCTGATGCACTCGACCATGCAGGCCGCTCCGCTGTCGGTCGCCTCGATCCTGGCGCATGCTAGCGGCGTACACGGCGCCAAGCAGGTGATCAGCGCCACCGAACAGGGCCTTCGCGCTGCAAGCTACCGGCAGATCGGCCAGCGGTCGGCCCAACTGGCCTTGGCGCTGCGACGTCTCGGTGTGACCGGCGACGACCGCGTCGCCACGTTCCAGTGGAACAACCAGGAACACCTGGAGGCCTATTGCGCGGTACCCGCCATGGGTGCTGTCCTGCACACGATCAATATCCGACTCTCGGCCGATCAAATCCGCTACGTGGTCAACCACGCCGAAGACACGGTCATCATCGTCGACGCGTCCCTGACGCCACTGCTGGCCCCGCTGTTGGCGGATGCGCCCTCGGTGCGGGCGGTGGTGGTCACTGGCGGCGGCGATGCTGTCGAGCTGCTGCGGGGCAACGGCCCCGAAGTAGCCCATTACGACGAGCTGCTCGCCGCTGAGGGTGACGAGTTCCCTTGGCCTGCAGTCGAAGAAACCTCCGCAGCGGCAATGTGTTACACCAGCGGCACTACCGGCGACCCCAAAGGGGTGGTGTACAGCCACCGATCCTTATACCTGCATTCGATGGCCGCATGCACCACGAACGGGCTGGGCATCGGCGAGGGCGATCGCGTCTTGCCGATCGTGCCGATGTTTCACGCCAACGCATGGGGGCTGCCCTACGCAGCGCTGATGGCAGGGGCCGACCTGCTGATGCCCGACCGATTCCTGCAGGCCGAGGCGATCAGCCGGATGGTGCACGAACAGCGCCCGACCATAGCGGGCGCCGTACCGACAATCTGGAATGACGTCCTCTCCCACACGGGACGCGTCGGCACCTGCGACTTCTCATCGCTGCGGCTGGTGGTCTGTGGCGGATCCGCGGTGCCGCGCGCCTTGATAGAGGCATTCGAGGAGCGCCTGGGCGTCACGGTGTTGCAGGCCTGGGGAATGACCGAAACCTCGCCGCTGGCCGCCATCGCACGCCCGTCGGCAACGGCACCGCCCGAGCGGGCACAGGAGATGCGAACGACCCAAGGCCGCCCCGTGTGCGGAGTCCAGATGCGTCTCGTCGCCGATGACGGTTCAGTGCTGCCGCACGACGGTCAAGCGGTGGGGGAACTGGAAGTCCGCGGGCCCTGGGTAACAGGCGCGTACTACCAGGGTGCCGACGACGACAAATTCCACGACGGCTGGTTGCGCACTGGGGATGTCGGGCGCATCGACGCCGACGGCTTTCTGACTTTGACCGACCGTGCCAAGGATGTCATCAAATCCGGCGGCGAATGGATTTCATCGGTGCAACTAGAGAACATCCTGACCGGGCACCCAGCCGTGTTCGAGGCGGCGGTAATCGGCGTGCCCGACCCAAAATGGCAGGAACGCCCCCTCGCTGCGGTCGTGCTGCAGGATGGACTCCACATTGCGCCCCAAGAGATCAAATCCTGGCTGGCCCAACAGGTTCCACGATGGTGGCTTCCCGAACAGTGGACGTTCATCGAGCAGGTTCCCCGCACCAGTGTAGGGAAGTTCGACAAGAAGCTGCTGCGCGCCTACCATGCGGACGGCAAGCTCAGCATCACCACGGTGCGGTGACTGCTAACTGCAGCGTTGATGCGCGACCATTTTCGTCCCCCTTTGCAGGATGACTACGATGATCTGGCAATTGCGCAGCATCCATCGCAGCTAAGCCGCTGACACAGCCACGCACGGCGATCACCGCGTCAGCGACAGCGACGCGCCGTCAACATCGCCTGATCGTTGGCGTCTGTGGATGCGACCGTCGCCGCGTACCCGACCATCAGTGTGGCGATGGCAGAGATCGCCGAGAAAGTGCAGGAAGGTCGGCTGCGATGGCGGTGGATGCCGGACACTGCAGGTCATGTGGGAGCTGATGGAAGCCGACGTGCTCGGCTGGCCGGCCCGACGGGCGCCACGATGCGGCCCGCCGGGCGGTGCGGCACGGCCAGGAACGCGCCTCGGTGACATTGGGCGGTCGTTGGGTGCCGGTGTCCCGTTCGCGGGTGCGGGCCGCCGATGGGTTCGGGAGGTGGCGATCGCCCCCTATGAGCTGTTCAGCTCGACCGAGATGCTGGACAGGATGGCGATGGAGAACATTCTGGCCGGGCTGGCCGAGTCGAGGCCGCAAGATGACCGACGCCTACCACGTGGAGTCGGCGCTGGCGGGACGGTGCTGCTGGCTCTGGCCAAAGAACTCGAGCGCACCCATCCGGTGCGGCGGCCAGTGTGCGTGAGGGGCTCGACGGGACGCCGATTGTGCTCCGGCTGGGCGTGCCGCCCGGCCTGGCCCGCACGCTGCACTCGACCAACAGCATCGAGTCGATGATCTCGATCTGCCGAGAGCATGCCGGCAACGTCAAACGCTGGCGCGACGGGCAGATGCGCGCTGCGCTGGTGCGCCGCTGGGGTGATCAAGGCCTGCAAGCAGTTCCGCCGGTCAACGGCCACCTGCACCTTTGCGCACTTCGCGCAGCACTCAATCGAGCCACCGCCGAACCTGTCGTACTCCGTCATGCACAATGCCGATCGGGTGAACGCAGCCTGATGTTCACCGGGCCGCCACCGAAGTTCCACGGAACTTCGGCCATCCTCATTGAGGTATCCGAGCTCACTCTGACCCTGGTTTCAGGGTAGCGGTATCAGAACCAGCTTGGTACGGCATCCACCGTTGAGGTATCTAGGCTGGCTAGCAGATCGAACAGTGGGCCGACCTTGGGCAGTTCATAGGTGAAGAAGAATCTGCCCGCGGCACGCTTGCCGTCGTAGAAGTCGCCGTCGCCGTCCGCGGCGGCCAGCAACTGCTCCAGCCAGATCCACGCCATCACCACATGGCCGGCCGCTTCCAGGTACAGCGTCGAATTCGCCAGTGTCACAGAGATATCACCGGCAGCCCACAGTGTGCCGGTGATGTCGACCAGCCGGGTAAGCGCACCGCGCAGGGCATCGGCATGCTGCTTTGTGCCGACGTGCGTTTCGGCCTTGTCGATGGTCGCGGTGATCCGCTCGGCCAGCAGTGTCAGCCCGGCGCCGTCGTGCATAACCACCTTGCGGCCCAGCAGGTCCAGGCCGTGGATGCCGTGTGCGCCTTCGTGGATGGCGTTGAGACGGTTGTCTCGGTAGGCCTGCTCGACGTCGAACTCCTTGGTGTAGCCGTAGCCGCCGTGCACCTGGATGGCCAGGCTGTTGGCCTCCAGGCACCACTGCGACGGCCAGCTCTTGGCGATCGGCGTCAGCACCTCCAGCAGCAGGTGGGCGCGGGCGCCGTCGGGTTCGGTGCCCGAACGCTGCTCGTCGACCAGGCGGGTGCAGTACAGGCCCAGCGCCAACGCACCTTCGACATAGGCCTTCTGCGCCAGCAGCATTCGCTTCACGTCGGCGTGTTCGATGATGGCCACCTGCGGCAACGACGGGTCCTTGGCGTTCACCGGGCGGCCCTGGGTGCGGGACTTGGCGTACTCGACCGAGGCCAGGTACCCGGCGTATCCGGTGGCGGTGGCCTGCAGCCCGACGGCCACCCGCGCCTCGTTCATCATGTGGAACATATAGGCTAGGCCCTTGTGCTCCTCGCCGACCAGGTAGCCGACGGCGCCGCCCTCGCCGGAGGGCTGGTGCGTGCCGTCGCCGAAGTTCAGCAGGGCGTTGGTGGTGGCGTGGTTGCCCATCTTGTGGTTGAGGCCCACCAGTGCGACGTCGTTGCGGGTGCCGTCGGCGAGGTACTTGGGGACAACGAACAGCGAGATGCCCTTGACGCCGGGGCCGCCGCCGGGAGCCTTGGCCAGCACCAAGTGCACGATGTTCTCGGTAAGCTCGTGGTCGCCGCCGGTGATCCACATCTTGGTGCCGGCGATCCGGTAGGTGCCGTCCCGGGCGGGCACGGCCTTGGTGGTGATATCGGCCAGCGACGACCCCGCCTCGGGTTCGGACAGGCACATGGTCCCGAAGAATTTTCCTTCGAGCATGGGGCGCACCCACGCGTCGATCTGCTCGGGGGTGCCGTATTCGACCAGCAGGTTCGCGTTGCCGATGGTCAAGAACAGGTAGGAGGTGGTGGCGGGATTGGCGGCGCGGAAGAACGTCATGGCCGCCTCGGAGACCACCGCGGGCAGCTGCATACCGCCGACGGCCTCGTCGAACGACCCGGCCAGCAGCCCGGACTCAGCGAAGGTGTCCAGGGCATCCTTGATCTCGTCGATGAGCACGACCTTGCCGTCAGGGCCGACGGTGGGCTCGACCTGATCGCCCTTCTTGCGGTGCGGGGCAAAGCGTTTGGTGGCGATGTCGGCGGACAGGTCCAAGACCGCGTCGAACGTGTCGCGCGAATGCTCGGCGTAGCGGCTGCGCTCGGTCAGCTCTTCGACGTTGAGCCACTCATGCAGCAGGAAGTCGACGTCACGCCGGGAGATGAAGTCGGCCATCGGGGAACCCTTTCGCGAAACGAAAACATTAGCGAGCGCTAATATTCTTAGCGTGCGTTAATGTCGCATGATGTGCCGGGCTTGTCAACGAACGAGGTACAGTTTCACACGCCATGACCACCGACCGGCTCGCCTCGTCCGCCGCCGCGGAGCGGATCCTGTGTGCGGCGATCGAGGTCTTTGCCGAGTCCGGATACGGCGGCAGCTCGACGCGGGAGATCACTAAACGGCTCAACATGAGCGCCACTGCGATCTACCCCCACTACGCGTCGAAGGAAGAACTGCTCTACGCGATCGCCCTCGACGGCCACAGCAGTTTGCTTCAGGCCATCAAGGGCGCCGATGCGCAGGCCAGGGCCGCGTCCGGTAACCACACCGAACGGCTCAAGGCGGTGGTAGCGACCTTCACAATCTGGCATGCGGAGAACCGCAAGAAGGCGCGCGTCGTGCACCACGAACTGCACGGGCTGACCCCGTCGCACTACCGGTCCATCGCCGCGCTGCGGCGCCAAACCATGGCGTATGTCGGCGCCATCATCACCGACGGGATCGACGCCGGCGAGTTCCATGCACAGTGTGGCGACGATGTCGTGGTTGCGATCTCGTCGCTATGCGTCGATGTCTGCCGCTGGTTCCCGTCGCGGCAGCATAGCTCCCCGCACAAACTCGGTGCGGTGTACGCCGACATCGCCGAACGTCTGGTGCGCTAGTGTGCCGCGTCGGGGAACTCGTTGAATATATGACGCGAGCCGTGCGAGGAGATGTGCCAAAGCGGTTGTAAATCAACGACATTACCATCCGCGGAACCTATAATGGCAAGGTGCACTGCGCGGTGGTCCTGGATACATTATGCCGATGGTTCTTCGGTTCGTCGACGACTCCAACCAGACTCCCGCACTGACCATCAACGCGCTGACCGCAACCATCAGCAATCGTGACCCGCAGGCCGGGTGGGGGACCAAATCACTCTGATTCGGCATACAGTGCGGATTCGCGCGTCGTCGTTGTGTTGCAGCCGGCGGGAAGGTGGTCCCATCACCCCTGGTAGGCGACAGTAGCGCGAAGGATCGTTCGGCGAGATCAATTTGCTTGTGGCGGATTTCGTCGAGCGTCGGTGGAGGCCCCGGGCGCTGCCGCCCCCACGTGTGACTGCGGTGACGCCGCACGACGATCCCGCTGAGTACCTTGGCGAGCATTGCCTGGTTGTTCGTTTCCCGCCAGTGACGACCACCGAAGGTGGGCAACCATGCCCGTCGACCGAGGTGTGGAACTTGAGGCCGGTCCACCCCACGACTATCGGGTGTGGTGAGCAGCGGGATCACCCCCGGTTTTCGCAATGCGCCTTCGCCCATTCGACAATTGTCGAATGGGTGAGTGAACGCCGGGGCCGTGGCGTCGCAGTGGTGCCGGCCAACCGGTCGGCACCTTGGTCTGCGGTCTCGACGCCCAGGCCTCAACGGTGGCATGGACTGACACAGCGCGCTCGCTGCTGGTAGTGGCGCGCGGAGCGCCGACTGATCGCGCGCTCGCGGAGCTGTACACCTGGTGGTCAAGTCACTCGTGATCAGCGTCCGGCGCTGCGTGGCGCCTGTTCATACTGGTGGAGCCCGCTTTGGGTGGTCTTGCTTGCAGCTGAGTTACAGCTATAGCCTTTTTGCCATGAATCTGCGCGTCGATGATCAGGACATACTGCAGTTCGCGGCGGCCAACGATCTGGTGGCCTCCGAGGTTGCAGCCAACGTCCAGCCCGACGCCGAGCTGCTTGCAGCGATGCAGACCGGATACGGACCGGTGGGCGCGGAGTTCACGGCTGCGGTCGGCGAATTCCAGCAGGCCATGCTGGCCTCGGGGACCGCGGTGGCCGAACACTTCGCCAAACATGCCGAGGACCTCCGCGCCGCGGCCGGGAGGTATGTCGCTGGCGATCAGGGCAGCGCTGCCGCGATCCATGGCTACTGAAGGCTTCACGGCTCGTGAAGTCACGGTCTGGCGCCACGGTTCCCTGTGCGACCAGGTTGGTCGGCTTCGGCAGTGACTGCCCGGGTCGGATGACCCGCTGATGGCAGACAATACTTCTGACTTTTTCTCCGCCAAAGCATTTCGCGAGGCCTGCGACAAGGCGGGGATGACCAAGAAGGCGATCGCCGCCGGCCTGGGCGTGACTCCAACGACGCTGAGCAGTCTCTATAGCGGTCGTTCCACGCCGTCGCTGAAGCTGCTGACCAAGATCGTGGACTTTTTCGGTGGCGATCTCGTCGACTTTCTGGAGATGCCGGCGCGGCAGCGTTGGGAGCTCAAGCACTTCAGGATCGCGGCCGGCCTCACCCAGGCTGCGCTGGCCAAGCGCATCAATGTGGCACCCTCGGCGGTCTCGGGATGGGAGCTCGGCAAGTACTCCCCGCCGGCGGCGCTACGTCCGGTGCTCGCCGACCTATACGGCGTTCCCGAATCAGACCTTCGGGAGGCAATCACCGGTGGTGAGACATCCGGGGCTGGGGTGGTGCCGCCAGCGGCTGACGCAACCTTGCAGATGGCGGAGGCGGTCCTGGGATTTGCCGAGAGTGCGGTGCAGATGGCGCGAGCCGACGGTGTGGCCGAGTCAGCTCGTCTCGCGATGTTCACGGAGATTCAGGGTCGCGTCGAGCAAACGCTGACTTTGTTGGCACCTTTGATTCCGCAGCTCCCGGTATCCGAGCGCTCATATGCAATGTCACTGGTCAGGCGACTATCAGAAGTGCACGACACAACGACTTCTCGGTAAATGTTGCCAACGTGTTCGGTGCTTTGATACGTTCGGGGCGTTAGGTCACACAGACCGGAGGGAGCGCCCGCTGAGGAGTCACTGGTAACCACCCCCGGGTAACACGTTCGCACTCAAGCGGCCAGCAGGCCGTCAGCAGCCGAACCCGGGGAACGAATCTCGATCACGAATTCGCTTGCACAGGAACCATTTCCGCGCACCAGGAAGTGCTGTCTTCGTCGCGCCTGGACGCCCCGACGCTTCGGCGATCACCAATCTCTGACACATGAGGAGCTTTGTCGTGCCCAACTCTGCGCTCATCAGCGCCTTCACCACGATGGAGGCGCCCCCATGCACAAGGTGACCAAACACCAGATGCGTGACACTGAACCCGAGCAGATGACCCCGTGCTTCCAGGGTGATCCCGAGCGCTGGTTCCCCGAGGGGCAGCTGCCCGACGCTGAAGCGGCCGCGGACTGCTGGTCGTGCTTCTATCAGTCCCGTTGCGCCCTGCGCGCCCTAACCCTGGATCCGCAGCCCGAGCATGGCGTCTGGGGCGGATATCGGCTGGCGCCAGGCCCCGGCTTGAAACGCAACCGCAAGGAACTACGCATCATCGCCGGCCTGGACATCGGTCCGGCGCGCTCACCGGGAGCGGAAGTGGCGCAGGTCCTGTCTCGCCGTGCCGCAGGTGATGCGTGCTCTGAGAGCGTCGGTGACGCGCAGGGTGTGCAGGACGTTGACGCCCCAGAGCCGGCCGGTGACAGCAGCGGCAGTGATGGAGTCGGCGCCGAGGTGATCGAGCTGGCGGACTACACGCCGACGCGGGGTGCAGCGGAGGCACAGCTGGTGTTGCCGCTGCCCCTGGCGATGTCCGCGCACGCACCCACCGGATAGCCGGACCACAGAAATGCAGACTGCGACGGCCCAGTGGGAGCCTCATCACGCCCCTGACCTCGGCGATGAACCGAGGGCCGAGTTGGGTGCATTCCTGCAGGCTGTCATCGACGGCTCTGCCGGGCGGGCGATTTCGACGGCGGAGTTCCGGCACCGGGCCCTTGAGGCTGGGTTCGGTGCGTGGGCGGTCGAGTCAGGTGTCTACCGGACGCTGGTGCGTCTGCGTCGACATGGAGTCGTCGAACGCGTGGAAAGCCGCGGCCGCACGGTGTATTGGGCGCGGCCGTCAGTGGCCTCCGAGCAAGCGCGCCGCCACGTCGAGGGCTGCACCGATAAACGAGGGCGGCGGTGATGAGCGCGCAGCACGCTCCACGGTTGGCGAATGAGGTGATGCCGCTGCCTCTGTGAGCGATGGCGGAGCCGGGCGCTGACCCCAGGAGCCGTCAATCGGACATCTTCATAGCGATGACCCGGGCCCAGAAATAGACCAACCCCCCGGCGAAAACGGAGGGCTGATCTGGGTTAGGACGACAGACCGCAACTTCTGCGTCCCGGGTCTCCCACTGAGAGGAGTTGACTTTGCACGGTCATACTCAGGGTAGCGGCTGCTCTACAGCCGAATCAACCCGAGAAGCTGATTTATCTGCCGTAGTCGCCGCCCCGGCGTGCGCGTTGGGCCTGCACAACGGAGTGGCCGCTGGTCATCGCCGCCGTGCGGTGCCATCGGTGTTCGCTACCTGCCCGATGTGTGGGCGATTGCCCGTTGACCGGGACGTCCTTGAATACCTGACTAAAACCCTGGCGGGGCGCGATTTCAGCGGCTTCTTGGACATCCTGGTGCCGTGGTCGGCGTCGTGACGGTGGGCGTCGTGTTGTCGAGTCCGGCGGGTGTGAGTGTATCGGGCATGACAAAGGCCACGCGACGCGTGGGCGTCCGTGGGCAGCTTGGGGTCGCTCGTCGTGGTGGCCGGCGTTAGGCTGCTCGCTCGTCTGGGTGTCGTCGTCGGTGCAGGTAGGCCGCTATTGCGTTGCGGCCCAGGGCGAATCCGAGCATGACGGTCAGTTGGCGAACAGCCGAGTAGGCGATCATGCGCCCGCCGTAGAGGGTGCGGTCGAGAGTGTTGTTGAGACTTTCGGAGTCTTCGCGCCACCCGTAGCAGCGGTCGTAGACGCTGTCGCCGTCCTCGGTTTTGACGTGCTGGCGCAGGTGCTCTGCCCGATTGTAGCCACGCTTGCGGTCGTCGTCGGTGGTGTCAATGCGCTCTCGCTGCACGGTGCCGCACGTGGGAGTCGCGAACTCGATGTACCACCGGTGATTTCCGTCGGCGTTGCGGCGCGAGTAGATCTTGGCGGTTGGGCATGGTTGCAGATGCGTGTCGCCGGTGTCGAGGATCTGGCGTTCGCAGATGCGCCCGTCTTGAGTCCATAGGTCGTGAACCTCGCCGCAGGCACAGTCGAGGCGGGCCAGGGTGGTGGGCTTTCGGGTGCCGTCGTGGATGGGTGAGAGCACGGTCAGGCCGTGTTTCATGGCGTGGTCGATGTGTTTGCCGCGGAAGGCGCCGTCGTAGCAGAGGCCGTCACAGCGGACGTCGGGGTCGGCGACGACGCGGTCGATCATGTCGGTGGCGATGCGGGCTTCACCGCCGTAGCCTTTGCCCGCTGGGACGGCGTCGACGTCGAGGATGACTCGATTGTTACGGATGGCGTTGGGGCGGGTGGCAAGCATGGCGAACTTGATGCCGTAGCGGAATTCGCTGTCGCTTTCGCCGTTTTGCACCTCGATGCCGGCGTGGACGCGGCGTCCGCCGTCTTCGGCCCACCGGTCGGCGGTGGCCTTACGGACGGGTGCGGCCACCACAGTGCCATCGCCAACGACGTATTGCCCACGGGCGGGGTTGGTGTGCGAGACAGGGGCGGTTTGGGCCAGGCAGCCCAGTTCGGTGGACAGCCGGCGGGCGAGCGGCCGAAACGCGTTAAGCAACTCGTTTGCGTGGTCGTCGAGCAGCTGTTGGGCGTAGTTGTGGTGCCAGCGCTGTGGTGGTTTGCGCTGCGCTTTTGGCGCGTGGTGTGCGGCGGCGTGATGGCGGATCGAGCGCCAGTAGGCGGGGTGGGCCATCGCGCGGGCGGCCTTGCTGTGCGAGCCGAGAACCCCGGTCAGAGCTTTGTGCAGCACGTGCACCCACGGCGGGTAGTGCGGGCGCCGGCCCGGAGTTCCGGGCTCGTGGACGGGCAGGATCGCAGCCAGGTGGTAAATCACCTCGTGGGAGGCGACGGCTTCGAGGGTGTCGATCTCAAGCAGGGTGAGTTCATCGGGGCAGTTGCGCCTGTGAAGGTCGCGTTGCTGGATCCGCTGCGCGCCGTAGGCTTGGGTTAGCTTGCTGGAGTTCGTCGTTCGGTTCATGGCGAGTCGCCGTCGTCGTGCCAGGCGTAGCCGATCAGCGACGCTGTGGTGTCCAGCGAGGGCGAGCCGATGAGACGGGCGGCGTCCTCGATGCGGCCGGTGCGGTCGAACTCGCGGCGCGCGGCGTAGGCGGTCAGCGATGCGGGTCGTACCCCGCTGTCGTCGGATAGGCCGGCGCGAGTGAGGATGTCGCGCACGGTCAGGCACACGCGGGCTTGTTTGTGAGCGTTGCTGCCGTGGGCGCCGGTGCACAACACCGGTGGGAGGCCACCGACAGGAAGTGGATCGGCGAGGCGGGTCGCGCGTTCGCCCAGCACCCGCACCGACCAGGTGTCCAGGGGCAGGGTCCGAGGGCGATGCTTGCTCGAACCGTGCGCCCACACCGTCGCGGCGTGGTGATCGAGGTCAGCTGCGCTGATGTGGCCTAGCTCGCCGGTGTGCGCGCCGGCGAGCAGCAGTGCGGCGGTGGCGGCGTGTCTGGTTGGGGTGGCGCGTTCGGAGAACAGCCGCACGAGCGCGGCTTCGTCATCGCTGAGGGGTCGCTGAGCCGACGACGCGCGGCCCGGAATGTCGATGTCGGTGGTCGGGTCATCGAGCGTGAGCCGCAGCCGGCGGGCGGTGCGGTAGAACGCGCGCAGCGCGGCGCGACGGTTGTGCATGGTCGCCACCGCCGCCTCCGACACGGTCCCGTGTCGGGTGCGGCCTTTGGCGGCAACAAATTTCGCGACCAACACTTGATCGACGCCGGCCAGCGTGGTGACGTCGTGCGCGGCGGCGAAGCGGGCGAACCGGCGGGCGAGCAAGCCGAACTTGTCGAGGGTCTGTGTTGCCAGCACTCCGTCGGCGATCCACGCGCCGGTCACGGCCGCCACCGCGGCGCTCAAGCTGCCGTCAGCCATGGCCGGCCCCCAACCCAGCGGCAACAGCAACTGCTCCCCGATGCTCACCACGGGTCCGCGCCGTTGGTGAAACGTTGACCATGCCGCCCCCATCCACAGTGGTGCATGTATGCACCATTTGAGCAGAGGGGTACGACAGTTTGCCCGAATGCGGCGGGGTTGCGGGATAAGGTGGGCCTGTGGCGCGCAGCAACGGCGACAAACCGCCGGTGGCCTACGTGGCCAGTGGTGTCTGGCCCAATGCCGACATCAAAGCTGATGCCCCGCCGTCGGCGTCCGCCGCTCAACACCTGGCTCGTGCGCTGGGGGCGGCGATGGCCGAGACCGCTACCGGTCAGCGGGCCCTCGCCGTAACCAGCGGGGTTGCGCACACCACTATCGGGCGCATCCTGGCCGGCACAGTGCTGTGCGACATCGGCTCGCTGGCTCGCCTGGAACACGCCTTGGGCCAGCGGCTGTGGCCCGAGCATGCAGACGCCGTCACCCACCGGCGCTCCGTCGGGAAGCCAACCGCTCACAATCGCAATGCCGTCTGACACATGAGGCAGATTACAGAGCTGCTATTCGAGTGGGGCGTAACCGAGACCGCGTGTTGCGCTTGACTCGTGTTCCACGCGTCGCAACAATGGGTCTCGCGCGCACGCGCGCGCCAGCGTAGCGAGGGAGTGGGTGTGAAGCCATGGCAAAGACCAGCAAGTCGCTGATCGACCTGATCGAGATCGCCGCCACACGGCACGACGGGGCGTCCGGACGCCGCCTGGCGGAGCTGGCGCAGCGCGCCGGCCACGATATCTCGCACGCCACGCTGAACCGACTTCGGCAGGGCACCTACGCCACCCGCCCGTCGGATGCATCGATCCGGGCGATCGCCTACCTGGCCGACGTGTCGGAGAACGTCGCGTTCGCGGCAGCGGGGGTGAGCGCCCCGGCTGCTGTGGTGTATCAGCCTCCGGCGGAAGCGCAGCGGATGAGCACCCGGCAGCGCAAGGCGCTCGACGAGCTCATCCGCGCGTTCGCCGCCGACGACAAACCGACACCCGCCGCGGGGCTCGACTTTGGCCGGCTGCTGGCCGCGCGGGAGCGCCTCCATACCGCGTTGACCGCCGGTGGTGAGCACGCCTCCGCCGGGCGGCTGGTCGAGGCGGCGCGGGAGGCGGTGGCCGGTATCGACGAGGTGATCGACGCGTTGTTCGCCGCGGCCAGCGCCGAGGACCCAGCCGATCACGAATCGGTGTCGGATTTCACGGGATTCACCACCGATCACCCCGCCCGCGCGGCCGGGTAGAGCTAACAGACCGTGCGGCAGGAGGGGCAATGGTGTGATTCCGGAGTTGGACCCATCCGGCGGGCTACTGCCGCCCGGTCGCTACCGGGCGAGCCGGGCCGAGGTCTACCAGCGATTCGTCAACGGACGCGGCGAGCACCGGCAGCACCTATGGCGGGACTGGGAGTCGGCGACGAGCCTGCTGGGTCGCCACGTGCACGTCAACGCCTGCTGGCTCTACGGACGGTTCCTCTCCGAGGTGCCCGAACCCGAGGTCGTGTCGTGTGTGTATTGGGCCGAGGACCTGGAGTTGTCCAAAGCCCACCTCGACCCGGCCAGCGCCAACATCCTGCGGGCGTTCGCGCAGCGCGGTACGCTGCGTCGCGTTGTCGGAGTACGGGTGGATACTTCTGTCGTCGCCTGGCACTGCCAACCCGACAACGAGATCGAGGACCGCTACCTGCCCCAATACTTGGAGCGACGAGGCCGGGTCGATGATTACCTGCAGCGAATGCGTTCTGGCCCAATGGGTTCACCAGCCGCACGCGAGGACGCGCTGCCGCGCTGCGGATATGTGGAGGTGATCGTCGATGACTACCAGTGAGGATGACATCGACCGGATGGAAACGGCGATCCTGGCGGCGATGACCGACGACGACACGCCAGCCTGGAGTACTCCCGATGACTTATCCCGCATCAGCGTCGAGGCCCTAATAGCCGACGATAGCCTCGGGCGAACACTGCCTTCGCGTGGCAACATCCGCCTCAGCGGCGACGGCGTAACCGGGGCCTCGGCACGGGTCTCCGAGGTCGCCCGCGTGATGGCCGGATTTCAACGCCTGGCCACCGCGGTCGGGGCTGCCCAACAGGGCGACAAGGCGCTAGGACGCCAACCCAACGCCGATGTACGCCGCCGCACCGACCTCCTGCTCAGAGCATCACCCGGGCCCGGATCGATCATCCTGACCGTCACCCCGGCGACCTCACCGATCACCGAAACCGGCCACGCCGGCGGCAAAGTCGGCATGTTCGCCGAACTGGAAACCGACGATCAGTTGCTCGACACCGCAATCGGTGCGGCCATCGATGTGTTCAGCGCCGGCAACGACATCGGGCCCAGCCCCGCGCAATCGCGGTTCGTCCAACAGCTCGCCGAGATGGGGCCGCGTACCGCCTCGGCCCTACGCGACCTGTCCAAAACACTGGACCGCGCCGGATTCGACATCGAAATCGACTGGCAGCAACCATCCCACGCCACCCGCCGCGTCACCGTATCCTCAACGGCCGCCGCCTACATCGCCGCCACCGTCGAAAACGCCAACCTCGACGAACAACCCGTGCACATCATCGGCGAATACCTCACCGTCAGCGCCGTCTCCTCCTGGCTCATCCAGCAAGACGACGGGGACACCGTTACGGTCAAACTTGGCCGCATCGGCAAGGACGAAGCACATGGCCTGGCCGTCGGCGACCGCGTTCGCATCGAGGCGCTCATGAAAGTCGAAACCACCCCCGGCGGCGCCGTCAAAACCACCTACACCGCCCAAGCCGTACGCAGCCTCGACGACCAACACTGAACTACTAACCCCAAGGTCGAAAGTAACACTACGGCAACCCGTTACACCGTTAACTTGACAGAACCTCGGGGCGCGGGACTTTCAGAATTTCGGTGTAAGTGGTCCGACACGCCGGGCGTGAGCTTGGCGGGAAGGGTCCATGATGACCGAAACCATTGGGCTGTGACAGCAGCAGCCGATACCAACGATGATGTGTTGATGGCCAGCTCTCCGACACCGGAGGAGTTGGCGACCGCCCGGGAACTGGTGCGCGCTGCCCAGGCCCGCGGGGTCTCGTTCGCCGACACCGCCGATGGGGTGCTCAAGGCGTTGACCAAGACCGTGGTGGAGACCGCGCTCGAAGAAGAGCTCTCTGATCACCTGGGCTATGACAAGCACGATCCGGTCGGACGCAACGGGGGCAACTCCCGCAACGGCACCCGCACGAAAACCGTGCTCACCGATACCGTGGGTGAAATCGAAATCCAGGTGCCCCGTGATCGCGCCGGCAGCTTCGATCCGCAGATCGTGCGCAAGCATCAGCGGCGGTTGACTCGTGTCGATGAGATTGTGTTGTCGTTGTATGCCAAGGGATTAACCACCGGGGAAATCGCTGCTCACTTCGACGAGCTCTATGAGGCCAAGATCTCCGGACACGATCAGTCGGATCACCGACAAGATCATCGCCGACATGGCCGATTGGGTGTCACGCCCGTTGGAGCCGATCTATGCCGCGGTCTTCATCGATGCCTTGAGTGTGAAGGTCCGCGACGGGCAGGTGGCCAATCGGCCGTTCTATGCCGCGATAGGGGTGGATCTGGCCGGGCACAAGGATGTGCTGGGGTTGTGGGCCGGCGACGGCGCCGGGGAATCATATGGAACGAGCACATGTTCGTTTCCCCGGATTCGTGCTGCTGCCTGAGGGTTTCCGGTCTATTCGCGTGTCGCTGATCTCCAAGGTGTAGGCCAGCGAGTTAAGGTGCCGCCTAGAAACTTCCGGTGCGAGGAAGGTGTGCGGTGGGCGACCGGCGGCTGCGGGTGATCACGGGCGAGGTCGCGCCGGTCGTTGAGACCCGGGATCCGCGGCGGTTCCAGGCCGAATGCGTGGAGGCGTTCGTGGCGTCGTGGACCGCGCGGGGGTTCGCCGAATCGACGATCGCCAACGACGTCGGGGTGCTGGAGCGGATGCTGGCGGCGCTGGGACGACCGGCATGGGAGGTGAGCGCCGAGGACGTCGACCGGGTGGTGGGCGAGCTGGCCAGCTTGGGTCGCGCGGTATCGACGCGGCGGAACTACCTGCAGGTGTTCAAGGGCTTTCACCGGTTCCTTGAGGTCCGCAAGGCGGCCGAGATCGAGGCGGCGTTCGGGGTGCGGCTGGCGTGTCCGCTCGACGAGTTCAACGCCGCTCGCCACGTCAGCGATGACTCGCCGACCGCGCAGGTGCCGCCGACGCCGGAGCGGGTGGCTGCGTTCTTCGAGTTCCTCAAGGGTCGGATCGCGACCGCCCGCAAGTACGCGCCGGCCGCGCGGGACTACGCGCTGTTCCGCACGTTGTATCACGCCGGGTTGAGGTCGGAAGAGGTCGTGATGCTCGACGGCTCCGATATGCACTTGGGGCGCGGCCCGTTTGGCAAGCTGCACGTGCGGTTCGGCAAGGGCGCCAAGGGATCCGGGCCCCGACCGCGCTGGGTGCCGATGCTGGACGGGCTGGATCTGGTGGTGCGCTGGTATCTCGCCGACGTGCGCGGCCGGTTCCCAGATAGTCCGGTGCTGCTGTGTGATGAGTCCGGCGGCCGGATGGCTGCGGCCACGATCCGCAACCGGTTGCGGCATTTGATGGGCGTGGAAGGACGGCCTGAATCCGAGTGGTTCAGCCCGCATGGGATGCGCCGGGCCTGCGCGACTCACAACTATGAGCGGGGCGTGGATCTTGTTGCCATCCAACAGCTTTTAGGTCATTGGACGGTCGCTTCGACCATGCGGTACGTGCGTCCGTCGGAAACGTTCATCGAAGACGCCTACCAGCGTGCGATCTCGGCGACGCTGAGTGAGTTGACCGGAGGGGAGTGAGCATGCAGATCAGGTGGAAACTGCGGATGGCGGCCGCCCAGCGGGAGGTGTGGACCGGCGCGCAGCTGCAACGGCTGCTCGCGGCGAAGGCCGGATTGGAGCTGTCCTCGGCGTCGGTGTCGGCGTTGTTCACCAAACAGCCCAGCCAGATCAAGCTGTCCACCCTGATCGCGTTGTGCACCGCCCTGGAATGCACGCCCGATGACCTGTTCGACGTCGATACCGCCCCTGTCGCACAACCGATTTCGCTGAAGCAGGCGACGGTCGCGGTCAACGACGCGCACGGGTCGCGGCGGGGCCGGTCGATGCCGCCGATCTGAGGATGACCCGACGGATCCGGGACTGTCGGCGGTGCGGGCGAGCGGTCGGCAAACCCGACCGCGACCTGTGCGCACGGTGCCACTGGGCGCGCACACACGCGCCGGTCAAGCATCGCTGCCCGCGGTGCGGTATCGACCGGGTCCTGCAGGCCGACGCCGGCCGCTGCGTGCGCTGCTCCCGCACCTGCCGGCTCTGCGGTGCGCCGGTGCTGTTCGTCGACCGCGACCTCTGCAAGGAATGTGTCCGACGACAACGTTTGGACGCCAACCGGGTCGAGTGCCCGCGGTGCGGGCAACGCAGGATCCTGCGATCGGCGACTGGTTGGTGCGGGCCGTGTTCACGCCCGGGCCGGCCCCCGAATCCGGACGCGGCCTGCGTCGACTGCGGGCAGGTCACCCGGCTCGCCGGTGCCGGGCGGTGCCGGTCCTGCTGGGCGCGCTCGCCGCACCGGATCACGGTCTGTGCCGCCAATCTCGCTGCAACACTGGATGATCCACCCGACTGGCTCGGCGACTTCGCCGCCTACCTGGTCGGCCGCCACCATCCCAGCCGGGCCTGCGCCATGCTCACCCGACTCGGCAAGCACCTGGTCGACGATCATCCAGCGCACGCGCAGGCGCTGCTGGAGGTCGTCGCCGCCGACGTGCCGCTGGCGCGGGCTCTGGAAGACTTCCTCACCGCGAACAAGCTGGCGCTGCCGCCCGATCGCGACGAACGCCGCGCCGCCGCCCGACGCCGGTCCCGCATCGCCGCGGTGCCCGAACCGCTGCGCGACGCGGTGGCCGGATTCGCCGAGCACCTCGTCAGGAGTCGTGACCGTGCCCGCCGCGCCGGCACCCACCCCCGCGGGCATGCCACGCTCGAGGCCCGGCTCACCGCGATGCGTGACTTCACGCAGTTCCTGACCGCCCGCCGCCGCAAAACCGACTGGGCCACTGTCGATGTCGGCGATATCGAGGCGTTCCTGCACGCTCATCCCGGCCGACGCGCCTCCTACCTGGCCGGGCTACGCCAGTTCTGTCGCTACGCCCGGCGACGCCGGCTCATCCTTATCGACCCCACCGCAGCAGTGAAAGCACCGTGGCATTCCACGGCCCAACCCTGCCCGCCGACCGCCAGCGCGAGCTGTTCCGGCGATGGAGCACCGACCCCGACGTGCACCCGCACGAGGCGCTCGTCGGACTGGCCGCCCTGCTGCACGGCACCACCACCCAGGAACTGAAGCACCTCACCGACGACGACATCGACCACGAGTCACGCCGCATCCGGCTCGGGCGGCGCCCACAACCGACACCGCTGGACCCGTGGACCTGGACCGCACTGCAACGCTGCCTTGACCATCGTAAGAAACTGGGCAGCAACAACTCCCACGTGCTGATCACGATGCAGACCAAGGCCACCCGTGCAGCGGCCTCCGACAGCTACGTCAAGAACACCCTGCGCGCCGTCGGCATCCAACCGCGCATCCTGCGCTCCACTCGCCTGGTCGACCTCGTCGGCACCGTCGACCCCAAACTTGTCGCCGACATCTACGGCATGACCAACGAGGGCGTCATCGCCTACCTCGCCGACCACGTCGACACCGCCCGGCTGCCGAACCCGTGACAAATTCAGGCGCCACCTCGCACAGGTTCGCGCGAACCCGTGCGCTTTGGCGAAGATTTGGTTCGCGGTGTTGACCGACCTGCGCGACCGGGGCATCACCGTGTCCGTGACACACCGACGTGTTCTTCCTGGTCTGCGACGGGCTCAAGGGCCTACCCGACGTGGTGGGTGAGGTGTGGCCGGCCACTATTGTGCAGGCCTGCACGGTGCACCTGTTGCGCAACAGCTTTCGCTACGCGTCGAAGAAGGGGGTCGGGGAGCAGATTGACGAAATCCGGCGCTAAGGGGCAATCGCCGAGCGACCTTGCGCTGTAGGTGATTTCATGTCGTCGTGACTGATGAGGGCGGCTATGGCCGGTTCGGTGCGTTGTCTCGGCAGGAGCTGGAGCGTTACTGCTACTTGGATGACGAGGACCGGCGGCTGATCGCTGCGCGGCGGCGCGACTACAACCGTCTGGGGTTCGCGGTGCAGGTGGTGACGGTGCGTCACCTGGGAATGTTCCTGGCTGATCCGCTGGATGTCCCGCCCGCGTTGATCGAGTATCTGGCCGAGCAGTTGGAGATCTCCGATCCGTCGATGGTGAAGCGGTACACCGATCGGGAGAAGACCAAGCTCGAACACGCCTGGGAAATCCAGCAGGTGTACGGACTCAAGCCGTTCGGCGAGATGGAGTCGGAGCTCACGTCGTGGATCGTCGACCAGGCGTGGATGACCGGCGACGGACCGAAGGCGATCTTCGGCGACGCAGTGACATGGCTGCGGAAGCGTCAGGCGCTGCTGCCGGGGATCACCACGTTGGAGCGGCTGATCGGCGACGGCCGCAACGCGGCGGACGCCCGGTTGTGGCGCCAGCTCGGCGAGCAGCTGACCTCGGAGTCCGCGTCTGCCTTGTTGCGGCTGCTGGAGGTTCCTGCGGAGGGCGGGCAGAAGGTCAGCGAGCTGGAGCGGCTGCGCAAGGGCGTGTTCAAGGCGTCGTCGAAGGGGATGCTCGCGGCGCTGCGCAGGGTTGTCGACCTGCAAGCGGTCGGGGTGGACAGCATCGACGTGAGGGCGATCCCGCCGCGTCGGTTGACGGGGTTGGCGACCTACGGGTTGGCGAGCAAGGCCGCCGCGCTGCGGCGGCTGCCCACGCGTGAGCAGCGCTTGGCGGTGCTGGCCGCGACGGTCGTTGTGTTGAGCGCGCGGGCGGTCGACGACGTGTTGGAGACCTTCGACATGTTGATGACGACGAAGCTTCTGTCCAAGGCCGAGCGGGAGTCTCGCGAGGAGAAGCTGCGTCGCTATCCGAGGGTGTCACGCAACGCAGGCAAGCTCGCGGCAGCGGTGAAGGTGCTGCTGGAGATGGTCGAGGTCAACCAGGACGTCGGGCTGGGCGTGGTGTTGGACATGATCGAGAAGACCGTCACCCGGGCCGAGTTGCGGCACGCGGTCCAGGCGGTCGACGAGCTGGTGCCCGCCGACGACGCGGAGCTGGATGGGCAGCGGTTGATCGAGTTGGCCGGCAAGTTCGCCACGGTCCGCCCGTTCCTGTCGATGCTGATGGACACGATCGAGTTCGGCGCGACCAGTGACGGCGCCGCCGTCCTGGCGGCAATGAAGACCCTCGCCGAGCTGCTGACATCCAGGTCGTCGGGCAAGATCCCGGCAAACCTGCTGGACGCCCGCAAGGTCGACCACGACTTGATCGTCGGCGCGTGGAAGCGCTTGATCTACACGCCGGGCCGACCGGAGGGCACCGTCGACCGGAACTCCTACACGATCTGCGTGTTGGAACAGTTCCACCGACACCTCAAGCACCGCAGCATCTTCGCGGTGCGTTCGTCGCGGTGGCGCGACCCGCGGGCGCACCTGCTGGCAGGCGAAGCCTGGGAGGCTGCGCGTGACGCCGGCATGAACGCGCTGGGCCTGCCCGCCGCGCCGACGCAGCTGCTGACCGATCACGCGACGGCGTTGGAGACCGCTTATCGGGAGTTGGCCGCACGGCTGGGCGAGGACACCCCAGCCAGCATCGACGCCGACGGCAAACTGCACGTCGCCGCGCTGGACGCCAAGGCCGAGCCCGCGTCGCTGGTCGACCTGCGCCGCCGGGTGGAGGCGATGATCCCGCGTGTGGACCTGCCGGAACTGGTCACGGAGGTGATGAGCTGGCATCCCGGTTTCACCGAGGCGTTCACCCACACCTCGGGCAACGAGGCCCGCGTCGCCGACCTCGGCTTGTCGGTGGCGGCCGTGCTCTGTTCCTATGCGATGAACGTCGGGTTCAAACCGGTGACAACGCCTGGTGTCGACGCCCTGACCAGGGATCGGCTGCTGCACGTCGACCAGTGCTACGTGCGGGCCGAGACCATCGAGGCGGCCAACGCCGTGCTGGTCGACGCCCAGGCCGACATCCCCCTGGCCCAAGCGTGGGGCGGCGGGCTGGTCGCCTCGGTGGACGGGATGCGGTTCGTGGTGCCCGTGCGCACCCATAACGCCCGCCCGAACCCGAAGTACTTCGGCCGGAAACTGGGCATCACCTGGTTGAACATGCTCAACGACCAGTCCGCCGGGCTGGCAGGCAAGGTGCTGCGCGGAACACCTCGCGATTCGCTGCACACCATCGACGTGATCGTGTCCCAGCACGGCGGGCGGATTCCGGAGGTCATCATCACCGACACCGGGTCGTATTCCGACATCGTGTTCGGACTGCTGCATCTGATCGGCCGCCAGTACCGGCCGCAGCTGGCGAACCTGCCCGATCAGCGGTTGTGGCGCATCGACGCCCGAGCCGACTACGGGCCGCTGGACAAGGCGGCGCGCGGGGTGATCGACACCGCCAAGATCGCCGCGCACTGGGAGGACATGTGCCGGATCGCGGTGTCGATCCACTCCGGTGAGGTGTCGGCGCACGAGGTCACCAGGATGATCTCCCGCGACGGGCAGCCGACCGCGTTGGGCCAGGCCATCGCCCATTTCGGGCGGATCTTCAAGACCCTGCACATCCTGCGCCTGGCCGACGACGAACCTTACCGGCGCGAGGGCAAGGCCCAGTCCAATCTCGTCGAGGGTCGTCACGACCTGGCGCGCACGATCTATCACGGCCGCAAGGGCGAGATGACCCGCGCCTACTACGAGGGCATGGAAGACCAGCTCTCGGCGCTGGGATTGGTGCTCAATTGCGTCGTCGTGTGGAACACCGTCTACGAGAACCGCGCCCTCGCCGCGCTGCGAGCCGGCGGATACCCGGTGCTCGACACCGATGTCGAGCGATTGTCGGCGTTCGTGCGCGCCCACATCGGCATCGACGGGCACTACAGCTTCCACCTGCCCGACCCCAGCGGAGTTCACCGACCGCTGCGCGACCCGGACGCCGACGACGACGAGTAGCGCGAGTCGAAGGGTGGCGGATGACCGCTCAGGACCTGACGACGCATGTCGGCGGAAGTCTCTCCTGAGCCGCGAAACAGGCCACGGCCTGCACCTCTACCTCCGACCTGACCCAACAAACTACCGCTAGATTACGGTCACGGAGAGCGTCAGTTTGTCGCTGTGCGGCACGCCCGTCCGGTCGAGGAAGTCACACATGTCATCGATCATCGGCTGCATGAGCAGCTGCCCCAGCTGACGAACCATCAGCCCGATGACCTGTGAGGACTCGGATCGCCGTGTCGAGGTCTTGCCCGAATAGCGGAGTTTGGAGATCTCTCTGCGACTCAGGTCGGTCAGCCGCTCGAGTAACTCGCTCTTTCCCTGCGGATCGAGCACAGCGCGCCGGATGTAGTTCACCACCGTCGGATGCGTCGCGAGCATGTGCCGCACCGCCTCGTCTCGAGCGGCGGCGACCTGCGCTGGGGCGCCCTCGTCCGGCACAGAGGCGATCGCCAGAGCGTAATAGTCGACGACCAGTTGCTCGACGGCGACGCGTAGCCCGTCCTTGGTCTTGAAGTGGTGCTGCACCAATCCCACGGCGACCCCGGCGGCGGCGGCGACGGCGCGCATCGAGACGCGATCCTCGCCGCGCTCGGCGTAGAGGTCGAGCGCGGCGTTGCGAATGCGGGCCTTCGCGGTGAGGTCCTCGTCACTGGCGCGGGGGTCGGTCACAGAAATTGCCTCCTATCAGGGAAAAAAGCATACACCCTTGACATTAGACAGTACATGCGCATTAATGGCTATACATCAGTATAGTCAAAAAGGGGTTGATGATGTCGCAGTCGAGTTCGCTGCAGGGCGTGCAGGTGGTGTCGCTCGCGATCAATCTGCCGGGCCCGCTCGCCGCCGCGCGGCTACGGGCGCTGGGCGCCACCGTCACCAAGATCGAACCGCCGGCCGGCGACCCGCTGCGGGCCGTGGCGCCGACGTGGTACGACGAGCTCACTGTGGGCCAGCGGGTCGTGACCCTCGACCTCAAGGACCCCGCTGATCGGGCGGTGGCGGCGCGCGAGCTGTCGCGTGCCGACCTGATGCTCACCGCCATGCGCCCCTCGGCGCTGGTCAAGCTCGGCCTGGACGAGTTGACCGCGGCGAATCCGCACCTGTCGCATATCGAGATCGTCGGGCACGACGGGATCGCGGCGGAGCAGCCCGGCCATGACCTGACGTACCAGGCCCTGCACGGCACTCTCCAGCCGCCGACGATGCCGACCGTCCCGGTGGCCGACCTGCTCGGCGCCGAGCGCGCCGTGTCCGCGGCCCTGCTCGCCCTGCGCGTGGCCGCGGAGTCCGGCGTGGGACACCGCGAGCGGGTCGTCCTCGAACAGGCGGCCGCCGACGCCGGCGCCGCAGTTCGGCACGGTCTGATGGGAGCGGGCGCGCCGCTCGGCGGGGCGCATCCCGGTTACCGGATCTACTCCAGCTCCGACGGCCACGTCGCGCTGGCCGCGCTCGAGCCGCACTTCTGGGAGCGCGCCCGCGCCGGTCTCGGTGTCGAGGGCACCCAGGAGGAGCTCGAGCAGACGTTTCTTTCCAAGCCGACGCGCGAATGGGAGGAGGTCGCGAAGCGCCTCGACATTCCCCTGATCGGAATCCGCGATTCGGCACCCCGTAATTCAGCACAAGGAGCTTTGTCATGAGTGTTCGCGAGGCCGTTATCGTCGGCGCGGTCCGGACCCCGGTCGGCCGTCGCGGAGGGATCCTCAGCGCATGGCATCCGGTGGACCTGCTCGGGCAGACGCTGCGGGAGCTTGTGGCCCGCGCCGGCGTCGACCCCGCCGCGATCGAGGACGTCATCACCGGCTGCGTCATCCAGCACGATGTCCAGTCGGGCAATCTCGGCCGCCACGCGGTGCTCGCCGCCGGGCTGCCCGAGTCGGTCCCCGCGGTGACGATCGACCGCCAGTGCGGTTCAGGGCAGCAGGCGGTCAGCTTCGCCGCCCAGGCGGTGATGGCGGGTTCCCACGACCTGGTGATCGCCTGCGGCGTCGAGTCGATGTCACGGGTGCCGATGCCTCCGGCGTTCCTGCCCGGCGCGCCGCTCGGCCCGCAGTACAGCCCGCGCGAACTCGACCGCTACGACGGTGGGCTGATGGCGCAGGGCCCGTCGTCGGAGCTGATGAACGAGAGGTTCGACCTGAGCCGAGCGGCGTTGGACGCGTTCAGCGCTCGCAGCCACGAGCGGGCGCACGCCGCGACGCGGGCCGGGAAGTTCCGCGACCAGATGGTGCCGATCACCGCCGACCCCGACGACCCGACCGGTCCGGTCATCGACTCGGACGAGGGCATCCGCGAGCACATCGACCCCGCCAAGATGGCGAGCCTGAAAGCCGTGTTCGGCGCCGACGGGCGGACCACGGCGGCCAACTCCTCGCAGATCAGCGACGGCGCGGCCGCGCTGCTGATCGCCGACCGCGAGTACGCCGAGCGCAACGGCCTCATCCCACGCGCCCGGTTCCGCGCGCTGTCGGTCGCCGCCGCCGACCCGATCATCCAGTTCACCGCGATCCTCGACGCCGCCCACAAGGCGCTCGGCCGAAGCGGGTTGGCCGTCGAGGAGATCGACCTGTTCGAGGTCAACGAGGCCTTCGCCGGTGTGCCGCTGATCTTCCAACGGGAATTCGGCGTCCCGGACGACAAGCTGAACGTCAACGGCGGCTCCGTCGCCCTCGGCCACCCGCTGGGCTCGACCGGAGCCCGGATGCTCACCGACCTGCTCTGCGAACTCGAACGCTCCGGCAAGAGGTTCGGCTTGCAGACCGTCTGCGAGGCCACCGGCACCGCGAACGCCACCATCATCGAACGCATCTGAGGACGTCATGAGCCACGAGATCGTGAGGGGCCTGCCCTCCACCCACGGCGACCACTATCAACTCAACACCACCACCATCATCCGGCACGCCGCGCGCACCTATCCCGAGCAGGAGATCGTGTACCGCACCGCGGACGGCGGCTGGGACCGGTACACCTACGCCGATGCCTACGCGCGAATCCAACGAAGTGCCAATGCACTTCGCTCGATCGGCGTCGGGCCGGGCGATGTGGTCGGGATCCTCGACTGGAACAGCAAGCGGCACTACGAGCTGTACTGGGCGATTCCCGGCCTCGCTGCCGTGATGTTGCAGATGAACCTGCGTTTGGCGCCAGAGGATCTCGCTTACGTCACCGGACACAGTGATGCATCGGTGGTCCTCATCGACGAGTCGCTGCTTCCGGTTGCCGAGGCGCTGGCACCGCATACGCCGAACGTGAAGACGTGGGTGGTGATGACCGATAAGCCGCTGGCCGACATCACCACCACGCTCCCGCACGCGGTGCACTGGGAGGACCTGCTCGCGGACGCCGGCCCGGAGATCGACTGGCCGGTCATCGACGAAACCTCCTCCTACAGCGCGTGTTACACCACCGGCACCACCGGCAGGCCCAAGGGCATCTACTACTCGCATCGCGGCATCTACCTGCACACCCTCGCCGAGGTCGCCGGACTCGGGATGAGCAGCGACGATGCCGTCATGCTCATCACGCCGATGTTCCACGGCCAGGGCTGGGGCCTACCCCAGGCGGCCGCCTACAGTGCCGCAAAAATCGTGCTGCCCGGTCGCTACATCGCCGAGGACACATCCGTCCTCGTGGACGCGATGATCGCGGAGCAAGTCACCGTCGCAAACGGTGCGCCGGCGATCTTCCAGCCCATGATGAACTACATCAAGACGCTTGCGGTCGCACCGGACTTCTCCCGCGCGCGGCTGCTGTCCGGTGCCACCGAGCCGCCGCTGTCGCTGATGCGCGACTTCCACGACATCACTGGAGCCGACGTCATCCACGCCTACGGCGCCACCGAGACCACCCCTCTGGTCGCGGTGAACCGGGGACTGAAGCCCTCGCTGCGCGGTGTGATCTCGGACGAGGAGAAGTGGGATCTCAAGCGTAAGCAGGGTTTGCCGGTCAACGGCATCGACATCCGGATCGTCGACGCGGAAGGCAACGATCTCCCGCACGACGGCACGAGTCAGGGTGAAGTGCTGCTGCGCGGACCGTGGATCATCGAGCGCTATCACAAGCTCGACGACGACGCCGACAAGTTCCTCGACGGGTATTGGCGTAGCGGCGATGTCGGGACCATCGACCCGAATGGTTACTTGAAGATCACCGACCGGATCAAGGACGTGGTCAAGTCGGGTGGCGAATGGATTTCCTCCATCGACATGGAGAACGCACTCGTTGCCCATCCGAAGATCGCCGAGGCGGCCGTCATCGGCGTCCCGCACCCGAAGTGGCAGGAGCGTCCAGTAGCACTCGTCGTGACGACCGACGGGCAGGAACTTCCACTGTCGGAGATCCACGAATTGCTCGCCGATGCATTCGCCAAATGGCAATTGCCCGAGACCGTCCTGTATCTGGACCAGCTGCCCCGCACCAGCGTCGGCAAGCTCGACAAGAAGGCCATGCGCGCCGCGCACACCAACGTCTACGAGGACGTCCGATGAACCCCGACAACGCCCCGCTACGCACGGCCCGCGACAGCCACCTCCTGATCCTGGAGATCAACCGGCCCAAGGCTCGCAACAGTCTGAACGAGGCGGTGCTCACCGCCTTGAACACCGAGCTCGTCGCGGCTCGGCACGACGACGAGATCCGTGCCATCGTGCTCACCGGCGCCGGCGGGATCTTCTGCGCCGGAGCCGACATCACCAATTTCGACGCCATTCGCGACCAGTCGCTGCTCGGCGATCGAGCCGCGCTGGGCGGCACCATCTGGGCCGACCTGGGCCGATTCCCGAAGCCGGTCCTCGCTGCGGTCGAGGGCCTCGCACTCGGCGGCGGCTGCGAGTTGGCGCTTGCCTGCGACATCGTCATCGCCGGCGAATCCGCCAAGTTCGGTGTCCCGGAGGTGAAGCTCGGCGTGATCCCGGGCGGCGGCGGAACCCAGCGCCTGATTCAGGCCGTCGGCAAGTCCAAGGCGATGGCCCTACTGCTCACCGGCGACTTCCTGTCCGCACAGCGGGCGTGCGCGGCCGGCATCGTCGCCGAGACCGTCCCGGACGGCACCGCCCTCGAAGCGGCGGTCGCCATGGCGCAGCGGATCGCCGCCAACTCACCGCTCGCGGTGGCGCTGGCCAAGGATGCCGCCCTCCAGGCCCTGGAAACCTCTCTGGCGCAAGGACTCGAGCACGAGAAGCGCAACTTTCACGTTGCCATCCATTCCGCCGACAGCCGCGAGGGCCAGGCCGCGTTCCTCGCCAAGCGCGCCCCCGAATTCACCGGAAAGTAGGACCGATCATGAGCGAGCTGTTCCCCGATTACCGCTCCCCGTGGGAGACCGACGATCAGGCGCTGCTGCGTAAGCACGCCGCCGAGTTCTTCCGCAAGGAAGCCACCCCGAACCAGGACCGTTGGGCCGCGCAGCACCAGGTCGACCGCGAGTTCTGGACCAAGGCCGGCGCCGCGGGACTGCTGTGCCTCGACATCGCCGAAGAATACGGCGGCGGGGGCGGCAACTTCGGCCACGAGGCGATCGTGCAGCAGGAGATCGCCTACGCCCACGACACCGCGTTCGGCTTCGCCGTGCACTCGACGATCGTCGCGCACTACATCGCCGCCTATGCCACCGAGGACCAGAAGAAGCGCTGGCTATCGAAATGTGCGAGCGGTGAGAGCGTCCTCGCCATTGCGATGACCGAACCCGGCACCGGCTCGGACCTGCAGGCCGTACGGACCACCGCGGTTCGCGACGGCGGCCACTACGTGATCAACGGCTCGAAGACGTTCATCTCGAACGCGTCGCACTGCGACCTGCTCGTCATCGTCGCCAAAACGGACCCGAGCCAAGGTTCCAAGGGTATCTCGCTGCTCGTCGCGGAGACGGAGAATCTTCCGGGGTTCGAGCGTGGGCGGGTGCTGGACAAGATCGGCCAGCACGGCCAGGACACCCGCGAGTTGTCGTTCACCGACATGCGGGTGCCGGCAGCGAATCTGCTCGGCGGCGTCGAGGGGCAGGGCTTCTACCAGCTGATGGGTCAGCTGCAGCGTGAGCGGCTGATCCTCGGTGTCGGCGGTGTCGCGGTGGCCGAGGCCGCGGTGGCGGAGAGCATCAGGTACGCCAAGGAACGTCACGCCTTCGGCAAGCCGATCCTGAACTTCCAGAACACGAAGTTCGTACTCGCCGAGTGCAAGACCGACGTGCTGGCCGGCAAGACCCTGATGGACCACTGCATCCAGCGTCACCTCGACGGCACCCTCGACGCGGCGACCGCGTCGATGGCCAAGCTGTGGGGCAGCGACAAGCAGTGCGAGATCGTCGACCGCTGCCTGCAGGTCTTCGGTGGCTACGGCTACATGATGGAGTACCCGATCGCGCAGATGTACGCCGCTTCCCGCGTGCAGAAGATCTACGGCGGCACCAACGAGATCATGAAGGAACTCATCGGCCGCGCCTTATGAGGTTGACCTTCGCGCAGTGACACCACTGCGTCAGTCACACCTCACTTTGTCAAAAACCCGATGTTCTCAACCTATTTCGTCAGGAGTATTCATGCATATCACCGGAACCAACGCACTCGTCACCGGCGGAGCCTCGGGCCTCGGACTGGCCACCGTCACCGCCCTCGCCAAGTCGGGCGCCCGGGTAATCGCCGTCGACCTGCCCACCGCGAACACGGATGCGCTGGCTGCTCTCGGCGACACCGTGGAATTCGCTCCGGCGGATGTCACCGACGAGGCCGCGGTCACCGAGGCGGTCGAGCGCGCCAACGCGGAGTCCTCACTGCGAATCACCGTGAACTGCGCCGGCATCGGCAACGCCGTCAAGACCGTCGGTAAGAACGGACCGTTCCCGCTGGCCGAATTCGAGAAGATCGTCAAGGTCAACCTGACCGGAACCTTCAACGTCATCCGCCTCGCCGCGCACGCGATGTCGCAGAACGAGCCCGTCGACGGCGAGCGCGGCGTGATCGTCAACACCGCCTCGGTCGCGGCCTTCGACGGGCAGATCGGACAGGCCGCGTACTCGGCATCGAAGGGCGGGATCGTCGGCGCCACCCTGCCGATCGCCCGCGACCTGGCGTCGCTGCTGATCCGGGTGAACACCATCGCGCCCGGCCTGTTCAAGACCCCGCTGCTGGGCACGCTGCCCGAGGCGGCTCAGATTTCGCTGGGACAGCAGGTGCCGCACCCGAACCGGCTCGGCGACCCCGCCGAGTACGCGCAGCTGGTCGAGGCGATCGTGACCAACCCGATGCTCAACGGCGAAACCATCCGCCTCGACGGCGCGATCCGCATGGCGCCGCGGTGAAACCCGTCGGCGTGCAGGTGGGATCGCACCATGAGCACACACGCCTTGTATACGCCGAGGACCTGGGCATCGGCCAGCGTTTCGACTTGGGCTCACACACGGTGACCGAGGCCGAACTCGTCGACTTCGCCACCCACTGGGATCCCCAGTGGTTTCACATCGACCGGGCGGCGGCGCAGGACGGCCAGTTCGGTGGCCTGATCGCCAGTGGAATCCACACGTTGGCGATCCTGCAACACCACGACGCCGTCCATATCCGATAC
This sequence comes from Mycobacterium sp. shizuoka-1, assembly GCF_002723835.1. Taxonomy (GTDB): domain Bacteria; phylum Actinomycetota; class Actinomycetes; order Mycobacteriales; family Mycobacteriaceae; genus Mycobacterium. The sequence continues at coordinate 10,717 of NZ_BEWG01000068.1, read as the reverse complement.
GGCCTGACCGAAGCCGCGCTCCCGCGCGCTCATCTCCCACGGCTGTTCCAACCCCGGCGAGGTCTCGCGCGACCTCACGGCCCTACTCTCGGCCGTGCCCCCGCCGGATCCGACAAACACCACGACCACGCACGCCCGGCAGCGGCTATGAGTTCCCGGACGCGGAAGACCACACCCATCGACGGTGCCGCACTTGATTGGTCTCTTTCGGCCCCCCTCGAGCAGATGCGCTCGGGCCGAACAGTCAAGGTGCTGAACAAGATACGCAGACACGCGCCGGAACTCGTCACCGTCAGCTACTGAGAGATTCAGCGGGAGCGCCGCCGCGCAGCGGGATCGGTCTCGGCCTGCCAGCGCCCCAGCGCCTCGGCGGAGACCTTCGCGTATTTGACCAGGCTGCGCACCGAGGTGTGTCCGCTCAACGCCATCAGCATCGGCGTGGAAGCGCCCTTCTCTGCGGCGTGGGTCAGTCGCGAGTGCCGCAGCTGGTGCAGCGTGAACGGTCCGCGTCGCATCCCTTCGGTGTGCTCCTCGAGGAGCGTCGCGGCGCGGCGGTAGGAAAGTCGGGCGCGGCCGGTCGAGTTGTCGGTGTCGGTCTTGGCGACCGACGGCTTGGCTTTGCGGTCGGTCAGGAACAGCGGCCCGGACTTCCGTCCGGCGATCAGCCGGGGCAGCGGCCGTGCGGTGCCGGTCTGCCAATAGATCACCTCGCGGGCGCCGCCCTTGCGGGTGACCGTGGCGCATCGGTTCACGGTGTCCAGGTCCTCGATGTCGAGATTCAGGATCTCCTCCGCCCGCGCGGCGGACTCATACAGCATCGACCAGAACACCCGCTCGCGCAGGGCCGCGTCCATGCCCAGCAGCTCCGCAACCTCGGCGGCGGTCATCGCCTTGCTGTTGTCCGGCGCACTCGGCCGCGCCCGCAGGCGCGACACCGGATCGCCGGTCAGCCACTGTTGATCGCGTCAGTAGGCGCACGCCGCCGACACCGCGGTCAGCCGGAGGTTGTAGGTCTTGGGGGCCTTGTCGCCCCACACGTAGTCGAACCACCCCGACACCCGATCCGGGTTCAACAACCCGACATCGCCGTCCGCGCCGAAGTCGCGCACCATCCGATCCAACGCCGAGGCGTAGGCGCGGCGGGTGTTCACCGCCGCGATCGTGCCCAGAAAGGTCCGCGTCGCGTCCGCCAGCCGGATCCCGGCGGCCCGCGCCGGTAGCGAGCTCACCGATCCCACCCCGACCGCCCTTCAGCACTACGGCAGATAGTTTCCGGAGTCGCCCATCTCCGGAACGACCATCGCGGCAGGACGACTCACGAGTTACGGCAGATAGTACGCTACTATCTGCCGTAAATCCTTAGCGCCGGATTTCGAGAATCTGCTCCCCGACCCCCAAGAAGGACTGGGCGGCGATCGCCAAGGATCTCAAATTGGTCTACACCGCGGCAAGCGAGTCGGCGGCGTTGGATGCATTCGTCGCGTTCAGCGAGACCTGGGGCCAGCGCTACCCGGCGATCGTCAAGCTGTGGGACAACGCGTGGGCCGAGTTCGTGCCATTCCTGGCCTTCGACAAGGAAATCCGCGGCGTGATCTGCACGACCAACAGCATCGAAAGCCTGAACTCGCGCATCCGCAGGGCCGTCAACGCCCGAGGGCACTTCCCGACCGAGCAGGCCCGCCCTGAAGTGCGTCTACCTGGCGATCATGAGCCTCGACCCGACCGGCAAAGGCCGACAACGCTGGATCAACCGCTGGAAGGCACCCCTCAACGCGTTCGAGATCGCCTTCCCCGGACGTTTAACCCCAGAACGAAAGTAACACTACAACAACGAGTTACACCGTTAACTTGACAGTCTCGGGCGCGCTGCCGGTATACCTCGATGGCAGACCGGTTGTTGATGTGTGGATCGGGTGGGGCCGATCGTCATGGCAGCGTACCGTCGGCGGCCAACACCGGCGCGATGGCGTTTTCAGCGACAGAGGGATTGGCTTCCACGGTCATCCGTCGGCTTGTCGACCGGGGATTGCTTCCTACGACGTGCCGGTCGCCGAATACTGGCCCGAGTTCGGCGCGAACGGCAAGTCAGCCATCACAATTCGCGACATGATGCGCCACCGCGCCGGGCTGTCTAACCTACACCGCCCAAGCCGTCCATCTCCTCGATGACGAGCCCAGTCAATAAAGATCATTGTTGTCTGCATCAACCCTGCCAAGCCAGGGACGCGACGCGGGCTGCGTGTTGGGCATGCATCGGTGGATGGCTTCGCTGCCTGATGCCCCGTAAGCGCGTTGTGAAAACGGTGACGAGCGAGGGGGTCGGCGTCACTGGAGCCAACGCTCTCGGGGGAGCAGCGGCTCGTCGAGGCGGCCGTTTGTGTCGAGCATTCGCTCGAACTGGTTCAGGTGACGTTGCATTGCGCTCGACGCGCGGTCGGCGTCGCCGGCAGCCACCGCACGCGCGATGCTCTGGTGCGCCCGGCGGGTATCCTCCATGTCTAGCTCGGTGAGCGACTCACCTGGGACGTGCCACGACAACTCTTGCTCGAACATCGATATGACGAGCCGCAAGACCTCGTTGTTGCTGCAAACCGCGAGAGCCTCGTGGAACTCCACCGATGGTTCCCATGAGCCGTTTCGAGATGTGGCGTCAGCGATCGCGAGTAGCCAGCCGCGCTGCTCGTCGGTGGCCGACCGGGCTGCCATAGCGGCAATAGCGGGTTCGAGGAGTTTGCGGAACTCGTAGAACTTTCTGGTTGAGGTTTCAGCGAGGGTCAGTAGGAGCGCAACGGATCTGCTGATCTGCCGCAGGTCGGGACGAGTTACCCGAATGCCACCGCGTGGGCCTCGGCGGATTTCGATCAAACCATCGGATTCGAGCAGGCGCAGCGCCTCTCGCACGGTGCCTCTGCTAAAGCCCTCTCCGGAGATCAACTCCGCTTCCGAAGCCAGTTGGTCGCCGGGCCGCATCGCGCGGCCGAGGATTTTTGCGCGGAGCCGGTCGGCCAGAATATCTGACGCCTTGGGTACTCTTGTATAGCGGCGCGCTGCATGCGGTATCTCAGATGTGTTTGCCGCCTGGTCGATATCGCTGTCCACTCCCGCTCCTATGCCCTGCTTGGCGTGACGTGGGGCGGAGCTTCAGCTCCAGCCTGCAGCCCTCTGATATAAATCATACTGAATTGCACGAGAATTCGCTGACGTGACTCGCAAGTCATTGCCTCGCGTAGTCTCGTGGTCAACTCAAGGGAGTGTGGGGCGGCGTCACGGATAGCCCGGCGTTGTCGGTTCTGTGGTCATTCGCGCGATCGGCTATGGTCAGTCACCGGCGGACGAGGGACGTAAGCCAACTCTATAGCAGGTCAATGGGTATCCCGCTCGGCGGGATCTTGGCATGGCGGGCCCGCGGTCAACCTCTGCACCTGTTAGCGATGTCGACAAGCAACGGGACCGAGTCACGGTTCAGGATCCCGTGTAGCGGCAACCCGGGTCGGCCGTGGAGGCGATGTGATCGCGACGCCCGAAAAGTGTGGAGATCATCCCAAGCGCCAGACGGGGTGGCCGGTCGTGGCCGACGCCCGGGAATTCTTGCGAGTCACCGTTGGATATCGGGCTATGCCCAAGTTGCTCGTGGGGCCGTGGCGATATTTGGCGTGCAAATACCTCACTGATTCGGAAGCCCGGTTCCGCATGGACCGAGCGCGAAGTTTCGCGAAGTTGTCCGAACGCACCCGTCGACTTGTGGCGCTGCGAATCGATGCGGTAGGCGATGCATCGAGCAGTACGTTTGCGGTATGGCAGCTAACCACGACATCGAGGAGTTTGGTATGCTCGACGGCCTTGAGGGCCAAGCCCGCGAAGAGCGTGCCGACCTCGTCACATGGCTGATCGGAAAAGGCTACCCCCTCGACGAGATACGTAGATCGCTCGCTACGCCTCTACTGCTGCCCGCGAACACGATCTTCGGCGACGACGGGACCTATGTGTCCGCGCGTGAGATCAGCGAATCCACAGGGATCGAATTGGACCTCCTGCAGCGCCTCTACGGCGCGGTCGGAAGGCCGAGGATCGACGACCCCGACGCAGCCGTACTGCTGCGCGCCGACGGAAAAGCGATCGCGCACGCGAAATTCTTCCTCGACATGGGCGTCGAGCCGGACGAAACGGTTGCCGTGATGCGCATGCTGATCGCGGGACTGGGGTGCCGCCGCGACGATGCGCGATGCGGCCCTCAACACCCTCCTGCGGCCGGGGACAAGTGAAATCGAGCTGGCGCAGGCGGTCGAGCAGCTGGCGCGTCGATCCGCGCCTCACCTCGGACCGCTGATCGAAGACCTATTGTTTATGCAACTTCGCACTTCGTTCCAGGTTGAGGCCGTGAGCGCCGCTGAGCGGGCTGCCGGAAGATTACCCGGGGCCCACCAGGTAACGGTGGCGTTCGCTGATGTTGCCGGCTTCACCAAATTGGGGGAGGTGCTGCCACCTCTGGAGCTTGAACGCGTTGCCAGTCGGCTCGCCGAATCGGCCCAGCACGTAGCGGTCACCCCGGTGCGGCTGGTGAAGTCGGTGGGTGACGCCGTGATGCTCATGTGCTTCGATCCGGCGCCATTGCTGCGGGCAATCCTCGACTTGGCTGACGACGCGGCAGCAAATGGCTTGCCGCGCTTGCGGATCGGCGTGGCTTCCGGACTGGCGATCACACGCGGGGGCGACTGGTTCGGCAGTCCTGTCAACGTGGCCAGTCGAGTAACGGCAGCGGCGCGGCCGGGGACGGTGGCGGTCGCCGACTCCACGCGCGAGGCCGTCGGCAACGCTGCGGACTTCACCTGGTCGTCGATGGGCGCACGCCGGCTCAAAGGCGTGAGCGGCAAAGTAAAGCTCTTCAGGGTCCAGCGCGCCCGGCAGGCTGAGTAATCGCCTTCACCGACTTGCGTATGGCCTTGCGTTGCGGTCGCAGACTCCTGGTTCGGGAAGACAAACGGTCCAGGCTCCGGATAGCGACGAGGTGTCGGTGCCGTGGCACGCCGATCTGGCTGTAGCATTCACCAACGCCGCTGGTTGATTCGGCATGATTAGATGGTGTCGCGCGAGGGGACATCGAAAACCGTGCTAGCCGCGATTGTTGACCGCCTCACCGCGACCGCTTATCTGTAATGAGATGAACAATTGGCGTGTTCTTGCTGGTAGCAACGTAGATTACATGTGTAGAACGTCTGCTCTTTCAGCGACACGTGCGACACATGTTGCCGACGACTTCTCGAACTAGTTGAGCCGTAGTGCCCGGCCTTAGTCGGACTGGCGGTAGCCGTCGCGGATGATCGGGCGTTGTGTCCGGCGGCGCCACAGGAAAAGTGGGTGCTGGGTGGATTCGTTGACGAGCGTGTACTTGATGTAGCCCAGGTCGAGGAGCTCATCGTGGCGGTAGCCGCGCTCGCGGTGGTAGCCGACGAGACTGGCGCCCGGGCGCACCGTTTCACAGGGTCGGCGACTTGGGGCGCCGCAACGTGGGCATTGGACGCTGGCCCGGCCGTCGTCTATGTCACCGATGATCAGGTCGCCTTTTCACGGTTGCGGGTGCAGTCAGCGTGCATGGTGTGCACTGTGACGACGGGCGTTGCGCTGGGCCGACCGCGGCGATCGGTGCGGTGGAGGGGGCGAAGGGAGCCTGGTGGAGGAAATGTGGAAAACGGTCCACCTGTTCGTCCCTTCGGATCGGACAGCAAGCGAGGTTCTAAATTACCTCCGGGAGCAGATCAATGTGATCGCCCACGAAGCAGGCGAGTTCGTCTGTCGGATCAGAATCGGTGATGGCGTCGACCAGGCCAACGGTTGGCATAAGTGGTCGGCGTCGTACCTGCCTGGACCTCCCGGGGGCGTCGGAGGAAGAGATGACTGAGCACCGCGATCGCCGGGTTCGGCGTCGCGAGTTTGTTCTTCTGCGAGGTGGCTGTTGTTCATAGCCCGGGGGTACACAGGGTTGATCGAGATGATTCCGGCGCGGAAAGGGTGGACGAGGTGAGCCAGTTGGGCCGGGGTGCGGACCCGTCGTCACGCCGAGTGATCGATGTAGCGATCGGCGTTTTGATCGGATGGCGTGGGTGTTCTGAGCGGGACGCGTTCGACGAGATCGCCTGTGCGGTCCGAGAATCCGGGGTGGGAATCGGGAGCATCGCGCGGTGGCGCTGCGTCTGTGGGGCGATGTCATGCCGGCGCGGTTGGCGTTGGTGAACGCGTCGACGAGCTGAACGCCGCAGTTCCTGGCCCGCGGTGCAACGGGTGGCGGTGGAGCTTTTTGGCTCGTTGTTGCCCGCGCGCATGGTCTGGTGCTCGGTTACGGTGTGCCAGATGAGCACGTCCACCGTCTCAGACCACGACATCGCAGCCGCGCGAGCCGCGGATGTTCGCCAGGCCGACTACTACCGGGGTGAGCTTTCGCGCCAGCGTGAGCTGCTCATTGACCGGATGGCGGCCCACGAGGCCGCGCTGGCCAAGTATCAACTGCGCGGCGAGATGAACCAGGTCCACCGCATCAGACGGGAGATCCGGCATCGCGAGCAGGAACAGTACGCGCTGCAACGCCTGCTTGATGCGATCGAGGAGCGATTCCCCGCTGCGGCAGGGCCCGGGCCGGCACACCTCTGACCGCTACCCAACCACGGAGCTGATCGGTTTGGGTGGTCGCGATCTCGATCTGGTGCCGCTGAGCGGTGCAAAGCGGGGCGGGCCTGCGCTGACGCCTAGGACGACCAGGTAAGCAGACCGGCGCTGCGGGACAACTCGGCGCGGGCATGCCGCTCGACGAGCAGCGGCACGAACTCCCGTATCGGGCTCTGCTCGAACCGGGCGTGCGCGCTGCGCACGGCGCCGGCCACATGGTCCGGCGGCAGGTCGGCGTAGCTGGCGGTGAGCCGCGCCACGACCTGGTCGATCAACAGCGTTTCGCTGATCTGGGCCACGTCGACAGCTTGGGGCATACACGCTGACCGCGTCAACGGGATCAATCTCACGGCTGCCGCAGCGAGGTTGGGTGCAGCTGCTGGCCACCAGATACCTCAGCCCGCGTAGCTGCTGTATCAGCATGATGTTACGGGTGTAACATCTCATTGTGGCTAGGGGCGACGAACTCGATTGGCTGGTGATCAGCGTGTCGACTGCTGGCGCGGCGGGCACGCTGCGGGTGCAGGTGTGGCGCAAACTGCGCTCGCTCGGTGCCTTATATCTGCAGCAATCGGTGTGTCTGCTGCCCGCCCACGCACATGTGGTCCGCGAAGTGCGGCGGCTGGCCGATCGGATCCATCACCACGGCGGCACCGCCCGCGTCCTACCGATGAGCTTCGTCGATCCCGCCGACGAACAGGCCGTGATCGACGAGCTTAACGCCGCCCGCGACGGCGAGTACGCCGAAGTCCTGGAGCGGCTCCCGGCGCTGCGCCAGGAGCTGGCCGATGAACGCGCTCGCGGACGGCTCACCTACGCCGAGGTCGAGGAGTCCGAAGCCGACCTGGACCGGTTCCGCAGCTGGCTGGCCAAGATCGCCGCCCGTGACTACTTCACGGCCCCCGGTGGGCACGCTGCCCGCGCAGCCGTCGACGCCGCGGCTGCTGAGCTGGCAGCGTTTGAGGACGCTGCCCTGCAGGCCGAAACATCCGCGCAAACCGATGCGCGCACCTCGCAGCGGCTGCACGTGGCGCACGAATCGTGACGGGCTCATTCGGGTGGGATCTCCTCATCGGCGTTGGCGGCGCACTCCTATTCGCCTGGCTGGCATTGCTGGTCGCACTGGCAATTCTCCGGCCGCGGGGAGGGCTACTGCGCGAGGCGGTGCGCATCCTGCCCGACGTGCTGCGGCTGGTGCGTCGCCTCGCCGGCGACAGCACCCTGCCGCGCGGGATCCGCGTCCGCCTCGGGTTGCTGCTGGCCTACCTCGCGATCCCGATCGACCTGATCCCCGACTTCATCCCGGTGCTCGGATACGCCGACGACGCCATCATCGTCGCCGCCGTCCTGCGCAGCGTCGTCCGCCGCGCCGGCCTCGACACCGTTCGCGCACACTGGCCCGGAACCGACGACGGATTCACCGCACTGACCCGACTCACCGGGCTGGCCAAGCCCTCCAGCCGACAACACAGAGACGTACCACCCCAACGTGGGTGACACCGTTACAGATAACACTGTCACCTACGACGTCAAACCGCGCTGAGAACCACGTGGGGAACAGTCCTACACACCCCTCAACCGTTACAGATAAGACTCTTGCCCTTCATCACGAAGGTTGGCGCCGGGGTAGAGGCCGCTAGAGCGCCGTCTCGGTCGCCGTGCTGCGAGTGACGTTGTCCAAGCACGGAACGTGCTTCTACAGCTGACGGCCGCGAGCGCGGAGATATCGTAGCGTCGGCAACGTCGTCAGTGGGACTCTGGCAGCCCGGCCGCGCGGCTGACGTAGTTGAGCACTGCCCGCGACAACGGCCTGCTGGCCTTAGCGGCTCAGGGTCACCGCTCAGCTAGCTTCATCGGCGGATCGGCGGATCTTGGAGAAATCAGGATCGCGCTTCTCGACGAGATATTGTCAATACCTGTGGATCGGGGTGTTTCAGGCGACCTCGGTTTCGGTTGTTTCGCCCGGCTCGGGCGGTGTGATGTCGGCGGGGCGTTCGAGTAGCTTGCCTTTGTGGAAGACGGCGCCGGCACGGACGAGGGCGACCAGGTGGGGTGCGTTGACTGCCCGCCAGCGGGCTTGCGCGGCGTCGATGAGCTTGTAGGCCATGGCAATTCCGGCCGCCCGGGATCCCGGGCCCTTGGTGACCTTGGTCCGCAAGCGGACGGTGGCAAACGTTGATTCGATCGGGTTCGTGGTTCTCAAATGGATCCAGTGTTCGGCTGGGTATTTGTAGAATTCCAGGAGCACGTCGGCGTCGTCGACGATCTTGGCGACCGCTTTGGGGTACTTGGCGCCGTAGTCGATCTCGAAGGCCTTGATGGCGACCTGCGCGTGGTCGATGTCCTCGGCGTTGTAGATCTCTTTGATCGCCGCTGATGCTGCCGGGTGCGCCGATTTAGGCAGGCAGGAAAGGACATTGGCCTGTTTGTGGAACCAGCAGCGTTGCTCGCGGGTAGCCGGGAAGACCTCGCGCATCGCCTTCCAGAAGCCCAGTGCACCGTCGCCGACGGCCAGCACCGGCGCGGTCATCCCGCGGCGGCAGCCCCGCAGCAGATCGGCCCACGACTCGGTCGATTCTCGGTATCCGTCGGCCAGGGCGACGAGTTCCTTGCGGCCATCGGAGCGGACCCCGATCATCACCAGCAGGCAGAGCTTCTCCTGCTCGAGGCGGACCTTGAGGTGGATGCCGTCGACCCACAGGTAGACGTAATCGGTGCCCGAGAGGTCACGCTCGCCGAAAGTCTTCGCTTCGTCCTGCCATTGGCTGGTGAGCCGGGTGATCGTCGTGGCCGACAGTCCGGCACTCGAGCCGAGAAACTGCTCCAGCGCCGGACCGAAGTCACTCGTCGAGAGCCCGTGCAGGTACAGCAGTGGCAGCACCTCGGTCATCTGCGGGGACTTGCGTGCCCACGCCGGCAGGATCGCCGAGGAAAACCGTTGCCGCTCACCGGTAACGGCGTCGATGCGCTTGTCGTTGACCCGCGGGGCGGTCACCGTGACCGCACCCGCGGCGGTGAGGATGTCACGTTCGTGGTGATAGCCGTTGCGGACCACCAGACGCCGACCGTTGTCGTCGACCTCACCGGCATGGGCGTCGACGTAGGCGGCTACTTCAGCCTGCAGTGCCGCCGCCAACATCTGCCGCGCACCGTCGCGGACGATCTCATCCAACAACGACCGACCAGCACCGCTGCCGTTCTCGTTGGCTGATTCCGCGTCGTGAACTACCGTGAGCATGGGCGTACCTTCCCAACCAGCGCGCCAACGCCGGTCTTGATCGAGATCCTGTTTCCGTGATGATCATCCTCGGGAAGGTGCGCCCACTTTCACGCCACCTCGCCGAGGCTCATCCACAGGTTCTGATCATTGCTCGGTGGCGACTGCGCATGCTGCCCAACGTGACTGGGCACTCCGGACGCCGCGGCAGCGCGGCACCATGCTGCGAGCTTTGGCGACACTCATGCGAGAGCATACCGAAGAACTCGCGCTGCTCGACGTGGAGTTCACGAGCGCGTTTCGCATGATCGAGACCGTTAAGCCGATGACCCAACCGCCCGCGAGCCCGCTATCAAGGGGAGGCGTCCTGGGTGGCCAGGTAGCCTTCGCCGAACGCGAATGCACCCGAGGCTGAGCGGAACGATCCGGGCGGCGCTGACGATACTTGACTCCAGGTACCCGGGCTTCCGATCGCGCAAGAGTCACCAATTGCGCGGCAGGCCTCACTCGTTCCTCAGGGGAGGTACCCTTTCTGCCATGCAGAGACCGGCGCAAACGCGACAAATGGATCAACTCGGTACCGCTAAACCGCCTCAGTATCCGATCAAGGCTGTCGACAACGCTCTTCGCCTACTTCTACTCCTGGGTGAACGATCAGAGGTCCGTCTTACCGAGGCAAGCGTCTATCTAGACGTGGCATCGTCGACTGCGCATCGGCTGTTATCGATGCTTCAGTATCGCGGTTTCGTCCGCCTGTTGACCGTCTCTCAGCATGACGACCACGGGGTAGTTATTCGTCATTGAGGTTGCTGATGTGAGGCGCCGGATTCTTGTGAGGTTGCT
>NZ_BEWG01000067.1:69103-152473 GCF_002723835.1 Mycobacterium sp. shizuoka-1 | reverse complement strand
CGACAGGTAAGCATCGAGCACAGCCGGCCACCGCCTCGAAAAGCATGACCATTGGCCGAGCTCTTCTGCTCCTGATTCAACAAGTTGGTTCAGCGTGGCCAGCGACTCGGTGTCGTCGACCGCGCCGTACACCGGGGTTAGCGCCATTCCGCCGAATCCGATCGCACTCACCGTCAGCCCGTCGCCCAATTCTGTCTTCGGCAGCACGCCCATACCGATCTCCTCCGTCGTGGTGTCGTCCGTTCTGTCCTAACGCAACCAAAGCGGTTTGCTTCCCCGGGGCGGCGCCAAGCCTTAGCCTGGTGTGACATCCATCACAAGGGGGTGGCGATGCGCATCGCCGACATCCTGCGGGCCAAGGGCTCGACGGTGGCCACGGTCACCGAAACCACCACGGTGACCGGACTCCTGACCGAGTTGGTCATCCACAACATCGGCGCGATGGTCGTGGTCGGCCCGGACGGGGTGGTGGGCATCGTCTCGGAGCGCGACGTCGTGCGCAAACTGCACGATCAGGGCGCTGAACTGCTGCGAAGCTCCGTCGCCGACATCATGAGCACGGTGCTGGTGACCTGCTCACCCGATGACCTGGTCGACGACTTGAGCGCCTTGATGACCAACAACCGGGTCCGCCACGTGCCGGTGATGCAGGGTGGCCGGCTGGTCGGCATCGTCAGCATCGGCGACGTGGTGAAGAACCGGATGGAAGAGCTGCAAGCCGAACAGCAGCATCTGCAGGCCTACATCACCCAGGGTGGTTAGCCAGCGGCCCGAACAGGTTGCTCTACCCCGTTGAGCAGGTCGTTGTCGGTGAACGCGCCGCGGTAGGCGGCGGCCGGATGAGTGTCGGGAAGCCGGTCGCCGCGGCCTAGCAGCTTCTGCCGCAAGGTGCCGGATTTGTCGGTCGAGATCAGGCCGCGTTCGCGCAGCGTCGGGAAAAGCCGGTCGGCGGTCTCCTGGAACGAGCCCGGCACGGTCGCGTGGTAGACGTTGACCCCGTCGACCCCGGCCTCGCGCCACTCCTCGAGGTAGTCCGCGATCTCATCAGCGGTGCCGACGACCCGGTTGGCGCCCTCCAGTGCCCAGGCCATATCGCGAATGGTCGGCTCGTCGTTGCCGGAGATTTCAGACGCCCAGCGGATGAAGCTCTTGATGCCGGTGAACTTTCCGAGCTCGCTGATTGGGGTGTCCAGCGGTAGTGCCCCGGCGTCGATCCCGGCATCGCCAAGGGCGTGTAGCGCGACACCTTCCACATCGAGGTAGCGCTTGATCTCGTCCTCGCGGCGGACCGCGTCGGCGTGGGTGTCTCCGATCACGAAGGACAGACCTTGGGCGAATGTGATATCGCCGGGATCTCGGCCGTTGCCGGCCGCCAATGCCCGCGTCTCGGACGTCAATCCGTACGCGGCCTCCGGGGTCGGGCTGCTGATGTAGACGCCTTCGGCGTTACGGGCCGAGAACAGCTGGCCGGCAGGGGAGGACCCGGCTTGGAAGAGCACCGGTGTGCGTTGCAAGGACGGCGAGACGAAGTGCGGCCCCTCCACCTGGTAGCGCGCTCCGACGTGATTGATCTTGTGGATCTTGGCGGGGTCGGAATGCACACCGAGTTCTTTGTCCTGGACCAGCCCGTCGTCGTCCCAGGAGCCCTCCCACAGTTTGTAGGCGACATCGACGTACTCGTAGGCCCACTCGTAGCGCTCGTCGTGCTCCAGGGTGCCGGCATAGCCGAAACTGCGAAACATGTTCTCGTTGAAGCTCGTCACAATGTTCCAGCCCAGCCGGCCGTCGGTGTAGTGGTCCAGCGAGGACATCCGCCTGGCGAAGTTGAACGGGTGGTCCTGGATGATCGAGCTGGTGAACACGATGCCGAGGTGGTCCGTGGCGGCGGCGAGTGCCGACGCCAGCACCGACGGATCGTTGACCGGAACCTGAATTCCGCCCTCGACGGACTTGCGCCAGTTGCCATTCCACGGTGCGCGCAAGCCGAACACGTCAGCGAAGAACAACAGGTCATAGCCGGCCTTGTCAACCTGGCTGGCCACCGAAGTCCAATGCCGTAGGGAGTTGAACTTGTGGTTCTGTGCCTCGGGTGCCCGCCAAAGGCCATGCAGCACATGCGATGCCGTGTTCATCACGAACGCCGAGAAATACAGGGGCTTCTTCTTGGCCATATCGGGTCTCCTATTCGCCGATCGGGCCGAGGGTGTTGCGGATCAGCTGGTTGTCGGTCGTCTCCAAGAACTGCGCGATCGTCGGGTCCTTGAACGTCGCGATCAACTTCTGCACATTCGGATCGTTGAGGTGCTTGTCGCTGACCACCAGGCCGCCCTCGCTGCCCTTCGGCGCCGGCTCGCGGGCCAGAATTTGGCCTTCGGTCAGACCTGCGGCGTAGACGTCCGAGATGTGCACGACAATCGCGTCGACGTCGGCGAGGCTGCGTGCGAGCTGACCGATCGGGACCTGAACAAATTGATAGTTCTTGGGATTCGACGCGATGTCGGACAGCTGGGGCAGTCCTGCCACGCTGTCTTTGTCGGGCTTGAGAGTGATCTGCTTGTCGTAGGCAAGGTCCAGCAGCGCTATGGCCTGGCCGGCCGGGTCGTCGCGCAAGGCGATCTTGGCACCGTTGGGCACCTGATCCCAGCTGCGGTACTTGTCGGAGTATGTCGCCTGGTCCCAGGTGAACGTCGGCGCGGCGAGGGTGAGCTTGAATCCGTTGGCTGCAATGGCGTCATTGAGGAACGGTTGGTGCTCGAAGAAGTTGCCGGCGACGGTGCCCGCATCGACGGCTCGGTTGATCTCGACCAGATTGTCGATCTTGACCGGCTCGATGGTGATCCCGTGGCTCGGTGCAACGTTGGTGGAAATGTATTGCAGCAGTTGTTCGGCGGCAATGTCGGTGCTCCACGTGGCGACCGGCAGTGTGGTACCGAACGGCTTGTCGCGGTTGGAGAGTTTGGCGTAGGTCACGCCGCCGGCGACGGCCACGACGACGGCCACCGCGGCAGCGATCCACGGCCAGCGTTTCTTCTTCTTGATCTCGATGTCGACGTGGTCGCCGACTGTCGAGTTGATCTGGTCGGTCACGAAGGATCCTTTCAGCGGGTGAGAGCTTTGACGAGGCGGTCGCCCACGAATTGGACGACTTGGATGGTGATGATGAGTGAGATCGCGGTCGCGATCATGATGTTGTGATCGAACCGGTTGTAGCCGTAGGTAATTGCAAGATTCCCGATTCCGCCGGCGCCGATCGAGCCGGCGATGGCCGAATAATCGATCATTGCGATGGTGTTCACCGTCAAAGCACCGGCGAGCGCCGGGAGCGCTTCGGAGAGCTGCACCGTGCGAATGACCTGCACGTGAGAGCCGCCAGACACCTGTCCCATGTCGGTGACGTCAGAGCGGACGTCGCGTAATGCGTTCTGTACCAGCCGGGCGAAGAAGGGAACACCCGCCGTCGTCATCGGGACGATGGCGGCCGGGATGCCGATCGTCGTTCCGACCAGGAAGCGTGTGACGGGGATGATCGCCGCCATCAGGATCAGAAACGGCAGGGAGCGGCCGATGTTGACGATGGTGTTCAGGACGGCGAACACCTTCCGATCCGGGAACAGCCCGAAGTCGGAGGTGTTGTGCAGGGTGATACCCAAGGGGGTGCCGATCAAGACGACGAGCACCATGGTGATGCCGACCATCAACCAGGTTTGCCCGTAGGCCGGCAGTAGCAGGTCCAGAACCTTGTCCCACGGTGTGCTGAAATCGCTCTGCGCCGAGTAGGTCACGCTGCCTGCTCCCCGGTTTTGGCGCCTGCGGCCCGCACGTGCAATCCAAGTCGGGTCAGGTGATCAGCGAAACCTGGCGGTGCACAAGGGGATATGGACAACACGGCTCTACCGACCGCCACCCCACGGATTGCCTCCACGCTGGCACTCAACACGTTGACCCTGGCCCCGCCGACTTCAGGAACGGTGTGCAGCGACGTCAGCCAGTCCAGCGGCACCGCGCGCGACGCGTAGGACACCTCCCAGATCTCGCCATCGCCGCTCGGTGGCACGGCCGGCCGATCCGGCAACAGTTCATGAGCCAGCGCCGAGGTCGGATCGAGGATGATGTCCTCCACCGAGCCACTCTCGATGATGCGACCGTTGTCGATGCGAGCCACCGAGTCGGCGACTTCCCGCACGACTTCCATTTCGTGCGTGATCAGGATGATGGACAGCCCGTACTCGTCGCGAAGATGGCTGACCAGAGCCAAGATTGACTTGGTGGTGGCCGGATCGAGCCCGGATGTTGCCTCGTCGGACAACAGGTTGGACGGTCCGAGAGCGAGCGCCCGGGCAATTCCGACCCGCTGCTTCTGGCCGCCCGAGAGTTGCCCGGGGTAGAAGGAGGAGCGATCGGCCAGCCCGACCCGGTCGAGAAGCTCCGTGACGCGCTTGTCTGCTGATGCGGTGGTTGCCCCGACGTATTCCAATGGCAGAGCGACATTCTGGGCGACGGTGCGGCGCCTGAGTAGTGGTGCCGACTGGAAGATCACGCCGACGCTGCGCCGCGCGGCAATGAGTTCGGCCCCGTCGAGCCGGGTGAAGTCCTTGCCATCGACCCGCACCGTGCCGCTGGTGGGGCGTTCCAGGAAGCTGACACAGCGCGACAGCGTGCTCTTGCCGGCACCACTCGGGCCCACTACGGCCAGGATCTCCCCGCTGCCCACCGACAGCGAGACGTCATCGAGGACGGTGCGGTCCCCGAATCTCTTGGTCAAACCTTCGATCTCGATCACAAACGCTCTTTCGAGTGCAGGGACTTGTCACAAGTGAATGTTGTTGCCGCAGTCCGACGACCATGTCAGGCGCGTTGAGGCGAAACGACCTTTGACGGTAGGCCGGCCGCGTGGGGCTGACGAGCGTAGTGATCGTTGTGATTGTTAGTGGTCGCGATGATGTGATCCGATCACAATGGTTACAACCATGGCGCGCGCAGCACGGTGTCGGCCATTGTGCTCCTGGGGTGTGTGTAGCGAAAAGGTCTGGAGCACGGTTTGCCGAACGCGTTGAAGTTTCATTGGTATCTGCCCACCCACGGGGACACCAGCACGATCGCCGACAACCAGAGTGATTTCGCGGTGCGGGCGCAATCCCATCTGCTTCCCACGCTGGAGAACCTCACCGCATTGGTGCGGGTGGCCGAGGAGTTCGGTTTCGAAGCTGCTCTCACGCCTACCGGTTCAGCCTGTGAGGACTCCTGGATCGCCACCGCGGCGCTGGCCCAGCACAGTCGGCGGCTGAAGTTCCTGGTGGCGTTCCGGCCCGGGGTGCTCTCACCGGTGCTGGCCGCTCAGGAAGCCAGCACGTATCAGCGATTCACCGGAAACCGGCTGGCCCTCAACATCGTCACCGGCGGCGAAGAAGCCGAGATGCGCCGCTACGGCGATCACGAGGACAAGGCCGCGCGGTACCGCCGTACCGGCGAGTTCCTGTCGATCCTGCGTGGTGTGTGGCAGGGCGGCGAGTTCTCCTACGACGGCGAGTTCTACACCGTCGAGCGCGCCCGGGTTGCCTACCCGGTGCCCTCGGTGCCGCAGATCTACTTCGGCGGGTCATCGCCCGAGGCGATCGAGGTCGCGGCCGAGCACGCCGACGTGTACCTCACCTGGGCTGAACCCCCGGACCAGGTGGCCGAGAAGATCGACCGGGTGCGTGCGGCCGCGGCCCGCCGCGGCCGCGCCCTGCGCTACGGCGTGCGACTGCACACCGTCGCCCGCGCCGACGAGGACTCTGCGTGGGCGCGCGCCGACGAGTTGCTCAGCGGTGTGACCGCCGAGAGCGTTCGGTCGGCCCACGAGCGATTCACCCAGTCCGGATCCGAAGGTCAGCGCCGGATGGCGGCGCTGACCACCGGCGAACTCGTCGACGCCCGCAGCCTGCTGGTGCATCCGGGCCTGTGGGCCGGACCCAGCCTGCTCCGCGACGGGGCGGGAACAGCCGCGGTCGGCAGCTACCAGACGGTGGCCGACGTGCTGTCCGAATACGCGGCGCTGGGGATCAGCGAGTTCGTGCTGTCGGGCTACCCGCAGGCCGAGGAAATCCAGCATGTCGGAACCGGGGTATTGCCGTTGCTGCGGGAACGGGCCGCGGTCAGCGTCTGACACGCCGCCCGCTAGCTCCAGGAGTAGTCGGCGCGCAGCCGGGCGGCCACCAGGTCGAACGTCGACCTCTCCAGGATCGCGCCCTCGCGGCGGATGCTCTCCTCGGGTACGTCGAGCACCCGGTCCAGGCGGACCCAGCTGGGCCGACCGTCGTAATCCCAGCCACCGGCGCCGATGCCGATCCAGTTGCGGTCCTCGGCGTGCTGGACCTGGCTGGACAGCATCAGACCCAGCAGTGTGCGGCGATCGCGGCCGACCACCAGCACCGGGCGGTCCTTGCCCCGGGTCGGGTCGTCCTCGTAGACCACCCAAGTCCAGACCACCTCGCCGGGATCGGCGCGGCCGTCGAGGTCCGGCGCGTATTCCACGCGGCGGGCCCGGTGCGCGGTCGGGACGCTGGTGCTGGTCACCGGCCGCCCCGCGGTGATCGCAGCGGGCTGCTCGGCGGCCGCCGCGCTGGCGGCCAGCACGTCGATGCCCAGCTTGAGGCCCTGCTGGATGGTGCGCGGCACGACCGGGGGGATCGGCAACTGCCGGATGAATTTGGGCGCCTCGTTGAACACGAGGTGCTCTGCGAACTTCTGCAACGTCCTCCACTGCGACGCCATTCTCGACAGCATAGGCGGAACCCGCCCGGCTCGCGGCACGCGATTGTGCCCGCCAGCGCCCCAGTCGATACGCTGGGGAGGCCCGAGGGCCCCCTCGAAGTACCACCCGACCAGGAGATTCCCATCAGCAGCTTCGCCGACAAGACTTTCACTGCGCCGGCGCAGATTCGGAACTTCTGCATCATCGCCCACATCGATCATGGGAAGTCGACACTGGCCGACCGGATGCTGCAGCTCACCGGCGTCGTCGATGAGCGGTCGATGCGTGCCCAGTACCTGGACCGGATGGACATCGAGCGCGAGCGCGGCATCACGATCAAGGCCCAGAATGTCCGCCTGCCCTGGCGATCGGGTGACACCGATTACGTCCTGCATCTGATCGACACCCCGGGCCATGTCGACTTCACCTACGAGGTCTCGCGCGCCTTGGAGGCGTGCGAGGGCGCCGTGCTGCTGGTGGATGCCGCCCAGGGGATCGAGGCCCAGACGCTGGCCAACCTGTATCTGGCACTGGACCGGGACCTGACGATCATCCCGGTGCTCAACAAGATCGACCTGCCCGCCGCCGACCCGGAGCGCTACGCGGGTGAGATCGCCCACATCATCGGCTGCGAGCCCAGCGATGTGCTGCGGGTGTCCGGCAAGACCGGTGAGGGAGTGGCCGAACTGCTCGACGAGGTGGTGCGCCAGGTGCCTGCCCCCACCGGCGACGCCGACGCGCCGCTGCGGGCGATGATCTTCGACTCGGTCTACGACATCTACCGCGGCGTGGTGACCTACGTCCGGGTGGTGGACGGCAAGATCACCCCGCGCGAGCGGATCAAGATGATGTCGACCGGTGCCACCCACGAACTGCTCGAGGTGGGCATCGTCTCGCCTGAGCCCAAAGCCAGCGAGGGGCTCGGTGTCGGCGAGGTCGGCTACCTCATCACCGGGGTGAAGGACGTCCGTCAGTCCAAGGTCGGCGACACCGTGACCGCCGCCCGGCACGGTGCCACCGAGGCGCTGACCGGTTACCGCGAACCCAAGCCGATGGTGTATTCGGGGCTGTATCCGGTGGACGGCTCCGACTATCCGAACCTGCGGGACGCACTGGACAAGCTGCAGCTCAACGATGCCGCGCTGACCTACGAGCCGGAAACGTCGGTGGCGCTCGGGTTCGGTTTCCGCTGCGGCTTTCTCGGCCTGCTGCACATGGAGATCACCCGTGAACGCCTTGAGCGCGAGTTCGACCTGGATCTGATCTCCACCTCACCCAACGTCGTCTACCGGGTGATCAAGGACGACGGCAGCGAGATGGTGGTGACCAACCCGTCGGACTGGCCCGAGGGCAAGGTCCGCGAGGTCTACGAGCCGGTGGTCAAGACCACGATCATCGCGCCCAGTGAATTCATCGGCACGATCATGGAGTTGTGTCAGTCGCGGCGCGGCGAACTCGGCGGGATGGACTATCTGTCGCCCGAGCGGGTCGAGCTGCGCTACACCATGCCGCTGGGCGAGATCATCTTCGACTTCTTCGATTCGCTGAAGTCCCGCACCCGCGGCTACGCCAGCCTGGACTACGAGGAGGCCGGCGAACAGGTCGCCGCGCTGGTCAAGGTCGACATCCTGCTGCAGGGTGAGGCCGTGGACGCGTTCAGTGCGATCGTGCACAAGGATTCGGCCCAGGCCTACGGCAACAAGATGACCACCAAGCTCAAAGAGCTCATCCCGCGCCAGCAGTTCGAGGTACCGGTACAGGCCGCGATCGGATCGAAAATCATTGCCCGCGAGAATATCCGGGCGATCCGCAAGGACGTGCTGGCCAAGTGCTACGGCGGTGATATCACCCGCAAACGCAAGCTGCTGGAGAAGCAGAAAGAAGGCAAGAAGCGGATGAAGACGATCGGCCGGGTCGACGTGCCCCAAGAGGCTTTCGTCGCCGCACTGTCCAGCGATGCCGGCGGGGACAAAGCCGGCGACAAGGCCAAGAAGTAGGGGGCGGCTCGATCACACGCGACAACACTGTCGTTCGGGGGCGATCGATAGTCGGTGCCATCGTGGGCACCGTTGTATTGGCCGGGTGCACGACCACGGTCGACGGGAGGGCTGCGCGCGATGACGTCGCACCGCCACGCGATCTCGCCGCGGTGCTACCCGATGCCGCCGAGGCCGGCCAAGCCGCGGGAAACCCGCTGGCTGATCACGGGTTGCCCGAAGTCGGTGGGATCAATGTGCTGCCCAACGGCATTCGCGATGATTCCGCCGCCGACCCGATCGAATGCCTGGGACCGGTCACACCGTTCATGCGGGTGGTCTACGAGGTCGGCGATGTGCGGCGCGCGGCCTGGCAGGAATTCTCCAACTACGGCCGTCAGCAGACGGTGTCCAGTGTCAATGCCGGTGTCGTCGAGTTCAGCTCCGACGTCGAGGCACAGCGGATGTTCGCCGCTTTCGTCACCCGGTGGAAAGCCTGCGAGGGCACCAGCGTGCGTACCGAGGTGCACGATCCCGGCGGCACCGAGCTGTATCAGAAGGTCACTGATGTCACGGTGGACGGGGCGGTGTTGACGGCGACGGTGCTCAACTCGGACAACCAGGGCGGGGCGATCTTTCCCACCGAACGTGCCGTCGGGTTGGCGGCCGATTGCGTTGTCGACGTGGATGTGGCGGTCACCGGCGGTACCCAGGCGCAGCAGCGGGCGCTGCGCCTGGCCCGGGCGATGCAGGCCGAGGTCACGCGCGGCCGCTGATCTGGGGTTGGGGCACCCGGAAACTGTCAGCCGGGGGACAATATCGTCCGTGATCCGCCGCATGTCCGTGGTGTGCGCCGCTGTGCTGGCCGGCGCGGTGTTGTCCGGATGCGTGTCGACAGTGTCCGGCACGGCGCTGCCAGGCCAGGACGGCAGCCGCATTCCGGTCGGTGTGCCCAGGCTCGAGGAGTCCGACCTGGAGCAGGTGTTGTTGAGCGCCGGTGCCGTCAACGGGGTCATGGATGCCACCGGGATCCGGGTGACCGCGTCGACGGAGAACATGAGCGACAACTCCGACGGCGTGTCCGACATCGACTGCCTCGGGGCGATCTACGGCGCCGAGCAATTGGTCTACGACGGCAGCGGCTGGACCGCCGTGCGCGACGAAGTGCTGCAGGAGCCCACGTCCGACAACGAGCACTGGGTCGAACAGATCGCGGTGCTCTACCCGTCGGCGGACGAGGCGCAGAGGTTTGCCGAGGGTGCGCGCGCCACATGGGAGAAATGCGGCGGCACATCGATCGACATCGATCACTCCGATGTGCACTCCACCTGGAAGATCGGCCAGGCCGACGTCTCCGGCGAGATCCTGTCTCAGCACTCCGACCAGCGCAACTCCGGGGGATGGGGTTGTCAGCATGCGCTGGCGTCGGCGTCCAATCTGGTCGTCGAGGCGTGGGCGTGCAGCAACTCGATCGACGACGAGGCGGAGCGCATCGTCGCCATCATGCTGGAGAACGCGGCACAGAAATAGCGACGGTTCAGCTGACCCGGCGCCCGACGCCGAACGCCGTGAGTGCCAGCACCGACATCGTCACCATCACGACAGCCAGCGGCAGTGCGGTGTGCTCGCCACCGAGTCCGACCAGGGGCGAGACCGCGGCGCCGAGTCCGAACTGCAGGGCACCCAGGCCGGCCGAGCCGGAGCCGGCGGCGTGGGGGACGGCGGACAGCGCCAGTGCAGTGGCGTTGCCGAGAATCAGGCCCTGGCAGGCGACCGCCACAAAGATCGGGACCATCATCGACCAGGCCGGCGCGCCGCCGAGAACCAGGGCGAGCAGTGCCACTGTGGCGGCCACGGTGACGATCAGGCCGATGCCGAGCAGCCGGGAACCGGAGATCGTGCTGTTGAGCCGTGAGGACACCGTGCTGACGGCGATCATGCCCAACGCGTTGACGCCGAAGGCGATGCCGTACTGCGTCGGGGTCAAGCCGATCATCACCTGGTAGACGAACGGCGACGCCGAGATGTAGGCCATCATCACCGCGAAGCCGAACCCGAAGGCCAGCGTGTTGGCCAGGTAGGCCCGCGACCGCAAGGCAGACCACGGCGAGATGCCTTGGGCTGCAGCTACTTTCAATTCAGCTCGACGCTCCGCTGGATGCGATTCGCGCACCACGGCCACCGTGGCGACCAGCATGGCCACCGCGATCGCGCAGACCACCCAGAGAATGCCGCGCCACCCCAGCGGTCCGACCAGTAGCCCGCCGGCGAACGGCGCGATCACCGGGGCCGCCCCGCCGACGATCATCATCAGGGTGAACGCCCGCCCGGCGGTCTTGCCGGTGGTGAGGTCGGAGATCACCGCGCGGCCGATCACCATGCCGGCAGCGCCGGTGAAACCCTGGGCGAACCGAGCCGCGATCAGAATGCCGATGGACGGGGCGGTGGCGGCGACCACGCTGGCGACCACGCACAAGAAGGCACCGGCGATCAGCGGCCCCCGGCGACCGAGGCGGTCGGACAGCGGCCCGAACATCAGCTGCCCGAAGGTCAGGCCGAGCAGGAACGCGGTCAGCGTCAGCTGCACGGCGGTGGCGCTGCCCCGCAACTCGGCGGTCATCTCGGGGAAGGCCGGCAGGTAGAGGTCGGTCGCCACCGGTGCGACAGCGCTGAGCAGGGCCAGCACCATCAGCAACCACACCGAGATGGTGGCGTCTTTCTGCACGGATCCGGGCTGGGTGGCGGTGGGCATGGCCGTCCTCGACAAGGTAGTTATGAAGTAATAACTATTTAATCATAACTAGTGGGGTAGGATTTGTCCATGGATAGTGAGCTGGCCGATCTGGCCGAAGCGATCCTCGGGGTCGGGCGCGAACTGCGGATGCGGATCGACACCGACGTCGTGCCGTTGACCGCACAGGAAGCGCACGTGATGCGCCACATCGACCACCACCCGGGCGCCACACCCAGCGACGTCGCGCGCGCCACCGGCCTGCAGCGCAGCAACCTGTCGACGGCGTTGCGGGGGCTGGAACGCCGCGGTTTCGTCGAACGACGCACCGATCCGAACGACGCCCGCGGGGTCAACCTGTTTCCCACCGACCGCGCCGCGCAGAACCTCGAGCGGCTGCGGCGGCAGTGGGCCGACCAGATGTCGCGCGCGCTCGGCGGCGACGTGCAGCACGCGGCGGACGCCAAGGCCTTGCTCGAGCGAGTGGAGGCGGGCTTGGTCGCCGACCGCCTGGGCTGACGACGTCGTCGGGTGTTACATCGGCGCGTTGGCCGGCTGGAACACCCCGGTGCTGTCGGCTTCCTCCTCGGCACGGATCACGTGCACCACGGCGTTGATCAACGCCAGGTGGGTGAACGCCTGCGGGAAGTTGCCCAGATGCCGGCCGGTGCGCGGCTCGATCTCCTCGGCGTAGAGGTGCAGCGGGCTGGCGAACGACAGCAGCCGCTCGCACAGATGCCGGGCCCGGCTGACCTCGCCGATCTCGACCAGCGCCGACACCAGCCAGAACGAGCAGATCGTGAAGCTGCCTTCCTCGCCGGACAGGCCGTCGTCGGTCTCCTCGACGCGGTAGCGCAGCACCAGGCCGTCCTCGGTGAGCTCGTCGGCGATCGCCAACACCGTCGCGCGCACCCGCGGGTCGTCTGACGGCAAAAACCGCACCAGCGGAACCAGCAGCAGCGAGGCGTCCAAGGCGTCGTCGCCGTACCGCTGGGTCAGCACGCCTCGCTTGTCCACGCCGTGGGTGAGGATGTCGGCCTTGATCTCCTCGGCGATTGCCCGCCACTGCTGGGCGTAGCTCTTCTCACCGACCAGTTCGGCCAACTTCGAGCCGCGGTCCAGGGCCACCCAGCACATCACCTTCGACGAGGTGAAGTGCTGCGGTTCGCCGCGCACCTCCCAGATGCCGCGGTCGGGCTCGCGCCAGTGCTTGATCGCCTCTTCGACCTGCTCCTTGAGCACCGGCCACAGCTGATCGGAGATCTGCTCGCGTGATTTGGCGTGCAGATACACCGAGTCGAGCATGGTGCCCCAGATGTCGTGCTGCATCTGGTTGTAGGCGCCGTTGCCGATGCGCACCGGGCGGGCGTTGTCGTAGCCGGACAGGTGGTGAAGCTCCTCCTCGACCAGTTCACGCTCGCCGCCCACGGCATACATCACCTGCAGCGGGTGCCGTTCGCCGTTGTTGGCGCCCGATACGTCGGCGATGAAGGCAAAGAAGTCGTCGGCCTCACGATCCAGGCCGAGGGTGTAGAGGCCCCACAACGCGAACGTCGAGTCCCGCACCCAGGCGTAGCGGTAGTCCCAATTGCGTTCGCCCTGAGGTGTTTCCGGCAGCGACGTGGTGGACGCTGCCAGCAGCGCGCCGGTCGGTGAATACGTCAGCCCCTTGAGCGTGAGCGCGCTGCGCTGCAGGTACGAGCGCCACGGATGGTCGGGGAAATCGCCGATGTTGATCCACTGGCGCCATGCCTCGCTGGTCTGCCACATCTTGTCGGCGGCTTCTTCATAGGTCTGCGGCGACGGGTGCTTCGACCAGGACAGCGCGACGAAGACGTTGTCGCCTTCTTTCAGACGAGTGCGCGCGCGGGCTTCTCGGCCCTCCAGCCCGATGCGCAGGTTCGTGGTCAGCCGCAGGGTGGGATTCGCGTCAGGATCCTTACGGGCCCGCGCGATCGCCTCGCCGTAGGCGTTGGCCGAGTACTCCCAGGTGGCATTGACCCGCCCGTAGTCGAAGGACGGCTCGCAGTTCATCACCACCTCCACCGTGCCGCTCACACAGCGCACCGTGCGCAGCAGGATGTGTTCGGCGTCCCAGTCCATCGGGGTGCGTCGGTGCGTCCGCGACCGGGTGTCGATGTCGTGCCACGGGCCCATCACGAGTGCTTCACGCACGATGAGCCAGCCGGTGTGCGTCTGCCAGGTGGTCTCCAAGATGAGGCTGCCGGGCAGATAGCGGCGGGCGGCCGGAACCGACACCCCGTAGGGACCCAGCCGGAAGTGGCCGGCACCGCGGTCCAGGATCGCGCCGAACACGCTGGGGGAGTCCGGTCGGGGCACGCACAACCACTCCACGGCGCCCGCAGACGAGATCAGGCAGGTGTTCTCGCAATCGGAGAGAAAGCCGTAGTCGGCGATCGGGGGGAACGGGTTGCGCAGCGCCGCGCTCGAGGCGTACGGCACCGGGGCGGTTGCGGACAACGGCGGCGGGGCGGACTCGACGGCCATGTCGTCGGTGTCCTCGCCGGCCGGCTGCGCTTGCAGAACCATGGGGACATCATCAACTGCCGGGCCAGGTGGCGTCTACTTATGCCGCGATCCGTGGCTTTGCTGTTACCGCCGGTGGCGAGGCCCCGACGGGCGCGGCCTACGCTGGTCTGGTGGGCGGACTGCTGAGTTGGTGGGACGGTGTCGAACTGTGGCTGTCCGGGCTCGGTTTCGTGGTCCAGACGATCATCGTGATGCCGGTCGTGCTGTTGCTCGCCTACGCCATCGCGCTGGTGATCGACGCGGTCCTGGGTTACGGCATCCGGCTGTTGCGGCGGCTTCGTCACGCTGACCGGGGGCTGCAGTGACCGGGATGCCGCGCTCACGGGTGACGCTGGCCCTGGTGGCGCTGCTGCTGCTGGTGATCGTGGTGTGGCTGATCAACCGCTGAGACCGCGTCAGGTTGCCTGATAAATCTCTGTTAAGCTTCGCGCCATGCATTCGGCGACCGGTTACGGCGAGGGCCACATTCTGGCCCTTATTGCCGTGGGCGCGTTGGCTGTTGCCGATGTTGCTTGTTGTCGCTGACACTTCGCCCGTCCGCGGTCTGGTGTCGGTGATGGTCGTTGGCATTCTGTTGTCAATCATCGCCATTCCGTTGCGACGGGCCTCGATTTGCCCGTACCCCCAGCAACGAGAAAGGCCACAATGCCCAAGATCCACCTCCCCGTTCGCCGGTTGAGCGCGGCCGTCGCGCTCGCGACGACCGCAACGGTGCTCGCCGCGTGCGGCGGCGGCTCGAGTGACGTCGTCGGCGGCGGCAACCAGCCGAAGGCCGACACCACCCTGACCCTGGTCGCCTATGCCGTGCCCGAGCCCGGGTGGAGCAAGATCATCCCGGCCTTCGCCGCCACCCCGGAGGGCAAAGGCGTCGGGGTGACCACCTCGTACGGTGCCTCCGGCGACCAGTCGCGCGCCGTGGTCGACGGCAAGCCGGCCGATATCGTCAACTTCTCGGTCGAGCCGGACGTCACCCGCCTGGTCAAGGCCAACAAGGTCGCCGCCGACTGGAACAAGTCCGTCACCAAGGGCATCCCGTTCGGCTCGGTGGTGTCGCTGGTGGTCCGCAAGGGCAACCCGAAGAACATCAAAGACTGGGACGACCTGCTGGCACCTGGCATCGAGGTCGTCACCCCGAGCCCGCTGAGTTCGGGATCGGCCAAGTGGAACCTGCTCGCGCCGTACGCCGCCAAGAGCAACGGCGGCCAGGACCCGCAGGCCGGCCTCGACTACGTGACCAAGCTGGTCACCGAGCATGTCAAGACCCGCCCGGGCTCTGGCCGGGAGGCCACCGACGTGTTCCTGCAGGGCACCGGCGACGTGCTGATCAGTTACGAGAACGAGGCGATCAACACCGAGCGGCAGGGCAAGCCGGTCGAGCACGTCAACCCGCCGCAGACGTTCAAGATCGAGAACCCGGTGGCGGTGGTGACCACCGGCGCGCATGTGGACAAGGCGACCGCGCTGAACAATTACCTTTTCACCCCCGAGGGGCAGAAGATCTGGGCGCAGGCCGGCTTCCGACCGGTCGATCCCGGTGTGGCCGCGGACTTCGCCACCGACTTCCCGACGCCGCAGAAGTTGTGGACCATCGCCGACCTCGGCGGCTGGAGCACCGTGGATCCCGCGCTGTTCGACAAGGACAATGGCTCCATCACGAAGATCTACAAGCAGGCAACTGGATGACAGCAGCTGTTGACCCGAACCCCCAGGCGGTCCGGCCCGAGTTCACCGGTGGTGGCTCGGGCGGGCCGTCCGGCTTCCTGGCCCGCCGACACGGCACCACCAGCCTGCGGGTCGGGGCCGCGTCGATCTGGTTGAGCGTCATCGTGCTGTTGCCGCTGGCCGCGATCGTGTGGCAGTCGGCCAAGGGTGGATGGACCGCGTTCTGGCTCGCGGTCACCTCCAACGCCGCGATCGAGTCGTTCCGGGTGACGTTGACGATCTCGGTCGGCGTCACGCTGGTGAACGCGGTGTTCGGACTGCTGGTGGCCTGGGTGCTGACCCGCGACGACTTCCCGGGTAAGCGATTGGTCGACGCGGTGATCGACTTGCCGTTCGCGTTGCCCACCATCGTGGCGAGCCTGGTCATGTTGGCGCTCTACGGGCCCAGCAGCCCGATCGACCTGCAACTGCAGCACACCAAATGGGGTGTGGGCGTGGCGCTTTTGTTCGTGACACTGCCCTTTGTCGTGCGCTCGGTACAGCCGGTGTTGCTCGAACTCGACCGTGAGGTCGAGGAGGCGGCAGCGTCGTTGGGGGCGACCAACACCGTCATCTTCGTCCGGGTGATCTTGCCTGCGCTGCTGCCCTCGCTGTTGTCCGGTGCGGGGCTGGCCTTCTCCAGGGCCATCGGCGAATACGGCTCGGTGGTGCTGATCGGCGGCGCGGTGCCGGGGGAGACCGAGGTGTCCTCACAGTGGATCCGGACGCTGATCGAGAATGACGATCCAACCGGGGCGGCGGCGATCTCCATTGTCCTGCTCACGATCTCGTTCTTCGTCCTGCTGGTGCTGCGCACCATTGGTTCACGCGCGGCCAAACGGGAGGAACTGGCGTCGTGATCCTGTCCCCGCTGGTGCGCTATCTGACCCGGTATGTCGCGTTGGCCTACATCTCGGTACTGGTGGCGGTGCCCGTCGGCCTGATCCTCTGGCGTACATTCGCGCCCGGGTTCGGGGCGTTCATCGATGCCATCAGTACCCCGGCCGCCATCTCGGCGCTGCACGTGTCGCTTCTGGTCGTCGCGATCGTGGTACCGCTCAATGTGATCTTCGGGGTGCCGACTGCGTTGGTGCTGGCCCGCAACAAGTTTCGCGGCAAGTCCGCGCTGCAGGCGATCATCGACCTGCCGTTCGCGGTGTCGCCGGTGGTTGTCGGCGTGGCATTGATCCTGCTGTGGGGGACCGCGGGGGTGTTCGGCTTCGTGGAGAACAGCCTCGGCTTCAAAATCATCTTCGGCTTCCCCGGCATCGTGCTCGCGAGCATCTTCGTCACGGTGCCGTTCGTCATCCGTGAGGTCGAACCGGTGCTGCACGAGCTCGGCACCGACCAGGAAGAGGCCGCCGCCACCCTGGGCTCCAGCTGGTGGCAGACGTTCTGGCGGATCACCTTGCCGTCGATTCGATGGGGTCTGACCTACGGAATCGTGCTGACCATTGCCCGCACGCTGGGTGAGTACGGCGCGGTGATCATGGTGTCGTCCAACCTGCCCGGCACATCGCAGACACTGACCCTGCTGGTCTCCGACCGCTACAGCCGCGGTGAGCAATACGGCGCCTATGCGATCTCAACGGTGCTGATGGCCGTCGCGGTTTTGGTGCTGGTCGTCCAAGTGGTTCTGGACGCCCGGCGCGCCAAGGCGAGCGAGTAATCCCACTAGGAGAACGACTCTCATGACCAATGCCATCACCGTCTCGGGCGCGAACAAGCGCTACGGCGAGTTCGCCGCACTCGACAACGTCGACTTCGTGGTGCCCGCGGGGTCGCTGACCGCGTTGCTGGGCCCCAGCGGGTCGGGCAAGTCCACCCTGCTGCGCGCGATCGCTGGGCTGGACCAGCCCGACACCGGGACGATCACGATCAACGGCCGTGACGTCACGAATGTGCCCCCGCAGCGCCGCGGCATCGGCTTCGTCTTCCAGCACTACGCCGCGTTCAAGCATCTGACCGTGCGGGACAACGTCGCCTTCGGTCTCAAGATCCGCAAGAAGCCCAAAGCGGAGGTGAAAGCCAAGGTCGACGACCTGCTTGAGGTCGTCGGGTTGGCCGGCTTCCAAACCCGATATCCCAACCAGCTTTCCGGCGGTCAGCGCCAGCGGATGGCACTGGCCCGTGCCCTGGCCGTCGATCCGGAAGTGCTGCTGCTCGACGAGCCGTTCGGCGCCCTGGATGCCAAGGTGCGCGACGACCTGCGGGCCTGGTTGCGCCGGCTGCACGACGAGGTGCACGTCACCACGGTGCTCGTCACCCACGACCAGGCCGAGGCGCTGGACGTCGCCGACCGGATCGCCGTGCTCAACAAGGGCCGCATCGAACAGATCGGTTCACCCACCGACGTCTACGACAGCCCGGCCAACGCGTTCGTGATGTCATTCCTCGGCACCGTGAGCTCGCTCAATGGAATCCTGGTGCGGCCACACGATATTCGCGTCGGACGAAATCCCGAGATGGCAATCGCCGCCGGCGACGGCACCGCGGAATCCACCGGGGTCACCCGTGCCACCATCGACCGGGTGGTGTATCTGGGATTCGAGGTCCGCGTGGAATTGACCAGTGCCACCAACGGCGCGCCGTTCACCGCCCAGATCACCCGCGGCGACGCCGAGGCGCTCGGTCTGAAAGAGGGTGACACCGTGTATGTGCGGGCCACTCGGGTACCGCCGATCGCCGGTGAAGTGCAGGTCGCCGCGGGCTAAGCGGCCGCGATCCGTTCGGCCAGCGCCGCATCGAAGCGGTCCAGCACGGTCTCGGCCACCTGACGGTGCGCACCCAGTGGTGCCGACATCGGGATGCCTTGTTCCGCTGCGAAGTTCGCGACCCGGTCGGTGATCCGGCCGTGGGCGAGGAACCACGGCGCAATCACCGGACGGGTGGCCCCGCGGCGGCGCAGTTCCTCGGCGGCCTCGGCCAACGTGGGCTGCTGGCCGGTGGCGAACGCGGTCGTCGCCGTCCACCGCGTGGTCAGCGTCAACTCACGCGCCACCGTCGCAGTGCGGGCGTTGGCGGCGGGCCGCGACGATCCGACCGCCGTCACGATGACCCCGATGCGGGGATCCAGCCGCGACACTCCGGCGTGCTCCAGGCGCTGCCGCAGCACGTGGATCAGCCGGTCGTCCTCACCGAGTACCTCGGCCTGGACGACGTCGACGCCCGCGGCGGCGATCATCTGCGGGATGTCGACCCGGGCGTGATAGGCGTCGGCCAGCAGCAGGGGCACGACGATCCCGGGCTGGTCGCGCAGCGCGATCAGTTCGTCACGCAGATTCGGGGTGTTCTGTTCGCAGAAGGCGACCCGGGCATCCAGCCCGGGACGCAGCCGGCGAATCGTCGCCGCCACCGAGCGTGCCGTGTCCGCCGAACGGGGATCGGCACTGCCATGCGCGGTGAGGATCAGCCTCACGAAACGTGGAGCCCGCATTCGGTTTTGGACAGGCCCTGCCAGCGGCCGCTGCGCGGATCGGCGCCGGCAACGGGCTTGGCCGTGCACGGTGCGCAACCGATCGACGGATAGCCTTCCTCGACAAGTGGATTCACCAGCACGCCATTGGCCTGGATGTAGGCGTCGATCTCCTCGTCGGTCCAGGCGGCGATCGGATTGATCTTCACCAGTTTGAACGCCTCGTCGAAGCTGATCAGCGGCGCGTTGGCACGGGTGGGGGCCTCGACTCGGCGGATACCGGTGACCCAGGCCGAATATCCCTGCAGCGCCTTGCGCAACGGGACCACCTTGCGCAGCCGGCAGCATTCGGTCGCATCGCTGGCGAACAGATCCTTGCCCAGCAGCTGATCCTGTTCGGCCACGGTGTGTTCGGGCGTGACGTTGACGACGTGGATGTCGTAGACCGCCTCGACCGCGTCACGGGTGCCGATCGTCTCGGCGAAGTGATAGCCGGTATCCAGGAACAGGACGTCGACGCCTGGGCGCACCTTCGATGCCAGGTCGATCAACACCGCGTCCTGCATGTTGGAGGCCACCACGTAGTCGCCGGCGAAGTGCTTGTCCGTCCAGGCCAGCAGCTCGGCCGCGCCGGCACCGTCCAGTTCGGCTGCGCCGCGCGCCGCCAGCTCCCGCAGCTCGGCCTCGGTCACTCGATCCACCCCAATGCTCATCTTGTCTCTCCGCTCTTCGCGCGAGCGCTCATCGCAATTCATCCTCTTCAGCCCGGACGACCCACTGGGCGAAACGCTCTCCGTCGTTTCTTTGTTTCACGAAGTTGCGGACCACCCGCTCGATGTAGTCACCGAGCTCGGTGGAGAGCACCTTGTGCTGGCGCAGTTTGCGGCCGAAACCGCTGTCGAGGCCCAGGCTGCCGCCCAAGTGCACCTGGAACCCTTCCTCGGGGCCGTTACCGTCGTCGATCATCTGGCCCTTGAAGCCGATATCGGCGATCTGGATGCGCGCGCACGAGTTGGGGCAGCCGTTGATGTTGACCGTCACCGGGACGTCGAGTTCGGAGTTGATGTCCTCGAGCCGCTTCTCCAGATCGGGCACCAGGCTCTGAGCGCGCACCCGGGTCTCGGCGAAGCTGAGTTTGCAGAACTCGATTCCGGTGCACGCCATCAGGTTTCGGCGCCAGTGCGACGGCGTTGACGGCAGGCCCAGGGCGTCGAGCCCACTGCGAAGCTCGTCAAGTTTGTCATCGGCCACGTCCAGGACGATCAGCTTCTGATATGGCGTGAACCGAACCCGATTGGAGCCCGCGGCTTCAGCCAGATCGGCGACCTTCGTCAAGATCGTGCCCGACACGCGTCCCGCGATCGGTGCCACCCCGACCGCGTTGAGCCCGTTCTTGAGCCGCTGCACACCGACGTGGTCGATCGGGCGAACGACCGGTTCGGGCGCCGGGCCGTCGAGCAAGGGCCGCTTGAGGTACTCGGTCTCGAGAACTTCCCTGAATTTTTCGACGCCCCAGTCTTTGATCAGGAACTTCAGCCGGGCCTTGGCGCGCAGTCGCCGGTAGCCGTAGTCGCGGAACACGCTGACCACGCCCTCCCACACGTCCGGGACCTCGTCGAGCGGCACCCAGGCGCCGACCCGCTGGCCCAGCATCGGGTTGGTCGACAGTCCGCCGCCGACCCACAGGTCGAAGCCGGGGCCGTGCTCGGGATGGTTGACCCCGATGAACGCCACGTCGTTGACCTCGTGCACCACGTCTTGCAGGCCGCTGATCGCGGTCTTGAACTTGCGCGGCAGGTTCGAGTACTCCGGCTTGCCGATGTAGCGGCGGACGATCTCCTCGATCGCCGGCGTGGCGTCGATGACCTCGTCGAGCGACTCACCGGCCAGGGGGGAGCCCAGGACGACACGCGGGCAGTCACCGCACGCCTCGGTGGTCTGCAAACCCACCTCGTCGAGCCGGCGCCAGATCTCCGGCATGTCCTCGACCCGAATCCAGTGGTACTGCACGTTCTCCCGGTCGCTGATGTCGGCGGTGTCGCGGGCAAACTCCGTGGAGATCCCGCCCAGCGTGCGCAGTGCCGCGGTGGTCAGGGCGCCGCCGTCGCTGCGCACCCGCAGCATGAAGAACTCGTCTTCGAGCATGTCGGTGTTCTCGTCACCGGTCCACGTGCCGTCATAACCCGGTTTGCGCTGGGTGTAGAGGCCCCACCAGCGCATCCGGCCGCGAAGATCGGTCTTGTCGATGCTCTCGAAGCCCTGCTTGGCGTAGATGGTTTCGATGCGGGCGCGCACGTTGAGCGCGTCGTCTTCCTTCTTGAACTGCTCATTGGGGTTGAGCGGCTCGCGCTCGCCCAGGGCCCATTGACCCTCGCTGCGCGTCTTGGGAGCGGCCTTGGCCGGCTGACTCATGAAATGTGCTCCTCGTGTCAAGGAGCTGACGTTCGAATCGCGCGAATCCACCGGTGAGCTGGACCGGCTGCGCAGATCCGGCGGCCAGCTGAAGTACAGGTGGGGGGCGGGTCTACGGCGTCAAGCCAGACAACAACACGTACAGACGCGCTTGAAATCGACATGCCGCCGAGCCACCAGCGCCACACGGCGCAGAGTCTGGGGGGCGGTCATGCGGGCCATTCTGCCACGAACACCGGCGATAGCTCTAACCGGGCCAGATTTTGGCTCGCCGTGAGCAAAACCCGGTTCTGGGACACTGAACGGATGTCGGTCCGTCCCGCCTCGGCCGCCCTGCCGCACCTGAGCCTGGCTCCCGGCACGGCGTTCGGCCTGTACGTCCACGTGCCGTTCTGTGCCACCCGCTGCGGATACTGCGACTTCAACACCTACACCGCGGCCGAGCTCGGGGGTGCGTCACCGCAGGGCTGGCTGACCGCGCTGCGGACCGAACTGCACCTTGCCGCCGACCTGCTGGGCGCGCCCGCGGTCGACACGGTCTTCGTCGGGGGCGGGACACCGTCGCTGCTCGGCGCGTCCGGACTGACCGAGGTGCTCGACGCCGTCCGGGACAGCTTCGCGCTGGCCGCTGATGCGGAGGTGACCACCGAGGCCAATCCCGAGTCGACCTCGGGGGAGTTCTTCGCCCGGATCCGGGCCGCCGGCTATACCCGGGTGTCGTTGGGCATGCAGTCGATCGCCCCGGGGGTGCTGGCCGTGCTGGACCGGACCCATACGCCGGGCCGGGCCCTGCAGGCCGCCGCCGAGGCGTCGGCGGCCGGGTTCGAGCGGCTCAACCTCGACCTCATCTACGGCACCCCGGGCGAATCCGACGACGATCTGCTGCGGTCGGTCGACGCCGCGTTGGCCGCCGGGGTCGACCACGTCTCGGCCTACGCACTGGTGGTCGAGGACGGCACTGCGCTGGCCCGCCGGGTGCGTCGCGGTGAGGTCGCCCCGCCCGACGACGACGTGCTGGCCCATCGCTACGAACTGCTCGACGAGCGGCTCTCGGCAGCCGGGCTGACGTGGTACGAGGTGTCCAACTGGAGTCGGCCGGGCGCCGAGTGCCGGCACAACGTCGGCTATTGGAATGGTGGACAGTGGTGGGGTGCGGGCCCGGGAGCCCACGGTTTCGTCGGAGATACCCGGTGGTGGAATGTCAAGCACCCCAGCGCCTATGCCGAGCTCCTGGCCGACGGGCAGGTGCCGGTCGCCGACTTCGAACGCCTTGACGCGCGCGCCCGCCACGTCGAGAACGTTCTGCTGCAGATCCGGTTGCGCAGCGGGCTGCCGGCTGCGGCCCTCACCGATTCCGAACTGTGGCGTGCCGAGGCGGCGGTGGCCCGGGGACTGCTGAGCCGCTCGGGCGATCGGTTGGTGCTGACCGGGCGTGGCCGGTTGCTGGCCGATGCCGTCGTCCGCGACCTGCTCGACGACTGAGTGAGGCCCGACATGCAGCAAGGCCGCGGGGGAGCCTGCGTGGCAGGCACTTCCCGCGGCCTTGCTCGGTAGGCCGGCCGTTAACCGATCGCCCAGAGCGGGACTCCGTTGAATCCCCATGCCTGCTGGGGCGAGGTGATCGGCGGCGTGGCGTGGATGTAGGAGTGGCCCTGCCGCTGGCACATGGTCGCCGCGCCCTTGTTCTGGCAGTCGGCCGGGTTGGGGGCGGCAGCGGCGGTGGGCGCAACGGCGAAGGCGAGCGCCGCGGCACCGGCCGCGATGACAGGGGCTAGGTAGCGAAACTTGACGGTCATTGATATTCCTTTCCTATTTCGGGAGAGAAACCATTGGGGGAGTGCAGGTTTCGTGACGTCTGCCCGATGACTCCACGATATGCGACGGGGCGCTGCGGGTCACGATATTCATATGTCAGTCAAATATGTTCTTGGCCAGACTGTTTCGGTCATCGAATCGCAATGCCGTTGGTCTGCAACGAGGCCGACGCCGTCGGATCGACGTGCAACACCTGAGCGCTGGCGATGTCGTAGAACAGGCCGAAGACTTTCAGCCTGCCGCGTTCGTGCAGATCGTGGACCAACGGGTGGTGCGCCAGGGTGTCGACCTGGACCGCGACGCTGACCATGCTCAGCTGGTCCACGGTGTTGAACCCCCGCTGGGCAGCCGATGTCGCGATGGGGTGACGGCCTTCGTCGAAGACGTCGACCGCGGGCTGGGCATAGCGCAGCCACGACCGCAGATGTTCCTCCCCTGGCACCCGCTCGGCGCCGACGCCCTGCTCGCGCAGGGCGGCATGCATTGCGCCGCAGGCGGAATGGCCGCACACCACGATCGAGGACACCTTCAGCCGGCCCACCGCGTACGCGATGGCTGCCTCCACTGAGTAGTCAAGCTGGTCGGGCGGAACGAGATTGCCGACGTTGCGGACCGTGAACAGGTCGCCGGGGCCGCTGCTGGTGATCGCGTTGGGCACGATGCGCGCGTCGGTGCAGGTGATGAACAACGTCTCCGCCTGCTGCACGTCGGCGAGTTTCGCCATCTGCGGCCGGATCTGGGGTGCCGTCCTGCGGTGGTACACCTCCAGGCCGTCGAGAACCGCCTGCGGCGGGGTGTCGCGCCGTTCATGGCCGTTCTTGGTCAGCGGGTCCTGCCAGGAACTCCAGGGCACGACCCCGAGTCGCTTGTCGACGAGGGTGAACGCGCGCTGCGGCGGGCCGGCGAGAGCGCTGCGCAATTCGACGGCGCCCACCTCCTGCACCAGGACGCTGCCGCCCGACGCCTCATGCTGGCGCCGCCAGTCCTCGATCACCTGGTGTGCGGCGTGGTCGATGAAATCCACCGACACCTCGAGTGTGACGCGGGTCCGGGGCGGCACCGACGCCAGGGTTTTGTGCAGTGCGGGCAGGGACAGGAACGTGCAGGACCCCTCCACCGCGACCCGCCATTCCTTGTCATCGGCATCGGTGGTGGCGCCGTTCTCGTCGGTGTGCTCGGCCGGTTCGGCGTGAATCCGGGCCCGCGCCACCCGCCACACGGTCAGCACGATCGCCAGCGCCAGCCCCAGCAGCACACCTTGGAGCAGGTTGAGGAACACCACGCCGGTGATCGTCGTCACGTAGACGGCGATGTCGCCGGTCCGGCGGGCCGTCTTGATGTGGGTCAGTTTGACCAGCTGGATTCCGATGACGATGAGCAACCCGGCCAGCGCCGCGGTCGGGATCTGCTGGGCCAGCCCGGCGAACGGCAGCGCGAACACCAGCACCCACACGCCGTGCAGGATGGACGAGGCGCGGGTCTTGGCTCCCGCGGTCACGTTCGCCGAACTGCGCACGATCACACCGGTGATCGGCAGGCCGCCGACCGCACCCGACACCATGTTGGCGGCACCCTGGCCGACGAGCTCACGGTCCAGATTCGAGCGCGGGCCGTCCTGCATGCGGTCCACCGCGACCGCGGTGAGCAGGCTTTCGACACTGGCGATCAGGGCGACGGTGAGCACCCCGGTGGCGAACGCGCCCCAGTTGCCCTCCGGCAAGCCAGGGGGCTGCAGCGCGTCGAGCAGGGAACCGTCGAGCTGGATGCGCGGGACGTCGAGCGCGAACAGCACCGATACCGAGGTCGCGACGACGATGGCGACCAGGGGGCCTGGCACTTTGCGGACCGCCGCAGGCGCCCAGCGCCACGCCAGCAGAATGCCGATCACCAGCAGTCCGATCGACAACCCGGCGGTGTCGGCGGCGAACAGCTGCGCGGGCAGTTCGACGACGTTGCGCCACGCGGAGCTCTCCGACGTGCCGCCGAGCAGGACGTGCACCTGCTGCAGGGCGATCGTGACACCGATGCCGGCCAGCATCGCGTGCACCACCATCGGCGAGATCGCCAGCGCCGCGCGGCCCACCCGGCTCAGGCCCAGCAGTACCTGCACCAGGCCGGCGCAGACGGTGATCGCGCAGGTCACCGCCCAACCGAACTGGTTGATCAGGCCCGCCACGATGACGGTGAGGCCGGCGGCCGGGCCGCTCACCTGCAACGGGGAACCGCCGAGGAATCCGGCGACCACGCCACCGACGATGGCGGCGATCAGGCCGGCCAGAACCGGCGCGTCGGAGGCGATCGCGATGCCCAACGACAGCGGTAGTGCCACCAGGAACACCACCAGCGAGGCTGGTAGGTCATGGCGCAGGAGCGTCGAGGCCCTGCTCGGGTGTTCGGCACCCGTCGTCGACTCGGTGGAACGCTGCAAGGCAAGACTCCTGTCTACGTATTCGAGACTTATTAGGACACAAACTGATTCGCTGGTCCGAGCGTCGACGTTGACGCCAATTCATAAGCGCGACAGTAGGTGTGGAGTCCGAATCAGTTCAAGGAATCCATGTTGGATCCATATGTTGCCGACGGCGTAGGCGAAGTTCCCACGGGCGGTGATCATTTGGTGACAGATGAGTATCAGATGTGTCGCGGCTAACAGCTGATCTCGAAAACTTAAGGAAGCGAACGCAATAGAAGTGTCGCTGTTCTGCGGGGCATGCTGTGAAGATATGAAACCGGTATGGGCTCAATGACAGATCGCTGTGTTTTCTACAGAATCGAAGTATGGCTACCCCGGTCACCCCCAGTCCCTCCCGTCCCCTGCGCCCGCGCCAGGCCATCCTGGGCCAGCTGCCCCGCATGTCCCGAGCCGACGGATCGCCCATCCGGGTGCTGCTCGTCGACGACGAACCGGCGCTGACCAATCTGGTCAAGATGGCGCTGCATTACGAGGGCTGGCACGTCGAGACCGCGGGGGACGGCCGGGAAGCTCTGGCGCAGTTCCGCGACTTCGAACCGGATCTGCTGGTACTGGACATCATGCTGCCCGACACCGACGGGCTGCAGATCCTGAAGATGACCCGGGAGGCGGAGGGATACACGCCCACCCTGTTCCTGACGGCACGGGATTCGGTGGTGGATCGGGTGACGGGGTTGACCGCGGGGGCCGACGACTACCTGACCAAACCGTTCAGCCTCGAGGAGCTGGTCGCCCGGTTGCGCGGCCTGTTGCGCCGGTCCAAAGCCACCACCGCCCCCGAAGACGAAGTCCTCAAGGTCGGTGACCTGGTGCTCGACGGTCCGAGTCGGGAGGTCAGCCGGGCCGGCGAGCAGATCTCCCTGACCACCACCGAGTTCGAGTTGCTGCGCTACCTGATGCGCAACCCGCGCCGGGCGGTCACCCGGGCCGAGATTCTGGACCGGGTCTGGAACTACAGCTTCGGCGGCCGGTCCAGCATCGTGGACCTCTACATCTCCTACCTGCGGCGCAAGATCGACGCCGGGCGCGACCCGATGATCCACACGGTGCGCGGCGTCGGGTACATGCTGCGGCCGCAGCAGTGAGCCTGGCGAGGACGACCTCGCGATGGTGGCGGCCGCGGTCGTTGCGCCGGCGGCTGGTGCTCTGGGTCACCACGATCGTCACGGTCGCACTGGTGGGTGTCGGTGCGGTGGCCGTGATGAGCCTGCGCGACGAAGCGGCCAGTCTGGCCAACAGTCAGGTGGCGAACTCGCTGGCGGCGTTCAGCTATTCCTACGCCAAGGCCAAACGCAACCAGGCCGAACCGCCGTTGGCCGAGGACACCTCGCACGGGGACATGATCGACTTCCCGGGGCAGGCCCCGGGAACGGTCATCGCGATGCTGCGCGACGGCAAGGCCGTCTACGGCACCGTGTTCACCGACGGCGAACCGGTGCCGGTTCCAGCGGACGTCATGCGCGGACTGGAGGCCATCGACTGGCGAGAGGGTGACCCGCAGACGGTCGATTTGGGCGACCTCGGCTCACACCGGGTCGGCCACCGTGACTTCGCCGGCGGCGAACGGCTGATCTCCGCCGTCTCACTGGTCCAGGCGCACAAGACGGTCACCGGCAGGGTGCTCACCGTGGCGGGGCTCGTGGTACTGGCGCTGCTGGCGACCGCATTGGGCACCGTCGTGGCGGTGAACTACGCGCTCAAACCGCTTCGCCGGGTGGCCGCGGTGGCGGGGCAGGTCGGGGCGATGCCGTTGGACGCCACCGACTATCGCATCACCGCCAGGGTGGGGGAGGCCGACACCGACCCGGAAAGCGAGGTCGGCGTCGTCGGGCTCACGCTGAATCGTCTGCTGGCCAATGTCGACTCCGCGCTCACCGAGATCGCGGAGTCGGATCGGCGCACCCGGCAGTTCCTCACCGATGCCAGCCACGAACTGCGCACTCCGCTGGCGGCGATTCTCGGCTACGCCGAACTGACCCGCCAGGACAGCGACGTGCTCCCGCCGACCACCGAGTACGCGCTGGCGCGCATCGAGGCCGAGTCGCGGCGGATGACCTCGCTGGTCGCCGACCTGCTGCTGCTGTCCCGGCTCGACGAGGGCCTGGATCTCGAACTCGAGGAGCTGGATCTGTGTGACGTGGCGGCCGACGCCGTCAACGACGCCTCGGTGTCCGCGCCCGGCCACCATTTCGTCACCGAGCTCCCCGAACAGGCGGTGTGGGTGCGCGGCGACCGGGCCCGGCTCCATCAGCTGTTGAGCAACCTGCTGGGCAACGCCCGCGTCCACACGCCGCCCGGCGTCACGGTCACCACGACGCTGCGAACCCGCACCGAGAGCACCGGGAACGTCGTCGAACTGGCCGTCAGCGACGACGGGCCGGGAATCCCCGCCGAGATCATGCCCAATCTGTTCGGCCGGTTCGTCCGCGCCGACAAGGCGCGCTCGCGCGAACTCGGCTGCAGCGGGTTGGGGCTGGCGATCGTGGCGTCCATCGTCGAGGCCCACAAGGGCGTCGTCCATGCGCAATCGCAGCCGGGCAGAACCCTTTTCACGGTGCGCCTGCCGGCACTCTAGCTCGGGTACTCCCCGGAAGAGCCGCCGTCCATGTCGTAGACCCGCGCATGCAGCACGGTGCGGTTACGCAGCGCCGCCCGCACCGCACGGTGCAGGCCGTCCTCGAGGTAGACCACGCCGCGCCACCTGACCGCGTGCGGAAACAGGTCGCCGTAGAAGGTGGAGTCCTCGGACAACAGCCGGTCCAGCGCGAGGACGGTCGTGGTGGTGACCAGCTCGTCGAGGCGGATCTGTCGCGGCGGGATCTGCGACCAGTCGCGGTAGGTCAGCCCGTGCTCGGGATAGGGCTTACCCTCCCGAACGCCCTTGAAGATCATCGGGCCGGAGCCCCGAGCGCAGCCCCCCGACTCCGCATCACCATTCGGCAAGGCTAGTCGGTGGCGCCCGGTCCGTGCGCGCTGGGCGAACTTCGGTGCCCGGCGCGCGGTGGCACTCGCGACGCGTGGGTGCTAATTGTGCTGTTGCTGTCCGTAAAATGGGGACGACTGGGAGGTGAAACAGATGGGAACTGCCGACGACCGGCGTTTCGAAGTGCTCCGCGCCATCGTCGCCGACTTCGTCGCGACCAAGGAGCCGATCGGATCCAAGGCCCTTGTCGACCGGCACAACCTCGGCGTATCGAGCGCCACCGTGCGCAATGACATGGCGGTGCTCGAGGCCGAGGGGTACATCACCCAACCGCACACCAGCTCGGGCCGGGTGCCCACCGAGAAGGGCTACCGGGAGTTCGTCAACCGCATCGACGACGTCAAGCCGCTGTCGGGCTCCGAGCGCCGGGCGATCCTGCAGTTCCTCGAGTCCGGCGTCGACCTGGACGACGTGCTGCGCCGCGCCGTCAAGCTGCTGGCTCAGCTGACCCGTCAGGTGGCCATCGTCCAATACCCGACCCTGTCCACCTCGACCGTGCGCCACCTCGAGATCGTCGCGCTCACCCCGGCCCGTCTGCTGATGGTCGTCATCACCGATTCCGGCCGGGTCGACCAGCGCATCGTCGAACTGGGCGACACCATCGACGACCACCAGCTGTCCCAGTTGCGCGAGCTGCTCGGGCAGGCGCTGGAGGGCAAGCGGCTCGCGGCCGCCTCGGTGGCGGTGGCCGACCTGGCCGCCCGGCTGGACGGTTCCGGCGGATTGGGTGACGCGGTCGGCCGGTCGGCGACGGTGCTGCTCGAGTCACTGGTCGAGCACAACGAGGAACGCCTGTTGATGGGCGGCACCGCGAACCTCACCCGCAACACCGCCGACTTCGGTGGCTCGCTGCGCTCGATCCTGGAAGCCCTCGAAGAACAGGTGGTGGTGCTTCGCCTGCTGGCCGCCCAGGAGGAAGCGGGTAAGGTCACGGTGCGCATCGGCCATGAGACCGAGGCCGAGCAGATGGCCGGTACGTCGGTGGTGACCACGACCTATGGCAGCTCGGGCACCGTCTACGGCGGCATGGGTGTTTTGGGTCCGACGAGAATGGATTACCCGGGAACTATTGCCAATGTCGCGGCGGTTGCCATGTACATCGGCGATGTCCTAGGACACCGAGCCGGGTAGCCGGCGACATTAGACACCGAGCCGGATAGCCGGCGGAATTTCGAAAGGTCAAGTGTGGCACGGGACTACTACGGCCTGCTCGGGGTGAGCAAGGGCGCCAGCGATCAGGAGATCAAGCGCGCCTATCGCAAGCTGGCCCGCGAACTCCATCCCGACGTCAACCCCGACGAGGAGGCCCAGCACCGCTTCAAGGAGATCAGCGCCGCCTACGAGGTGCTGTCGGATCCGGAGAAGCGACGCATCGTCGACCTCGGCGGCGACCCGCTGGAAGGCGCGGGCGGGGCCGCCAACGGGTTTGGCGGGTTCGGCGGGCTGGGTGACGTGTTCGAGGCCTTCTTCGGCGGCGGCGGATCGCGCGGCCCGATCGGCCGGGTGCGCCCGGGGTCGGACTCGCTGCTGCGGATGCGGCTCGACCTGGCCGAGTGCGCGACCGGCGTCACCAAACAGGTCACCGTCGACACCGCCGTGCTGTGCGACGTGTGCCAGGGCAAGGGCACCCACGGCAACTCGGCCCCGGTTGCCTGCGACACGTGCGGAGGCCGCGGCGAGGTGCAGACCGTGCAGCGCTCGCTGCTCGGTCAGGTGATGACCTCGCGTCCGTGCCCGACCTGTCGCGGCGTCGGCGAGGTGATCCCCGACCCGTGCCACCGGTGCGCCGGCGACGGTCGCGTGCGGGCCCGCCGCGAGATCAGTGTGAAGATCCCTGCGGG
Organism: Mycobacterium sp. shizuoka-1; assembly: GCF_002723835.1. GTDB lineage: Bacteria > Actinomycetota > Actinomycetes > Mycobacteriales > Mycobacteriaceae > Mycobacterium. The sequence continues at coordinate 121,843 of NZ_BEWG01000067.1, read as the reverse complement.
TGTCGGCGACGGGATGCGGGTTCGGCTGGCCGCGCAGGGGGAGGTCGGTCCGGGTGGCGGTCCGGCGGGCGATCTGTACGTCGAGGTCCACGAGCAGCAGCACGACATCTTCGTCCGGGACGGCGACGATCTGCACTGCACCGTCTCGGTGCCGATGGTCGACGCGGCGCTCGGCACCACCGTGACCGTCGACGCCATCCTCGACGGGCTCACCGAGATCACCGTGGCGCCCGGCACCCAGCCCGGCTCTGTGGTGACTTTGCGCGGGCATGGGATGCCGCACCTACGCTCGGGTGTTCGCGGCAACCTGCACGCGCACATCGAGGTGACCGTGCCCGGCAAGCTCGACGCGCGGGCCAAGGAACTGCTCGCCGAATTCAAGACGCGCAGCCATGCTGAACCCGAGGTCAAGTCCACGCATGCCGCGACCGCCGGCTCCGGCGGCCTGTTCAACCGGCTGCGCGAAACGTTCAGCGGCCGTTAGGCGTTGGCCGACACCCTGTTCTACGCCGACGCCATCCCGGCGGTCGGGCAGTGCGCTGTCGTCGGGGGCGACGAAGGCTTTCATGCGGCCACGGTGCGGCGTATCCGTCCGGGCGAGACGCTGGTGCTCTCCGACGGCGCAGGCACCCTGGCGCGCTGCGAGGTCGAGGAGACCGGCAAGCGCGGGTTCTCTGCCCGGGTGCTGGAATGCACGACGGTGCCGCGGCCCACGCCGGCCGTGACCGTCGCGCAGGGCATCCCCAAGTCCGAGCGTTCGGAGCTCGCGGTCGAATTGGCCACCGAGGCCGGCGCCGACCACTTCGTCGCGTGGCAGGCCGATCGCTGTGTGGCGCGCTGGGACGGCGAACGGGCCGAGAAGGGATTGCGGCGCTGGCGCGCAGTGGCACGCTCAGCCGCCCGCCAGTCGCGACGGGCCTATATCCCGGACATCGCCGGTCCGGTGTCGACCTCCGCTCTGGTGACGCGGGTCGCCGAATACGCCGGCACCGGCGGGATCGTGCTCGCTCTGCATGAATCCGCCGACCGGCCGTTGGCGCAATTGCCGCTGGCGCAGGCGGATTCGATCATGCTGATCGTGGGCCCCGAGGGCGGGATCAGCGACGGTGAGCTCGACGCGCTGGTGGCGGCCGGGGCAACCGCGGTGCGGCTTGGTCCCACGGTGCTGCGCACCACGAGTGCCGCGGCGGTCGCCCTCGGTGCGCTGGGTGTGCTGACCGACCGCTGGTCGATCGGCTGACGATCAGACCGGATCGGGCCGGGCCGCCAGGCGCGCGTAGATCGACGCGGCCTCGGCGCGGTTGCTGGCGTGCAGCTTGCGCAGCACCCGCTTGACGTGCGACTTCACCGTCCCCGGGGTGATCACCAGCTCGTCGGCGATCTGCTGATTGGTCCGGCCGTCGGCCATCAACCGCAGCACCTCGGCCTCCCGGCGAGTCAGCATGTCGTGCACCCGCGACTCCACCTCGGCCAGCCGGCGGCTGGCCGGACTGCGCTCGGCCGGTTCGACCTTGCGCAGTTCCAGGTCGGCATCCTGCAACGCCTGCGCGGCCTGCTCGGCAGTCGCCAGCGCGCTGCGCACCTCGGCGTGCTGTCGGCGCATCCGTTCCATCAGCACGGTGCGCTCGAAGGCATAGCCGAACCCCTCGGCGAACGCCCACACCGTGTCGCGATCGATCTCGTCGACCGTGCGCCCGGAATAGAGCCGGTCGGCGTGCAGGAACCCGATCACCCGACCGGTCGGCATGACCGGCGCCGCGACGTAGGAATGGGTCAGCGAGAAGTCGATGATCGGACGGTTGACGCGGGGGTCGTTACGGGCGTCGCGCACGATTTCCGGTGCGTGCCTGCGGATCATCTGCGTCTCGAGCAGCATGTGGTCCAGCGGCGGCGCGACCGATTGTGCGAAGGCGACCATCTTCTCGGCGCCCTCGACATCGTCGCCGAAGTACGCCGACTCCATCACCATGCGGCCCTCGTGCACCCGGAAGAGCACCGCGCGATCGAACCCGCACGACTCGACGAGTTCGCGTGGGGCGCGGTCGACGATCTTGGCGACTTCGTCGATCCCGCGAAGTTTGGACAGCCCTTCCTGCACCCGCAGCAGTGCCAGGGTTCGGCGCCGGGCGCTGTCCTCGATCAGCTGGCGCTCCAGCAGCGACAGATCGAGCACCGCCTCCAGCGCGGCCAGTGCTGCTTCGTCGCCGAGAGCTTCGAGGGCTTCACGGACCCGGGAGGCGTGCGTGTCGACGGTGTCGGCGACGGCGCGGATCGGGTCGTCGGCGCGTTCGACGATCCCGAGCCGGCAGGCCTCGTCGTAGCGGCGGGCCACCGCGCTGGTCGGTGGTTGCTTGGAGGCCCAGCCGGGATGGTTTCCGTCGGTCAGCGCGGTCACCGGGAGGGCGTCGAGCGAGTCAGTGGTGGAGGTCACAGTGAGCCGATCGTCTCACCGCGATCGGGGCTGTAGTGGCAAAACCGCCCGGTCGGGGGCGCAACTGACCTCCATCGGGAGATCGACCGGGCCACCTACCAGCAATGAGGCTGTTCACATGACCTCGACCACCGCTTCCGCGCTCCAGTTGTTGACCACTCCGGAGGGGATCGCCAACCCGTACCCGCTCTACGAGCAACTGCGGGACTCCTCGCCGGTGGCGGGCTACCGGGACTGGCCGCCGGGCACCGTGCCAGGCGCCGACGAGCCGGTCACCGCCTGGGCGCTGTTCCGCTACGACCAGGTGTTCGCCGCGGCGCGTGACAGCGAGACGTTCTCCTCGCGCGACCCGATCCAGGAGGCGTCCTCGGCGCCGAGCCTGATGCTGGTCAACACCGACCCGCCCGCCCACACCGGCGAACGCAAACTGGTCAGCCAGGCGTTCTCGCCACGGCGGATCCGCCGGCTCGAGGGCTGGCTCGCCGAACTGGTGCCGGTGCTACTCGCCGATTTCGACGCCCGCCGCGGTGCGGGCGACCCCGACGTCATGGAATTCGCCGACGAGGTGCCCACCCGGGCGATGGTGCGGCTGCTGGGGCTTCCCGAAGGCGACCACGTCCGGTTCAAGAACTGGGCCAACGCGTTCATGCTCTCCTCGGCGATGACCCCCGAGGAGCGGATGGCCAGCAACATGGAGATGGTCACGGCGTTTACCGAACGGGTCATCGAAAAGCTTGCACAGGTTGATGATTCGCAAGATGTCGAGGATGCCGAGGATCTCATCTCGGCGCTGCTGCGGGCCGAGCTCGACGGGCGGCGGCTCACTCCTGAAGAGGTGGTGCGGTTCTGCGTGACGCTGGTGGTGGCCGGCAGCGAGACGACGACCTATCTGATCGGCAGCGTGCTGCACGCGATGGCCCGTGAGCCTGCGGTGACCGCCCGGCTGCGGGCCGACCGCTCGCTGCTGAACACGTTCATCGAGGAGGTCGCCCGGCTCACCGGCCCGCAGCGGCTGTTCCGCATCGCGACCCGCGACGTCGAGATCGACGGGGCCGCGATCAAGAAGGGGGACTGGGTGGCGCTGTTCTTCGGGTCGGCCAATCACGACCCGGCCGTCTTCGAAGACCCCGAACGACTGGACCTGGACCGTCCCAACATCCGTCAGCATCTGGCCTTCGGCCACGGGCTGCATTTCTGCCTGGGCGCGCCGCTGGCCCGGCTGGAGGTGTTCGCGGTGGTCAACGCGGTGCTGGACCGGTACTCGGTGATCGGGCTGTCCGAGGAGCCCGGCGTGCGCCAGACCGCCAGCCTGCTCACCCACGGCTTCGTCCGGCTGCCGCTGCAGCTGGCCCGATGACCGCCACCGAGAGCGGCAACATCGCCGCGACCAAGGCGATCTACGCCGCCGTCCCGGCCGGCGACCTCCAGACCGCGCTGAGCCATATGGATCCCGACGTCCGGATCACCTACTACGGCAGTGATGCGATCCCGTATGCCGGGGATTACCGCGGGATACAGGCGGCGGTCGAGTTCTTCACCATCGTCGGCAGCCACATCCAGATCACGGCGATGGAACCGTGGCTGTTCATCGGCGACGGCGACAACCTGGCGGTCTGGGGGCACCAGACGTTTCTGCGGCCGGCCACCGGACACACCTGGGAATCGGAGTTCGCACACATCATCACGCTGCGAAACGGCAAGTGGCTGCACTTTCGCGACTTCATGAACTCGGCGCTGACCCATGACGCGTTCACCCGGAGTGCGGATTAACGGGTGGGAGGCGCGCCCGGCGGGCGGTAAACTGGGCTAACAGATCTGACCGAGAACCCAGGAAGCAGGCTTCGAAGACCACGTGACGCCCCGCGAGACGACCGCTGCTCGCCCTGATGACAGCCAGGTGCGCAGCAGCATGACTGTTCCGCCCGACCTCGTCGTGGGCCTGCTGGGTTCCGCCGACGAGAACCTGCGCGCACTCGAACGCGGCCTCTCCGCCGACCTGCACGTCCGGGGAAACACTGTCACCCTGTCCGGTGACGCGGCCGATGTCGCCATGGCCGAACGGGTGCTCTCCGAACTCATCGCGATCGTGGCCGGCGGCCAGACCCTGTCGCCGGACGCGGTGCGCCGCAGCATCGGCATGGTCGCCGGTGCGGACAACGAGTCCCCGGCCGAGGTGCTGACGCTGGACATCCTGTCCCGGCGCGGCAAGACGATTCGGCCCAAGACGCTCAACCAGAAGCGCTATGTCGACGCCATCGACGCGCACACCATCGTGTTCGGCATCGGTCCGGCGGGCACCGGCAAGACCTACCTGGCCATGGCCAAGGCGGTCAACGCGTTGCAGACCAAACAGGTCACCCGGATCATCCTCACCCGCCCCGCGGTGGAAGCCGGTGAGCGCCTTGGTTTCCTGCCCGGCACGCTGACCGAGAAGATCGATCCCTACCTGCGGCCGTTGTACGACGCCCTGCACGACATGATGGATCCAGCGGCCATTCCCAACCTGTTGAGCTCCGGGGTGATCGAGGTCGCGCCGCTGGCCTTCATGCGCGGCCGCTCGCTCAACGATGCGTTCATCATTCTCGACGAGGCACAGAACACCACCGCCGAGCAGATGAAGATGTTCCTCACCCGGCTCGGGTTCGGCTCCAAGATCGTCGTCACCGGTGACGCCACCCAGGTCGACTTGCCCGGCGGCGCGCGCTCGGGTCTGCGCGCGGCGATGGACATCCTCGACGGGATCGACGACATCCACTTCGCCGAGCTGACCAGCGCCGACGTGGTGCGCCACCGGCTGGTGTCGGAGATCGTCGACGCCTATGCCAAGGCCGAGCAGCCGGCGCTGATGAACCGCTCCCAACGCCGCTCGACGCGGCGCTAGGAGAGTGCCGACATGACCATCGAGGTATCCAACGAATCCGGCCTCGACGTTTCCGAAGAGGAATTGATCAGCGTCGCGCGCTTCGTGATTCGCCGGATGGACGTCAATCCGGCCGCAGAGCTGTCCATGGTGTTGCTGGACACCAACGCGATGGCCGACCTGCACATGCGGTGGATGGACCTGCCCGGGCCCACCGACGTGATGAGCTTCCCGATGGATGAGCTGGAGCCCGGCGGGCGCCCCGACGCACCCGAGCCGGGGCCGTCGATGCTCGGTGACATCGTGCTGTGCCCCCAATTCGCCGCCGACCAGGCCAAAGCTGCCGGGCACAGCCTCGGCCAGGAGCTGGCCCTTTTGACCGTGCACGGTGTGCTGCATCTGCTGGGCTACGACCACGCCGAACCTGACGAGGAAAAGGAAATGTTCGACCTGCAACGCCGGCTGCTCGAAGAGTGGGTGGCCGAGCAGGTCGAGGCTTACCACCAGGATCGGCAGTTCGAGAAGGATCGTCGGCTGCTGGACAAGTCGCGATACTTCGACGAGTCGTGACCGGGTGGAGTGCGCTGCTCGGCGCGATCGCACTGATTGCGCTGGGCGGACTGTTCGCCGCCATCGACGCCGCGATCAGCACGGTATCGATCGCGCGGGTCGAGGAACTGGTCCGCGACGAGCGGCCCGGTGCGCTGCGGCTGGCCCGAATCATGGCGGAGCGGCCGCGCTACATCAATCTTGTTGTGCTGCTGCGGATCGCGTGCGAGGCGGCGGCGACGGTGCTGCTGGTCGCGTTCTTGTGGGATGACCTCGGCCTGACCTGGGGGCTGGTGGCGGCGGCCGCGATCATGACGGTGGCCAGCTTTGTGGCGATGGGGGTGGGGCCGCGCACCATCGGCAGGCAGAACGCCTACACCATCGCGCTCGCGTCAGCGGTTCCGCTGCAGGCGATCTCGGTGTTGCTGGCCCCGATCAGCCGACTGCTGATCCTGATCGGCAACGCGCTGACGCCGGGCCGCGGATTCCGCAACGGACCTTTCGCCTCCGAGATCGAGCTGCGCGAGGTGGTGGATCTGGCTCAGCAGCGCGGCGTGGTGGCCGACGACGAGCGTCGGATGATCCAGTCGGTATTCGAACTCGGCGACACCGCCGCGCGCGAGGTGATGGTGCCGCGCACCGAGATGGTGTGGATCGAAAGCGACAAGACCGCAAGCCAAGCGACCTCGTTGGCGGTGCGCAGTGGACACTCCCGCATCCCGGTGATCGGCGAGAACGTCGACGACGTCATCGGTGTGGTCTACCTCAAGGACCTCGTCCAGCGCACCTACTACTCGTCCGACAGCGGCCGGGGTACCACGGTGTCCGACATCATGCGTCCGCCGGTGTTCGTTCCCGATTCCAAGCCGCTCGACGAGCTGTTGCGCGAGATGCAGCGCGACCGTAACCACATGGCCCTGCTGGTCGACGAGTACGGTGCAATCGCCGGTCTGGTCACCATCGAGGACGTCCTCGAGGAGATCGTCGGTGAGATCGCCGACGAGTACGACACCGACGAGGTGGCGCCGGTGGAGGAACTGGGCGACAACAAGTTCCGGGTGTCAGCCCGGCTGCCGATCCAGGACGTCGGCGAGCTTTACCACATCGAGTTCGAAGAGGATCTCGACGTCGACACCGTCGGCGGACTGCTGGCCCTCGAACTCGGCAGGGTCCCGCTGCCCGGCGCCGAGGTGGTTTCGCACGGGCTGCGGCTGCAAGCCGAGGGCGGATCCGATCACCGGGGCCGGGTGCGGATCGGCACCGTGCTGGTCAGCCGCACCGAGCTGGAGAGAGGCGACGAGGATGAGTGACCCGCTGGAGGCCGAGGACGCCAAGCTGGTGGTGCTCGCGCGCGGTGCGATGGCGCGGGCGGAGACCGCCGAGGCCGCCGCGGTGCGCGACCTCGATGGGCGCACCTACGCCGGCGCTCCCGTCGGGTTGTCGGCGTTGCGGCTGACCGGCCTGCAGGCCGCCGTCGCTGCGGCGGTGTCCAGTGGGGCAACGGGTTTCGAGGCGGCCGTGCTGGTCGGCGGATCGGCCGACGACGACGGTGTCGCGGCCGTCACGGAGCTGTCGCCGGGTGCGGCGATCATCGTGACCGACCGTTCCGGGGCACCGAAGTGAGCGAGTTCCGGTCCGGCTTCGTCTGCCTGGTCGGCAGGCCCAACACCGGAAAGTCGACATTGACCAACGCGCTGGTCGGCGCCAAGGTGGCGATCACGTCCAACCGACCGCAGACCACCCGGCACACCATCCGCGGCATCGTGCACCGCCCGGAGTTCCAGATCGTGCTGGTCGACACACCCGGCCTGCACCGGCCGCGCACCCTGCTGGGCAAGCGGCTCAACGACCTGGTGCGCGACACGTATTCGGAGGTCGACGTCATCGGGCTGTGCATTCCCGCCGACGAGGCCATCGGCCCCGGCGACCGGTGGATCTACGAACAGATCCGCGAGGTTGCGCCCAGGACCACGCTGGTGGTCATCGTCACCAAGATCGACAAGGTCAGCAGGGATCGGGTGGCCGAGCAGCTGATCGCCGTGCAGGAACTCGTCGGCGACACCGCGGCCGAGATCGTGCCGGTGTCGGCCACCAGAGGCGACCAGGTCGACGTCCTGATCGACGTGCTGGCCGCTCAGCTGCCGCCCGGGCCGGCGTTCTATCCCGACGGCGAACTCACCGACGAGCCCGAAGAGGTGCTCATGGCCGAGTTGATCCGGGAGGCTGCGCTGGAAGGGGTGCGCGACGAGTTGCCGCACTCGCTGGCGGTGGTGATCGAGGAGATCGAGGAAAGGCCCGACCGCGACGACCTGATCGACGTGCACGCCGTGCTCTATGTCGAGCGGGACAGCCAGAAGGGGATCGTGATCGGCAAGGGCGGGGCCCGGCTCAAGGAGGTCGGCACCGTGGCCCGAACCCAGATCGAGAAGCTGCTCGGCACCAAGGTCTACCTCGACCTGCGGGTCAAGATCGCCAAGAACTGGCAGCGTGATCCCAAACAGCTTGGCCGGCTGGGGTTTTAACCCCTCAGAGCGTGAACCCACTCTGCTGTTCGAAGTCGGCGAGATCGAAGTAGTCGCTGAACCGGACGATCTTGCCCTCGCGCACCTCGAACACCCCGTTGACCGGCAACACGACCTCGCGGCCGTCGGTCATCGTGAAGTAGTCGATGCGTTCGACGAGCACCAGGCCCGGCTCGGCGGCGAGCGTGACGATGTCGAGCTTGGCCTCGGCGAACGCGTCCAGGAACGCGCCGAAGATCGCGCGGATTCCGGCGATGCCCTCGATCGGGGCGACGGGGACGTTGTGATAGACCGCATCGTCGGCGAACGCGCTGCAGATGACCTCGAGGTCGCGGTCCTCCCACGATCCGAGAAAGTCCCGGACCAGTTTCTCGCTTGCTTCTTTGGTGTCGACCATTGGTCAGTACTACCAACGTACTTGTGTCACCACAATTACCCGTAATGGCTATTCATGCCGGGTTTTGTGCCGTATCGCCGCTGGACATCAGTCGCCGTCAGCGGGCATCGGGGTGTTCCACCAGATCTCCGGCTGCTTGCCGGCCCAGCCGTTGATCGCCTCCAGCTCGGCGGCCAGCGAGATCAGCAGGGGTTCGCTGTTGGCCGGGCCCATCAATTGCACGCCGATCGGCAGACCGGCGGAGGTGAAGCCGGCCGGGATGTTGATCGACGGCCAGCCCAGCACGTTCCACGGGAATGTGACCGGGCAGGCCGCGATCATCGCGCGATCGGTGCCAGCGGGTCCGAGGTCGTCGAATCTGCGGGCCGGTGGCGGCGGCTGTGCAGTGGTCGGGGCCAGGACGACGTCGACCGAGCGGAAGATCTGCCCGACGCGGTGGTGCAGCATGGGCTCGCTGGCCTTGGCCCGGCGCAACATCGCTCCCGACAGCAGCCGGCCCATCCGTATGTTCGCCTCGGTTCTCGGATCGAACGCCACGTCGTCGCCGAGCCGATCGGCCCAGTCCAGCAGCCCGGCGGTGGAGCGGGGCAGAAACGTCAGCGGCAGCCGCAGCCCGTAGTTGGGATTGCCCTCCATCACGGTGTGGCCGAGCATGCCGAGCTGGTCGGCGACCGTGGTCAGCGCCGCCCGGATCTCAGGATGCAGCCGGGCCCGGAAAAAGGTGAACGGAAACCTGGTGGACAGCGCGATCTTCAGCGGCCCGGGGGCGATGCCGACGTGGTCGGAGGTCCGCACCGGCGGGGGTTTGTGCAGGTCGTCCTCGGCGTTACCCGATACGGCGTCGAGCACCAGGGCCGCGTCGGCGACCGTGCGCGCCAGCACCCCGTTGACCGTGATCCCGTTGAACGGGTCCCGCAGCGGCCAGGTCGAGATGCGGCCGCGCTGCGGCTTGATGCCGACGAGGTGAGTCCAGGCGGCCGGCACCCGCACACTGCCCGCTCCGTCTGAGCCGATGGCCGCGGCCACCAGGCCGGCCGCGACCGCCGCCGCGCTCCCGCCCGACGACCCGCCCGGGGTGTGCTTGCGCGACCAGGGATTTCGGGTATGACCGAATGCGGGTCCGCCGGTGAACGGCCACTGGCCGAGTTCACAGCAGTTCGTCTTGCCCACGATCACCGCGCCGGCCACCCGCAGCCGGCGGACGACTTCGCAGTCCTCGGTGGCCGGTGCGACGGGCCCGGCGGTGCCGAAGGAGGTCGGCACCCCGGCGATGTCCACGTCGTCCTTGACCGCGATCGGGACACCCAGCAGGGGCGCCTGGTCGCCGGCGGCCCGGCGGCGGTCGGCCTCGGCGGCGTCGGCCAGGGCGGACTCGGTGAGCACCACCCGGAACGCGTTGAGGGTGGACTGGCTGGCCGTGATCGCGCGCAGCGACCGGCGGACCAGCTCGGCGGAGGTCACCGTGCCGCTGGCCAGCTGATAGAGCTGCTCGCCGATGGTGGGAAACCGCGGCGGCCCGCTCAAAGGCGCGCGAGCTGTCATGGCGACGTCGAGACTAACGGCGCGCGTCCGCGCGTATGTCGCATTGCGGTGGGAAACTTCTCAGATGCGGTTGTATCGGGATCGGGCTGTCGTGCTGCGTCAGCACAAGCTCGGCGAGGCTGACCGCATCGTCACCCTGCTGACCCGCGACCACGGTCTGGTCCGCGCCGTCGCCAAGGGGGTGCGCCGCACCCGCAGTAAGTTCGGCTCCCGGCTGGAGCCGTTCGCACACATCGACGTCCAACTGCATCCCGGCCGCAATCTGGACATCGTCACCCAGGTGGTCTCCATCGATGCCTTCGCCACCGACATCGTCAGCGACTACGGCCGCTACACCAGCGCTTGTGCCGTCCTGGAAACCGCCGAGCGGCTCGCCGGGGAGGAGCGCGCCCCCGCCCCGGCGCTGCATCGGCTCACCGTCGGCGCCTTACGCGCGGTGGCCGACGGCACCCGCCCACGTGAGCTGGTCTTGGACGCCTACCTGCTGCGGGCGATGGGCATCGCCGGATGGGCGCCCGCGTTGGTCGAATGTGCCCGCTGTGCGGCCCCGGGCCCGCACCGGGCCTTCCACGTCGCCGCTGGTGGCAGCGTGTGTATGCACTGTCGGCCGTCCGGTTCGACGACCCCGCCGCAGGCGGTGCTCGACCTGATGTCGGCACTGCACGACGGCGACTGGGCGGCCGCGGAGGCATCGTCGCCGTCGCACCGCAGCCATGCCAGCGGTTTGGTGGCGGCGCACCTGCAGTGGCATCTGGAGCGCCAGCTGCGGACCCTGCCGTTGGTGGAGCGTGTCTACCGGCAGCCCGCCAACCACGGTAAGGAGGTGTTCAGGCAGGATGAGGCCCATGGCGATGAACCGGGTCACCAGCTCGTGGCGGGGGGCTGAACGCAAGCGGAAGGATCAATTTCCGCAGCTGCCCCCGGCGCCCGACGACTACCCGGTGTTCCCCGACACCAGCACCTGGCCGGTGGTGTTCCCCGAGCTGCCGCCGGCGGTCGGCGGAGGACCGCGCCGCCCGCCCCAGCACACCTCCAAGGCCGTGCCGCCGGCCATCCCGGCCGACCAGATGCCCAAGCACGTCGCCGTCGTGATGGACGGCAACGGGCGCTGGGCCACCCAGCGCGGGCTGAGCCGCACCGAGGGCCACAAGATGGGTGAGGCGGTCCTGATCGACATCACCTGCGGAGCCATCGAGATCGGCATCAAACATCTGACGGTCTACGCGTTCTCCACCGAGAACTGGCGGCGCAGTGCCGAAGAGGTGCGCTTCCTGATGGGGTTCAACCGCGAGGTGGTGCGCCGCCGCCGGGAGAACCTCGACATCATGGGCGTGCAGATGCGCTGGGTCGGCTCGCGGGCGCGGATGTGGCGCAGCGTCATCAAGGAATTCGACATCGCCGAGAACATGACGACGGACAACGACGTCATCACGGTGAACTACTGCGTCAACTACGGCGGCCGGGCCGAAATCGCCGAAGCCGCACGGCAAATCGCGCGCGATGCGGTCGCAGGCCGGATTGATCCCGAACGGGTCAACGAGGCCACCATCGCCGAGCATCTGCACCGGCCCGACATCCCCGACGTGGATTTGTTCATCAGGACGTCGGGGGAGCAGCGGTCGAGCAACTTCATGTTGTGGCAGGCGGCCTACGCCGAATACGTGTTCCAGGACAAGCTCTGGCCCGACTACGACCGGCGTGATCTGTGGGCGGCATGCGAGGAGTACGCCGAACGGAACCGGCGCTTCGGCCGGGCGTGATCTCGTGGGCCTGGATGCGCGCCTGGCCGAGGCGCTGACGGCGGTTCTGCCCGTCGATGTGGAGTCCGACGGCGCGCTGACCGTGCGCTATGAGGGGACCTTCGCCTCGCTGCGGACGGTCACCATTGCCGAGGACATCGAGATGGTGTCGGTCACCCAGGTGCTGGCCTGGGATCTGCCGGTCAACGCCGATCTACGCAAACGGGTTGCCGCCCAAGCACAATCCACGATGCTCGGGACGGTGACGTTCGTCGAACAACCCGGCAAGCGCGGCGATGTGATGCTGCGCTACAACTTTCCCGGCGAGGGCCTCACCGATCACGCGTTGCAGACGCTGGTGCTGATGGTGCTGGCCGGCGGGGCCGACGCCCGCCGCGCGCTGACGGGGTAGGGAGCCGGCGCCATGCGGAAGGTGGCTGTCTTCGCGACCTGTTACAACGACACGATGTGGCCGCAGACCCCCAAGGCGGTGGTGCGGTTGCTGCGCCGGTTGGGCTGCCATCCGGTCTTCCCGCCCGAGCAGACCTGTTGTGGCCAGATGTTCACCAATACCGGGTACGCCGCCGAGGCGATTCCCGCCGTGCGCCGATTCGTGGACGCGTTCACCGCCTGCGATGCCGTGGTGGCGCCGTCGGGGTCCTGTGTCGGCTCGGTGCGCCACCAGCACCGCGATGTGGCGGCGCGCTCCGGTGACGCCGGCCTCGCGGCGGCGGTCTCCGCTCTGGCGCCCCGGGTCTACGAGTTGTCCGAATTCCTCGTCGACGTGCTGGGGGTCACCGATGTGGGAGCATATTTCCCGCACCGGGTCACCTATCACCCGACCTGCCACTCGCTGCGGATGCTGCGGGTGGGGGACCGGCCGCTGCAACTGCTGCGTGCGGTCCGGGGCATCGACCTCGTCGACCTGCCGGCCGCCGACCAGTGCTGTGGCTTCGGCGGCACGTTCTCGGTGAAGAACGCCGACGTGTCGGTGTCGATGGGAGCCGACAAGGCCCGCAACGTCAAGGATTCCGGCGCTGAAGTGCTTGTGGCAGGCGATAATTCGTGCCTGGCCCAGATCGGCGGGATGCTGTCGCGACAGCGCAGCGGAGTGCGGGTCATGCACCTGGCCGAAGTTCTCGCGGCCACCGAAGGCGACGCATCGTGAGCGGGCATCCGCACGTCGGGGTCACCAAGGCATTCCTGGGTACCCCGAAGTTCCCCGCGGCAGCCAAAGCGGCACTGCAGAATTCGGTGCAACGGCGCAACCTTACCCACGCCACTGGCATCATCCGCGCCAAACGCGCGGCCGTGGTCGGCGAAGTGGACAACTGGGAAGACCTGCGGCGGGCGGCCGAGGAGATCAAGGACCGCACGCTGGCCCGTCTCGACGAGTACCTGGAGCAGTTCGAGGCCAATGCCGTCGCGGCCGGTGCCACCGTGCACTGGGCACGTGACGCCGAAGAGGCCAACCGGATCGTCGTCGACCTCGTCTCGGCGACCGGCGCTGGTGAGGTGGTCAAGGTCAAGTCGATGGCCACCCAGGAGATCGAGCTCAACGACGCACTGGCGGCCGCCGGGATCGAGGCCTGGGAAACCGATCTCGCCGAGCTGATCGTGCAGCTCGGCGACGACTGGCCCAGCCACATTCTGGTACCGGCGATCCACCGCAATCGCGCGGAGGTGCGCCAGATCTTCCTGCGCGAGATGGGCAAGGTCGGCAAGCCCGCTCCCGCGGATCTGACCGACGAGCCGCGCCGGCTGGCCGAAGCCGCCCGGCTGCATCTGCGGGAGAAGTTCTTGCGCGCCAAGGTCGCAGTGTCGGGCGCCAACTTCGCCATCGCCGAGACGGGCAGCCTGGTGGTGGTCGAATCGGAGGGCAACGGCCGGATGTGCCTGACCCTGCCGGAGACCCTGATCTCGGTGGTCGGCATCGAGAAAATGCTGCCGGCCTGGCGTGATCTCGAGGTGTTCCTGCAGGTTCTGCCGCGCAGCAGCACCGGCGAACGGGAGAACCCCTACACCTCGATCTGGACCGGTCCCACCGGCGGCGACGGCCCGCGCGACATGCACATCGTGCTGCTGGACAACGGGCGCACCGACGCGCTGGCCGACACGGTGGGCCGCCAGGCCCTGCGCTGCATCCGCTGCTCGGCGTGCCTGAACGTGTGCCCGGTCTACGAGCGGGCGGGCGGGCATGCCTACGGTTCGGTGTATCCGGGCCCGATCGGTGCGGTGCTGACGCCCCAATTACGGGGTACGACAAGCGATGTCGACAAGTCACTGCCGTATGCGTCGAGTCTGTGCGGGGCCTGTTTCGATGTCTGCCCGGTGCGGATCGACATCCCGTCGCTGCTTGTGCATCTGCGTACCAGGGTGGTCGACGAGGCGCGCGGCGGTGTGCCGTCGGCCGAGGAACTGGCGATGAAGGCGGCGAGTTGGGTGTTCGCCGACCATCGCCGCCTGGAAGCGGCACAGGGCGCGGCGGCGCTCGGCGGCCGCGCGTTGCGCAGCCGGGTGCTGGGCGGCAAGGAGATGTTGCGCTCTCTGCCCGGGCCGGCCGGCGGCTGGTCGAGCGCCAGGGACACCCCGGTGCCGCCCACCGAATCCTTCCGGTCCTGGTGGGAGCGTACCGACGGCGGTCGCACGGAGGAGGATCGGTGAGCGGCGCGCGACAGCAGATCCTCGGCCGGATTCGGTCCGCGCTGGCCGACCGGCCACAGCCGCCGCAAGCCCAGTGGGTCTACGGTGCGCCGGTTTCCACCGGCGGACAGGATGTCGTCGAGCGCTTCATCGAAAGGGTCGCCGACTACCGCGCCACGGTGGTGCGGGTCGACCCGGAAGTCGTTGCGGCCGCTGTGGCCGATGCGCTGGCCGCCGTCGGGGCCACGTCCGTGGTGGGTGACGCACTGGTGCGTTCTCGGTGGGGTGGTGCCGGCCCGGCCACCTGGGTGGTCGACGACGGACTCGACGCCACGCAGCTCGACGCGGTCGACGCCGTGGTCACCACGGCGACCGTGGCGGTCGCCAACACCGGCACGATCGTGCTGGATCACGGTCCCGGGCAGGGTCGCCGGGAGCTCAGCCTCATCCCGGACGTCCACGTCTGTGTGGTGGCTGCGGGCCAGATCGTCACCGATGTGCCGGAGGCGGTGAGCCGCCTGGTCGACCTCGGTAGCCACACCCGGCCGTTGACCTGGATCAGCGGGCCGAGCGCCACGAGCGACATCGAACTGGACCGGGTCGAAGGCGTGCACGGTCCGCGCACGCTGTACGTCGTCGTCGCGGGCTAGGTCCTGGCGCAGTCGTTCGTTCGCAGTGGTCCCGACCGCCGAGCGTGTGGGTTGTCGTTGTGGATCGACGAAAAATCAACGACAACCCACACGTTCGGCGCGTGAAAGTGGCCGATTCAGGCGATTCCCCGGGGCTGGCGAATTAATGACTCAGGACACTAGGTCCTGGCGCAGTCGGCGCAGGTCCCGAACAACTCGATCGTGTGGCTGACATCGGAAAAGCCGTGCGCCGCAGCCATATCGGCGGCCCAGGCTTCGACCTCGCGGCCGCTGACCTCGACAGTGGCACCGCAACTTCGGCACACCAGATGATGGTGGTGGTCGGTGCCCTCGCAGCGCCGGTACATCGACTCGCCGGTGTCGGTGCGCACCATATCGACCAGATCGGCCGCGGCCAGCGACTGCAACGTCCGGTACACCGTGGTGAGCCCGGTGTTCTCGCCGCGGCGGCGCAGCTCGTCGTGCAGTTCCTGGGCCGAGCGGAACTCGTCGATGGTGTCGAGCAGGGCGATGATCGCCGCCCGCTGCCGGGTGGCGCGCACCCCGGCCGCGGCCGCGCGGGGACGGATGTCGGCGCCGGTCATGGATGATCCTCACCGGCGTGACTGACCGCCGCGACCACGATCTCGGCCAGGTGATCGTCCACCAACCGGTACATGACTTCGCGCCCGGAGCGCTCCCCGGCCACCACCCCGGCGGCCTTGAGGATCCGCAGGTGCTGACTGACCAGTGGCTGCGGAACGTCGAGTGCGTCGACGAGCTCGTGTACGCAGCGCTGGGATTCCCGCAGCTGCAGCACGATCGCGATGCGCACCGGCGCCGCCAATGCGCGCAGCAGCTCACCGGCGCGGTCGAGCAGGGCGGCGTGATCGGTGGCGGTGGTCATCTCATCACCTCCACGCTATTGGAAACGATTTCCAATTGATCCCCCACTTTTCCATGCGCGATCACGCATGTCAAAGGGCGGGTCGGCGGGTCGTTAGGCTGTATGGCTGTTACCCGCACTTCAGGCACCCGCAGATAGACACACCCGCAGATAGACAGGAGTGGCACCCACCGTGGCGTCCGTCATCGATTCCGTCGTCAACCTGGCCAAGCGTCGTGGTTTGGTCTATCAGTCCGGCGAGATCTACGGCGGCACCAAGTCGGCGTGGGACTACGGGCCACTGGGTGTCGAGCTCAAGGAGAACATCAAGCGGCAGTGGTGGCGCTCGGTGGTCACCGGCCGCGACGACGTCGTCGGCCTGGACAGCTCGATCATCCTGCCCCGCGAGGTCTGGGTGGCCTCCGGTCACGTCGCGGTGTTCAACGACCCGTTGGTGGAGTGCCTGAACTGTCACAAGCGCCACCGCCAGGATCACCTGCAGGAGGCCTACGCGTCGAAGAAGGGTCTCGATGATCCCGACGCGGTGCCGATGGACGAGATCGTCTGCCCGGACTGCGGCACCAAGGGCCAGTGGACCGAGCCCCGCGACTTCAACATGATGCTCAAGACCTACCTCGGCCCGATCGAATCCGAGGAAGGCCTGCACTATCTGCGCCCGGAGACCGCGCAGGGCATCTTCGTCAACTTCGCCAACGTGGTGACGACGTCGCGCAAGAAGCCGCCGTTCGGCATCGGTCAGATCGGCAAGAGCTTCCGCAACGAGATCACCCCCGGCAACTTCATCTTCCGCACCCGCGAGTTCGAGCAGATGGAGATGGAGTTCTTCGTCGAGCCCGACTCCGCCAAACAGTGGCACCAGTACTGGATCGACACCCGCTTTCAGTGGTACGTCGACCTCGGTATCAAGGCCGACAACCTGCGGCTCTACGAGCATCCGCTGGAGAAGCTCTCGCACTACAGCGCGGGTACCACCGACATCGAGTACAAGTTCGGTTTCGCCGGCAACCCGTGGGGTGAGCTCGAAGGCATCGCCAACCGCACCGACTACGACCTCAAGACGCACTCGGAGCACTCCGGTGTCGACCTGTCCTTCTACGACCAGGCCGCCGACACCCGCTACGTCCCCTACGTCATCGAACCCGCAGCGGGACTGACCCGTTCGTTCATGGCGTTCCTGGTCGACGCCTACGCCGAGGACGAGGCACCGAACGCCAAGGGCGGGGTGGACAAGCGCACGGTGCTGCGGCTGGACCCGCGGTTGGCGCCGGTCAAGGCCGCGGTGCTGCCCCTGTCGCGGCACGCCGATCTCACCCCCAAGGCCAAGGATCTGGCGGCCGAACTGCGCAAGTACTGGAACATCGAGTTCGACGATGCGGGCGCGATCGGGCGTCGCTACCGGCGCCAGGACGAGATCGGCACCCCGTTCTGCGTGACCCTCGACTTCGACTCCCTCGAAGACCACGCGGTCACTGTGCGCGAGCGCGACCAGATGACACAGGAGCGCATCGGTATCGACTCGGTGGTCGACTACCTGGCCACCCGGCTCAAGGGCTAGAAGCGGCCTCCGCCGCCGAGCATCCCGCCGCCCCCGGAGGATCCCTGCGATCCGCCATAGGTGCTCGACGTCCAGCCGCCGCCACCGCCGAATCCGCCGCGCATGCCGCCGGACAGGATGTTGCCCAGGATGATCCCGCCGATCATTGCGCCCATGTTGGACGAACCGCCCACTCCGCCATAGTGATTCATGTACGACCGCTGAGCGGCCTGGACGTCGTTGTTGGCCAGCTGCTGGGCCTGGGCGGCCAGCATCGACGCGCCGTTGGCGTGGGCGATCGCCTCGGAGAGATTGGTCTTCTGCTTGGCCTGCGCCGCCTCCAATTGGCGCACCGCCTCGTTGAGGCGGGTCCGGGCTTCGGGGCCGACGCTGCCGCGCCGGCTGTCGATGTAGTCCGACACCGAGCGCACCCGCGACTGCGCGGTGAACAGCGCCTGCTCGAAGGAGCGGCCCAGCCGCTCGGCGGTCTCGCGCTCCTGGGCCACCCCGGCCAGTAGCCGGTCCAGATCCGCGTCGGCCTGGGTCAGCTGGGTGAACGCCCCCAGCGGGTCGGCGGTGCCCTCGGCCTGCGCGGCGGCCACCGCGCTGACCGCGGCGTCGCGGGCGGCGGCCAGCTCGCCGGCGTCGGACAGCCCGCCCTGGGTCAGCTGTGCCACCGCCTCATTGATGCCCTGCTGGGTGTCGGCGATCGCGGCGGGCAACGTCGCGACCGCCCGCCTGATGTCGCTGGCCGCGCTGTCCACCGCGTCGAGCATCGAACCGGCTTGTTGCAGTGCCGCTTCGGCGGCCCGCACGCAGTCGACCAGTTCGCTCTGCTGGCCGGCGACCGGCTTGGCGACCAGCTGGCGGGCCCGGCTGATCGAATGGTCGGCGAACTCCAGGCGCTCCTTGGCGGCGTCGACGTTGCGGGCCACCGATGCCAGCGCGGTCTCAGCGAACTCGCTGTGCAGCTGGGTCAGCGTGGATTGGGCGGGTTCGATGCGGGCGCTGACGTCGACCAGCTTCTGGGTCAGCCCGTCGAGCCGGTCGGGAGCGTTGATGACCAGATCCCGCAGCTGATGGAAGGCTTGGTTCTGGGCGTCGAGTTCGCGGTTGGCCCGGGCGGCGGCGACCACCACCCGGGTGAGTAGATCGCGGCGCTGCGCCGGGGTCTCGGGTACCGCGTCGTCGAGTTGCTGGCGCACGTTGAACGCCTGTTGCAGGGTGACCTTGGCGTTCTCGACGGCGCGGGTGAACGGCTCGGCCTGTGCCTGACCGAATTCCTCGGCGGCCAAGGCTAATTCGTTGGCGCTGGTGCGTACTGCGTTGTCCACGTCGACGACGATCGACCGGGACAGCTCGTCGAGGGCGTCCAGCGGCACCGCGGCCAGGGCGTTCGGGTCGGTCGGGTCCACCCGCTTGGCGGCCGCCACCTCGGCCTCGTGCCGCTGACGCCTGCGCCTGCGGCTCCACAGCAGCAGCAGCGCGATCGCCAGCGCGATGACCGCCACGATGACCAGGAGGGTCACCAGCGGGAATCCGCCGGAGCCGCCACCGCCCACCCCGTCCAGTCCGGTGGCGGCTGCGATCGCCGCGCCCGCCCAGTCGTTGTTGTGCAGCGCCGGCTCGATCTTGTCCCGGCGCAGGTCGTCGACGGCGGTGGAGGCGCCGCCGACCGCGGCGGACGGCACCCGGAACGCGTAGGACCGCTGCTGTGTCGCGATGGCCAGGATCGCGTCCTGGTCGCCCAGATCGCTGATCAGCCGGGTCTCCTCGCTCCAGCCCACCGCCGTCTTGGGAGCGAACGAGTCGACGTAGACCACCCAGAGCCGGATATGGCGGTCGCGGTAGAGGGTGTCGACAGCGCGCTGCACATCGGCGAGCTGACCGTCGCCCAGCACGCCTGCGTTGTCGGTGACGTAGTCGGGCAGCCGGAAGGGTGGCTCGGCCGCGGCGCCGGGCGCCACCAAGGTGGCGGCGGTCAGGATGGCCACGAGCAGGCTCAGCACACGTGCGAGGCGCATGAGCGTTAAATGTAATCGCGCGCGGCTGGCAGACTATGCCTCGGTGACGACGAATCAGCACGGCCACTACGACGAGGCCGACCGCGAGCGGGTGGTGCACGAACCGCCCAAGACTGCCGGGCTGCCCGGTACGTCGACCGAGCATCGCACCGACTTCGCCCGGGACCGGGCCCGCGTGCTGCACTGTGCCGCCTTTCGCCGACTGGCCGACAAGACCCAGGTGGTCGGGCCGCGCGAGAGTGAGAACCCCCGCACCCGGCTGACCCACTCGTTGGAGGTCGCCCAGATCGGGCGGGGGATGGCGGTGCCGCTGGGCTGCGATCCCGACCTCGTGGACATGGCCGGGCTGGCCCACGACATCGGCCACCCGCCCTACGGTCACAACGGGGAGCGCGCCCTCGACGAGTTCGCGGCGTCCTGCGGCGGGTTCGAGGGCAACGCCCAGAATTTCCGGATTCTGACCCGTATCGAGCCGAAAGTGCTTGACGGGCAAGGTCGTAGCGTCGGACTGAACCTCACCCGTGCGGCACTGGACGCCGTCACCAAGTATCCGTGGTTCCGCGGTGAACGTGGCCGCAAGTTCGGCTTCTACGAAGACGACCGGGCGCTGGCGCAGTGGGTGCGGGGCGGCGCGCAGGCGCAGCGGCCCTGCCTGGAGTCCCAGGTGATGGACTGGGCCGACGACGTGGCCTACTCGGTGCACGACGTCGAAGACGGTGTGGTGTCCGGGCGCATCGACCTGCGGGTGCTGGCCGACGACGACGCCGCGGCGGCGCTGGGCAGGCTGGGGGAGACCAGTGGTCTGCGCGCCGATGAGTTGGAGGCGGCGGCGCGGCGGCTCTCTGAGCTGCCGGTGGTGGCCGGCGTCGGCAAATACGACGGGACACTGGCGGCCTCGGTGGCGCTCAAGCGGTTGACCAGTGAACTCGTCGGCCGGTTCGCCTCGGCGGCGGTCACCCTGACCCACGAGTTGGCCGGGCCGCAGCCGCTGGTGCGGTATCAGGCCGACCTGCAGGTCCCCGACGCCGTCCGGGCCGAGGTCGCGCTGCTCAAGACCTTGGCGCTGCAGTTCATCATGTCCGATCCGCGTCATCTCGAACTGCAGGCGCGGCAACGCGAACGCATCCACCGGGTGGCGCACCGGCTGCTCGACGGCGCGCCGGCAACGCTGGATGCGGTGTTCGCGCCGGAGTTCACCGCCGCCCCCGACGACGCGGCCCGGATGCGGGTCGTCGTCGACCAGATCGCGTCGTTTACCGAGGGTCGGTTGGAGCGCATCGACGCGCACATCGCCGGTGCCCGCGACATCTAGACTGTGCCGATGGCGACAGCGGTGAGCGGGGGCGGCGACCGGAAAGGTCGGATCCCCGAGCGCGATATCGCCGCCATCCGCGATCAGGTTCGCATCGAGGACGTCGTCGGCGACTATGTCCAGCTGCGCCGGGCCGGCGCGGATTCGATGAAGGGCCTGTGCCCGTTCCACGACGAGAAGTCGCCGTCGTTCCATGTGCGGCCCAACCACGGCCACTTCCACTGCTTCGGCTGTGGGGAGGGCGGTGACGTGTACGCCTTCATCCAGAAGATCGAGCACGTCAGCTTCGTCGAAGCGGTGGAGGTGCTGGCCGATCGCATCGGCTACACGGTGACCTACAGCGGTGGTGGCACCAGTGTGCAGCGCGACCGCGGCAGTCGCAGCCGGCTGATCGCCGCCAACGCTGCTGCGCAGGAATTCTATGCTGCCGCACTGGAATCCGAGGAAGCCGCACCGGCCAGGCAATACCTCACCGAGCGCAACTTCGACGCCGCGGCGGCCCGCCAGTTCGGCTGTGGCTTCGCGCCGTCTGGCTGGGACTCGCTGACCAAGCATCTGATCCGAAAAGGCTTCGAGTTCAAGGAACTCGAAGCCGCCGGGCTCTCGCGGGAGGGTAGGCGCGGTCCGATGGACCGGTTCCATCGCAGGCTGTTGTGGCCGATCCGCAGCGCCAGCGGCGAGACCGTCGGCTTCGGCGCGCGCCGGATCTTCCCCGACGACCCGATGGAAGCCAAGTACGTCAACACCCCGGAGACGGTGCTCTACAAGAAGTCCAATGTGCTGTTCGGCATCGACCTTGCCAAGCGCGATATCGCCAAGGGGCATCAGGCCGTCGTCGTCGAGGGCTACACCGATGTGATGGCCATGCACCTGGCCGGGGTGACCACCGCGGTGGCGTCGTGCGGCACGGCCTTCGGCGACGAGCACCTGTCGATGCTGCGGCGGCTGATGATGGACGACAAGTTCTTCCGTGGCGAACTGATCTACGTCTTCGACGGCGACGCCGCCGGCCGGGCCGCCGCGCTCAAGGCGTTCGCCGGCGAGCAGAACCTGGCCGGCCAGAGTTTCGTGGCGGTCGCCGCCGACGGGATGGACCCCTGCGATCTACGCCTGGCGCAGGGGGACGGGGCGTTGCGCGATCTGGTGGCCCGACGCACGCCGCTGTTCGAGTTCGCGATCCGCACCGCGCTGGCCGAGCACGACCTGGATCAGGCCGAGGGACGAGTGTCGGCGTTGCGCCGCTGCGTGCCGATGGTGGCGCAGATCAAGGACCCGACGTTGCGCGACGAGTACGCCCGCCAGCTCGCCGGCTGGGTCGGCTGGGACGACGTCGCCCAGGTGATCGCACGGGTCCGCGAGGAAGCGGGCCACAAACCGGGGGCTCGCGGCGACAACCGGCGCACCCCGGCTCGGCCCAAGGCAGCCGCCGAGAGCGGCGCCCGCCGGCCTGACCCTCGCGACCCGACCCTGTGGCCGCAGCGCGAAGCGCTCAAGGCCGCCCTGCAGTATCCGGTGCTGGCCGGGCCGGTCTTCGATTCGTTGACCGTGGAGAGCTTCACCCACCCCGGCTATGCGGCGGTGCGGACGGCGATCGAGAAGGCGGGCGGGACGTCGTCGGGCGTGACCGGTGGCCAGTGGATCGACACGGTGCGCGAACGGGCCGGGGCGGCGGCGACGGAAGGCCTGATCACCGAGCTCGGCGTCGAGTCGATCCGGGTCGAGGACGAGGAGAAACTGCCCCGCTACATCGGCGGTGTGCTGGCCCGACTGCAGGAGGTCTGGGTGGGCCGGCAGGTCGCCGAGGTCAAGTCCAAGCTGCAGCGGATGTCGCCGGTCGAGCAGGGAGACGAATATCACGCCCTGTTCGGCGACCTGGTCGCGCTCGAGGCGTATCGCCGCAGTCTGCTGGAACAGGCCAGCGGAGACGACCTCACTGCGTGAGTGCCGTCAGCACGCTATGGTTAACGTGCTGCCTGTCTCCGGCGAAAGGTCAGATATGACTACCGCGAACACCCGTGCCCGGCGTATCGCCGCCGCTGGCGCGCTTGCCGTGGCCGCGGCCGCGGTGCCGGCCCTGGCTGCGATGACGCACTCCGCCGCCCCGAGCACCACGGCCACCGGCACCTGCCTGGCCTGGTTCGGCTCCCGCGGCGACGGGCAGTGCCTGTCGTACTCGAACAACAACGTGAGCGTGGGCACCCCGCAGCTGGGGGTTTACGGTCCGGATGCGGGCTCGATGCCCGGCGGCGGTGTCGGCGTCAGCACCGGCCCGCTGCTGCCCGGCCAGACCATCAGCATTCCGCTGGGCTGAGTTTTCTGCCCTCGAGATCGACATGAGGGCTGTGATTTCGCACGATTGACGACCCTGAGGTCGATTTCGGCGTGCCTAATTCTCCGACCGCTGTGGCTCGACCACCGTGGTGTTCGCGTCGATCTCGGTCAGCGTGACCATCTTCGGATCCGGGTCGGGGGACACCCGGTCGGCGATCTTGCGGCGACCGGCGTCGATCACGGTTTTCGTGGCGGGATTACCGGTCAGGGCCTTGTAGGTGCCGACGATCTGCTCATAGCGCTTTCGGCCGGCCTTGGTGCCCAACACGTAGCCCACTCCAAGTGCGGCTAGAAACCGGATCACTGCGCTCCCTCCATCGAAACCCCGCCTCACCATCCTGCCTGACGCCGCTGAGTTGGCGCTTGCCCACCGGTTTGGCGTCTGGGGTCCCCGGTAGGCTAGAGTCACTCTCCGGCCCGCATCGGCGCAAGCGTTCGATCGGGAAGCAGATAGTCCCCTGTAGCTCAATTGGCAGAGCTTCCGACTGTTAATCGGACGGTTGATGGTTCGAGTCCATCCGGGGGAGCCAGGGCCGCCTCGCCGGTGGCGTCACAGGCTGAACACTTGATTCGGCCGCGGAACTCTTCCCTGCCAGCCGAATTCACGGTCCAGTCGGGTACGCAACGTGTCGGCCGGCTGGGGTTCGCCGTGGACCACGAAGACCCGTCGCGGCGGTGTGCTGAAACCGGATGCCCAGCGGATGAGTTCATCGGCGTCGGCGTGCGCCGACAGCATCGCCAGGTTGGCGACCTGGGCGTTGATCGGAATCCACTCGCCGTAGATCCGCACAAAGCGCTGACCGGCCGCAATCGCTGCGCCGCGGGTGCCGGGCACCTGATAGCCGGTGACCATGATCGTGTTCCGTGGGTCCGGGGCGAACGCCTTGAGATGGTGCAGGATGCGGCCACCGGTGGCCATTCCGCTGGCCGAGATCACGATCTTGGGCTCGCGGCTGGCCGAGATCGCCCTGGATTGCTCGGCGTCGCGGGTGTACGTCGCCATGGCGCACATACCCTCGTAGACCTCTGGCCGCAGCCGGTGGTCACTGCGGAAGGCGCCCAGTAGATTGCTGGCATTGATCGCCATCGGGCTGTCCAGGTAGACCGGGAGGTCGGGCAACCTGCCCGCGGAGCGCAACTGCCAGAGGTGGTAGAGCAGCGTCTGGGCCCGGCCGACCGCGAACGCCGGGATCACCACGGTGCCGCCGCGCGCTACCGTCGAGTCGACGACGTCGGCCAGTGCGTCGGCAGGGTCGGCCCGGTCATGCAGACGATCGCCGTAGGTCGACTCCATCACCACGTAGTCCGCGGTCGTCACCGGGTCGGGATCGAGCATCACCGGGTCGTCGTAGCGGCCCAGGTCACCGGTGAACACGATGCGCCGGCCGTGCCACACCACCTCGACAGTCGCCGCGCCGAGGATGTGCCCGGCTCGGCGGAACGTCACCGCCGCCCCGGTGTCGGTGACGCTGAACTCGGCTCCGAACGGACGGGTGTCGAACAGGTCGATGGCGCTCTGGGCGTCCTCGCTGTCATATAGCGGCAGGGCAGGGTGATGCTTGCTGGCCTTGTGCTTGTTGAGAAAAGCCGCGTCCCGCTCCTGCAGGTAGGCGCTGTCCCGCAGGATGATCTCGGCGACCGCAGCGGTCGCCTCGGTGGACACGATGGGCCCGCGGAAGCCTTCGCGCACCAACCGGGGCAGGTACCCGGTGTGATCGAGGTGGGCGTGGGTCACGATGACCGCATCGATACTCGAGGGGTCGATCGCCAGGGGCGCCCAGTTGAGCTCGCGCAGGTTCTTCACACCCTGAAAGAGGCCGCAGTCCACCAGGATTCGTTTGCCGTCGGCTTCCAGCAGGTGTTTGGAGCCGGTGACGGTGTTGGCGGCGCCTAGGCTGCGCAAGCTGAGTTCGACGTTGCGCGATCGGCTATCACCGGGCATGGGGCCAGTCTGTCAGAGACGGTCCGGATGTCCGAGATGCTGATTGATCTCCGGGTCTGGGACCTATGGCCCTGGTATGGCGAGGGCTCGGGCGGTGGGGTTGCTGAAGTACCCGCACCGACGGCTCTGGCGGAGGGACGGCCATGCGTGACAGAGGTCAGCGACTACGCAATGAGGTGGAGCACCCCGAGCGCTACGAGGAGGTGACCATCACCTCCTGCGGCGTGCCGATAGTGCTCTCGGTGTGGCATGGCCAGTCTGGTGGACCAGTGGCAGTGTTCCTGCCCGGAACCATGACGCATCCGCTGTTCTATGAGGAGTTCTGTGACGGACTTGCCGATGCGGGCATCACCGTCGTGGGCGTCCACTTCGAAGGGCACGGCAAAAGCCCACGCGTGGGTCGGCTCCTGCGTTTGGAGAGCCTGGTTGCCAACGCACTGGACGCGACGTCTTGGGCGCGTGCTCGATTCGGTCGATGGCCGGTGGTGGTGGGCTCGAGTCAGGGCGGAGTGCTGGCGATGATCGTCGCGACCCGCGACTGTCAGCTGGCCGGCGTGGTCGCCCACAACATCCTCGATCCCGAACTACCCGCATCCATCACGGTGTCACGGTTTCCGCCCATGCTTCAGCGTGCGTATCGTCCGGCGATGCGTGGACTGCGCCTGCTGGCCACGTTCGTGCCCCGGCTACCGATCTCCTTCAGTGTCTATCTCGACATCGCTCGGGTCTGTCGTGAGCCATGGACCGCCGAGCAGTTCTTGCTGGACCCCCTGAGCTTGCGCACTTACCCGCTTGCCTTCCTGGCCGATCTGTTAAGTGCTGACATGAGTGGGGTCCGAAGTGGCGCCATCACATGCCCCATCGTGGTGGTGGCAGGGCGTGGTGACCCCTTGTTCAGCCTGGACTACACCAAGCAGGTCTTCGCCCGGATTGCGGCTCCCGCAAAAGAGCTGGTCGTCTTCGACACCGATCACCACCTTCTGTTCAACGAATGCCTTCCGCTCGTGCTCGGTCGAGTCGCGGAACTCATCACGCTCCTCGACGGCTCAGCGGGCGAGCGCGCGAGCGATCATTCCGGTGGCCCGCAGGCTGTAGAGGGCGGCGCGCTTGGAGATCAGCCCTGAGACGGGCGCCAAGACCACATGCCGCAGGCCGGCTGAGTGAAACTCGTGAAGCCTCCCCACAATGCGCTCAGGAGTGCCCCACAGCAGCGGCCCTTCGGTCAACACCTCGGTGGGCACGGCATCGATGGCATCGTCCATCGTCCGGCGGTCATAGTGGTCAGGCACGAAGTCGACGAGAGGATTGAAGTGCGCGCCGAACGGGTGCTCCACTCCGGCTTGTCGCCACACATCGGCCGGCGCCATCAGCCCGAGCGCGCGAATCGATTTGGTGCCCAGCATGGCCCGCACTTCTGACTCGGATCGGCCGACCACCAGAAAGCGATGTAGGGCAGGGGTGATCGAGGCGGGGTCCCGCCCGGCGTTGCGTGCGGCGACCCGCACGACCTCAAGTTTGGTCGCATATTCGGCGGGGGAGGCGACAGTAGCGGGATACCACCCGTCCCCGTAGCGTCCCGTCAGACCGAGCATCCGCCGACCATGTCCGGCCACCCAGATCTGTGGTGTCCGTCCGCGGGCCGGCTTGAGGTCCATCGTCGCCCGGTCTAGCTTGAAGTGCTTGCCGGAGAACGTGATCGGCCCTGACCCGGAGAAGCAGTGACGGATGATGTGTAACGCCTCCTCCAAGCGGGCCACCGGCTCGGAAGGGTCCAATCCGTAAGGGTCGAGGTTCATCCGTTCGCCGGCCCCGATACCGAGGATTGGGGCGCTTTTGGTCAGATGCGACAGCGTCATCATGGCCTGGGCGATGACCAGGGGGTGGCGCCGGATGGGCTCGGTCACACCGACTCCCAGGCGAAGGGAGCCGATACGGGAGGCGAGATGGCCCAGTAGGACCTGGTAGTCGAAGAATTCGTGCGGCGTGCTGCGGTGTGCGGCAAGCCACGTCAAGTCGCGATCCCAGATCGAGGTGGGGAAGACATTCTGGAAATGGTCGATGACCATCACCGAGTCGAGTCTCATCACCCGCGCTCCGGCCAGAAAGGCACGCAGCGCGGTCAGCGGAGGTTGCGTGCCGATCTGCAGACCGACCGAGACCGACGGAACCCGTTTCACGACTTCACCTTTCTGGTGATTCGGTGAGCGGCAACGGCTTTGTAGATCTCGAACCACACCACGCCGGCGGCGCCGGCAACAACCGCGATGGCCCATCCCAGCGCCGGCAGCGGCCCGAAATTGAAGGCGTGCCGCAACGCGGGCACCGTCAGGATCAGGACGAGCAGCGCAGGGGCGCCGAAGAGGATCCACTTCAGCGCAGCGTTGCGACGCTCCCGGAAGGTTCTCCAGATGGTGAGCCGCCACGAGCGATTCACCACGATGAGGGCCACATTGCCGATGAGAAGCGTCGCGAAGGTGACAGAACGCACGACGTCGTCGGCGTGATGGCTCCACACGGCCCACAGGTAGACGCAGATCGTCGCTGCGAGCACCGACAAGCCCTGCAGGCAAGCGATCGCCAGCACCCGTGGTCCGAACATGGGTTCGTCGACACCGCGCGGCGGCCCTTCCATGACCTTGGGATCGATCTGTTCGGCCTCGAAGACCACCGAACAGGCCGGATCGATGATCAGCTCGAGGAAAGCGATCTGGACTGGGAGCAATACCAGAGGCCAATCGGCGACGAAGACCGGGATGAGCGACATGCCGACGATGGGAAGGTGGACCGCGATCACGTATGACATGGCCTTGCGGAGGTTGTCAAAGATTCCCCGGCCCTGCCGCACCCCGGCGACGATCGAGGAGAAGTCGTCGTCGGTGATGACCAGTCCGGCTGATTCTCTGGCCACATCGGTTCCGTTGGCGCCCATGGCGATTCCGATGTCAGCAGCCTTCAGTGCCGGCGCATCGTTCACGCCGTCACCGGTCATGCCGACCACCTCGCCGTTGGCCTGCAACGCGCGAACGAGCTGCAGTTTCTGCTCGGGCACCATTCGGGCGAACACGCTGACCGTCCGTATCCGCTCGGCCAACTCGTCAGCAGGCATGGTCTGCAATTCGCGCCCGGTGATGCAGCCGGCCTCATGGTCGAGTCCGATCTCGCGGGCGATGGCCAGCGCCGTCCCGGGGTAGTCCCCGGTGATCATGATGGTCCGCACCGATGCCCGGCGACACTCCGCGACGGCATCGGCTACCCCGGGTCGAACCGGATCGTGCAGCCCGACCAGGCCGAGATAGCGAAAATCGTAGTCATGCTGGTGATCCGGTAGCTCGGCCTCGCCGTCGAAGTAAGCGTAGGCGACGGCGAGCAGGCGCTGGCCGCCGGCGGCGGCGTCCTCGACCTGCTCGGTCAGTCGTGCGAGGTGGCCGGCGTCGAAGTGACACAGGTCGGCGATCGCCTCCGGCGCGCCCTTGGCGGCGATGACGAACTGCCCACCGTCGGGTGAGCGCCACACGTGCGAGAGCGCCAACAACTTCTCCGAGAGCGGGTATTCGCGCACCAGAGTCCAATCGTCGTGCAGGTGCTCGGTTCCCGCCAGATGCTTGGCACCCAGTTCGCGAAAGGCCTTGTCCATCGGGTCGAACGGGTCGACGGGCGAGGCGAGCATCGCGAACTCGGTGATCCGGTGCAGTTCCTCGGGCAGTGGTCGATCGTCGACCGGATAGGCGTGCCCGTCGACGATGAACTCCCGCACAGTCATCCGGTTCATCGTCAGCGTCCCGGTCTTGTCCACACACAATGCGGTGGCCGATCCCAGGGTCTCGATCACCGGTGGACGGCGGGTCAACACGTGCTTCTGCGACATCCGCCAGGCCCCGAGGGCGAGGAAGACGGCCAGGACGACCGGGAACTCCTCGGGCAGCAATGCCATCGCGGTCGCGATGCCGGCCAGCAGACCACTGAGCCAGTGTCCCCGGGTCAGCCCGTACACCACTACGACCACCGCGGCGGCCAGCACCCCGATGATCGCCAGCACGGTTACGAGGCGGTCGATCTCGCGCTCCAGTGGGGTGCGTTCGGCGCCGATCGTGCGCAGCGCCGCGCCGATCTTGCCCAGTTCGGTTCCGGCACCGGTCTCCTTGGCCACCGCAATGGCGTGCCCCTTGACCGCGAGCGTGCCGGAGAACACCCACGGGGTGGCATCGCCGCCCGGTTGCCCCATGTCGGCCGACAACTGCTCTGCCGAGCCTGCGGTCTTCCGCACCGGGACCGATTCCCCGGTCAGGGCTGATTCGTCCACCGAGAAGTTGGTGCCGTCCAACAGGATTGCGTCGGCAGGTACCCGGTCGCCCTCGGCCAGCAGGATCACGTCTCCGCGGACCACATCGCGTCCGGCGATGCGGACCTGCTGGCCGTCGCGGATCACCAGGGCGCGCGGCGAGGACAGGTCACGCAGCGCTGCCAGTGCGTTCTCGGTCTTGTGCTCCTGGTAGATCGAGATGGCCAGCACGACGAGAACGAAGGCCATGAGCATCGCGCCGTCGAGCGGTTCGGCCAGTGCGAAGTTGACGGCGCCCGCGCCGAGCAGTAGCAGCAGCATCGGCTGGCGGACGACGTCCCAGACCTCTTGCAACAGGTTGCGTCGTTTCGCCGTGGGCAGCTCGTTGGGCCCATCGGTCGCCAGCCGCCGCGCGGCTTCCTGAGCCGATAGCCCGCCCATCCGTACCGGGGGCCCCATGGCGCTGATTGTGTCGTATGTTGATGGCGATATGAAGGCTTTCGGGGTGGCCTGGGATGCGTGGCGCACCACCCGAGGTGGCGCCGGGGCTGTCACGGCCCGACAGGCGCCGCGGTTGCAAGCCCTGGTCGCGTACGCCCGTACTCATTCGCGGTTCTACGCCGGGCACTACCGCGATGTTCGGCACGGTCCGGTGAGTTTGGCATCGCTTCCCTCACTTCCCGCCGTGTACAAGCCCGAACTGATGGCCAGATTCGACGAATGGGTCACCGACCCAAAGTTGACCAGGACCGGCGTCTCGGCATGGGTCGCCGATCCCGCCAACATTGGACGCGACATGTTCGGCGAGTACGTCGTGTTCACCACGTCGGGGTCGACGGCCGATCCGGCGCTGCTGATCCAGGATCGTCGGGCGTTGTCGGTGATGTTCGGGCTGACGTATGCGCGGTCGGCCGGGGTGTTGCCGCCGGGGCTGCTGCTTCGAGTTCTCGGCCACGGGGCGCGCCAGGCTGCGGTCTTCGCCACCGGCGGGCACTTCGTGTCGACCGTGATGTTCGAGCGTCGGCTGCGCGCACATCCGGTGCGGCGCCGATACTCCCGCTTCTTCTCGGTGCTCGACCCGCTGCCGGAGCTCGTCGCCAATCTCAACGAGTTCCAGCCAGTGCTGTTGGGCACCTATGCCAGCGCGCTCAGTGTGCTCATCGAAGAACAGGAGGCTGGGCGGCTCCACATCCGGCCGCTCGTCATCACCAGCGGGGGTGAACTGCTACTGCCGAATGTCCGGCAACGCGCGCGGGACGTCTTCGGCTGCGTTGTGACCGAGACCTACAACGCTTCG
Organism: Mycobacterium sp. shizuoka-1; assembly: GCF_002723835.1. Classification (GTDB taxonomy): domain Bacteria; phylum Actinomycetota; class Actinomycetes; order Mycobacteriales; family Mycobacteriaceae; genus Mycobacterium. The sequence continues at coordinate 90,905 of NZ_BEWG01000067.1, read as the reverse complement.
GAAGCCACCCCGCTGTCGCTGCCGTGTCGCCTGGGCAACCTGCACCTGAACACCGACTGGTATCTGGTCGAGCCCATCGACAGCTCCGGCGATGTGGTGCCACCCGGGCACCGATCCGATTCCCTGCTGTTGACCAACCTGGCCAACTATGTGCAGCCGCTGATCCGCTACGAGCTGGGCGACAGCGTCGTCGTCGACGCCGACCCGTGCTCATGCGGCAGCCCGTTGCCGACCGTGACGCCGGAGGGCCGGACCGACGAGTTGCTGAAACTGCCTGGGCGAGAGGGCAACCAGGTGGTGGTGATGCCGATGGCGATCGCGACCGCCGTCGAAGAGACACCCGGGGTGTTGCGCTATCAGATCATTCAAACCGCGCCGGCAAGGCTCATCGTCAGGCTGGATGAAGAGGCCGGCAGCGAGCGGTCCGCGGTCTGGACGGAGGTGTGCCGGCGACTCGAAGCATTCCTGGCCGCCCAGCGAATCGGCGCGGTGATCATCGAGCTGGCCCACGAGCGTCCCGAAGTGAATCCTCGCAACGGAAAGCTGCGCCACGTCCTGAGTGCCGTCGGCTGACGGTGTCACAGCCACAGATACAGGCCGGACAGCAGCGCCCACAACGCCACGCAGTACACCTCGAAGGCCGCCCGCAGCGGGATCGGCGCGTGCCGCAATTCCATGAAGTCCAGCCCCACCAGCCGCACCTTGATCGCGGCGATGCCCAGCACGGCGACCGCCACCAGGGAGCCGGTGCCGTGGTCGGCACCGAAGGCCCACGACGCCAACGTGAAGGCCACCAGGATCAGCCAGCTCACGCCGGCCCGGTTACGCATGAACGCCAGCATCAGCTCACCAGATACAGCAGCGGGAACAGGACGATCCACAACAGGTCGACCAGGTGCCAGAAGCAGCCGCCGCCCTCGATCACCGCGAGCCGGGTGGCCGACAGTTCGGTGCGTCTGGTCTGGGTGAGCATCAGCGCCAACACGAGGATCCCGATGCACACATGCAGCAGGTGCAGCCCGGTCAGGATGAAGTAGTAGAGGTAGAAGTGGTTGCCGCCCGGGCCGTGGCCGGCGCCGGCCAGCAACACGTACTCGGTCACCTTCAGCGCCACGAACACCACACCGCAGCCCATCGCGATCAGCAGCGCCGTGAACGCCGTCGAGCGCGCCCCGGTCCGGATGGCTCCGATCGCGGCCACCACGAACAGCGAACTGGTCAGCAACACCAACGTGTTGACCAGTCCGATGTTGACGTGCAAAGTCTTGCGGGCCGCGTCGAAAACCTCTGGCGCCTTGGATCGTTCGACCATGAAGGTGGCGAAGAAGGCTGCGAACACCCCCATGTCGCCGAGCAGGAATACCCAGGTGCCCTGTTCGCCGGGGATGCGTCGCGTGGCGGCCGGGTGACCCGCCGCCGTCATGCTCGTTCGGCGAGCTGCTGGGCTTTGATGCCGCGGTTCAGCACATAGGTCGTGGAGAACAGCCAGATCGTCAGTGCCAGACCCGGGATGTAGAACGCGAAAACCCCGTGCCAGGCCAGCGGTCCGTCGTTGAACACCACGACCACGCAGCCGGGCAGCGACAGCAGCGCCACCCACAGGTTGAGGTAGCCGTACCAGCGGGGGAAGGTCTGCGGCTCGGTCTTGTCGATGAATGAGGCGATCGCCAGCGTGATGTTCTGCACGATGATCGTGCCGACGATGCCGATGAACATCAGCCAGAACACGTCGTTGAGTGCCTGGGTGATGTCCGGCGGCCGGGTCTCGGGCCGAAACGCCGCCGTCGCCATGATCAAGAACGGAAACAGCAAGGCCGGAACGAAAATCGTGGCGGCGAACAGCTGCGTCACCGACAGCATCCCGAACTGTCCCTCAACCCGGCGGATCCGCAGCACGATGGCGGCGAGGAATGGCAGCGCGATCACCGACGTCAGCAGGCACCCGGCGATGCCGATCCGGATCCAGATCTTGTGATCGACGTAGAACGCGGCGATCTCCTCCGGCGAGGAGACGGGTGACAGTGGCGGAAACATCCGCGCGATCCCCGACAGACTTGTTCCGTACAGGATGATCATGATCGTCCCGCACCACGCACCGATGCGCTGCAGCGTCAATTCCACGGCGCAGACGTTACTGGGAAATCCGCGGTGTTTTGTCAAAATTGTCGAAACTGTGCGTCCTGTCGACCGTCGAAGCGGTCACGCCCCTCGAGAGCCTGCGGGACCCGCACCGGTCTTTGCCGTCCGATCGCAGGTGCGGCGGCCCAGGCTGGCCGAGAAGCGACGCGAATATCCGTTTTCCGGTCCGAACGCCGCACCAACGCCGCATTCTGGATGCGGGCGTTTCCGTGGTGAGGGGGGTGTGATGGCTCCGACCCTTCGCTCCGCGTCGATCATCGGCGCGTTTGCCGTGGCATACGCCCTGTCGGTGGTTCTCGGTCGTGCCACCCGGTTGGGCGGCGGCGAACTCTCCTTGGTGTGGCCGGCCGCGGCGGTCGCGATCGTGTGGTTGCTCGCAGCCTGTGGCTACGGCCGCCGTGCCTGCCTGTTCAATGTCGCGATCCTGGCCGCTGTGACGTTCGGAACCAATCTGGCGACGGGGGCCCCGCTGCCGCTCAGCGCGTGGTTTGTGGTGGTGAACGTCGTGTTGGCGGTGGTGAGCGCGGCAATCCTGACCTACCACCGCGACCAGATCGTTCTCCGCGACCCCGCCGACTTCGCGCGGCTGGTCGTGGCTGTGTCAGCTGGGACTGTCTGCGCGGCAGTCTTGGCCACCGCCTACATGGTCGTCGCGATGCGGCAGCCGCCGTGGGAGACTTTTGCGCTGTTCGCGGTGCGCAACGGAGCCACGGCCCTGCTTGGGGTGGCCGTCTGGCTCAGACTGCGCGACGTCACCTGGAAGCGCCCGCAGATTTCCCCGGCGGCCTTGCTGGAGGCGCTGCTGGTCGGGGCTGTTGTGGTCGTTGTTTTCGCCTGGGCCTTCTGGCTGCACAGCGGTGTGCCCCTGGCGTTTCTGACGTTGCTGCCCGCGGTGTGGGTGGCGCTGCGCTACAGCACGACCGTGAGCACCGTTTTCCTGCTGGTGGCGGGCATCTGGATTATCGTCACCACTCTTCTCGGCAGGGGCGTGTCCGTCGTTCCCGATCTTCAGACACGTGCATTGCTGGCGCAGGCGATGGTCGGGAGTCTGACGGTCGTCGTCCTGACGTTGTCGTTGTATCGAGACTCGCGCGTTCGCCTTGTCTCGAAGCTACAGGTGGCGCGCGATCAGGCTGATCGTGATTCCGAACTGTTCGGCGCCGTGTTGGACAGCATCCACGACAGCGTGCTGCTCATCGATCCTGCCGGTGAGGTCGTTCTGCAGAACGCGCGGGCGTCCGATTCGGGCATCGTCGACAACGTGGTTTCGGCGGCCCGAGGCGAGAAAGCGCCCAACGCGGTGCTCTCGCCGGACCGCGAGGGGCCGCGCGACGTCGTGGTAGCCGGTGAGCAACCCCGAGTCGTCGAACTCGCGACGGCTCCGCTCGTCCACCAGTCGATGTTTGAGGTCATCGCCTATCGCGACGTCACCGAAGAACGGCTGACTGCGCGGGCGTTGCGCGAGGCCCGCGACCTGTTTGCCGGCGTCCTGCACGCCGCGTCGGAACAAGCGATCATCGGCACCGACCCCGATGGGTGCATCACGGTGTTTAACAACGGCGCGCAGCGTCTGCTGGGCTGGACCGAAGCAGAGATGCTCGGCGATACGCCGATGGCCTTCCACGATCACGACGAGGTTCGCGCCAGGGCGACCGAACTCGGCGTCCCCGCCGGCTTTGACGTGTTCGTTCACAACGTCACCCCGCAGCAGGCGGAGGTTCGCGAGTGGACGTACGTCCGGCGTGACGGCAGCCACGTGACGGTGAGCCTGGCCGTTTCCCAGATCACCAACGCGGACGGCAGCTGCGGGGGATACATCGGTGTGGCCACCGACGTCACCCAGCAGAAGGCCGCGAAACAGGCGCTGGCGGAAAGTGAAGAGCGATTCCGGCTGGCCTTCGACACGGCCCCGATGGGCATGTTCATGTTCGAGCTCGCGCCGCACGGCGATGGACGAATCACGCGATGCAATCAGGCCATGGCCGACTTCGTCGGTCGCTCGCAGGCCGCGGTGCTTGACATCGCGGTGACCGATCTCGCCGATGTGCCCTGTACGTCCGGGGCGGCTGGGCTGCGCCCGCTGCTCGCGATGCACGTCGGCCAGCAGTATGACGCCGAGACCGCGTTCCGGCGTGCGGACGGTACAACAGTGTGGGGATCGATCTCGGCATCGATCATCGCCTCCGGAGGGGCCGGCCCGTACGGGATGTGCTTGGTCGAGGACATCACCGGCCGCAAGCGTGTGGAAGCAGAGTTGCAGCACCTGGCCATGCACGACCAGCTGACCGGATTGGCCAACCGCTCGTTGTTGATGGATAGGGTCGAACACGCGCTCGCGGCCGCAGAACAGCCGGGTGCGAGCCGAGGGGGGCTGATCTTCCTCGACCTGGACCGGTTCAAGGCGGTCAACGACACCTGGGGTCATGGTGAGGGTGACAACGTGCTGAGGACGATGGCGGAGCGCATCCTGGCCTCGATTCGGCCGGGCGACACCGCCGCCCGATTGGGCGGTGATGAATTCGCGGTGCTGTGTCCGGCCGTGTCCAGCGTCGCTGAACTGGACAGCGTGGCCAAACGGCTCCAGGACACGCTGCGTCGGCCGGTGGGGGTCGCCGACCACGCAACCTACGACCAGCTGTCGGTGAGCGCCGGCGCGGTGATGTCTCAGCCAGGATGCACCGCCCAATCGCTTCTGCAGCGCGCGGACATGCTGATGTACCAGGCCAAGAAGTCCGGAAGGGATCGGGTCAGCCTTGGCGACCCGTCCCAAGAGGCAGCCTTGGTGCGCGCAGTGCAGCTGACGCGCGATCTCGAGCCGGCCTTGCGACTGGGCCAGCTCGCCCTGGAATTCCAACCGATCGTGAATCTGCGACGGGGTGAATGGGTTGCGGCCGAGGCCCTTCTGCGCTGGTTGCATCCGGCGTGGGGACTATTGGGGCCCGACGAATTCTTGGACCTTGCCGAAAACTCTTGTCAGATGCCGGCTATCGGCCGTTATGTGCTCAACGAGGCCTGTGGACAGGCGGTCCGATGGGGTGGGACCATGGCTGCCGCGGCGGTACACGTCAACGTATCGCTCCGCGAGTTGGCGGACAGCAACTTCCGGGTGGGGATCATCGAAGCCCTCCGCACGACGGGCCTGGCGCCGCACCGGCTCGTACTCGAGATAACCGAAAGTCATGCCGGGAAGATCGCGCAGTCGGCCAAAGATGATCTTGAGGCTCTTCGCCGGATCGGGGTACGCATAGCGATTGACGACTTCGGTACTGGCTTCAGCGGTCTGTCGAGAATCGTCGCGCTGCCGTTGGACATCCTCAAGATCGACAAGCAGTTCATCGATGGGCTGTGTGACGATGCCCGGTGTGAGGCGATCACCCGGGCGGTGCTAGGCCTCGGAGCCAGCCTTGGGCTCGAGGTGATCGCCGAGGGTATCGAGCGACCGGACCAGTTCGACGCCCTCGTCGAGTTGGGGTGCGAGCTGGGTCAGGGGTTCTTGTTCGGCGACATGGTTGCAGCATGTGACGAGTTCCCGGCACCCGACACCAACTGCACAACCTAACCGCCTGTGGCGAGATGTTCCGGATGCAGCATCTCCGCATACCGGAGTTGCTCGGGAATGCCGAACCCGTCGACCAGTTGTTCGGCGTAGGGTCGCAGCGTCCGGCACCGTTCGTTGATGCCGCGCGTGACGGCCTTGGCCCGCTCGGTGGACAGGAAGCGGTGCTCGATGAACCAGGCCTTGTCGTCCTCGATCACCGACAGCGCGTACAGGTCGCACACCTGACCGAGGATCGCGCGGGCCTCGTCGTCGGCACAGGTGTCGATGCCGGCGACGAACGCCTCGAGCACGATCCGATCGATGTGGGCCTTCGCGGTGTGCAGTACGTGATCCTGCACCGCGTTGAAGGCGTCGAACGCCGACATCTCCTTGGACTTGCCCTGCAGTCGGCGCGCCACCGTGGACAGCAGGTACTGCTCGCGGTCCTCGAACATCTTGACCTGGGTGCCGCGGTTGAACAGGCTGCCCTCTTCCTCGTTGTCCTGACGCGAGTCGAGGATGGTCTGCATGATCGTCTCGGCCGCAGTTCTTTTCAGAACCCGGTCACCGGCGAAGTTGGCGGCGAAACGCACCCACTCGACCGGGCTCATGCCCTTGATGTCGTCGGCGTAGGCGGTCAGCAACTCCTTGGCCACCAGCTGGGTCAGCACATGGTTGTCGCCCTCAAACGTGGTGAACACGTCGGTGTCTCCACGCAAGGCGATCAGCCGGTTCTCGGCGAGATAGCCTGCGCCGCCGCAGGCTTCGCGGGCTTCCTGGATTGCGGCGCTGGCATGCCAGGTGTTGGCCGCCTTCAGCCCGGCCGCGCGCGACTCCAGCTCACGCTGCTCCTCGGTGTCAGGGCTGTCGGCGGTCTGCAGGTCGTGCAGCTTGGCCACCAACTCGTTCTGGGCGAACTGCAGTGCGTAGGAACGGGCTATCAGCGGGAACAGCCGGCGCTGATGGACCAGGTAGTCCATGATCAGCACCTCGCCTTCGTCGTCCGGCGCGCTGAACTGCCTGCGCTGCAGGGCATATCGCACGGCGATGTCCAACGCCACCCGTCCCGCGGCGGCCGCGCTGCCACCGACGGTGACCCGGCCGCGGATCAGGGTGCCCAGCATGGTGAAGAAGCGCCGGTTGGGGTTCTCGATCGGCGAGGAGTACGTACCGTCGGGGGCTACGTCGGCGTATTTGTTCAGCAGGTTCTCGCGCGGAACGCGGACATGGTCGAACATGATCCGGCCGTTGTCGACGCCGGGCAGGCCGCCCTTGTACTGACAGTCCGATGTGGTCACCCCGGGCAGGTCGTTGCCGGTGTCGTCCCGGATCGGCACCACGAAGCAGTGCACCCCGTGCGTCTGGCCCTCGGTGATCAGTTGGGCGAAAACGGCTGCCACTCGAGCTGTTTCGGCGGCACCGCCGATGTAGTCCTTACGTGAGGTCGGGGTGGGGGAGTTGATCACGAATTCTTGGGTGGCCGGATCGTAGGTGGCCGTGGTTTCCAAAGACTGGACGTCGCTGCCGTGTCCGGTCTCGGTCATCGCGAAACAACCGACCAGGTCCAGGTCGATGATCCGCTGGACATAGGCGGTGTGGTGACGCTCGGTGCCGAGATTCTCGATGGCCCCACCGAACAGCCCCCACTGGACGCCGGCCTTGACCATCAGGGACAGGTCGGACATCGCGAGCATCTCGATGCGGGTGACGGCCGCGCCCACATCGCCGTTGCCGCCGTGTTCCTTGCGGAAACCGTCCTCGGCGGCGCCCGCGGCCGCCATGATCTTCATCTGCTCGGCCACCTTCGCCCGGGCGATGACGGTGTTCGGGGTGTAGTGCGGCCGGAACACTTCGGTGGACAGTTCGGCGCGCACGGCGTTCTTGACATCTCGCCAGCGTCCGTCGAGCGCGTTACGCAGGTGCTCCGCAGTGGTGGTCATCCCCTGAAGGTATCCACGGGACGGCCCGGGCAAACGCGGATGTGGCAAACGCCGGCCAACCTCAGATATGTGAACTCACAGCCTGGACCTGCGGCCCTGGTCGCCGACCGATCGGTGCCGGGCGAAGATGCGTTCGCCGCCGTGGTGTTGGCGTGAACAGGCCCCGCCCAGGTAATACGCTGGCGCGGTGATCCGTAGCGTCGGGAAGTTGGGCCCGCTCAAGGTCACCGCTCTGGTGACGTGGCAGTTGCGCTGGGACCTGCTGGCGATCGTGGTGGTCGCCGTCGCACTGCTGCCGGTGCCGGACCCCACCCAGATCGACTACGCCGCGGCGGTGCTGTCGGTACTGGGCATCGGTGCCTCGGTGTTCATCGGCTTTCGCAACACCATCGCCTACAACCGGTGGTGGGAGGCGCGAACCCTGTGGGGGAACATCATCATCAATTCCCGTGCCACGCAGAATGGGCTGCGTTCGGTCGACACCGGTTCCCCCGGGATGGGTACCGTGCTGGATCGGATGCGCCGCCGCCAGGCGCGCTACTGCTGGCAGCTGGCCGCCGAATTACGCGGCGTCACGCCGATACCGGAGCTCGCCGAGCTGACGCCGGAGGACCCTGCCGGCATCAGCGCCACCGACCTGCTGACCGAGCAGGCCGCCGACATCCAGGTGCTGTGCGCCGACAACCAGATCGACTCCCAGGCCCGGATGATGCTGATGACGGCGAACACCGGGCTGGTGAGCGCGCAGAGCGGGCTCGAGCGCATTCGTAACGAGCCCATCCCGGTGCACTACGAGTTCTTCATCCGCACGGTGGCCTGGTTCTTCGCGATCATGGCCTTCACCCGGCTGGACGGGTCCACCCATCCGGTTGCCGGTGTGCTGATCGGCCTGCTGCTGATGGTCGTGTTCGTCGGCGCTGAGCGGCTCGGACATTTCATCGAAAAGCCGATGAGCAACACCGTGTTCGACATCTCGATGTACCGCTTCTGTTCGACGATCACCGGCAACATGCTCGGGTCGGGCCATCCGCTCGCTCAGCCGCGGGAGAGCGCCAAGGCGACCGTCTGGATGTGATCAGCTGTCGCCGACGGTGACCGCGACGGCCTCGTCGGTCAGTTCGTCGAGCTCGCTTTCGGGTTCGTCGACGCTCAGATGGCGGCTGGTCAGGCCCAGCACCCCGGCGCCGACCAGGACCGCGGTGGCACCCACCCAGAACGGCAGATGCACGCTGATCCGCTCGCCGAGCACTCCGGCCAGCCAGGGGGCGACGGCCGCGCCGCCGAACCGCATGAAGCTGTAGGCCGCCGAGGCGACGCCGCGCTCGATGGGAGCGGCCTTCATCACCGTCTCGGTGATCAGCGTGTTGTTGACGCCGATGAACAGGCCGGCCACCACCACGCAGGCGGCCAGCGCGGTCTTGTCGTCGGTGACCACGGCCATCACCGCCAGCAGGGCCGCGAAGCACAGCAGGTTGATCACCAGCACGCGAACGGTGCCGAAGCGGTGCTGCAGCCGGGGTGCGACCACCACCGAGGTGAACGCCAGGCACACGCCCCAGCCGAAGAAGATCAGGCCGATCTCGTGGGCCGTCATGTCGAGCGGGAACGGGGTGAACGCCAGCAGGGTGAAGAACCCGAAGTTGTAGAGCAGCGCGGTGACGGCCACGCCGAACAGGCCGCGGTGCCGTAGCGCCCGGAACGGATCGGCCAGTGTCGTCACCCGCTGCGGACGCGGGGTTTCGGGCAACAGCAGCGCCGTCACCACCAGCGCGAGGGCCATCAGCGCCGACACCCCGAAGAACGGGCCGCGCCACGAGATCGACCCCAGCATGCCGCCGACCAAGGGGCCGACCGCGATGCCGAGCCCCAGCGCCGCCTCGTAGAGGATGATGGCCTGGGCGACCGAGCCGCGCGCGGAACTGACGATGGTGGCCAGCGCGGTGGCGATGAACAGCGCGTTGCCCAGGCCCCACAGCGCGCGCCAGCCCACGATGCCCATCACGGTGTCGCTCATCCCGGCCAGTCCGGCGCCCGCGATGATGATCACCAGACCCAGCAGCAGGGTCCGTTTCGGGCCGATCCGGCTGGACACCACGCCGGTGACCAGCATCGCCACACCCATGACGGCCATATAGCTGGTGAACAGCAGCGACACCTGCGACGGGGTGGCGTCGAGGTTGTCGGCGATCGGTTTCAGGATCGGGTCGACGAGTCCGATGCCCATGAAGGCGACGACGGATGCGAACGCGACGGCCCAGACGGCCTTGGGTTGGCGCCACATGAGTGGCTCACTCCTAACTTCTCGGGGAGGTGTCGAGGTCGTCGAGCAGCCGATGCAGGGCTCCGACGGCGGTCGACAGAATGTCGCGGTCCTCGGCGGAGAGCCGCTCGATGCGCGGATCGATCACCGCGGCGCGGTCCGCGCGGACCTGGGCCAGGATTGTCTGGCCCTTGGGGGTGATGCGAATGCGGACGGCACGCGCATCGACGGGATCGGGGGTGCGCGCCACCAGGCCGGCGTCTTCGAGGCGACGGACCTGGGTGGTCATCGTCGGCTGGGAGCAGTGGTCGAGCTCGGCCAGATCCGAGATCCGGGCTTCGCCTTGATCCTCGATGGTGCCCAGCAGTCTGGCCTGTGCCCACGGCAGCGGCAGCCGGATCCGTTGGGTGGCCAGACGGTTGAGCTTCGCAACGACCGTGAGCAGCTCGGATCCCAGACCGGAAGTGGAGTCGGAGCGTTCCTGAGTGGGCGTCGGACTCATGCGTTCCATATTTACATAGAAATACTATGTTGTCGCCCGGCAGCCCGGTGGCCTTCCTCACAGCAGGTCCACAGCAGGTGCCGTCGGCGGCAGGTCGAAGCGACGGCCCGGGCGCGCGGGCTGGCAGAATCGGGTGATGACCGCGACGAGACCGGAGGCGCCTGCGCGCCAGCCCTCCGGCCCGTCGCTCGACCGCCGCGCAGCGCGTGCACTGTCACCGGTGGAGATGGCCCAGGCCTCGGTGATGGCGGCGCTGGCCGCAGCACTGTCGATCATCTCGGTCGTCGTCCCGTTCGCCGGCGGGCTGTCACTGCTGACCACCGTCCCGATGGGATTGCTCGGCTACCGCTACCGGCTGCGGGTGCTGGTGGCCGCGACGTTCGCGGCCAGCGTGGTGGCGTTCCTGATCGCCGGCATCAGCGGCTTGATGGTGGTGGTCAACTGCGCCTATGTCGGCGGGCTGGCCGGCATCATGAAACGGCGCAAGCGCGGCACGCCGACCGTGATCGCGGTCGGACTGGTGGCCGGCGTGGTCTTCGGGCTCTTCATCATCGCCGCGCTGACCGTACTGGTGCGGCTGCGCACACTCACCTTCGCCGCCATGACCGCCAACTTCGACGGGGTCGTCTCCGTGGTGTCGCGCTTCGAGCCGTTCCGACCCGCCGCGCAGGACGCCCGTCACCTGTTCGGCGTCGCCCTGGAGTACTGGCCGCTGCTGTTGATGGCCTACGCCATCTTCTCGATCATGGTCGTGACCCTGGTGGGCTGGTGGGCGCTGTCGCGGGTGCTGGAGCGGCTGCGCGGCATCCCCGACGTCCACAAACTCGAGATCCCCGACGAAACCGGGCCGGTCGCACCGGTTCCGGTGCGGCTGGCCGATGCCCGGTTCCGGTACCCCGGCGCCGCGCACGACGCGCTGCGGCCGCTGAGCATGACCGTGGAACCGGGCGAGCACGTGGCGATCACCGGCGCCAACGGTTCCGGCAAAACCACACTGATGCTGCTGCTGTCCGGCCGGCACCCCACGTCCGGCTCGATCGAACGGCCCGGCGCGGTCGGGCTCGGCCGGCTGGGTGGGACCGCGGTCGTCATGCAACACCCCGAAAGTCAGGTCCTCGGAACGAGGGTCGCCGACGACGTGGTGTGGGGGCTGCCGCCGGGAACGACCACCGACGTCGCGGGTTTGCTGGCCGAAGTCGGCCTGACCGGGATGGAGGAACGCGACACCGGCGGGCTGTCCGGCGGCGAACTGCAGCGCCTCGCGGTGGCCGCGGCCCTGGCGCGCCGCCCGTCGATGCTGATCGCCGACGAGGTCACCAGCATGGTGGACCAACGGGGCCGCGAAGCCCTGCTCACGGTGTTGTCCGGGCTCACCGAACGGCACCGGATGGCGCTGGTGCAGATCACCCACTACAACAACGAGGCCTACACCGCCGACCGGATCGTCACGCTGAGCGCCTCGCAGGACAACACCGAGATGGTCGAAAGCGCCGCCGCGCCCACCGCGACGGCGAGCGCCGCCCCGCGGGCGGCGGCGCCGGTGCTGCAGCTGGACCATGTCAGTCACGAATACGCCAGCGGCACACCGTGGGCCAAACCCGCGCTGTCCGATGTCAGCTTCACCGTCTCCGAGGGTGACGGCGTGCTGATTCACGGCGGTAACGGTTCCGGCAAGTCCACCCTGGCCTGGATCATGGCGGGGCTGACCACGCCGACTGCCGGCGCCTGCCTGGTTCGCGGACGGCCCGCCACCGAGTGCATCGGCGCGGTGGCGATCGCCTTCCAGGCCGCTCGGCTGCAGCTGATGCGCAGCCGTGTGGACACCGAAGTCGCTTCTGCGGCGGGGTTTTCGCCGCACGACCACGCCCGGGTGACCGGCGCGCTGGCCAAGGTGGGCCTGGACGCATCGCTGGCCCGGCGCCGCATCGACCAGCTCTCCGGCGGGCAGATGCGCCGAGTGGTGATCGCCGGGCTGTTGGCCCGCTCACCACAGGCGCTGATCCTCGACGAGCCGCTCGCCGGCCTGGATGCCGCCAGCCAGCGCGGACTGCTGCGACTGCTCAGCGATCTGCGCCGCAACAGCGGATTGACCGTCGTGGTGATCTCGCACGACTTCGTCGGGCTGGAGGAGCTGTGCCCGCGCACCCTGCACCTGAACCAGGGCGTGCTGACCGAGGGGCCGTCATGACCACCACCCGTCAGTCCCGCCCGGTGGTGCTGCTGCGCCCGGTGCCCGGCACGTCCCCGATCCACGAGCTGTGGGCCGGCACCAAAATTCTCGTCGTCCTGGCGTTCTCGGCGTTACTGGCGTTCTACCCGGACTGGGTGCCGCTCGCGTTGGTGACCATCGTCATCGGTATCGCGATTCGGATGGCCCGCATTCCGCGGGGTGTGGTGCCGTCCGTCCCCACGTGGCTGTGGTTGCTGCTGCTGTTGGGTGCGGTGACCGCCACGCTCGGCGGCGGGACGCCGGTTCTGCACCTGGGCTCGTACGACATCGCGCTGGGCGGGCTGCTGAAGTTCGTGCGGATCACCGTGGTGTCGATCGTGTTGCTGGGCCTGGGCATGTTGGTCTCCTGGACGACCAACGTTGCTGATGTGGCGCCCGCAGTGGCTCGGCTGGGCCGGCCGCTGAAGTTCTTCCGCATTCCGGTCGACGACTGGGCGGTGGCCCTGGCCCTGTCGCTGCGGGCTTTTCCGATGCTGCTCGAGGAATTCCGGTTGCTGTATGCCGCGCGGCGGCTGCGCCCGCCGCCGGTGCTGACCAGCCGCCGGGCCCGGCGCCGGCGCTGGGCGATCGAGATGGTCGACCTGATGGCGGCCGGGGTCACGGTGGCGCTGCGCCGCGCCGACGAGATGGGCGATGCGATCACCGCGCGCGGCGGGACCGGCATGATCTCGGCGGCACCATCCGGGCCGAAGCGGGCCGACTGGGTGGTGCTGGTGGTCTGCGGGCTGGTGATCGTGGTGGCGGCGGCCTTGCAGGCGACGGTGCTCGCCGGTATCTAGCGTCCTGAGTCATTAGTTCGCCAGCCCCGGGAATCGCCCGAATCGGCCCCCCTTCGCGCGCCGAACGTGGGTGTTGTCGTTGATTTTTCGTCGATCCTCAACGAGAACCCACACGCTCGGCGGTCGGGACCACTGCAAACGAATTAACGACTCAGGACACTAGCGTGCGGCGGCGGCATTGGCCGCCTTCTGCGCAGCGGCCAGCGCGTCAGCGACGGGCGTTCGGCCCAGGAACATCTCGTCGAAGTATGGCTTGATCGCCTGGTAGCCGGCGGCGAACCCGGCCCCGCCGGGCGCGGCGATCCGCGGGCCGTCGAGCACCGTGAAGAACGGCCGCACATCCACCCCCTTGGCCGACCAGTAGTCGAAATACACCTGCTGAGCGGGCAGTACCGCGGGGATGGCCGCACCGCTGGTGCCCAGGTAGGCGTTGCCGCGGCTGCTGCCCAGCCAGGCCAGCACCGCGCGGACGGCCTCGGGGTGGCGGGTGGCCGGATTACCAGCGGCGACAATGCCGTTGGTGACGCTGACCCGGCCGGCAGGCCCGGCCGGCAGCATTGCCACTCCCCAGCGGAACGGTGCGCGCTCGGCGATCTGGGCCAGGTTGTAGGTGCCGGACTGGAACACTGCCATCCGCCCGGACAGGAACTGGTTGCGGGAGAAGTCGCCGTTGTCGTTGGTGTCCGACGCCGGCGGGGCGACCCGATCGGTGTTGATCAAGTCGATCACGTACTGGAACGCCAGGCGTGCCCGTGGGTTGTCGAATGCGAATCGGTCACGAGAGGAGAACACTCCGCCCGCCGAGCCGATGTAGTTGAGGTAGATGGCCTGTAAGTCGTTGGCGGCGTTGTATCCCCACTGTCGGCCGTGGGTGAGCCGCCTGAGCAGGGGGCGCAGGCTGTCCACGGCGGGGTCGGGATCCCAGCGCAGGGTGTCCAGGTCGGCGGGGTCGACACCGTCGGCGGCCAAAAGGTCGGCGTTGTAGTACAGGGCGATCCCGGCGTCGGTCAGCTGCGGCACACCCCACAGCACGCCGTTGCGGGTGAACTGGGCCATCACCGACGGGTCCCAGTCGGGGCGGGGGTCGACGGCCATCAACCGGTCGTTGTCGGCGTATTCGGCGAGGTTGGCGTTGTTGATCCAGAAGATGTCGTCCGCGCCGCCACCGGCCACATCCGTGCGCAGGGTGGTGAAGTAGCTGGCGTAGGGGACGACGTCGGTGCGCACCTCGATGTCCGGGTGGGTGCGGGTGAACTCGGCGAACGATTCGGTGTAGGCGGCGGCCACGGCGGGGTCCCACAGCCGCACGGTGATGACGGTCCTGCCGGATGGGTCGCTACTGCGGCCAAGTACAAGCACGCCGGCCACCAGCAGCACCGCGACCGCGACCAGCCCGGCCAGCAGCCGGGTGGAGAAGCGTGGCGGCCAGCTCATTTCAGCCCGGTCACCACGATCGAACGCACGATCTGACGCTGAAACACCAGGAACAGCGCGATCAGCGGGACTATCGCCACCGTCGTCGCCGCCATCACCAACGTCCACTGGGCGTTGTACTGGGTCTGCAATCCTGCGGTGGCGACGGTGAGCACCCGCCACGTGCGGCCGCTGGTGATCACCAGCGGCCACATGAACGAATTCCACTGGCTGACAACGGTGATCAACGTCAGCGTCACCAGGATCGGCTTGCTGGCCGGCAACACCACGTGCACGATCACGTCGAGGGTGTTGGCGCCGTCCAGGCGCGCGGCGTTGACCAGGTCGGCGGGGATGCCGCGAAAGTATTCGCGCAGCAGGAAGATCGCATACGGCGAACCGAACAGGAACGGCAACACCAACGCCCAGAACGTGTTCCGCAGCCCGGCCTCGGCCATCATCAGATACAGCGGCACCACGGTGACGGTGCCCGGCACCATGAGAGTCGCGATGTACAGCCAGAACAGCACGTCGCGTCCGGCGAACTCCAGGCGGGCGAACGCATAACCGGCCAGCACCGAGAACGTCAGCTGAGCCAGCGTGATCATCGCCGTCATCAGCGCGGTGACCGCCAGCGCACGCCCGAACCCAGCATCACCGAGGGCCGCGTAATTGCCCAGGGTCGGCGGGCGGGGCAGCGACAGCGGCGCGCCGGTGGCGAACTGCTGTGCGGAGGTGACCGAGGTCAGCAGGCCCAACCCGAACGGGGCCAGGGTGATCACCGCCCCGGCCAACAGCCCCAGATAGATCACCGCGTTACGTGAGGTCATAGCTGATCCGGCGACGAAAGTAGAGATGCTGGACGATCGTCGCGCCCACCAGGATGACGAACAGCACCAGCGCCATCACCGCGGCCCGCCCGATCGCCGCGGCGCCGAACGCTTCGGCATAGATGCGGTGCGCCACCAGATCGGTACGCCCGCCCGGGCCGCCGCCGGTCAGCGCGTACACGGTGTCGAAGACCTGCGCCGCGCTGACGATGCCGGTGACCGACACGAAGAACAGCGTCGGGCGCAGCATCGGCAGCGTGATGTGCCAGAACCGCTGCCAGCCGGTCGCGCCGTCCAGGCGGGCGGCGGCATGGATCTGCGGCGGGATCGCCAGGATGCCGGCCAGGAAGAACAGGGTCACGTAACCGACATTGGTCCACACCGTCACCGCCGACACAACCGGCAGCGCCAGTCCCGGATCGGTCAGCCACTCGATGCGCCGATCCAACAGGCTGCTGACCGCGCCGTCGGTGGGGGCCAGAATCCAACGCCACAACACCGCGACCGCCAGCGGCGAACACACCCACGGCAGCACGTACACGGTGCGGAACACCCCGCTACCCGGCAGTTCCCGGGCCAGCAGCGCGGCCGCGGCCAAACCCAGGACGATCTGGGCAGGCACCACGATCGCGATGAACGCCAGCGTCGCCAACAACGAGTTGCCGAAGCCGGGGTCGGTGAGCACCGTGCGCCAATTGTCCAGCCCCACATAGCGGATGGGTCCCAGCAGATCCCAGCGGTGCAGGCTCAGCCACACCACCACCAGCATCGGCAACAGCAGGAAGCACACCACCCCGAACAGGCTCGGCGCCAGCAGCGCATACCCGAGCAGGGTGGAGCGCACACGCCGAGTGGTCACCTTCGCCATTAAAGCGGGTTGGCCGACTCGCCCGTTACGGTGTAGCTCGTGAGTCTTGATGTCGACGCCGACTTCCTGGCCCTGCCGCGCCACGCGCTCGCCGACGCCGCCCTGTCTGCGGCCCGCGCCGCCGGGGCCAGCTATGCCGACCTGCGCATCCACGCCGTGACCAGCGAAGTGGTGCAGCTGCGCGACGGGGAGCTGCAGAGCGCGGTCACCGACCGGGAGATCGGACTGGCGGTAAGAGTGATCGTCGACGGCACCTGGGGTTTTGCCTCCCACGCCGAACTCGCCCCCGAGGTCGCCGCCGACACCGCCCGCCGCGCCGTGCAGGTCGCCACCTCGCTGGCGGCGCTGAATGCCGAACGCATCGAGCTGGCGCCCGAGCCGGTCTACGCCGACGTCACCTGGGTGTCGAGCTACGCGATCGACCCGTTCACGGTGTCGACCGCCGACAAGATCGCGCTGCTCGGGGAGTACTCGGGCCGGCTGCTGGCGTCCGACGGGGTGGACCATGTGTCAGCGATGGTCAACACGGTCAAGGAGCAGGTGTTCTACGCCGACACCTTCGGCTCGTCGATCACCCAGCAGCGGGTGCGGGTGATGCCGGCTCTGGAGGCGGTGGCGGTGGACGCCGCCGCCGGCAGCTTCGAGTCGATGCGCACGCTGGCCCCGCCGATGGCCCGCGGCTGGGAGGTGCTGGCCGGCGACGACGTGTGGGACTGGAGCACCGAGCTGGCCGAGCTGCCCGGCCTGCTGGCCGAGAAGACCAAGGCGCCCACCGTGGTGGCCGGCCCGACCGACCTGGTGATCGACCCGACCAACCTGTGGCTGACGATCCACGAATCCATCGGGCACGCCACCGAATACGACCGCGCGATCGGCTACGAGGCGGCCTATGCCGGCACCTCGTTCGCCACCCCGGACAAGCTGAACACCATGCGCTACGGCTCGCCGGTGATGACGGTGACCGCCGACCGCACCGTCGAATATGGTTTGGCGACAATCGGATACGACGACGAGGGAGTGGCCGCCCAGAGTTGGGATCTGGTGCGCGACGGCATCTTCGTCGGCTATCAACTGGACCGGGTGTTCGCCCCGCGACTGGGTCAGGCCCGCTCCAACGGCTGCTCGTATGCCGATTCCGCGCACCATGTCCCGATCCAGCGGATGGCCAACGTCTCATTGCAGCCGGGTTCTGACGATCTGAGCACCGACGATCTGATCGGCCGGGTCGCCGACGGCATCTACATCGTCGGGGACAAGTCCTGGTCGATCGACATGCAGCGCTACAACTTCCAGTTCACCGGTCAGCGGTTCTACCGGATCCGCGACGGCCGGCTGGACGGCCAGCTGCGCGACGTCGCCTACCAGGCCACCACCACCGACTTCTGGAATTCGATGGAAGCCGTTGGGGGGCCGTCGACCTGGCGTCTGGGCGGGGCGTTCAACTGCGGTAAGGCTCAGCCCGGCCAGGTCGCCGCGGTCAGCCACGGCTGCCCGTCGGCGCTGTTCCGTGGGGTGAACGTGCTGAATACCCGTGAGGAGGCCGGCCGATGAGCGTCAGCGAAGAGGCCAAATTGGGGTGGTGTCGCGCATGATCCCCGCACAGCAGGTCGTCGAACTGGCGCTGCAGGCCGCCGGCCAGTCCGGCCGGGTCGACGAGACAATCGTCATCGTCACCGACACCGCCGAGGCATCGCTGCGCTGGGCCGGCAACTCGATGACCACCAACGGCGTCTCCCGGACCCGGTCGACCACCGTGATTTCCATTGTGCGCAAGGGTGATACCTCGCACACCGGGGCGATCCGCACCAGCGACGTCGACCCGGCGGCGATCGGTGCGCTGGTGGCCGCCGCCGAACAGGCCGCACATGCCGCTCCCGACGCCCGCGACAGCGCCGCCCTGCTCACCGGCAGCGGAACGCCTGACGACTGGAACGAGCCGGTGCCCGACACCGACGCCGCGGTGTTCGCCGACGTCGCCGAGTCGTTGTCGCGCGGGTTCGGCCGCACCGACCGGCTCTACGGCTACGCCCACCACGTCGTCGAGACGACGTTTCTGGCCACGTCCACCGGGATCCGCCGGCGCTTCACCCAGCCGACCGGCACGGTGGAGATCAACGCCAAACGCGACCAGGCCAGCGCGTGGGCCGGGGTGAGCACACCGTGGTTCGTAGAGGTCCCGACCGACGCGCTGCTGGACGATCTGGCGATGCGGCTGGGCTGGGCGCAGCGAACCGTCGAACTGCCCGCGGGGCGCTACGAGACGCTGATGCCGCCGTCGACGGTCGCCGACATGATGATCTACCTGGGCTGGTCGATGGACGGCCGCGGCGCCGAGGAGGGGCGGACCGCGTTGTCGGCGCCCGGCGGCGGAACCCGGGTGGGGGAGAAGCTCACCGACTTGCCGCTGACGATGTACTCCGACCCGTTCGCGGCGGGCCTGCAGTGCGCGCCGTTCGTCGCCGCGTCCAGCGGCTCGGAGACGGTGTCGGTGTTCGACAACGGGATGGACATCGGCCGGGTGGACTGGATCCGCGACGGCGTGATCAACGCGCTGGCCTATCCGCGGGCCGCGGCCGCCGAGTTCGGTACGGCACCGGCGATCCCGGCCGACAACCTGCTGATGACCGGCGGCAGCGCCGAATTGGCCGACATGGTGGCCGCCACCGAGCGCGGCCTGCTGCTGACCACGCTGTGGTACATCCGCACCGTCGACCCGACCACGCTGCTGTTGACCGGGCTCACCCGCGACGGGGTCTACCTGATCGAGGACGGCGAAGTCACCGCGGCGGTCAACAACTTCCGGTTCAACGAGAGCCCGCTGGATCTGCTGCGCCGGGCCACCGAGGCGGGGCAGGCCGAACAGACCCTGCCGCGGGAATGGGGCGACTGGGCGACGCGCGCGGTCATGCCGACGCTGCGAATCCCGGACTTCCACATGTCGTCGGTCAGTCAGGCGCAATAATCGGCAGATGGCTGACGATCTGGATGTAGTGCTGTCCCAGCTGGTGGTGCAGTCACCGGCCGATCAGCAGCGGGTGGTGGGACTGGTGCGCGCGACGTGCGGCCAGACTCTGTCGCTGACGCCGCTGCCCGCGCAGACGCCGGTGAGCGCGCCGGAGACCGACGCCGAGAAGGTGGTGGCCGAGTTCGCCGAGCAGTTCAGTGTCGACGTGTCGGCGATCTCGGATCGGCAACGCGAGGCGCTGACCACGGCGCTGGGCCCGGCGACGTTCGGCGCGGTCATCCAGATGTTCTTCGCCGACTTCCTGCCCCGGGTGCGAGGCGGGCTCGAGGTGCTGGGGCTGCCGGTCGACTGGGTGCCCGAGGCGCCGGTGTGGGATGCGAGCATCGACGCCGGTGACGTGCTGTTCAACCAGCTGCTGCCCGGGGTGGCCCGGCTGAAGTCGCTGGATCCGGTGACCACCGAGGTGGTGCGGCTGCGCGGGGCGGTGGCGCACAACTGCCGGCTGTGTAAGTCGCTGCGGGAAAGTAAGGCTTTGGACGCCGGTGGCAGCGAGTCGATGTACGACGACATCGAGCACTTCGAATCCTCCGAGCTGCTCACCGATGCGCACAAGGCGGCGCTGCGGTATGCCGACGCGTTGATCTGGTCACCGGCGCGGATCAGCCCGGCAGTGGCTTCCGGTGTGCGCGAGCACTTCTCGCACGAGCAGGCCCGCGAGCTGACGCTGGACGTGATGCGCAATGCGAGCAACAAGATCGCGGTGTCGTTGAAGGCTGATCAGGCGCGGGTCGCCGAGGGCACCGAACGCTATCTGATCGACGCGGACGGCCAGACCGTCTTCTCCTCCAGCGCCTAGATGATCCGGCCGTGAGCGTCGGACAGCGCCTGCAACGCGGCGTCGACGTCGGCGGCGGTGGTGGCCCAGGAACAGACGAATCGGACTGCCGGCTTGTGCGGGTCGGGAGCGTGGACGGCGAACCGTTCTCGCACGGCGGCCAGTGCCTCGGCGGGCAGGTCGACGAACACCTCGTTGGCCTCGGTGGGGGAGCTCAGGTGCAGGCCGAGGCCGGTGATGCCGGTGCTCAGCCGGGCGGCCATGGCGTTGGCGTGGGCGGCCACCTCGAGCCAGGTCCCGTCGGCCAGCATGGCGTCGAATTGCGCTGAGACATAACGGTGTTTGCTGGCCAGGTGGCCGATCTGTTTTTGGACGAACGCGATCCCGGCGAAGTGCTCCGGGCGGCGAACCAGGATCGCGTCGCCGAACAGCATGCCGTTCTTGGTGCCGCCGATGGTGACGATGTCGGCGTCGCCGACCGCCTGGGCGGGTGAAACATCGAGGGCTGCAACCGCGTTGGCGATACGGGAGCCGTCGACGTGGACCAGCAGGTCGAGGTCGTGGGCGTGGTCGATGAAGTCGGCGATCACGTCGGGCTGCCAGACGCGGCCGTTCTCGGTGGACTGGGTGATGGTGACGATGTGTGGCTGGGAGTGGTGCACGTCGGGGCGGCGAGTGATGCGACGGTCCAGCAGTGCCGGGTCGATGATCCCGTCGTCACTGGGCAGCGCATGCAGGCTGGCGCCGGACACCAGGACGGGGCCGCCCGCTTCGTCGAGCAGGCTGTGGGCGATGTCGCTGCAGAGGATCTCGTGCCAGGGCCGCACGGCCGACGCCAGCGCGATGATGTTGGCGCCGGTGCCGGTGAACGCGAACAAGACGTCGGCGGTGGGGGCGTCGAAGACGTCTTTGATGTGCTGGGCGGCGCGGGCGGTGAGCGGGTCGTCGCCGTAGGAGGTGGTGGCGCCGTGGTTGGCGGCCAGGATGGCGTCGAGGGCCTTGGGGTGTGCGGGTGCGGCGTTGTCGGAGGCGAACGCGGTGGACGGGGACGGCACAACTCCATCGTGACATCCGCGCTCGCGGTGAGCGAAACGGTTGCCGCCGGCTCCGGACGCCGGAAGACTGGCGGGATGCCCGACGCCGAACCCCACCAGACGGACACCACAGCGGCGCTTGCGCCGTTGGCCGGCCAGCTCGAGCGGATCGCCGCACAGCTCGGGGTGAAGTCGGTTCTGGTGATGCGCTCGGAACCAGATTCGATGGTGGTGGCCGCCACAGCGGGCGAGGCCACCCGGCATTACACCGTGGGAGCGGCCGGCAAGAAGGCGCTCGACGACGAGTCCCGGGTGCCGCTGTACTGCGAGCGGGTGGTCGATTCCGACGGCGCGGTGTTCGTGCGGGATTCCCGGGACAACGCCACCTTCGCCGGCAACGAGGACGAGGTGGAGTTCGGTCTGCACAACTACCTGGGCCTGCCGGTGCACGACGGGTCCGGCGCGGTGG
>NZ_BEWG01000067.1:5485-69072 GCF_002723835.1 Mycobacterium sp. shizuoka-1 | reverse complement strand
CGTGCTCGACGACACCGCGCGGGACTACACCGACGAGCAGCGCGCCCAGCTGGCGGCGTTCGCCGGCGAGGTCGAGCGGATCATCGACGGAGACGCCGGCGCGCTGGGCTGAGCTGATCCTGGTAGCTGCCAGGGCAGCACGCATGCGACCATAGGTGCCGCACCGGGGGCGGTAGCTCAGTTGGTCAGAGCCGTGGACTCATAATCCATTGGTCGCGGGTTCGAGCCCCGCCCGCCCTACTCCAGAGCCTGCGTCACCCGAGCCGTCGCGTGCGCCACCGAGACAGATCCGCGTCCAGCACGTCAGGATCACGCTCGGGAAATACGTCTGCGGTGATCTCCAGGTGCCGGATGCGGTCGAGGTGAAACCCGCGAATGGCTTCACGCAGCCGACACCATCCCACGAACATCCACGAATCGCCGCCGCGCAGCAGACCCATCGGCTCGACGTCACGGGTGGTGCGAGTCTGGCCGTCTTCTGCGGTGTAGACCAGCCGCACCACCCGGCGCGCGGCGATCGCCTCCGGAATCAGCGAGATCGCCGCCTCTGACGACGGCTCGGCGTCGATGACGAACATCGAGGCCAACGCCTCATCGATGGGCGCGAGCTGATCGTCGCGGCTGATCGCGAGGACCTTGGCCCGCGCCCGCCGCGCCGCCGCACCGTAGGGCGAGGTCTCCAGCAGGCCGAGCCCGGCGAGTACAGCCAGCGACTCCGGCACCGTGAGATTCAGCGGCGGCAGGGAGTGTTCCCGCAGGATCGAATAGCCACCCGACACCCCGTGGTCGGCGTAGATGGGGACCCCGGCCAGCTGCAGGGACTGGATGTCACGCTCGATCGTGCGCTTCGACACCTCGAACTCCTGAGAGAGCCGGGCGGCCGACAGCGGCCGGCGTGCGCCCCGCAGCAGATCGACCAGCGCATACAACCGCTCGGCTCTCCTCATGGATCTGAGTCTCCTCGGTATCAGGCCGGGTGCGCGCGCGTCCCGTTCACCGACCACACCTCGCGGATCAATCCGTCCGCGGTGAAGTCGAAGACGTCGATCCCGCCCGCGACGACGTCCCCGACCCGCATGTCCCACAGCATCCGCCCGTGCGCGCCGTCGACCGCCCGCGCGACCTCGGTGAACACCACACCCGGATGCCCCGAACGCCATCGGTCCAGACACCGAGCGAAACTGTCCGCGCCCGCCACGTCGTCGAACGGGTTCGACCCATCCGCATCGGAGACCAGGAAGTGAATCCGGAAATCCGCACTGCAGATCCGACGCGCGATCTCACTGTCGGTGTTCCACATCTGCAACCACAACGCGAGTGCCGCGTCCGCGGCAGCCGGATCCGTGTGCACCATGTTCGTGTTCTCGTTCATGGACTCAGCGTCGGACACCGCCGCGACAACGGTATGTCGGTGTTTGCCTGCCGCTGCCGGTCTGTGCGCGCGTCAACCGATGGAGACGAGGTGGTCGATCGAGTCCGTCGGCAGGTCGCCGTCAACGATCGCCGAGACGGCCATCCGGTCGAGATTGATCGCGCCCTTGTGATTGTCCAAAAATGCGGTATCGGCGGCGTCACGCCCGGTTGCGATGCGAACCAGGCTCTGCCGAGGAGCCAGCAGCGTCGCGTCCACCACCCGCCATTGTTCGTCGACGAAGGCCTCGGCGACGGCGTGGAAGTCCATCGGGGACAATCCCGGCGCGTATACCGAGACCAGGCGGGCCGGCACGTTGACCGCCCGCAGCAGGGCCACCACCAGGTGCGCGTAATCGCGGCAGACACCCTTGCCCGACAACAGGGTGTCGACCGCTCCGTCGATCGGGTCGCTCGACCCCGGAACGTAATTCAGCCGGGTTCCCACCCAGGAGGACACTCTTTCCAGCAGCGTGGCCGAATCCGAATAGCTGCCGAACTCCGTGCCGGCGAAGCCGTAGAACTTGTCGGCCTCGGCGTAGCGGCTCGGCCGCAGATACATCGACAGGTCATATTCAGTCACTGGTGCCGACGCCGTCCGGCCCGTGATCGTCGCGGCGTAGGCAACGGTGAGGGCACCCTCGTCCACCACGAGCTGGTGGATGCGGTTGCCGTGTGACCCCGTGATTTCTCTCGGTTGCAGCGGATTTCCGTTCAGGGAAATGTCCAGTGACTCGCGGACCTCGGCGCCGGGATGTGGGGCGACGGCGATCTGGAACTCCAGCGTCGTCGGAGAGGTGATCTCGACGTCGAGTTCGGCGCAGACGTGGCGCTCCATCACATCTCTCGCAGTGTTGGTTGGGCTCGGGTCGTCGAGGTGGTGAGTGCCGTCAACAGCTCGGGTACGTCCACCGTGGTGAAACCGATCGCCGAATCTGCCACGCCGTAAGGCAATACGAGCGTGTCACCGTGCCGGATGGCGCCGCACGAATAGACGACATTCGGTACGTATCCGTCCCGCTCGTCCACGGCCGGGCTCACCAGGGGTTCGGCAAGCCGACCCACGAGGCGCGCAGGGTCGTCGAGGTCGAGCAACACCGCTCCGATGCGGTAGGTCCGCATCGGACCGACGCCATGGGTGAGGACCAGCCAGCCGGCCTCGGTTTCGATGGGGGGACCGCAATTGCCCAGTTGCAGAAGCTCCCAGGCCTCCATGGGGCGTTGGATCTCCTGCGCCGCAGGCCAGACGTTGGGTCGGTCCGAAAAAGCAATAGCGTTCGTTTCCCGGTCTGCCCTCGACAGCGCCACGAAGCTGCCGCCGATCCGGCGCGGAAACAGCGCCAAACCCTTGTTGGCGGCGGCGCTTCCGACCATCGGCGTGGAGGTGAAGGTCGTGAAGTCGTGTGTCGCCAACAATTGTTGGCTGATGAGCGTGCCGCTATAGGCGGTATAGGAGGCATAGAACGTCACCGACCCGTCGCCGTCGACGAAGCGAACGAACCTGGCATCTTCCATGCCCGCCGACTCGGCATGCATAGCCGGCCAGAGCACGCGCTCTTGAAGCGGCACATCCTCGGGGAACTCCACACCGTAGAAGCGTTCTGCGATGTGCTCGATGGCGCTGATCGCCTTCTGGGCATGCCCGCGGGTGCGCAGGTGAGTCCGCAGTCGAGCGAACTGCTCGTCGAGTTCGGTCCTGGTGAACCGTGACGGAAGCGAATCCAGGATGTCGTCGGCGGCCTCGCTGGAGTCGATGAGCCGCGAGAGCTCCACCCGAACGACATCCGCTTCTAACGGAGTCGGCACGACCGTCCCGACGGTGGCCAGGCGCGGGGGCTGATCGAGGACCAGCCGGGCATCGGCATCGATGATGCCGGTCCGGAACCCGACGGAGGAACGGTGACCTTCGCCGATTCCCCGCACGCTCATCACAAATCGCGTGCTGCCGGTCGCAAGCCCCGACTGGTCGGGATGGGCCACCATGCTCGGGTTGCACACCGCCGCCCCCTCAATGGCGTACTCGTTGGTGAAGACGGCCCCCAACAACACCATGCGTGCGTCGGAGATCGTGGCATCCGGGTCGAGTCGGTCCGCGAGTTCGCGCGCATGCCGACGGAAAGTCCCGACCAGATCGCGGTGCCGCCCGCCGAATCGGGTGATCACGTCGTCGAGCGCCTCAAGCACCTGCTGGTTGTCCAAGGCAAGCAGGCGTGCCACGACGACAGTGGATCGCGAGTCCTGTTGTTCAAAGCCTTCCTGTCCCGGAACGAACAGGCGGCTGATCACCCGAGACGGATCGGCGTGTACTCGCTCGGTGCCGCGGACGGCATAGCTCTGCGCCGAGATCATTGCTGCAGCAGCGCGATTCGGCGCGCGTGCTGAAAGGTCGAGATGACAGCCAAGGTCGACTCCGCGCCCTGGTTGCGATTGACGCCATCGGCGTGCAGCCCATCGAACCCGGCACCGGTATCCGGGTCCCACATGATCTGGCCGGCATCGTTGACCCCGCCGAACCAATCTGCGGCGATCCTCACTCCGTCGGGCCATTCTGGGCTGGGGTCCACGGCGGCGGCCCGCGCGCAGGCATCGGCCAACGCGGCGACCTCGATCGGTTGCTGGTCGAAACCAGGGCGCGGGTCCCGGGGACCGCGCCCGGCGACGGGAGTCGGTGACAAATGCCCATCGACTTTCTCGACGTCGAGCAACCAGCCCAAGAGATCCAGCCCGCGTTGCCACATTCTCGGTGCTTCCATCGCTACTCCCGCGGCGATCATCGCCTGAGGAAGCACGGCATTGGCGTAAGTCAGCCGGGCTTCGAGCCACGGCCAATCTGGATGGGGAGTCGCGTCGCGAACGGTCACCGCGTAGTCGGTGATCAGCTTGCGCGCCCCGCGGTGATCGGGAAGGACGCTGAGCACCTCGGCAGCGCCGAGCGCCGCGTATGCGCTGGCCCGTGGCCACGGTGAGCGGCTTTGGGCGGCGCGCTCGAACTGCACCAGCGCCATTTTGCGGACCCACACAACGCCGCTGTGCGCGACGGCGGTTCCCAGGGCCCACACGCAGCGCCCCCAGCAGTCGTTCACGGTCGGCTGGTCGACCCAGCGGCCGTCACTGTCCATTCGATTGCGGCAGCCACCGTCGAGAGTCTGCGCGTCGTTGAGGAAGCGGATCGCGACTCCGGCGAGCTGTTTGACGTCGCCTGTGGGGTCCGGTTCCCTGGTCGCCACTACCAAAACCCGAGCCATGTCGTCGACGCAGTATCCGTGCTCGGAACGTGGTTCGTTCAGGCAGGCATGCTCGAACGTGCCTCGGCGATCGGTCATCTTCAGGAGATGGTCGAAGCGAGGTGCTGGTGCCGTCTGGTTCATACCAGCGACTCTCGACCCGTCGGAATGGTCTGAGCCAGATCGAGATACGCTCGTGCCACCACCGACCAGGCCATCGCCGGCGCCAACTGGCGTGCGTGTCCCGCCATCGATCCGGCCAGGCAAGGCTCGGTGAGAACTCGCCGCAGTGCGCGGGCCAGCGCGTCGTGGTCGTCATGGGGCACCACGATTCCTGCCCCGGTATCGAGTAGTTCGACAGCGTGAGGAAACGCGGTGGCCACTACCGGTCGACCGTTCGCGATCGCGTCCACCAACACACCCGATGTGACCTGATCGGTCGAGTCGTAGGGCAGCACCACGACAGCGGCGGAGCGGATCATCGCGCTGAGGGAGCCGACACTTCGGTATTCGTCGTCGAAGCTGACCGCATCAGCGACTCCGCAACGTCGTGCTTGGTCGCGCCGCGCCTCCCGATACGCCTCGCCTTCGGCGGCCAGCACCTTCGGGTGGGTACGGCCGGCGACGAGATAACGTGGCCGCCCCGGCAGATCCTGCAATACGTGCATCGCATCGATGACGCGCTCGATCCCCTTCCCGGGGCCCAGCAGACCCCAGGTCAGCAACGTCGGCCTACCGGAGCGTCGTACGTGGGTATTGCTGGGGACCATCGCTCCGTGCGGAATCATGCTGACTTTGCGGCGATCGACGCCATAGCTGTCGTGCAACCGAGACCGGGCGGTCTTGGACATGACGACCACACGGTCGGCCTTGGCCGCAATGAGGTCGAGCACCGAACGCTGCTGAGCGCTCGGATGACTCAGCACGGTATGCAGGACGACGATCACGGGAACCCGGATGTCGTCGATGATGTCGATGATGTCGGCGCCGGACGGGCCGCCGTAGGTGCCGTATTCGTGTTGCACGACGACCATGTCCGTGCTGTTGAGCAGTGCGGCGGTCTTGACCGCCGATGACGGTGAGCCGTTGACCAGTTCACCGACGATCCTGTCATCGGTGCCAGACGAATTATCGGCGATCCGAACAACTTTGACATTCATGCCGTTGATTTCGAGGCCGCGCGACAAAGCCGCGCCGAATGACGCGATCCCGCATGCGGTCGGCGGATAGGTGCCCAGGAGGCCGACGGTCGCGGTGCGACGAAAGCCGTCGCTCACCGGGGAATCAGGCAAGGATGTTAGAGACGTCAGCGCTTTCAACGTGATCCGAACTACGAGTTGTCACCGGCATATCCGACGTGAGCGAATTCTCGTCGAGATCAGCGGAAAACGGCTGACCCCTTTTCGGACTGGCTGGACTCCCAACGACCTCTACGCTACACCCAACCATGAACCAGCGTGGACGAGGCGGGCACGGCGTAGAGTCCGGCCATCGGCACCGCCAAGGTGCCCGCTCGCAGAAGGACTACAGATGTCCGACAAGTCACCGCGTCAATCAATGTCGAAGAAATCCGCCAAGTCGCTAAAAGAGAAGCGGGCCGACAAACGCTCCAAGGGCGCTCCGTCCGAGACGCTCATCAATGCCAAGAAGCCCTGACATCTGGTGAAAGATGCTCAGACGCAAACGATCACATGAGCGCGTGATACTGCAGCAGTATTGCTGATCGCTATCGAGGCGCTGTTTCGCCGCGCGGGTGTATGGTGTGAGTGCGTCGGTGGTCTCTTCGTGCGCGACCTGTTCTGGTTGCGCCACCGCTGACCCGATGAAGTTGGCCGGTTCTCGGCCGAAGGCAGGAGCGTCGTATGACGCCGACCTCTACCCGCTCGGGTTCCGGCTGGAAGCAGCCAGCCCCCAACGAGACACCGCGCCTCAGGCTGAAGCCCAAAGCGCCTACCACCGGAGAGGTCGACGGGGCGTGGTGGCCGCACAGCGACGACCTCGTAGCCGAAGTGCCAGACCTGCTCGCGGTGCTGTCGGTGCGACTCGGGCCGATAGTCAACGTCTTGTACAACTTGTCCGAATGGGCAGCAGCCCCAGCCAAAGTCAGCCTCGACGGCCACCGCGTGCGTCTTTCCGGATACCGAACGCAACCTCCTCATACTGTCGAAGTTCAAGGTTTGCAGGGTGCCGGGGTTGTTCTGCTCGTCATACCGCCCGGCGGCGATCCCGAATCGTCCCACACCGCAATGATGTTGGCGGCGTCGCCGAGCGGAACGACCTCTGTCGGGGAGCTGCTTGCGCCCGCGCCAACGCTCTGATGACGGCATCCGCCGACTCCGCCATGCCCGCATCTCGAAGTCGATGCGCGTGAGCCGCTTCACCGAGACGATGTTCGGTAACGCTCGCTGGACCATGAAGGGCATGGTGACCGGCGAACCGGACGATCCGGTACGGCACAGCTGGGCGGAGGTGCACGAACGCGCTGCCCGCATCGCCGGCGGACTGGCCTCGGCCGGTGTCGGCCACGGCGACGCCGTCGCGGTCCTCGCCGGGGCCGCCGTCGATATCGCCGCGACTGCGCAAGGCATCTGGATGCGGGGCGCCAGCGTCACCATGTTGCACCAACCCACTCCTCGGACCGATCTAGGACGCTGGGCCGAGGAGACCACCACGGTCATCACCATGATCGAGGCCAAAGCCCCCGCAAGGTTGTGGTGTTGGTGCCGGGAGACATCCCCAAGACGCCGTCGGGGAAGTTGCGTCGTAACCACGCGCTCTCCCTGGTCACCTGACCCGGCGTTTTCGGTCGGACATCACCCCTGACATTCCCGAGAGTGTTGCGCCGTGGTGCGGCTGCGCCGACGCTACGGGCGATCCACGGCGTCTGCTCCAATTGGCCCATCGCCAACTCGGTCTCCCCGAGGCCGGCGCGACAGACACGCTGATCTGCCAAAACGGTTCGGCCGCAAGGTGTATCCGCATCCACCGCGTCACCCAGGTCAACCGCCAACACTGACCCAAGGTCTGTGCGGCTGACAGCGCGATTCGCGCCGTCGAAGCCGGATTGTTTGATTCCGCGTGGAATGGACACTCGGATGGACAGGCGGTGCCACTGGTTGGCTGCACCGGTGACCGCTCAGGTGGATTCTCCAGCGGTCGCGGCTGCGTCAAGAAGGAGCGGGACTGTGGGTTCACCGCCCCGCCCAGCTGCGGAACATTCCGTCGGGTGTCAGGAGTTCCTATCGTGGGAGGCATCCACACACAGGAACGAGGCGCCGCCCATGACCGAAGAACTGCCGGACACCGCCCTGGAGCTGCGTTCCCTGGTGACGTCAGCCGGCACGCTGGAACTCTCGCTGCACGAGGTCCCGGTCCCGCGGCCCGGCCCCAGCGAGGTTCTGGTGCGGGTGGAGGCCTCGCCGATCAACCCGTCCGACCTCGGTCTGCTGGTCGCCAGCGCCGACATGTCCGCAGCCGAGGTCGCCGGCACGAACGACCGTCCCGTCGTGACCGCCCCGATCGAGGTGACGCCAGCGCTGCGAGCCAGGCTCGACATGTCGCTCCCGGTCGGCAACGAGGGTGCCGGCACGGTGGTGGCCGCCGGGTCGTCAGAGGCCGCCCAGGCCCTCCTCGGGAAGACCGTGGGCATCGCCGCAGGCGCGATGTACTCGCAGTACCGCGTGGTCGACGCCTCGGCCTGTTTGGTCCTGCCCGACGGCGCCACCGCCCGTGACGGCGCATCCTCTTTCGTCAACCCGCTGACCGCGCTCGGAATGACCGAAACGATGCGCCGCGAAAGACATTCAGCTCTGGTGCACACCGCGGCCGCGTCGAACCTCGGGCAGATGCTGGTCAAGCTTTGTGCCAAGGATGGCATCCCGCTGGTCAACATCATCCGCAAACCCGAGCAGGAGCAGCTCCTGAAGAACCTCGGCGCGACACACGTCCTCAACTCGACGTCGCCGACCTTCCATACCGATCTGGTCGAGGCGATCACCGCAACCTCGGCGACGCTGGCGTTCGACGCGATCGGCGGCGGGACGCTGGCGAGTCAGATCCTCAACGCCATGGAGCAGGCGGCGAGCGCGACCGCATCGGAGTACTCCCGCTACGGCTCCAGCGTGCACAAGCAGCTGTACATCTACGGCGCACTCGACACCAGCCCGACGATCCTCACCCGCAACTTCGGCCTCGCCTGGGGGGTCGGTGGTTGGCTGCTGACCCCGTTCCTGGCCGGCGCCGGGTCCGAAACCTTGGGCCGGCTGCGCGCCCGGGTGGCCGATGAGCTCACCACCACGTTCGCGAGCAGTTACACCCGAGAGGTCTCGCTGGCCGCGATGTTGCGCCCCGACGCGTTCACCGAATACGTCAAGCGGGCCACCGGCGAGAAGTTCTTGGTGACACCGCAGGCACCCGCCTAGCGGTCGCACCCGACCCCGTCACCGTCGCGGTCCAGGTCGTAGATATCGCGTCCCACCACCGTCACGGGCCCCTGAACATAGGCGGGCCCATTTCCGCTGCCACCCGCGCAATCAACATCACTCGCGATCGGAACGCAGGCGCCAGAGTAGTTGGTATCGCAGTTGGAACCTTGCTCACGCGGATCGGGACTGGCGTTCGCGACCGGACTGAAAAGGACCCCGATCCCGATCCACGCCAGGGTCGCGATCAACTTCTGCACGGTGCGGATGCTATGTGGTCCCCTCGCAGGTCGGAGCCGGTTCGCGCCGAATCTGTGAAAGGACCCGGTCCCGCGACCTGGTCGTTCTACGCTCACTTCGGCCATCCAGTCGGGGTGTGGCCAGAATAGGAGCACGCCGATATGGAACCTGTACGCACACGAGCACTTGTTCGAGTCACGGCAGCTGCCGTCGCGCTCGGACTGGTTGTCGCCGGCTGCAGCAAGGACGACAGCAAGTCCTCCGAGTCGTCGACCAGCACGGCCACGTCAACCACCACCAGCTCGGCAGCGGCGACCACCAGTGCCGAGGCCTCGCCGAACGCAGCGGCTCCTGACTACGAGTCGTTGCTGATCAAGGCCGCGGACATCCCGCCGGTAGGGGATGCGCCCTGGGTCGGTGATCAGCCGAAGACCACCCTGGAGCCCGCGCCGCCGGACGTCACCCAGACCTTCTCGTCCGGGACCAACGCCATCAACGTGTCGATCATCATCGCCGACGACGCCGCCCAGGCCGCGACGGCACTGACCGGTGCCGCGAACAGCGTTCCGTCCCAGGTGACGGGTACGCCGACGCCGCTTCCGGGTGTCACGCCGGACGCGACCGTCACGATCGGCACGTCACCGGACGGCAAGTCGGCGATGGCCGCACTGCTGTTCACGGTGGACCGGACCGTCGTGGTGATGGTGTTCGGCAGTGCGCCCGGCGACCTCAACCCGGTCCCGCAGGACTACACCGAGGCTGTCGGCAAGGCCCAGGTCGCGGCGATCGAGTCGGCCCTGCCCGACCTGAAGTAGACCTCGCACGGCCGACCGTGCCCTGACGTTGGTCCGCGCCGCCGGTGACCAAAGGCTGTAGTCGCCGGTATCGGCGCGGACCAGTGTTGGTCTGGAACGTCGTGGTTCCAGACAGCGGCCACGCCCGGGGGCAAAGGGGCCGCCATGCGTAACGTCAGATTGTCCCTCGTTCTGACCGCGGCGCTCGGCGTGGTCCTTCTCGTGGTGATCACCCCGATCACCGCGTTGGGGGCCACTGCACTGTTCATGGGAGGCACCGGTCATTCGCTGAGCATTCCGCAGGACACCGGGCAGTACATCGCGAACTACGTGGCCGCTGCCGACGGCACGTACGTCGCGCCCTCGGGCCTGTGTACCGGCGGCAACCCCGGCTGCGCTCAGGTCGCGGTCTACGGTCCCGAACAGTTCCCCATCGCGACCGGGTGGCAGGCCATGCCGTTCGACGAGTCCGTCGCGATCGGGCTGGCGAATCTCGACGCCTGCCTGCGTAATGCACCCTGCACGGTCACCGCACCACCGTTCACCACCACCGGCCCGCAAACGCTGACCGACACCGCCTATGTGGTGTACGGCTACTCGCAGAGCGCCACGATCGCCGCCAAGGAGAAATACGACCTGATCGCCCACCCGCCGCCGGGCGCGACGGTCAGCTTCGTCCTGACCTCGAACCCGAACCGACCCAACGGCGGAATTCTCGAACGCTTCGTCGGCGCTTACCTGCCCTTCCTCGGGGTGAGCTTCGACGGGGCGATGACCACCAACTCGCCCCAACCGACGCCGCTGACCACCGTCGACATCGCCCATCAATACGACCCGGTCTCCGACTTCCCGACCAATCCGCTCAATCTGCTCGCCGACCTCAACGTGGCCATCGGCTTTGTCTACTTTCACCCCGAGACCGCCTACTTCGCGGTGAATACCGTTGAGCTGCAGGGGCAATACCAAGACACCACGTACTACCTGGCGCCGGCCAGGACCCTGCCGCTGCTCATACCGATCGAGCAGATCCCGCTCATCGGCCCGCCGATCGCGGCAACCCTCGACCCGCCGTTGCGAGTCCTGGTCGAGGCGGGCTACGACCGCACCATCAACCCCGGACAGCCGACGCCGGCCAAATACCTGTACTTCCCGGACCCGATCAAGACGGCGATCAATTTCGTGGTGGCGATCCCGACTGGCTGGGACAACGGAATCGCCGTGCTGACCGGCAACCCGGCGAACCGTCCGTTCCACACGACACCGCAGGGGACCTACGGGGTCGGCGGCCCACCGGTCGACACCGGCGCGGTAGATCCGTATGGTCCGCCCACCCCATACACGCCCGCGCGGCGACCGGTCTTGGTAGCCGCCTCGAATCTGCGGGACAGGGCTTCTCTGCGACCCGCGATCGCGGTCCGTCACCGAGTTGCGCAGAAATCCGTTGCTGTGCAGCCGGCCCCGCCACACGCAGGGTCCACAACGGGTCATTCACAGCGCGGTGTGGTTCGCACCCATCCGCGTGGAGCGCGTGCCTAGCGCCGAATCGGCTTCAGGTTTCCTGCAGTTCCCTGCGCCGCGCATCGCGGGCCAGCAGTCGGTCACGCTGTTCTTCGAACTTCGCGACCTCGGACTGCAGCTTCGTCAAGTACCTCGCCAGTTGTTCGCGGCGCTCCTCGCCGGCGGCACTGAAGTCCGTGCGTTCGAAGATCTGCCACTTGCGCAACGTCGGGGTCACCACCTCCTCGAGGTGCTGGCGCGGGTCGTAGATACCGTGTTTGGCCATCAACACGCCGTTGCGGCGGAAGTCGGGCATTCCCCGGCCTGGCATTCGAAAATTCTCGACCACATCGGCAACGGCTTCCAAGGCCTGGTCTGGCGCCAGGTCCAGTGCCGCGCCGCACACGTTGCGATAGAAGATCATGTGCAGGTTCTCGTCGGCGGCGACCCGGGCCAGCATGCGGTCGGCGACCGGATCGTTGCAGACCTTGCCGGTGTTTCGGTGGCTGACCCGGGTGGCGAGCTCCTGAAATGCCACGTAGGCGACCGATAGCAGGAAGTCCGTCTGGTGCCGGGCTTCTTCCTCGGCGGTGGCGCCGAACCCGTTCGTCATGTGGGTCATCCGGGCCCGCTCCAACGCGACCGGATCGACGCCGCGGGTGATGACGAGATAGTCACGGATGACGATGCTGTGTCGAGCTTCCTCGGCGGTCCAGCGCCCCACCCACGTGCCCCACACGCTGTCGCGCGAAAAATGTTCGGCCGCTTCGCGGTGGTATGAGGGCAGATTGTCCTCGGTCAGCAGATTCGTGATCATGGCCGCCTTGGCGACGTCACTGAGCTGCGACTGCTCGGGCGCCCAGTCGTCGCCACCCATCGCCGCGAAGTTGCGGCCTCGATCCCACGGCACGTAATCGTGCGGATGCCATTCGGTGCTCGCCGACAAATGCCGGTTCACCTCTTTCTCGGCAATCTGCTCGAGATCGTTCAGTAGTTCAGCGTCGGTCAACCGTCGCGACATCGCTCCCCGCTCCGACCAGCTGGGGGCGCTTCGCCCGCATGGCACAGTTATCGTCCCACCGGCGGTTCCGTCGGGAATTCGTCGACACTATCAGCCGTAACCCGCGCCGCCGTGACGCCACGGCAAAGGGTCGTGCGGAATGCCTCGGTGTGCGCGACGTCACACCGTCGCCGGCACCCGTTCCCGCGCGGCCGAACTGCGCATCTCCGCACGCAGCGTGGTGAAATCGGAGATCGTCTTGGCCGCAACCGTGGCCACCGGGCGGGCGTTGCGGCTGGTGGCCTCGGTTTTCGACACCATGATCACGCTGTCGATGTAGGGCTGAATCGTGGTGGCGTTCTGCACGGTCGCGACGATGACGAGCTGGAAGCCGAACTTGCGGAACGCTTGAAGCGCCTGCTGGGCGAACTGCGGATCCGACTTGGAGAACGCCTCGTCGAGCATCAACTGCGCGAAAACCGGCTTGTTGTCGGCACTCTCGGGGTTGGCCAGGTTGAAGCTCAGTGCGCCGGCGAGGCAGAAGGCCATCAGCTTCTCCTGTTCGCCGCCGGAGTTGTCGCCGGCGTTGCTGTGCGTGCGGATCAACTCCTCGGTGTGCACATCCCATTCGGCGCAGTCGAAGGTGAACCGGTTGCGGACGTCCAACGCGTCGCGGGTCCACGCCTTGTCCTCCGGAGCGGTCGACGCCAGCCGATTGCGCAACCGCAGAATGTCGGCGTACTGATCCAGGATCGCCTGCTTGTCGCCCAGGCCCACCTCGGCGATGCGCCGGGAGATCGCGCGGACGATCTCGGTCAACTCGGCCACCGCGGTCAGGCTGCGGGGCGTCGCGCGCAGCGTCAGCCGGGTGCCCTTGTTGAACTCCACCGCGCCAAGGCCCGTGTTCACCCGGTCGATCTGCTCACTGATCCGCCGGGTCTCCTGCTCGGCCACCCGGTGCAGCGTGAGGATCGCGTCCGGCGCCTGCTCGGTGACCAGCCGCATCATCCGCTCGTAGGCCTCCGGCAACTCGCGCTCGTCGATATGCCGGCACAGCGCCACGTAGTCGTGCACCCGCTCGTCGAACACGTCGCTGTCATTCGGAATCGCATCGGGGAACGCGGTGTCGAACGTGTTCAGGATTCGGGCCAGCTCGTCGTAGGAGCGTCGACGGCTTTCCCGGAGCTGCTCGCGTTCCCGGCGGATGGCGTTGAACACCGCTTCGCGGTGCGGCTCGGGATTGAGCACCTCCAACGGCACCGGCACGTCGGCGGCGTAACGGTTCAGCAGCTCGGTCAGCGGCTCCGACACGAACGGGGGGGACAGCCGGTCCTGCAGTTCGAGCAGCTGGGTGCGCCGGCCGTCCAGATCGTCGCGACGGGTCTGGATGGCGCCGCGGCGCGTCATCAAGGTCTGGATGTCCTCCCACACCTCGTCGGCGCGGGCGTTGAGGGCCTCGATATCGGGATTGTCGGCCAGCAGCAGCTCGTACTGCTCGCGCAGCCGGTCGGCGTGCCCGTCGGCGGTCTCGACGTCGACCTGGCTCCACTGCGGGAACTGGTCGCAGATCGCTTTGCAGGCGGCCGACCGGTCCCGCCACTGCTGGCGCTGTGCGGCAATCTCATCGGCGGCCCGGCGGGCCTGCTGGTAGGCCTCTTCGGCGTTGGCGAGGTCGACGGTCAGCGCGTCGATCTTGGCGGCCAGCTCACCCTGATAGATGTAGTCGGCCTGGCGCAGTGGCCGACGGTCGTCCTTGATGGCCAGCCGCTCGGAGTCCTTGTACAACCCGGCGTCGGTGACCGCACGCCGGAAGCGGGAGAACACATCCGGGGTGTCCACACAGATGTGGTCACCCGCCGCGGCGATGACGTCGGCGGCCTCGGCGGCACACGGGTGCGTCGGGTCGACGACGAACAGTTTGCCGGCCAACGTGTTCGGCTCGGCTTCGACCGGCTCAGCGCCGACGAGTGCGGCCCGCACGTGGTGCAGCTGCAGGCGTCCGCCCATGTTGGTCTCGTTGACGAACCGCAGCACCGCCGAATAGCGGTCGTCGGGAACCAGCAGTCGCAGGCCGACGCCGCGCAGCACCTTCTCCACCGCTACGCGCCAGCGGCTCTGGTCGGGCCGCAGATCCATCAGCTCTGCGATGTAGGGCAGCTCGCTGGGGTCGGCACCGACTGCGGCACAGATGTGTTCGCGCATCGTGATCGCGAACTCCGGTAGCGCCGAGCCGACGTGCTCGACGCGCTTGAGTTCCTTGGCAGCCTCGTCGCGGGCGATCCGCGCCGCCTTCTGTGCGTACTCGGCGTCGGTGGATGCCTCGCGGCCGCGGTCCAGTTTGGCCAGCAGTTCGGTGACCTGGGCGGTGAGTTCTTCGCGCAGATTCCAGAAGTCGTCGGCGCTGTTCGGCACCTTGATGTCCTGGGCGCCCAACATCGCCTCGTAGGCGGCGCGCCGCCGCGACACCTGTTCGGCCTGCGCCTCGGCACCGGCCACCTGTGACTGCAGCGGTCCCAGGTTGGCGCTGGAACCGCTGATCTGTGCGTTGAGCGAATCGCCCTCGGCCTTGGCCAGATTGAGCTGACGGGTGACGTCCTCGTACTCGTTGCCCAGCTGGTCGATGGTGGTGTCCAGCGACTCGATCTGGGGTCCGCACTGAGCCAGCCGGACATGGTCGGTGTAGGCGCGGACCATCGGCGGGTCGACCAGGTCGATGATGCCCAGGTCGGAGGACTCCGAGGCGTAGCGCTGCTGGATCTTCTCGATGTCGCCGAGGATCTTGCGCTTGCGCTGTGCAACGGCCAGCAGCTCGCGCGCCTCCACCAGCGGATCGATCTGCTTGAGCGCCTCGGGCAATCTGGTCAGACTGCTCGGTTCGTCGAGCATGAACTCGCGAACGAACTGTTCAAGACCGCCAACGCTTTTCAGCGACTTGGCCTTGCCGAGCAGCTGCTGAGCGGCGTCGGAGGCGCGGATGCCGATGGTGGCGTACAGCTGGGCGAGATACTGCGACTCCACCTTGGTGGAGAACCGCCACTCGTCGTCCTTGAACACGCTCGAGTCGAATCGCCCTGCCGCCCAGCGGTTGCAGACGTCCTCGATGTCGCGGTCGCCGTCGGCCAGCACGAATCGGCTCGACGAGTCCGAGCGCGACTCGCCGGTCAGCCACTTGAGCACCAGCCCGGTCACCGTCCGCCCGGTGTTGCTGCGATAGCTCACCGCGACCGCCGACCACGCAGTGCCCTCGCCGCGCAGGTACATCACCTTGCTGGCGCCGGCGTCGCTGCGCTGCCCCCACGCACCGCGGACATATTTGTCGACGGTGCGTCGCCCCGCGTTGGAGCCGGCCGCCGAATTGTCGCCGGAGGCGTTGAAGTTACGCCGGTTGAACGGCAGGAAGCCAAGCGAGATCGCATCCAGCAGTGAGGATTTGCCACTTCCGGAGGCGCCGGCGATCAGCGCGCCGCCCTCGCTGAACGGGATGTCGTGATACCCGTCGAACACGCCCCAGTTGATGACCTGCAGCCGCGACAAGTGGAACTGTTCAGGAATCAAGCGGGGTCTCCTGTTCATCGCGCCCCGGTGCGGCGCCACCGGACAGCAGCAGTTCGAACTGCTGCTGCAGCTCGGCGATCACCGATGCCGTCATCACGGCGTTGATCACCGGGCTGATCGTGTAGCTGTCTTCGTCGTCGCGGGTTTTGCGCAGGATCTCCAGCCCGGCCAGCCGCGCGATCGCCGCGTCGATGCGGGCGGTGAAGGTGACGGTGTCGCGGTCGACGCCGCCCGGCACCCCGGAGAACAGCCCGTGCACCTCCTCGCGGCTGATCAGCACGGCCTGGCCGCCGGCGGCCCGTGACATCTGGGCCAGGTGCAGCGCCAGGATGGAGTCGTAGGTGCCCAGCGGCTCGCGACGCAAAAGCTTGGCACCCCTGGCCGATTCGTAACGGGCCTGCTCGATGAATGCGATGTCGGTGCCGTCGGCGATGCGCAGCAGCAGGTCGAGTTCACTCAATCGCACCGACAGTTGCGCGCGGTACTCCAGCACCCAGCTGTACAGGTCGGCGTCGGTCTCGGCGCTGATGTAGCGGCGGGTCAACAGCTGCTGCAGGGCCCAGCATGCGCGGTCGGGCAGCTCGCTGACGTCGCCGTCGAACCGGGGGCGGCGCTGATGCGGGGTGCGGGCGGTCTGGTCCACCTGGGGCAGTGAACTGAACGCGGTGATGTCGACATCGGAGATTTCCGTCATGCGCCGGCTCCCAACAGGCTGGAGATCGGTTCGGTGAACACCAGGTGAGGAACCTCCATCTCGCGGTCCCGTCCGTCCAGCGACTGGAACCGCACGGTGACCGACTCGGCGTCTTGGGCCGCACCCGGCTGTTTGAGGGCCCAGGACCACAACACGATGACATGACCCAGATAGGCCGCGTCGAGCATCTCCACCGCCTGAGGCAGGGACAGTTCGCCGCCGGCGTCGAGCGCGGTGTTGATCATCTCCGACATCGCCGGCGCGTCGACCTGGGTGGTGAGAGCCGCGAAGCTGGACAGATCGAGCTCGCCTTCAGAAGCTTGAGCCGGCTTGGGCGACGACAGGTCGCCGATCCGAAAGCTCAGCGCCCCAACCGAACTGATGGCGTGGCGGGCCAGGGGCAGTTCGATGTCCAGGCGCGAGTCGATCAGCGAGCTCTTGAGCAGGGCACGAGCGGCGCCGATCGCGTCACCGAGCTGCCGGGCCACCCCGCGGCTCTGTTCCAGCGTGCCGAACGCGGTGAACCGCTTGACCCGCTGGGCGCAACGCTGCTGGATGCGCTCCACCTCGTCGATCTGCTGGCCGACCAGCTCGAAGAACCCGGCCATCACCTTGCGCAGCGCCGGGTCCAGCGCGGGCAGCGCATGGGCCACGGCGGCGACATCGGCCTCGAACTCGGCGCGCTGGTCAGGATCGTTGATCATCCGCAGGAAGGCACGGTGACTGTCGCGGCCCTGCGAGTCCCACGCGGCCTGGTAGTCGGCGTACATCTGCCGCTGACGGTCGCGGTAGGCCAGGTTGCTGTCGATCGGTTCGTCCAGGGCTGCGGTCGCCCGCTCGATCATCGTGCCGTACTGGCCGATGTCGGTGATCAGCCGTTCCATCTGCAGGGCGATGGCGTGGGCCTCGTCGTACATGTCGGTCATGTCGACATCGCCGGCGCGGTCGAGATCCTCGCCGCGCTCGAGCGCATCGAGTTCGGCCTGTAGCGCGGCGATCTCGGCCTGGATGCCGGCTCGGATGCGGACCGGGTCGTTGCCGACCCGCAGCGCGATCTGCTTGAGCCGGGAGGCGATGCCGTTGATCGATCCGCCGGTCGCGATGGTGTCCTGGCGGCGCAGCCCGCGCAGGAAGTCCAGCGCGCGGCGGGCGTCCTGGGTCAGGTAACACAGGTTGCGTTCGACACCGCGCTGGTCGGCCACCCGGTGCAGCCAGCCCTGGCTGGCCCAGCTCTTGATCAATCCGAGGCCGGACTGATCACCCAGCGGCTTGCCGAGCTCGTCGAGGTCGCGCTCGAGCCGCACCACGAGCTCGGTTTCGCTGATCACCCCCGAGCTGAGGTGACGCTCCATCAGGGTGGCGTACCCGCCCAGGTTGAGCGTGGCCAGCAGCCGGATCGTGGGGGAGCCTTGGATGTCGCGGTTGATGTCGAGGAGCTCGGCGGCCGACAGGCTGGCGTCGTCGTCCACCCGGCTTCCCCTCCTCGATGTAGTTGGTCGGACGCTCCAAGATAGGCCACCGCGCGGACATCGCAGGGCCCCGCGGGCGGGTGTCGGGGGCGTGTTGGAAAAGGTCCGTCACAGGCGTCGCAGGAGTGGGCTGGAGTCACACAGATCCCGCGGCGAGGGTGCGCGCGGATACCTCTGGGACGGCGTGTCGCGAGGTCGACACGCACGCTCGCGGACTACGGAACGAAGTCGATCCGGACGCTGATGGGATCGGATTGCAGCGCCTTGAAGGTGGCTGTGACGA
This sequence comes from Mycobacterium sp. shizuoka-1, assembly GCF_002723835.1. GTDB lineage: Bacteria > Actinomycetota > Actinomycetes > Mycobacteriales > Mycobacteriaceae > Mycobacterium. The sequence continues at coordinate 50,485 of NZ_BEWG01000067.1, read as the reverse complement.
GCGGTTGCAGCCACCGTGACGTCGCAAAGCTTCGTGCCCGTGCCGCCGGGTCGTCGTCGGGGACGAAATGGGCACTGCCGTTTCGCCAGTGATCGCCTTGCCGGATGCGGACATTCGGGTCGTCGGCAACGTTGAGCGCCCACCCCGAGCGGCGTCCGTGCTGGGAGATCACCCATGCGCCGGTCGCGTCGAACCGCGCGGAAACGGGCACCGACCGCCAGCGGCGCGTCTTGCGGCCCATCGTCTGTAGTTCCGTCGCGAACGTGGTGCGAACACCGAGGCGCTGCAGCAGCGTCACTGCCGGATTGGCGATGTAGCGCCCGATGAGTCGCTCACGGCGGAATTTTCGTCGTGCCTGATCGGCCGTGCTCATCCAAACCTCTCTTTTTCAGAAATCGGTAGACCAATTGGTCTACTCGTCTTGCACGATAGTAGACTGAACGGTCTAGTGCAACGGATGGAGGTCGCGGTGTCCGCTCGGCAACGCTTGATCGACACGACGATCGCGCTTGTGCGCCGGCGCGGAGTGGGCAGCGCGAGTGTCTCGCAGATCCTCGAGGACAGCGGTCTTGCGCGCCGGACGTTGTACCTGAACTTTCCGAATGGCAAGCCCGAATTACTTGCCGCAGCAACCGAATCCGCTGCCGAAGGATTCGCGTCGATGCTGCGGGAATTTGTTGTGGTAGGTGATCCGGTCGCCTCCGTCGAGGCGTTCGTGCGGGCGTGGGAAGCCGCGCTGGCCGACAGCGACTACGGTGCCGGCTGCCCGATGGTGGCCGCCACGCTGGGCAGCTCAGAGGCGCCTGCCGCAGCCGAGGCTGCCGCCCACGCGTTCGCGCAGTGGGTGCGACTCATCGCCGCGCCTCTGGAGCAGGCCGGCATCAGCCACGGCGGCGCGCAGGACCTGGCGACCACGATCGTCGCGACTGTCGAAGGAGCGGTGATCCTCTCGATGGCGGCTCGCTCGCCGCTCCCGCTGCAGGGGGCGGGGCGTCATCTTGGAACGCTGATCCGCGCGACGCTCGCAGAGAACGCTCGCGCAACCGTAGCGGGCGACGTTGAAGCAACCGGTGCTAGCACATTGCAAGCTAGGTGAAAGCGCGTTGCGTACACTTCAGTTTGTGCGAACTCTGCATCTACGCAACGTGCCTGACGAGGTCATGAACCGGCTCGAACGCATGGCGCGCGCAGCGAATACGTCGGTGACCGCCGTCGCGATCCGGGAGCTCGATGCCGCGACCCGTCGCGTCGACAACGCCGCGTTGCTGGCTACCCTGCCTGATCTGAGCATTCCGACCGAGACGATCGTCGAACAGCTGGAATCCGAACGCAGATGATTGTCGTCGACGCGTCGGCCGCGGTGTCGGCGCTGTTGAATGACGGTCCGGCCCGGCGCGTCATCGCGGCCGGATCTCTACACGCGCCCCACGTGGTGGATGCGGAGGTGGTCAGCGTGCTGCGTCGACAGGTCATGGTCGGCCTGTTGGCGCCGGGCGCAGCACGCCGAGCCCTGGATGTGTGGACCAGCCTCGGGCTGATTCGCTATGCCGCTTTGCCTCTCCTGGAACGTGTTTGGGAGCTTCGATCCAGTGTTACGGCGTACGACGCGATGTATGTCGCTCTCGCCGAGAACCTGGAGTGTGCACTCGTGACGGCGGATACGCGGCTGTCCGGGGCGAACGGGCCGCGGTGTGTCATCACGGTCGTTCCGCGCTGAGTGCAGCACACTCGCGCCGAGCACCTACCGCAGCAGTGCGCCGTGCGGGCGGGTGGACATCGGCTTGGGCCGCACGATCTGCGGCCACCAGAACCACGGCCCCATCAGCGCGGCGATCGCCGGTGTCATGAACGCGCGCACCACCAGGGTGTCGAACAACAGGCCCAGGCCGATCGTCGTGCCCACCTGGGCCACCACCACCATGGCGCTCACCGACATCGAGATCATCGTGAACGCGAACACCAGACCGGCTGCCGTCACCACCGAGCCGCTGCCGCCCATCGCGCGGATGATGCCGGTGTTGATGCCGGCCGGGATCTCCTCTTTCATCCGGGCGACCAGCAGCAGGTTGTAGTCGGCGCCCACCGCCAACAGGATGATGACCGCCATCGCCATCACCATGAACTGCAGCTCCATGCCCAGGATGTGTTGCCACAGCAGCACCGACAGGCCGAACGACGCCCCGAGGGAGAGCACCACGGTGCCCACGATCACCGCGGCCGCCACGATCGCGCGGGTGATCAGCAACATGATGATGAAGATCAGCGACAGCGCGGCCACACCGGCGATCAGCAGGTCGTACTTGTTGCCTTCCTGCATGTCCTTGAACGCCGAGGCGGTGCCACCGACGTAGACCTTCGAGCCCTCCAGCGGTGTGCCCTTGATCGCTTCGAAGACGGCGGCCTTGATCGCGTCGATGCGGTTGATCCCGTCGGCCGACAGCGGGTCCTCTTCATGGGAGACGATGAACCGCGCGGCGTGGCCGTTGGGGGAGATGAAATTCTTGATGCCGCGCTTGAATTCGTCGTTGTCGAAGATCTCCGGCGGCAGGTAGAACGTGTCGTCGTTGAGTGAATCGTTGAACGCGGCACCCATCGCCGCCTGGTTCTCGCTCAACGCGGCCTGCTGATCCTGCATGCCGGCCTGAGTGGCCTGCTGGGTCAGCATCATGATCCGCATCCGCTTCATCGACTCGATCGAGGAGCGCATCAGCGGAACCATCTGCGGCATCAGCGCATCGAGGGCATGCATGTCCGGCAGCAGGTTCTGGATGTCGTCGACCATGGTGTCGACCCCGTCCAGGGTGTCGAACACCGACCGCATCGACCAGCACAGCGGGATCGTGAAGCAGTGCGGTTCCCAGTAGAGGTAACTGCGGATGGGGCGGAAGAAATCGTCGAAGTCGGCGATGTGATTGCGCAGGTCGGCTATGTCGACATACGTCTGGTCCATCTGGGTCACCATGCCGTGCATGGTGGTGCTCATCCGTTCCATCAGGTTGATCATCTGGGTCATCGTGTTGATGGTGTCTTGCATCTGCTCGCCCTGGACCAACATGTCGGCCATGCGGTCTTGCAGGTAGGAGCGGTTCATCGTCTGGTTGGTGCCGCCCATGCTGATCTGAGCCGGAATCGTGCTGTACTTCAACGGTTTTCCGGCAGGGCGGGTGATCGACTGCACCCGGCCGATGCCCGGAACCTTGGAGATGGCCTTGCTGATCCGTTCGATCACCAGGAAGTCCGCCGAGTTACGCAGATCCTGGTCGGTCTCGAGCAACACCAGCTCGGGGTTCATCCGGGCGATGGGGAAGTGCCGCTCGGCGGCCGCGAATCCCTCGTTGGCAGGCAGATCAGCCGGCAGGTACTTGCGGTCGTTGTAGTTGGCCTGGTAACCCGGCAACGTCACCAGCCCGACAAGGGCGATCATGATCGTCGCGAACAGGATGCCCCCGGGCCAGCGCACCACCGCCGCGCCCAGGCGCCGCCAGAACCGGATTCGCATGGCCCGCTTGGGTTCGAGCAGCCCGAAACGGCTGGCCACCGTCACGATCGCGGCACCCAGCGTCAACGCCGACACCACCGCGACCACCATGCCGACGGCCAGCGGCACGCCGAGAGACTTGAAATACGGCAGCCGGGTGAAGGACAGGCAGAACGTCGCCCCGGCGATCGTCATACCCGAGCCCAGCACCACGTGCGCGGTGCCGTGATACATCGTGTAGTAGGCGTCTTCGCGGCTCTGCCCGATCGAGCGGGCCTCCTGATACCGCCCGATCAAGAAGATCGCGTAATCGGTGGTCGCGGCGATCGCCAGTGTCACCAACAGCTGGGTCGCGAACGGCGACAAGCCGATCAGGTTGTGATAGCCCAGGAACGCGACCGCGCCGCGGGTGACGGTCAGACCCAGGATCAGCATCACCAACACGAGGCCGACCGTGATGAACGACCGGTAGAAGAACAGCAGCATCACGATGATCACGCCGATGGTGGTCAGCTCGATGATCCGGATGCTTCGGTCACCGGCGATCTGCTGGTCGGCCTGCAAAGCCGGGCCACCGGTGACGTACACCTTGACGCCGGGCGGCGGCGACAAGCCGTTGACGATCTTCTGGACGGCTTCGACCGACTCGTTGCCCAGCGTCTCGCCCATGTTGCCGGCCAGGGCGACCTGCACGTACACGGCCTTGGAGTCGGCGCTCAGCGCCCCGGCCTCGGTGAGCGGATCGCCCCAGAAGTCCTGGATGTGCTGCACGTGCGTGGTGTCGGCCCGCAGCTTGGCGATCATCTCTTTGTAGAACTGCTGCGCCGCGTCGCCGAGGGGCTCGTCGCCCTCCAGGACGATCATGGCCGAGCTGTCGGAGTCGGACTCCTCGAACACCTGGCCCGACCGCATCATCGCGATGACCGACGGCGCCTCCTTGGGCGACATCGACACCGCACGCAGCTTGCCGACTTCCTCCAGCTGCGGCACCGACACGTTCAGGACGACGATCAGGGCGACCCAGCCGAGGATGATCGGCACCGCCAGCCGGCGGATCCACTTCGCCAAGGCCGGTCGATGCGGCTGCTCGGCGGGGACCACGCGTTCTACGGTCGGGGTGCTCACCAGGCCCGAAAATCCTCACGTTCTCGGCCACACGGCAACAGGGCACACTGCGCACACTGCGGCGATTTACTTAGATAGTCATACCAGACGCCGGGCTGTCCGTGTGAGGTCGGTAACGCCGTTCTATCCGATCGCGGCCGCCTTGACGGCGCGGCTGACCTCCTGGCGCAGCCGCGCGTATTCGGCGCTGCGCCGAAGTTCGTCGGCGTCGACCCCGCTGCGGGGCAGGTCGACGGTCAGGTCCAGTGCGACCTGGCCGGGGCGACTGGTCAGCACCACGATGCGCGAGCCCAGAAACGCTGCCTCGTCGGCGCTGTGGGTGACGAACACGGTGGTCCGCCCGGATTCGGCGCTGACCTCGCGGACGTCTTCCTGCAGGCGCTCCCTGGTCAGGGCATCCAGAGCGGCAAACGGCTCGTCGAGCAGCAGCAGCGAGGTCTCGGGCCCCTCGGACGCCAACGCCCGCGCGATCGCGACCCGCTGCTGCTGACCGCCGCTGATCTCCCAGATCTTGCGGTGCGCAACATCGTCGAGGCCGACCCGGTGCAGCAACTCGTCTCGCCGCGCCGCCCGGCGGTCCCGAGCGGTGCCGGCGTACTTCAGCGCCAGCTCGACGTTGCCGCCGACCGACCGCCACGGGAACAGCCGCGGCTGCTGGAACACCACCCCTGCGGTCTGGCCGGGCACCGGCCGCCGGCCGGACACCGTGATCTCGCCGCTGCTGGGTGATTCGAACCCGGCGATCAGGCGCAGCAAGGTGCTCTTTCCGCAGCCCGAGGCCCCGACCAGGACCAGGAAGGAGCCTGGTTCCACGTCGAGATCCACCGGCCCCAGTGCGGTCGTCGTGCCGTAGCGGTGTTCGACGCCGCGGATCCGGATACCGCCGTCGGAGTGGGCCGCCGACGCCGAAACCGACGCGGCTGCCTCACTGGGTGATGACATCGGGTAATCCCTGCGTGTAGATCGCATCCTGGAATGTCTTCAGCGGTGACGCCGCCGGGATCTGCTTCTGGTCGGCGAGGAATTGCGACGCGCTCTGCAGGTTGACCGCGATATTGCCGGGATTGCCCTGGGTGCCCAGCCATTGTGGCGAGGCCACCTCCTGCGGGGTGAGGTACACCCCCTGATTGAGTTGGCCCTCCACGTCGGCCGGCGACAGACCGATCTCGGCGGCGATCGCCTTGGCCGCCGCGGCCGGATCGCTGTGGATGACGGTCAGCGCCCTGGCCTGCTGCTTGCGCCAGACGTCGACGACCTCGGGATGATCCTTGGCGAACGCGTTCGACACCGCGGCCAGATCCAGGGTGGGCTTGCCGTCGGTGGCCAGCTGGCGGCTGGTGATCAGGTCCTTGCCGGTTTTGCGGAGCTGGTCGAGGGTCGGCAGCCAAGTGTAGGCGGCGGCGATGTCACCGCGCTCCCAGGCTGCCAGGATAGCCTGCGGCTGCAGGTCGATGAGCTGAACATCGCTGGGCGACAACCCGTTCTGAGCCAGCGCGGCGAGCAGACTGTAGTGCGCGGTCGAGGCGAACGGGGTGGCCACCCGCTTGCCCTTGAGGTCCGCGATCGAGTTGATGCCGCTGCCGTTACGGGCGACGAGCGCCTCGTTGTCGCCGGCGACGTCGAGCACGAACGCCACGCTGTACGGAATGTTCAGCGGCGCCGACAGGCCGCGGGCGACCGGGCTGGAGCCCAGCGCGCCGAAGTCGAGTTCCTTGGCGATGAAGGCCGTGTTGACGTCGGCCCCGGAGTCGAACTTGATCCACTTGATGTTGTAGTCAGGCAACGCATCTTCCAGCCACCGGTTGTTCTTCACGATCAGATCGCCGCTGGGGAAGGTCTGGTATCCGATGCGCAGCGTCGGTTTGCCCGCGTCGTTCTTGCCGCGGTCGACCGAGCAGCCGGCCATCCCGATCATGGTGACGGCGGCGACGGCCACGGCGACGAGCTTGCGCAGTTTCATACTTTTCCTCTCCATGGGACGGCGCGACGCTCGACAGCGCGCAACAGACCGTCGATCACCAATCCCGAGATGCCGATCGCGAAGATGCCGACCAGCACCACGGGGGTGTTGTTGTAATTGCTGGCGTCCTTGACCAGGCCGCCGATGCCGGGAATGCCGTTGAACAACTCGGCGGCAACCACCGAGGAATAGGCCATGCCGACGGCCAGCCGGATACCGGTGAACGTCTCCGGAAGCGCGGAGGGAATCACGATGTCGCGCACCACATCACGACGCGATGCACCCAGTGCCCGGGCCGCCTCGACCAGGCTGACCGGGACGGCCACCACAGCCGCGGTGGTGGCGACCGCCGCGGGCGGCAACGCGGCCAGCGCCAGCAACGTCACCTTCGGCGCTTCGTCGATGCCGAGCCAGATCACCAGAAGGAAGAAGTACGCCAGTGGCGGCAGTGCCCGCAGGAAGGTCAGCCACGGTTCCAGCACGCTGCGCACCCAGGGGATCGAACCCATCACCAGACCGAGCGCGACGCCGACCGCCACCCCGATCACCACCCCGACGAACACTCGGCGCAGCGTCATGTAGAGGTGTTCGGCCAGCAGGTAACCGGCGTAGCCGCGAACACCGTCATGCGTGGTCGACACGTCGACGAAGGCATGCCAGACGGTGCTGGGGTACGGCACGAAGGTCTGATTCCAGATGCCGCTCGCCGCGGCACCCTGCCAGAGAAGAAAGAACACCAGCAGCGACAGCAGCGGCAACCCGGCACGGGTCAGCCAGCTCGGCCACCGGCCCCCGGCAGGGGTACCGGTGGCGTCGGCAGCCGCGACGTCGACGAATACAGACACCCGGACACCTTTGCGCGGGCGTCAACCAGCTGTGAATGTCTACGCTCAGCGCGAATCAAACTCCAGTTGCGCTCACGCCGACGCTAACCCTTTTCTCGTCCGGGCCCGCGGGGGAGGGTGATGCCCGCCTGTCCCCATTTGCCGTGTCCAAGGAGGCCCTGTGACGCAGGTGCACGATGCCGAGTCCGAGTTGCTCCGGCGCTTGCACGACGGCTCGCTGACCGAGATCGAGGTGGCCTGGAGCGACCCGTTCGGCCACGCCGCCGGTAAACGCATTCCCGCAGGCCAGTTCATCGACCGCGCCAAGCACGGGTTCGCGTTCTGCGAGGCGGCGCTGGGCTGGAACACCGACGGCACCGTGATCGACGGACTGCGGCTGACGAACTGGGGCGACGGGTACCCCGACGTCCACGCCATCCCCGATTTCTCCACCTACAAGGCGCTGCCGTGGCGAGCCGGTGTCGGCCACGTCATCTCCGACATCGTCCGGCCCGACGGCACACCGTCGCTGCTCGACCCGCGCGGAGTGCTGCGCCGGGTGATCGCGCGGCTGGGGTCGCTCGGCTTCACCGCGAAAGTGGGTGTGGAGTTCGAGTTCTACCTGCTCGAGCCCGATGGCTCCCCGATCCAGAACGATATTCACGCCTACTCTTTGGAGAACGCCAACGGGCTGGACCCAGTGCTCTCCGACCTGCACGAGACCCTCGGCGCGTTCATCCGGCTCGAGGGGGTGCAGACCGAATACGGACCCGGCCAGGTGGAGACCAACCTGGTGTACACCGATGCGCTGGCAGCCGCCGACGACGGTGCGCGGCTGAAGTACGCCGCCAAGGAGGTCGCCCGCAAGCACGGCAAGGTGGCCAGCTTCATGCCCAAGCCGTTCTCCGAGCACTCCGGAAGCTCAGCGCACCTGCACATCTCGCTGTGGCGCGGCGACGAGCCGGCGTTCGCCCCGGTCGACGGTCAAGAGGGTGAGCTGACACTGCTGGCCATCGCCGGTCTGCTCGAGCATCTTCCGTCGATCACCCTGTTCGGAGCGCACTCGGTCAACGCCTACCGGCGCTATACCCCGGATTCCTTCGCCCCCGACACCGTGAACTGGAGCCGCGACAACCGCAGTGCCGCCATCCGGTCGCTGGTCGAGGAAGCGCCGGGCGCTTCGCGCATCGAATTGCGTTCGGGCGCATCGGATGCCAACCCGTACTGGCTGATCGCCTCGGCGCTGGCCGCGGTGGTCGCCGGGCTGGAGGCCGGCCGGCCGCCGGGTGCCCCCGGCTCGGGCAACCTCTACGGCAGGGGCTCGCCACTGCCGGATTCACTGGGCACCGCGCTGGCGCTGACCGCGCAGGACGAGACGATCCTCGAGATCCTCGGCCCGGACTCGGTGGCTGATTTCATCTCGATCGCCCGCAGCGAATGGCAGGCCTACACCGGCCATGTCAGTGACTGGGAGCGGCAACGCTACCTGACCACCTCATGAGCGGCCCACGGTTCGGGGTATGGGCGCCGGTGTACGGCAATCACGGTGCCCGGCTGCACCCCGAGGATCTTCCGGATGCCGGCTACCGGCGCACCCGCGATCTGCTGGTGCACGCCGAGAGTCGCGGCTATGACGCCACTTTGGTCGCCCAGCACGTCATTCATCCCAGTGACACCGAAAACGACGTCCTGGAAACGTGGTCGACGCTGGCCGGACTGGCCGAGGCCACCGATCGGATCGAGTTGATCGGCGCCATCAAGCCGCTGCTGTTCAACCCGCTGGTGTTCGCCAAGATCGCCGCCAACATCGCCGACATCTCCGGCGGCCGGCTGTCGATCAATGTGGTGACCGGCTGGTTCCTGCCCGAACTCGAAGCGCTGGGCATCGACCCGCTGGCCCACGACGACCGCTACGCCTATACCCGGGACTGGTTGGACACCGTCACCGATCTGTGGAGCGGCAAGCACGTCGCGATCGGCGAGCGCGGCGGGCAGCAGGCGCTGGTGCGTCCCGTGCCCAAGCACGTCCCGCCGGTCTACGTCGGCGGCGAATCCGAACCCGGTCGCGAGCTGGGCGCATCGCGCGGCGACGTGTACTTCATCAACGGCAGGCCGCTGGCCGACACGACGGCGCTGATCGAGGACCTGCGGGCCCGGCCACGCGATCGCGGGCCGCTGCGATTCGGCTTGTCGGCCTTCGTGATCGCGCGCCCGACCGAGGCCGAGGCCAAGGCCGAGCAGGCCCATCTGCAGTCGTTGATCGACGCCGAATCACGGCCGGAGATCTCCAGCGGCACCGACCCCAACACCGCGATGTATCAGGTGCTGGCCGGCACCCGTCGCATCGGCTCGAACGGCGGCACCCTGGCCGGTCTGGTCGGCAGCTACGAGCAGGTGATCGACCGCATCGACGCCTTCCACGCCGCCGGCATCGAGTTGTTCATGTTGCAGTTCCAGCCGATCGAGTCCGAACTGGATCGTTTCGCCGACCACATCATCGGCCACTACCGCTGAAGGGCAATCACCACCGCATGACCGCATCGACTTCGCAAGCTCCCCGCCGCGCCGCGCCGCGCCCAGGTTTCACCAGCGACCCCTTGGCCGGTAGCCCCGCCGAGCGACTCGATCGCCTCGACGAGGTGGTCGACGGCCTGCGGTCCACCGATCCGGCCGCCGAGCGGGACCGGGTGCTGCAGTACGACGCCGTCGAGGCGATCCGCCGCACCGGGGTGCTGACCCTGCGGGTGCCGGCCCGCTATGGCGGACCGGGCGGATCGGTGCGTGACGTGCTGACCGCGGTGATCCGGATCGCCCGCGGCAGTTCCAATGTGGCCCAGGCGCTTCGGCCGCACTTCGGCTTCGCCGAGCGGCTGCTGAGCAACCGTGCCACCGAGGCTGAACGCGAGGAATGGTTCCCCCGGGTCAATGCCGGTGTGATCGTGGGCAACGCGATCACCGACGCGAAAGGCAAGACACCGGCCGGCGCCGACACCACGCTGCTGGCCGACGGGCAGGGTGTGCTGCGTCTCAACGGCTACAAGTTCTATTCCACCGGAACACTTTTCGCCGACCTGATCGCCGTCTCGGCCAGCGACGCGCAGGGGCGCGATCTCCAGGCGATCGTGCCGGTCGACCGTGCCGGGGTCGAGCTGTTCGACGACTGGGAGGGTTTCGGGCAGCGCACCACCGCCAGCGGCGGCACCCGGTTCACCGATGTCGAGGTGCACCCGCACGAGGTGACCACCGTCTCCGACGGCAAGCACCTCGGTCACAGCACCGCGTTCCTGCAGTTGTACCTCGCCGCGGTCGCCGCGGGTATCGCCGCCGCCGTGCGCGACGACGCCGTCTGGTACGTGCAGAACAAAGCGCGGCCGGCCGCGCATTCACTGGCCGACACCGCCGCCGGTGATCCCTTCACCCTGCACGCGGTGGGGGAGATCGCCGCGCACGCCTCGGCGGCCGAGGCGCTGGTGCTCAGCGCCGCCGACGCGCTCGACGCGGTGGTGGACAGCGGCCGCATCGACGACGCCGACGAGCTGGCCCGAGTGGCGATCGTCGTGGCCGAGGCGCAACTGATCGCCGAGCGGCTGACCCTGGCCGCGGCGGAGCGGCTTTTCGACACCGGCGGGGCGTCGGCCACCGCCCGCGCGCTCAACCTCGACCGGCACTGGCGCAACGTCCGCACGGTCGCCACCCACAACCCGCTGGCCTACAAGGCCCACGCGGCGGGCAACTACGTGGTCAACGGGGTGCGGCCACCGGCCAACGGCTACTTCTAGGTCACAGGCTCCCGAGGTCGTCGGGCACGTCGACGGCGTATTCCTGCAACGCCTCCAGCGGGACGACTTCCAGGGTCCGTTCATGGGTGCAGGCCAGCACCACGGGGGCGGCATGTCCGTCGGCATGCGCACGCAACCAGTTCAGCGCGGTCACGCACCATCGATCGCCGGGTGTCAGGCCCGGAAAGCGATATTGCGGCATCGGGGTGGACAGGTCGTTGCCGATCGAGCGTTGATGCTCGAGGAAGTCGGCGGTCACCACCGCGCAGATCGTGTGCCGCCCGGCGTCCTCCGGCCCGGTCGAACAACAGCCATCGCGAAAGAACCCCGTCATGGGGTCGGTTCCACACGGTTCCAGCGGACCGCCCAGTACGTTGCGCTCAGCCATCGTGTCAGTATCCCGTGCCCAGGGAAGCGATGTGGCTCGTCACGGGTTGTTAACGACAATGGTGCACGTCCTGAGAGGCCGGGATCGCGAGTTGGCGGCTGTGGCGACACTGCTGCGACAGGCCGCCGACAGCCGCGCAGGCGCGGTCATCTGCCTGCGCGGTGAGGCCGGCATCGGCAAAACCGCTCTGGTGCAGTCGATCGCCGCCGATGCGGCGTCAGGCGGATTTGCCGTGGGCGTTGGCAAGGCCGAGGAGTTACATCAGATCGCGGCGGGCGCGCCGCTGCTGGTCGCCCTTCGGTCCGGCCCCACCCCGCTGCTGGACGCCGAGACCTTCGCAGGGCTGGCGCCGGTGCACCACCAGCCGCTGTGGCTCGTCGACCGGATTGCCACCGCCCTGGCCGACCTCGCCGCGCGCCGCCCGGTCCTGATCGTCATCGACGACGCCCAGTGGGCCGATCCGGTGACCCGGTTCGCCCTGGACACATTGCCGGGCAGGCTGACCGGAGCGCCGGTGGTATGGCTGGTCGCGAGCCGTGAGCTCGCCGACCGGACCGCCCACCCGGCCGACAACGTGGCACGGCACCGGCTGGAGCTGGGCCCGCTGAGCGACGCCGACTTGGACGCGCTGGCCCGCGACCATCTGGGCGGCCCGGCCGACGGTGTCGCGCACCGACGACTGCACGCCCTCGGCGGCAACCCGTTCCTGGCTGTCCAGCTGTTGGCCGGGGTGGCGGCGGCACGCGAGGCGGGAACGAACGCCGAGGACATCCCGAGCTCGTTCACCGCCGCAATCGGCACGCGGCTGCGGGCGCTGAGCCCGGCGACCGCCGAGCTGGTCGAGTTCGCCGCGGTCTGGGGCCGGCCGCTGGACCTGTCCGACGCCGCCGAGCTGCTCGAGCGGGCTCCGGTTGCGGCGATCAGGGCGCGCCAGGCCGAAGCGCACGCGCGCGGTCTGCTGGCGCAGGATCGCGACCACATCGTCTTCGCCCACGACCTGATTCGCGACGCGGTCTACCAGTCCGTGCCCACCGCCGCTCGCCGTGAGCTGCACCTGCGCTCTGCCAAATACCTGGTGGCTTCCGGCAAGGGTGTGGTGGCCGCGGCGCCGCACGCCCGCGCCGGGGCGCGGTTCGGCGATCTCGAGGTGGTCGAGATCCTGCGCGGTGCGGCCGCTGAGATCTCGTTGACGATGCCCGCCGTCGCCGCACCGATGATCGTCGAGGCGTTCGGCCTGCTCGGCCCCGACGACAGCCGGCGCCCCGAACTCGGCGAGCAATGTGCCGACATCCTGATCCGTGCCCAGCGCGGCCACGAGGCCGTCGCCGTGATCGACGCGCTGCTGGCCGCCACGGCCGACACGGACGCCCGCGCTCACCTGCAATCGCTTGCCGCCCAAGCGTTGTGGTTGACCGGTCAACTCGACGAGATCGACCGCCGGGTGGTCGAGGCACGGGCGCGGCCTGCGGTGTCCCCGAGGTTGCTCGCCCGGCTTGCGGCCGTCGACGCCCTGGTGATGACGCGCACCGCCACCGCACACGACGCCATCGCGGCCGCCGAGGCGGCGCTGGCGCACGGCCGGGCCCTGGGCGACGAACGCACCCAGCTGCTGGCCTTGCAGACCCTGGCCGAAGCAGGCACCGCCGAAGGCCGGCACGCCACGGCCCGCGGGCACTACCGAGCGCTGCGTGCCCTCGGCGGCACGACCTACCTCGCCGGGGAGATCCTGGCCCTGCAGCAACTGGACCGGTTCGCGGAAGCCGACGAGCTGCTGGCCCGGGCCCGGCACACGGAGCACGGCACCCCCGGCGACCACGACCTGCCGTCGCTGGTGTTCGCCCAACTCCTGCAGGACTTCAAACTCGGCCGCCTGCCGCAGGCCGAGACCGGCGCGCTGACGATGATCCGGCTGTGCGACGAGACCGGCACCTACGTCCACAAATTCGAGGCGTGGCTGACGGCGGGCATCGTCGCGGTCATCCGAGGTGATCTGGCGCTGGCCCGCGAACGGCTGCAGTCGGCCGAGGAGGCCGGGCCGGCCGACGACGCCGTGCGCCGACCGCCGATGCTGTTGATCAAGGGCCGGATCGCCGGCGCCGAAGGCCGGTTCGACGACAGTGTGCGCATCCTCAAGCCGCTGATGGCCGCATTGGCGCAGTCCCGGTCGTGGTGGCCGCGTAACCCCGAGCTGCTGCGCGTGCAGGCCGGCATCGCAGTCGGCGCCGGCGATCACGAATTCGCCACGCAGACCATCGAACGCGCCCGGCTGGCGGCCGACCGTAATCCCGGGGTGGCCAGCTTCGAGGGGGTGGCGCTGCAGGTCGAGGGATTCGTCACCCGCGACGCGGCGATCTTGCGCAGCGCGGTCAAGATTCTTCGGGAGTCGCCGCGACCGCTGCTGCTGGCCGGCGCGCTGGCGGACTACGGCGCCGCGCTGGTGGACACGGGCGACCGGCACACCGGCGTCACGGTGCTCTCAGAGGCCGCCGAGATGTTTGCGGGCCTCGGTGCGAACTTCTATCTGCACGGCGTGCAACGCGATCTGGCCCGGGCGGCCGCACCGGCCGATGCCGGGGATGCCCTGACCAAGGCCGAGCAGCGGGTCGCGGAGCTGGTGAGTGAGGGCCACACCAACCAATCCGTAGCCTCCGCGCTAGGGGTGTCGGTGCACACCGTCAACACCCATCTACGTGCGGTGTACCGCAAGATGGGCGTGCGTTCCCGGGTGCAGCTCGCCAACGCGTTGAGTGCCAGGACGTCCCGGCACCGCTGATTCCGAAGCTGTGGCGCAGGTCGGGGCCGGGCCGGACCTCATCAATTCGTGCGATGGTCAGCCGAACTTACTCAACAGTAGGTTCTGCGATTGTCAGTACAAACCTCAACATCTCGGGATCTCTCATGCAACGTGCTGTTCGTTCCTCCGTCACGGCGGGCGTGGCGTTCCTCGGCGCCGGCGTCATCGCCGCCTCGCCGATCGCGCCCCCGATGCCGGACCTCCACCTCCCGGCGATCCACGTCGACGCAGCCCTCGCGGCGGCGGTCAGCCCGCTCGACGCCTACAAGCAGGTCTTCGCGACCACGATGGCCGACATCACGGCCCTGGTCGACGCGGCCGATCCCGGTGAGGTGCTCAAGCAGATCGTCGCCAACCAGGTCGCGAGTTTCACCGCGCTCGGCGGCGCGCTGAACACGGCGGGCAAGGACACCTTCACGGCGCTGACCGCGACCACGCCTGAGCTGCTGAGGACGGTGCTGACGTCGCTTGCCGCAGGCGATGTGGAAGCAGCGAACAACGCCCTGCTCACGGTTCCGCTGGTGGTCGCGCTGCCGCTGATCAACCTGGTGCCCGCCATCGAGAAGTTCGCCACCCAGCCGTTGCAGAACCTGATCAACGTCGCAGGGGTGTTTCGCGATCCGCTGCAGGACGCCATTTACGCCGTGGGTCTGCTCGGGCCGGTCATCAGCGGCCTGGGCGCCACCGGCACCGCGATGCAGAACGTCATCGACGCGGTCCGTGCGGGCGACCCGCAGCAGGTGGTCAACGCGATCCTCACCGGCCCGGCGACGGTCCTCGACGGTGTGCTCAACGGCGGGTACGGCCCCGACCTCGGGCCGCTCGTGGGTCCGGGTCTGACCGTGCTGGCCGGCGGGATCTTCTCGTCGAGCAACATCTCCATCGGGCCCGACGGCGGGATCATCCTCAATTCCGCAGGCCCCATTTCGACCTTGCAGACGCTGGCCCACCAGATTGCCCAGGCGATCAAGCCGCCCGCGGCCGTCACCGCGGCGCTTCACCTCACGGCACACCCGGCGGCGGTCAGTGCCGAGACTCCGGCGACCTCCGACACGCCGGCGGTGGCCGAGACACCTGCCAAGGTCGACGACGACGCGTCGGCTGCGCCGGTTGCGCCCAAGGCTGCGGCAAAGCCGTTGCGGCACCGGCTGTCTACGACCGCGGTCAAAGGCGGCGACGGCAAATCCGGCTCTGCCGGCGGGACGAAGAGCCCCCACAAGTCCGGCGGTCGCGGGCACAGCGGCCGCTAACCGGCAGTGGGCCCCTCCTCACCCCCGGGGAGGGGCCCACGCTCGCGGCGCCCACGCCACCCGCGGTAGCCGCGATGAGCGGCGAATGCCCCGATGATCGCGGTGACGCACCACACCCCGACCGCGACGTAGGCCAGCGGCGAGGACAGATCCGAAATCGACGCTCCCAGCGCGGTATAGACGAAGGCTCGCGGTGCCGATCCGATGAACGCCCCGATCGCCATCTGCCACAACGGCATTCCGAAGGCGCCGAAGGCATAGGACGCCAGCGCATCGGAGATACCGGGCACGAATCGCTGACCGACGACCGCCCACAAGCCGCGACGGCGGATCGCAGCGTCGATCCGCGCCGACCACTGCGCACCGAGCAGCACCCGGGCGCTGTCGCGGCCGGCCCGCCGACCCAGTAAGGCGGCGATCACCGCGGTCGTCACCGTCGACCCGAGGGTCACGAACGTGCCGAGCAGCGGTCCGAACAACACCCCGCTGCCGGCGGCCAGCAGCGGGCCGGGGACGAACACCGCGGCCAGCGCCGCGGACACCGCAAGATAGATCAGGGGAGCGACCGGTCCGCTGGCCGCCACCGCGTCACGGATCTGTGCGACGTCGATGATCCGGGACACCGCCACCAGATAGAACAGCCCCAGCAGGAACGCGACGAACACGGCGAGCCGCAGAACATGGGGCCATCGGCGAACCGGCGGCGGATCTAGCGTGTCGGCCATGCAGCCTTTGTAGTGGACCGGGCGAGCCGAAGCCGAATCAGACCAGGGTGTCCTTCAACGGGGTCAGGTTGGTCTTCATCAGCACGACGTTGTAGTTGCCCCACAGCGACATGTTCCAGTACAGGGTGCTGTCATCGGGATTGCCGTTGTTGTCGACCAGCTTTCCGGTGCCCGACCACGGATGGATCATCGGCGCGTACAGCCCTGGATAGGTCGCCGAGGTGGCCACGGTGATCGGCGCCGACCACTGGCCGTTGGGCTCGTCGGCATAACGCAGCTGGATGTTGTTCTTGCCGTCGGCGTACATCATCACGTACTTGCCCAGGTAATCGTTGTACTGGACCGACATCTCGCTGACATTGCCGCCGGTCTTGGCGCCGAACAGGCCGCCGAGCATCCCGCCGAACACCTTGGGATTGTTGGCCCAGTCCAGGATGGGTCCGAAAAGGCCGGCCGAGCGAGTGGAATCGCCGATGATCGGGGTGGCGGCGACGGGCTTGCCGGTCACCCAGTCCTTGCCGTTCCAGTACTGGTACTTGGCCAGGTTGTTGACGTCGTCGACGGCGACCCGGGACAGATAGGCCGAGCCGGCCCGCCCCGACGGCGTGCCGAACGCGTACAGGTATTGGGTCTCACCCTCGCCGACCTGGTCGGCGGGCTGCAGCACGTAGGCGGCCTGCTGGAAGTTCTGGTTGCCCGGGACGTAGGGCTTCGAGGAGCCGAACCAGCTGGCCGAGCGGATGGTCGAGGGCACCAGCACCCACTTGTCGGTGTCCTGGTTGTACATCGAGATCGCCGAGTAGTTGGTGGTCCACCGGCCCGGGGTGTCCCACGACTTGACCGACATGTAGTTGACGTACTGCTCGTTGTTCAGCGAGATCGCCGAGGTGGGGATGATTGTCACCTCGGAGCCGAAGATGGGGAACAACGCGCTGGGTGCGCTTGGGATGAACTGGTAGGCGTACCCGGACTGATCCAGGGTGAGGCCGTTGGTCAGGTTCTTGTCGATGCTGAGCAACAGGACGTTGGAGCGCCAGTCCCCGGTCATGTTCGGCCCGCTGAAGGTGTCTCCGAACGCCAGCTGGATCTTGCCGGTCAGCCCGTTCTCCCACATGATGCCGAGATCGGTGCCGTAGATCCCGAAGACCTTGGTGTTGTTGGTCTGTGGCCATCCGATCCCGGGGTAGGCGGTGTTCGACTGACCGGTCACCCAACCGACCGGTGCCGACGACAGACTGCGCGGCGAGGTCGCCACGGCGGCCGTCGGAGCCGGCGCGGCCGTCGACACCGACGCGGCGGCGGGCGTGGCGGAGGACGCGACTCGGTCACGCCGGCCGGAAGTCGCGAGTCCGGCCAGGGCGGCGGCGACGGGGGAGTCCGGGGCGTCGCCGTTGCCGCCCGGGCCGACTCCGACCGCGGCCAGGGCCCGGGCGGTCGCCTTCACCGTCACCGTCTGCGGGGTGCGGGCGGAGCGGGCGGTGGCGGGCGCGCTCGTCGTGCTGCGCGCGGTGGTCTTGTTCGAGGCCCGCGGCGAAGACCCGGTCGACGACGAGGTCTTACTGGCCTTCGGGGCTGAGGACCCGGTGCTCGACGAGTCCGAGCCGCCGCTGTCGGACGGTGCGGCCCAGGCCATTCCGGCTCCACTGAGAATCGCCGTGCCGATACCCAGAGCCACTGCCAGGCCGCCGAGACGACCTACGTACGCCGCTGCATTCTTCGTAGGACCCATCACATCTCCCCTTGCTCTGAGCACAGACGGTACCGCATCTGGCAAACCTCATGGCTCACTCTGACCACGAACGCGCAAACAAATTCCCCGGTCAAGCGATTACGAGAAGCCTGCGCGGCGATAGGATCACGACGCGGGAGGGCGGTCGTCGGCGAATCGTGACGCGACTGTGACGCGGGACCGAGGAAACTCCAGGGGTTGCCAGGAGCGTCAATTTCTGGAAAGATCCCGTTCTCGAACAGGCATTCAGGCCTATCTAAGGCCCCCGGCGAGGGCGAGTTCGCCACTTCTGGAACAGGAATCGTATGAATTCGCCCTCTGTTGCCGCTCGTCTTGCCGCC
Organism: Mycobacterium sp. shizuoka-1; assembly: GCF_002723835.1. Lineage (GTDB taxonomy): Bacteria > Actinomycetota > Actinomycetes > Mycobacteriales > Mycobacteriaceae > Mycobacterium. Next base: position 32,092 of record NZ_BEWG01000067.1, on the reverse strand, counting down.
GTCGCCGGCGGCGCCGCACTCATTGCCATGGCCTCGCTGGTCGCCTCGTGCGGTACGAGCGAGAATCCGGCGCCGACCAGCACCACGTCGACGACGACGCCGACCAGTCCGTCGGCCACTCCCACCGAGAAGGTGCTCAATCCCTCCAACCCCAACAAATTCAGCCCGACGGTGATCGCCCCGCCGGCGCCGACCGAATCGGGTGGGAACCACCACCACGGTCTCAACGGGATCGGCTGAGCTCCCGGGCGATCGCGGCGTGATAGCGATCGATGTTGGCCGGGTTGACGATTCGGAAGAACTCGTCGGGCATCGGGGCATCCTTGGGCGCCTCGATGGTCATCGTGCGGGTGAAGAGGGTGACATCCTCACCTGGCCGGCTGAAGCGGTACTCGACGGTGATCCGGCCGTCCATGCCGCCGTTGCCCGCTCGGTCGTGGCCGAGCCGGCCGACGGAGGTGAACACCCACAGCTTCGGCCGCTCGGCGATGGCCAGATGCCAGGTGAAGATGCGGTCGGAGTCGGGGCCGCCTTCCTCCCAGGTGTCGCCGACCGTCAGCGGCAGGGCGTCGAGCTTGCCCACGTAGTTGCTTCCCGGGTACGTCTTGGTCCAGTTCGCGGGATTGGTGACGAAGTCGTAGATCGTCTCCGGTGACTGACGCAACGCCGTCGCCGAACTCGTGGTCACGATGCCCAAGGGGGTCGCCTTTCTGGTCGGCTGTCTCGGGCAGTTTACACATTCACGCCGATCTGTAACTTTAGTGCTGACGCGGCGGTATGGTCCGACAGTGCGTTCGGTTGTGCGCTTCGGCGCCCACGTTGGCCGCGGTGCGCGGCGCGTCGCCCTGGACGGTGCGCTGGGGGCGGCGCGGTCGTTCCCGCGCCGGATCACGGATCTGACCCCCGGCACCCTGTCGGGCATCCTCGGCCGACGGGTCGACTCGGTGACTCGCCTCGGCGGCGCGGCGGGGACATCGAGCCGAGCCCGGCTGGGCCTCAGCGGAGACGGTGTGCCCCCTTCGGTGTTCGTGAAGATGTCGGCCGCGGGGGCCGGCATCAGAATGCTGGGCGAACTGGCCGGCCTCGGCGCGACCGAGGCACGCTTCTACCGCGAGCTTGCCCCCGAACTCGGTGCGAGCGTTCCCCTCTCGTACGGGTCGGCCTTCGACACGCTGACCGGTCGTTATGTCATCGTGCTCGAGGACATGCCCACCTCGTCATGCCAGTTCCCGGACACGCTGCACCCCCTGTCGGCCGACCAGATGGCGCAACTGGTCGAGGTGCTGGCGGGCCTGCACGCCACGTTCTGGGGCCGGTTGCCCCAAAAGCATGGCGAGGGTGGGCAATTCGGCTGGCTGCTGGCGCCGTCGGAGGACCCGGCCAATCTGATGACGCCCACGGTGCTCCGGGCGTCGGCGCGCCGGCTGGCCCGCTCGACGTCGATACCGGTGGCTGCGGGCCGCGATATCTGGACGGACCTTCCAGCGGCCCTGGCCACGATCGACAGCGGTCCGCATACCGTTCTGCACGGTGACTGTCACCCGGGAAACACCTACCTCCGCGACGGGCGCGCCGGTCTGCTCGACTGGCAGGTCGTCCGCCGTGGCCACCCGTCCCGCGACCTGGCGTATGCGATCGTGCTCGGCACGCCTTCCGGCGACCGGTCACGTGTGGAACGTGACCTCCTCGGCACCTACCGCAGCGCGCTGGCCGCCCGCGGCGGCCCGCTCCTGGATCACGACGAGTTGTGGACGCGCTACCGGCAAGCCGTTGTGCACCCGTACATTTCGGGGCTGGCGACGGCGGGCCTCGGCGGCATGCAGGACGACGCCATCGCCATGGAGGGCTTACGGCGTGCGGTGACGGCGCTGGAAGAACTCGACACCGTCGCCGCGTTGCGACTGAATCGCTGAGATTACTTGGGGCAGTTGATGGTGACGAAAGCGAGGCCTTGGCTACCTGCCGAACCCGTTGTGTTGATATCCGTCACGGTGCACTGCGACAGTGGGGAAAGCGGAGCCCCGTTCTCATACTGCAATTGCACGTCATAGCCGGCGGCGTCGAGGTCACGGATGGTGGCGGCGGCCGACTCCGACCCGGGCTCGGGGATGCTCGGGGGATCGGCAACGGCCAACGGGGCCAAGGCAATCGAAGCGCCAACGGCGATCAGCAACGGTGCGACGTAGCGCAGGTCGAGCGACATCAGGGTCCTTCCTGGACGGCCGGCTCACGGGGCTGTCGTCAAGGATGACAGCAAAGTCATGGCCGGACTTGCCAGTGCGCGAACGGCAGCTGAACAGGTGCCAACAGCCGACGACCCGTCAGGTCTTCGGCGGGGCGCCCGCGTCCACCGATGGGTGATCCGTCGCCTGCTTCGGTTCGGGCCATGGTTGCGGTAGCGGACGCTGCCGGACCCGCTGTGGCCACCAGAACCACCGGCCGAGCAGGGCGGCGATCGACGGCGTCATGAACGAGCGGATCACCAGCGTGTCGAACAACAGGCCCAGTGCGATGGTGGTTCCCACCTGGCCGCCGACCCGCAGCGGGCTCACTGACATCGATGCCATGGTGAAGGCGAACACCAAGCCGGCCGACGTGACCACCGAACCGCTTCCTGCCATCGCCCGGATGATGCCGGTGTTGAGCCCGGCGTGGATCTCTTCCTTGAACCGGGCCACCAAGAGCAGGTTGTAGTCCGAACCCACCGCCAGCAGGATGATCACCGCCATCGCGATCACCAGCCAGTGCAGCGGCTGGCCGAGGATGTGCTGCCACAGCAGCACCGAGAGACCGAACGACGTACCAAGGGACAGCAGTACCGTGCCTACGATCACCGCCGCCGCCACCACGCTTCGGGTGATCACCAGCATGATGACGAAAATCAATGCCAGCGCGGCGATCCCGGCGATCAACAGGTCGTAGTTCGCACCGTGCTGCATGTCCTTGTAGACCGATGCGGTACCACCCAGGTAGACCCGAGAGCCTTCCATCGGGGTGCCCTTGATGGCCTCGAACGCGGCGTTCTTGATCTTGTCGATGTGCGAGATGCCTTCCGGCGTCGCGGGATCTCCTTCGTGGGAGATGATGAACCGCACCGCTTTTCCGTCTGGCGAGACGAACATCTTCAGGCCGCGCTTGAACTCGGGGTTGTCGAAGACCTCGGGCGGCAGGTAGAACGAGTCGTCGTTCTTCGACGCGTCGTAGGCCGCGCCCAGTGCGGTCGCGTTCTCCTGCATGGCCTGCATCTGATCTTGCAGGCCACCCATCGTGGACTGCATGGTCAGCATCGTGGTCTTCATCGCCTTCATGGTGGCGATCATCGGCGGCATGATCTCGACCATCTTCGGCATCAGCACGTCGAGCTTGTCCATGTCGACCACCATGGACGCGAGATCGTCACTGAGCGTGTCGATCCCGTCGAGTGAGTCGAAGATCGACCGCATGGACCAGCACAGCGGGATGTCGAAGCAGTGCGGTTCCCAGTAGAAGTAGTTGCGGATCGGCCGGAAGAAATCGTCGAAATCGGCCAGGTTGTCCCGGATCTCGTTGGTGTCGGCGACCATCTGCTTGGTCTTGGCCACCATGTTGTGGGTGATGCCCACCATGTCCTTGGTCAGGGCGAGCATGCGTTCCATCGTGTCGATGGTGACCTGCATCTCGTCGCCCATCTTCAGCATGTCCTTCATGCGGTCCTGCAGATAGGACATGTTCATCGTCTGGTTGGTGCCCTGCATGCTGATGATGAACGGGATCGAGGTGTGCTCGATCGGGGTGCCCAGCGGACGGGTGATGGTTTGCACGCGGCCGATGCCGGGGATGTGGAAGACCGACTTGGCAATTCGATCGATGACCAACATGTCGGCGGGGTTCCGGACATCGTGGTCGGTCTCGATGAGCAACAGCTCGGGATTCATCCGGGCTTGCGGGAAGTGCCGGTCGGCGGCCGCGTAGCCCTGATTGGCGGGGATGTCGGCGGGCAGGTAGTAGCGGTCGTTGTAGTTGGTTTTGTACGAGGGCAACGCCAACAGCCCGACCAGGGACAGGGCAATCGAGGCGACGAGAATCGGCCCCGGCCAGCGCACCACCGAAGTGCCGACCCGGCGCCACATCCGGGTGTTCATCTTCCGCTTGGGCTCGAACAAGCCGAACCGGGCGCCGATCGCGATGACGGCGGCACCCAACGTCAGCGCAGCGAAGACCACCACCAGCATGCCGATGGCCAGCGGGAAGCCCAGCGACTTGAAGTACGGCAACCGGGTGAAGTGCAGGCAGAAGGTCGCACCCGCGATCGTCAGGCCGGAGCCCAGGATCACGTGTGCGGTGCCGTGGTACATCGAGTAGAAGGCCGTCTCGCGGTCTTCACCGGCCAGCCTTGCCTCGTGGTAGCGGCCGATGAGGAAGATCGCGTAGTCGGTCGCCGCGGCGATGGCCAACGTGGCCAGCAGGTTCACCGCGAACGTCGACAGGCCGATGATCTCGTAGTTGCCCAGGAAGGCGATGACGCCCCGGGCTGCGGTGAGTTCGGTGAACACCATGAGCAGCACGAGGATCACGGTCGTGATGGACCGGTAGACCAAGAGCAGCATCACGAAGATGACCGCTATGGTGATGCCCTCGATGATCTTCACCGCGGAGTCGCCCGCGTTGTGCTGATCGTGGCTCAGCGCCGTCGGGCCGGTGACGTAGACCTTCATCCCGGGCGGCGGCGGATTGGCGTTGACGATCTTGGTGACCGCGTCGATCGACTCGTTGGCCAGGGCCTCGCCCTGGTTGCCGGCCAGATAGAGCTGGACGTAGGCGGCCTTGCCGTCGGCGCTCTGGGCACCCGCTGCGGTCAGCGGGTCGCCCCAGAAGTCCTGGACATGTTCGACGTGCTTGGTGTCCGCGCGCAGCTTCTGGATCAGATTGTCGTAATAGTGGTGCGCCTCCGCCCCCAGGGGCTGGTCGCTTTCCAGCAGCACCATCGCGCTGCTGTTGGAGTCGAACTCCTGAAAGTCCTTGCCGACCTTCTTCATGGCCTGCATCGACGGCGCGTCATCGGGTGCCAACGACACCGTGTGTTCTTGGCTCACCTGCTCCAGCGAGGGCACGGCGACGCTGAGGACGACGACGAGCCCGAGCCACAACAGCACGATCGGCACCGAGAACGCCCGGACGAACCGCGGGATGAGCGGGTTCTTCTTCGGTGGAGTCTGGAGATCGGTCATGCGGACTTCACCAGGCAGAAGGTCTGGGCGTTGACACCGGTGGAGGTCTTCTCGTCCTTGAGCACACCGTCGACCAGGATGCGGCAGCCGATGGTGTCGGTGTCACCCTGGGCGACCACGTTGGCGCTGGCCGCCGGGGCGGTCGTGGTCAGCGTTAGTGACCAGGGCAGCGCGATGTCGCGGACGATCTGCGGCTGCGCGTCGAGATCGAGGTAGTTGATGGTCGCCACCGCGCCGGCCGGGCCGAAGATCTGATAGGTGACTTCTTTGGGGTTGAACGGCTTGGTGTCATTGGCCAGGCCGCTGCCGGGCCGGGTGAGCTCGGTTTTGCCGAACACGCCGTGCAGCCGGAAGACGCCGAATCCGGCGAGTGCCACCACGATCACGATGACCAGCGGGATCCATGCCCGCCTCAATGCCTTGACCATAGGATTCCCCGACGAGACTACGAGGCCGACACGGACAGCGCGGTGACTCCTTCTGCGCCGTTCGTGAGCGCGGCCGTCCGTCCCATCTCAACCCCATTTTCTTCGCGTCGCGACAGCTTAGCTGATTTAACGTAAGAGATTAGCTCACTTAACTGATCGGACGATACCCTCCGGTAGCGCCGCCGATCGATCCCCCCTCGGCATTCGTGCCCGAGGTCACATCATGCCCCGGACTGAGATTCGGACAGCACACGGGCAATTGTGCGGGATGCCTCGTACCGCACTGGTTAGCTGCCCTACAATCTTGGCCATGAACGTTACGAGGCTTGCCATGGCCGCTGCCGCGGCCGTCGCCGCGCCGATCGTCCTGGCCGCGCCGTCGCACGCCGATCCCGACACGGATTTCGCCAACCAGCTCCACACGTACGGCATCTACGGGCCTCGTGATTACAACGCCTGGATCGGCAAGATCACCTGCAAGCGACTGGCCACCGGACTGGACCAGGACACCTACGCGTCGGCCAAGTTCATCCTGACCAACCTGCCGCTGGGCAGCACCCAGGGCCAGGCCCTGCAGTTCCTCGGCGCTGCGATCAGCACCTACTGCCCGGATCAGGTGGGCGTGCTCCAGCGGGCGGCTGTTCAGTAACTCCCGATGGCCGGCCCTGTCGAACGGGTGGTCGCCCAAGACATTCCCGGGCCGCCCGATGAGGTTCGGGACCATTACGTCGATCTGAACAACATCGCCGACGTGCACCCGCTGGTGGTGTCGGTGCAGACCCTCTCGCACACCGCGTCGACGGCCGGTTATGTGCAGGTGTACCGGGTGCGCGACAAGATCCCGCTCGGGCCGCTGACCCTGCCGATCACCTACACGGCTCGACTCGACGTTCCGACGACCGGCCCGGTGCTGACCCAGGCCCGCCAGTTTCCCAACGTGGTGCTGGACTCGGTGGTCACGTTCGACCCCATTCCCACGGGAACCCGGCTGACCGAACGGATCCGGTTCACCGCGCCGTGGCCGCTACTGGGTGTGACGGTCCGCCAGGCGGTGGCGGCGCACCGCGAGATGCTCGCTGGTATCTCGCGGCACTTCGAGGGCCGCGCCTAGCTGCACCTAGCCCGCCGTCTTGCCGTTGTCGACGTTGTAGACGGCGCCATGGATGGTGACCGCGTCGTCGCTGGCCAGGAATGCGATCACCTTCGCCACGTCGACGGGCGCCATCATCCCGCGCGGCGCGGCGATCCGCATGATCAGGTTCCAGTCGGCATCGTCGGGGGTCTTGAATTCGGTCACCTGGGGCGTGAGCATCCCGCCCGGGCAGATCACGTTCACCCGCAGCTGTTCCTTGGTGTACTCGATCGCCAGCGCTTTGGTCATCCCGACCAGGCCGTGCTTGGCCGCGCAGTAGGCCGCCGAATAGACCTCGCCCTCGATGCCGGCGATGGAGGCGACATTGACGATGTTGCCGCCGACCTCCAACAGGTGCGGCAGGGCCGCCCTGATCAAGTAGAACGGTCCGTTGAGGTTGACCGCGAGGTCGTAATCCCAGTCCTCGTCAGTGACCGAGGTGGTGTTGCGCATCTGGTGAAACCCCGCCGCGTTCACCAGCACATCGAGACGGCCGAACCGCTCGATGCACAACGCGACCGCGTCCCGGCAGGCCTGTGCGCTGGTGATGTCGACCGAGGCGTAGCCGCCGCCGGGCACCGATTCGAACACCGTCGCCATCCGCTCGGTGTCGCGCGCGATGCCGAACACCGTCGCACCCCGTTCGGCGAACAGCTGCGCCGTCGCCGCCCCGAGGCCCGACGATGCCCCCGTCACCAACGCGACTTTCCCGTCCAGCTGTGTCATGGCCCGACCCTTTCCGTGGGGGCGAGCAATCACCTAGGCGTGAACGTCGCGGAGCCCCACTGCATTGCGCAGTCCCGAGCAGTTGTAGCACCCAACACACCCCACGCAGTCGGCGCATCTCACACAGCCGACACACGCCGTACAACGGCGGCACGCGACACAGGCCAGGCACGCCACGCACTTGACCAACCGGGCGGACAACACCGACAGCACGCTGCCCGAGATCAAGGCGCTGCCCGCGGTGGCGACGGAACCGACGACGAGCGCGCTGCCCGCGGTGGCAATCGCTCCGACGACAGCGGCGCTGCCGGCGGTGGCAATCGACGCGTTGACCGCCGCGCTGCCGCTGGTGGCGATGGAGCCGGCGACCACCGCACTGCGCAGAGTGGACACCGATCCAGCGACCACCGCGCTGTCGACGGTGGCGACCGAACCCGCCACGGTCGACGACTCGGGTGGATTCATGACGGCGAGAGTTTTCACATGCACGAGCATGTCAGTTCGTGCGCGGTCGCGCCGGTGGTACGGCGGCGAGCAAGGTGCGGGTGTAGTCCTGCGCCGGCGCGGTGAGGAGTTCGGCGGCCGGCCGGTATTCGACCGCGACACCGTCGCGCAGCACCAGCACCTCGTGACTCATCCGCTCGACCACCGCCAGATCGTGCGCGATGAACAGATAGGTCAGGCCCAGCTCGCGCTGCAGATCGGTCAGCAGGTCCAGCACCCGAGCCTGCACCGAGACGTCCAGGGAGGCCGTCGCCTCGTCGAGGATCACCAGCTCCGGCTCGAGCGCCAGCGCACGCGCGATGCTCACCCGCTGACGCTGCCCGCCGGACAGTTCGTGCGGGTAGCGTGCGGCGAACTCGGCAGGCAGGCCGACCAGCTCCAGCAGCTCGGCCACCCGCTCGGCGCGGGCCTGGCGGCCATGCCGAATCCGGTGTACCACAAGGGGTTCAGCGATCGTCGAACCGATCCGGGTGCGCGGGTCGAGTGCCGAGAACGGGTCCTGCAAGACCAGGCTGATCCGGCGGCGCAGCGCCTTCTCCTCGGCGCCGCGCACCCCGAGAACGCTCGCCCCGGCCAGCGTGGCCGTCCCCGAGCTCGGGGTCACCAGCCCGGTCAGCACACCGGCCACCGTCGACTTGCCCGAGCCGGACTCACCGACCAGGCCCAACGTGGTGCCGCGGCGGATCCGGAACGTCAGATCCTTGACCGCCGGGATCCCGTCGAACTCCACCGCAAGCCCGTCGACCTCGACCAGCACCGGAGCGTCGGCCGGCGGCTCGTCCGGTCCGCCCGACCCGAGCAGCGGCCGGGCGTCGAGCAGTTCCCGGGTGTAGGGATCGCGCGGGCGGTCGACGATGTCCAGGATCGGCGCCTGTTCCACCGCGACGCCGTCGCGTAGGACCGCGACCGTGTCGGCCACCTGCCCGACCAGGCCGAGGTCGTGGCTGATCCACACCACCGCGGTTCCGAAGTCGCGTTGCAGCTCGGTGACGAGCGCGACGATCTGGGCCTGCGTGGTGACATCCAGTGCGGTCGTCGGTTCGTCGGCGACGAGCAATTCGGGGTTGCAGGACAAGGCGATCGCCACCATCACCCGCTGGCGCTGACCACCGGACAATTGGTGCGGGTAGCTGTCCAGGCGCCGTCCCGGATCGGGTAGCCCGACCGCCGCCAACAGCTCGCCGGCCCGTTCCCTGGCCTGCCTGCGGGTGAGGTTGCGATGCGCCTGCAGTGCTTCGCTGATCTGGCGATCGAGGGTCAGCAGCGGATTGAGTGAGGTGCCGGGATCCTGGAACACGAACCCGATCCGACCGCCGTGCACACTGCGCAGTACCCGGGACGTGGCACCGATCAGCTGGGTGGCTCCCGAATCTGCCTGGCCGGCAAGCGCACTGGAGCCGGTCACCACCGCGCCCGGGGTGTCGAGCAGACCGGTGGCCGCCAGCGCGGTCATCGTCTTGCCGGATCCCGATTCACCGACGATGCCCAGGGTCTGCTCGGGCTCGACGTCGAACGAGACGCCGCGCACGATCTCGTCGCGACCGATCCGCACCCGCAGATCGCGCACGCGCAGTACCGGTGTCATCGGGTGCGCCCCGCTTCGGCGGTGGTGCGCTGCTTGGGATCCAGCACGTCGCGCAGTCCATCGCCCAGCAGGTTGAACGCCAGCACGATCACGAAGATCGCCGCGCCGGGCACCACGGCCATCCACCAGGCCACCGTGACGAAGCCCTGCGAGTCGAAGATCATCCGGCCCAGGGACGGTTGCGGCGGCTGCAGGCCCAACCCCAGGAACGACAGCGCCGCCTCCGACAGGATCGCGAAGGCCAGCGACAGCGATGTCTGCACGATCAGCGGGCCGGCGATGTTGGGCACCACATGGCGGACCAGGATGTAGCGGTGCGGGCTGCCCATCGAGCGGGACACCGCGACATAGGGTTCGACCCGCACACCCAGGGTGCTGGCGCGGGCCACCCGGGCGAAGATCGGCGTGTAGACCACCCCGATGGCCAGCATGGTCGTGGTCAGCCCCGGCCCGAGGACGGCCACGATGGCCAGCGCCAGCAACAGGACCGGGAAGGCGAACATCACGTCGACGCAGCGCATCACCACGGTGTCCAGCCAGCCGCCCCGATACCCGGCGATCACCCCGACGCTTACCCCGACGATCAGTGCGAAGGCGACGCTGACCACCGCCACCTGCAGCGAGGCGCGGGTGGCCACCAGCACCCGGGAGGCGATGTCGCGGCCCAACTCGTCGGTGCCGAACCAATGCGCGCCGCTGGGCGGCCGCAGCGCGCTCGGCACGTCCACGTCGTTGACACCCGACGGCGCCAGCCAGTGCGCACCGAGGGCGGCGGCGATGACGGCCAGTAACAGGACGGCACTGATGGCGCTGACCGGATTACCGAGCAGCAGACGCCAATTCGAGACCCTCATGACAGCCGGATCCGCGGATCGACCACCGCATACAGGACGTCCACCACCAGGTTGATCAGCAGGAACAGGGCGGCGATCAGCAGAACTGCACCCTGGATCACCGGGTAGTCGCGGGCCGCGACGGCGTTGTAGGTGAGCCGGCCCACGCCCGGCCACGCGAACACCACCTCGACGACGATCACCCCGCCGAGGATCGTCGCCAACTGGATGCCGGTGATGGTCAGCACCGGGACGAGAGCGTTGCGGACGATGTGTCGCGACGTGACGACCGCGGGAGCAAGGCCTTTGGACCGCGCGGTGCGGACGTGCCCGGCGGTGGCCACCTCGAGCACCGCCGAGCGGACGTAGCGCGTCATGATCGCGCCCGCCACCAGGCCGACGGTCAGCCCGGGCAACACGATGTGGCGAAGCCAGCCCCCGGGATCGCTGAGCAGCGGACGGTAGCCCGACGTCGGTAACCACCCCAGGGTCGAGGAGAACACCCCGATCAGCAGGATGCCCATCCAGAAATCCGGGATCGAGACGCCGAATTGACTTGTCACGCGAACGATCCCGTCGCCCAACCGGCCGCGCCGCAATGCCGAGAAGATCCCGGCGGGCAGGGCGATGGCCAAGGCGATCAGGATGCCCACCACTGCCAGCGACACCGTCGCGGGCAGCCGTTCCAGCAGCGTGGTGGTGACCGGGTCACCGTTACGGAAGCTCACCCCCAGATCCCCGGTCACTGCCGAGCCGGCATAGGAGAAGAACTGCTCGATCAACGGCCGGTCCAGCCCGCTGGCCGCGCGCAGCGCCTGGTAGGCCTCGGGCGTGTAGCGGGTACCCAGCGCGATGCGGACCGGGTCACCGGGCACGAGATGGACGAGCGCGAAGACCACGACCAGCACGCCGAGCAGCACCACCGCCGAGTACAGCAGGCGCCGTAGCAGGAACCGGATCATCGCGCGCCGCCAGTCCTCAGTTGCGCGGTGCGGAACCGCACCGCGCCGTCCCGGCGGGCCTCGTACCCGCTCATATTCGTCGTCCAGCCCTGGATCACCGAGGGGTTGTACAGGTAGATGTAGCTGACCTTGTCCGCGATGATGGTCGCCGCCTCGGCGTAATTCTGTTGCCGCACATCGTGGTTGGTCTCGGTGCGAGCGGCGTCGAGCAGGCGGTCGACCTCGGGGTCGGAGAACTTCTGGGCGTTGCTCGACCCGCCGGTGTGGTGCTGGGCGTAGTAGAAGTCGTCGGGGTCGATGTTGCCCAGCCAGCCCATCATCAGCATGTCGAAATGTCCGCTGTTCTGTTCGTCGAGCCAGGTAGCGAAGTCCACCGTGCGGATGCCGACCGTGATGCCGACCGCGGCAAGGTTGTCGGCGATGATCTGCGCCGCGGTGACGGTCTCGGGGTATTCGGTGGTGACCAGCAGGTCCAGATTCGCTCGGTCCACCCCGGCCTGGCGCATCAGGTCTCGTGCCCGGCCGACGTCGTGGCGGTATCGGTCGTAGGGTGTGTACCAGGGGTTGCCCTGGGGTATCGCAAGCTCATTCGCCGTGGCCGTGCCGTAACTGGTGGCCTGAACGATCGCGTCCCGGTCGATGCCGTAGGCCACGGCCTGGCGGACCCGCACATCGTTCCAGGGCGGGCGTGCCTGGTTGAGGGCCAGGTACCAGTAGTCGTTGCTCGGCGTGACGGCCAGGTGCAGGGAGTCGTCGTCGGCCAGCTGCCGGACGCGCTGCGGGGGAATGGCATCCGTCCAGTCGATCTCGCCGGCCTGCAGCGCCGACAAGGCGGTCGAAGGCTCGGAGATGAACCGGAACGTGATCCCGGGAACCTTCGGCGGACCTCTCCAGTACTTCGGATTGGCCCGCAGGGTGATCGAGTCACCGGATGTGGCGCCGGCGAAGGAGAACGGTCCGGTTCCCACCGGATGGGTGGCGATCTGCCCGCTTTCGACGTTGCGGCGCAAAACGATCGCCATGCCTTTGAACCCGCCGAGATTGGTCAGCAGGTTCGGGGTGGGTCGGGTCAGCGCGACGACGACGGTGCCTGGATCTGGTGCGCTGACGTCGCGGACCGCGCTGAGCTTGTCGGCGTTGGCCAGCTTCTGGTCGATGATCCGGCGGTAGGAGTAGACGACATCGGAGGCGCGCAGCGGTGAGCCGTCGTGCCAGGTGATCCCGGGGTGCAGCTGAAAGGTCCAGGTGAGCTGGTCGGGGGAGACCTGCCAGGACTGCGCCAGCGCCGGTTGCATCACGAGGTTCTCGTCCGGCTCGACCAGGGTGTCGAAGACGTTCTCCAGCACTTCGAAGGAAAAATAGGCGGTGCTCTTCTGCGGGTCGAGCTGGTCGGGTTCGCCGGCGATCGCGGCGGTGAGGTTGCCGGCCGACGGGCCGCCGAGGTCCACTCGCTGGCCGGTCGAACAGGCGACCAGGGCAGCGGCCACCACGAGGACAGCGGTCAGCACCGCTGGTCGTTTCATCGGCGAACGTGTTGCCCGAACCGCTGATGTCCTAAACCCCGAGCTGCGATAATTGCCCACGTCAGGCAACCCGACAGCCGCAGCGTGATTGCAAGGGCGCCCGGCGGGGTATGGCCTCCACGTGCTCGGTCCGGGCGAACCAAGCCCTCGGCGGGGAGAGGAGCCAGCGATGCGTAGCGTCCCGGGCGCCACCGACCACGTCGTGGTGGTCGGCGCGGGCCTCTCGGGCCTGGCGGCAGCACTGCATCTTGCCGGCCGGGGGCGCTGCGTCACCGTCGTCGAGCGCCATCGGTACCCGGGCGGGCGGATGGGTCAGGCCGACCTCGCCGGCTACCGCATCGACACCGGTCCCACCGTGCTGACCATGCCGGAGATCATCGCCGAGGCGTTCGCCGCCGTCGGCGCCTCGATGGCCGACCACCTCGAGCTGTCGCCCGTCGAGCCCGCCTACCGGGCAACCTTCGCCGACGGCAGCGCGCTGGACGTGCACACCGACGCCGCGGCGATGGCCGCAGCGATCGAGGATTTCGCCGGCCCGGCTCAGGCCGCCGGCTACCTGCGGCTGCGCGACTGGCTGACCACGCTCTACCGGCTGGAGTTCGACGGGTTCATCGCCGCGAACTTCTCCTCGCCGCTGTCGCTGCTGACCCCGCAGCTGGCCCGGCTGGCCGCGATCGGCGGTTTCCGGGGCTGGCAGCGGATGGTCAGCCGATTCATCACCGACGAACGCGTGCAGCGGATCTTCACGTTCCAGGCGCTGTACGCCGGGGTGGCGCCGCGGCACGCGTTGGCCGCCTACGCGGTGATCGCCTACATGGACACCGTTGCCGGCGTGTACTTTCCGCGCGGCGGGATGCGGGCGGTGCCCGAGGCGATGGCGGCGGTCGCGGCCGGGGCCGGGGTGCAATTCCGGTACGGGGCGACGGTGACCGCGTTGGAGCGCACGGGCTCACGGGTGCGCGCGGTGCACACCGCGGACGACCGGATCGCCTGCGACGCAGTTATTCTCACCACAGAACTGCCGCTGGCTTACGAGTTGCTCGGACGCACACCGCGGCGTCTTGTGCCGCTGCGGCCGGCTCCGTCGGCGGTCGTCGTGCACGCCGGGGTACCCGCGGTGGGCGACCGCCTCCGGCATCACAACATCAGCTTCGGCCAGCAGTGGACCCGCACCTTCGACGAGATCATCGGCGACGGGGCGCTGATGAGTGATCCGTCGCTGCTGGTCACCCGGCCCACGGCCGGCGACCCGAGCCTCGCCCCGCCCGGGCGTGACCTGCTCTACCTCCTGGCTCCGGCACCCAACCTGCGGGCGGGCCGCCTCGACTGGGACACGATCGGGCAGTCCTACGCCCACGAGGTGGTGGCCACCGCCGCCGACCGGTTGCTGCCCGGGCTCGACGCGGAGGTCCTCGACGTCGTCACGCCCGCCGACTGGGCGCGCCAGGGCATGGCGGCGGGCACCCCGTTCGCGCTGTCCCACACGTTCGCCCAGACCGGCCCCTTCCGCCCCGCCAACATGGTGCGCGGCATCGACAACGCCGTGCTGGCCGGCGGGTCGACCGTGCCGGGCGTGGGCATGCCCACCGCGCTGCTGTCCGGCCGGCTGGCCGCCGACCGGGTCACCGGTGCCGGCCGGGACCGTTTCGCCACACGCACCATCGTCAGCTCGGGAAGCAGGTAGCGATGATCCACACCGAGTTACACGCGGCCGGGATCGACGACTCCCGGTTGTGCGAGTCCTACCGGTACTGCCGGCGGCTGAACGCCGAGCACGGCCGGACGTATTTTTTGGCCACCCGCTTGCTGGCCCCGTCGCAGCGCCCGGCGGTACACGCGCTGTACGGCTTCGCCCGATACGCCGACGACATCCTCGACGACATGGCCGCCGGTGCCACCGTCGCCGAACGGGAGCAGCGCCTGGATCGGTTGTCGGCGAAGTTCTTCGGCGGCACCGCCGACCAGACGGAGCCGGTGCTGGCGGCGGTGCTGCACACCGCGCGGACCTATCGCATCCCCCTGGACCTGTTCGACGACTTCCTGACGTCGATGCGGATGGACCTGACGGTCACCGACTACCCGGACCGCCTAGCGCTGAACCGCTACATGTGGGGTTCGGCCGCCGTCATCGGCCTGCAGATGCTGCCGATCCTCGGCACGGTGGGACCCGCCGACGAGGCGGCGCCGTACGCCGAGGCACTCGGCCGGGCGTTCCAGCTGACGAATTTCCTGCGCGACGTCGACGAGGACCTCGACCGTAACCGGGTCTACCTGCCCGCCGACGAACTCGCCGCGTTCGGGGTCGACCGCGAGCTGCTGATGTGGTGTCACCGCCACCGGGAAACCGATCCCCGGGTCCGCCGTGCCCTGGCGGCCCAGCACGACATCACCCGCACGGTGTACCGGGAGGCCCGCAAAGGCATCGCGTTGCTGGCCCCGCAGTCGAGGCCCTGTGTGGCAACGGCATTCACGCTGTACTCGGAGATCCTGGATCGGATCGAGGCCATCGACTACGCGGTGTTCAGCCGGCGTGCCTCGGTCCGGCTCGGCCGGCGGCTGCAGGTTTTCGGCACCGGTCTGCTGCGCGCCCGCCGGGCCCGCAGGTATGGTGCGGCCTGATGGATGGATGGCAGAACTCGATCGTGCCGGGTGGCCTGCGATGGTGACCGACGTTCCCGGCGCCTTCGACGTCGGTGCGCACGCGTACGACAAGCTGGTCGGAGCCAATCCCGGCTATCACGACCACCTGCGAATATCGGCGCGGCGGATGCGAATTCCGCGCGGCGGTGAAGGCCTGCGCCTGCTGGACGCCGGCTGCGGGACGGGCGCGTCGACCGCCGCGCTGCTGGAGGCCGCGCCGCATGCGCAGATCGTCGCCGTCGACGCGTCGGCGGGCATGCTGGCCGAGGCCGCGGCGAAGCCCTGGCCGGATACGGTCCGGTTTGTGCACAGCCCGATCGAGGCCATCGCCGACGCCGGGGTGCACGGGCCGTTCGACGGCATCCTGGCCGCTTACCTGCTGCGCAATCTCGCCGACCCCGACGCCCAGCTGCGCGAGTTCCGCCGGCTGCTGCGTCCAGGCGGGACGCTGGCCGTGCATGAGTACTCGGTGCGTGATTCCCGGGCCGCCACCGCGATCTGGAATGCGGTCTGCTGGGGCATCATCATCCCGGCCGGCTGGCGCCAGACCCGCGACACCGCGCTCTACCGCCACCTGTGGCGCAGTGTGAACCGGTTCGACGGGACCGCGGCCTTCCAACGGCGGCTGGTGGCAGCGGGATTCACCGGTGTGCACAGCGAGACGATGCCCGGTTGGCAGCGCGACATCGTGCACACGTTCCTGGCGGACGCACCGCAATGAGCGATCTGCGTCGTGTCACCCACCCCGGGCCCGGCGGGGCTCCGCACGCCGGTGCGCTGCCGAGCCGCCCGCACGTAGTGGTCGTGGGCGCCGGCATCGCCGGGCTGGCGGCGGCCACCGGGCTCGCCGAACGCGGTGTTTCCGTGGAAGTCCTGGAGCGCCAGCAGTACCTCGGCGGCCGGGTCGGCGGGTGGACCGAGCGGCTGGCCGACGGCACCGAGGTGGCCAACAACCGTGGCTTCCACGCGTTCTTCCGGCAGTACTACAACCTGCGGACGTTGCTGCGCCGCACCGACCCCGACCTCCGGCGACTGCGGGCGGTCGAGGACTACCCGTTGGTCGACGGTCAGGGCCGCCGGGACACCTTCCGGGGTCTGCCCAAATCCCCACCGTGGAACGCGCTGGCCTTCGCGCTGCGTAGCCCCACCTTCCGGATGCGGGACCTGATGCGGCTCAACGCCGGTGCGGCGGCCCCGTTGGCGGCGGTTTCGGTGCCCCAGATCTACGACCAGCTCGACGACCGCGACGCCGGACAGTTCCTGACCGACATCAACTTCCCGGTCGCCGCTCGCCACCTCGCCTTCGAGGTGTTCGCCCGCAGCTTCTTCGCCCGACCCGAGCGGCTCTCGGCGGCCGAGTTGGCCACGATGTTCCACATCTACTTCCTCGGATCCAGCGAGGGCCTGGTCTTCGACGTGGCCGAGTCGAACTTCAACACCGCGTTGTGGGAACCGTTGGAGCAGTATCTGATCGGTCACGGAGTGCGGATACGCACGTCGGTGGGTGCCGAATCGGTCGGCGTCGGCGGATCCAGGGCGCTACAGGTGCGCGACTCGACCGGGGCGACGATCGACGCCGACGGCGTGGTACTGGCCACCGATGTCACCGCGTTGCAGCGGATCGTGGCCGATTCGCCCGCCCTGGGCGATGACGGCTGGCGCGGCCGGGTCCTGGCGCTGCAGACGGCTCCCCGGTTCGCGGTGCAGCGGCTGTGGTTGGACCGTCCGGTCGATCCGGGCCGGCCCGCGTTCCTGGGCACCGGAGGGCTGGAGCCGGTCGACAACATCAGCGTGGTCAGCAACTACGAGGATCAGGCCGCGGAATGGGCACGCGCACATCGTGGTTCGGTGCTCGAGGTGCATTCCTATTCGGTGGTGGACGGCTCGGAGCGCGATGAGCTGCGCGAGCGCATGCTGGCCCGCCTGCACCAGCTGTACCCGGAGACGGCCGCGGCAGGCATCGTGGCCGAGACGATGCTGATCCGGGCGGACTGTCCGTTGTTCAACCCCGGCTCGTTCGCCGAGCGCCCGACGGTGGACACCCCGGTCGCGGGTCTGATGCTGGCCGGCGACGGTATTCGCATCGACCTGCCGGTGGCCTTGATGGAGCGGGCCGCGACCACCGGATGGACGGCTGCCAACCGGCTGCTGGCAGGCTGGGGGATCGCCGGACACACCCTGCACACCGTTCCGGTGCAGGGCCGCTCACCGGTGCTGCGCTGGCTCGCAGAGCGGGAGACGCGCGCGTCATGAGGTTCCGGGAGCGAATGAAATCGGTTCCACTGCAAGTCATTCCGAAGGTCGACTGGGCGCGTCAACGCCCGACTTATCACGATGCCCAGCCCGCGCTCATCGACTCGGCCCTGCGGCGCGCCCAGGGGCGGCCCAGCGGCAACTGGTATGTCTTCGCCGCCAGTACCGATGTTCGCGTCGACCGGCCGTTCGGGACCCGGGTGGCCGGTGTCGAGATCGTGGCGTGGCGAGATGAGCAGCGCGGGTTGCACGTCGGCCCGGCGGCCTGTCCGCACCTGGGCGCCGATCTGGCGACCGGGAAGGTGGCGTGCGGCGCGTTGATCTGCCCCTGGCACGGTCTGCGCCTGGCCGGCGAACGGGAGTTCGGCTGGAAGCCCTTGCCCGCCTTCGACGACGGCGTGCTGGTGTGGGTCCGGCTCGACCGCGCCGGCGGCGAGCCGGCGCTCGACGCCCCGGTGATCCCGGCGCGGCCCACCGGCGCGCGGCTGGCCGCGGTGACCCGGTTGATCGGGGTGTGCGAACCCTCCGACGTCATCGCCAACCGGCTCGACCCCTGGCATGGGGCCTGGTTCCACCCGTATTCGTTCACTCAACTCGAGGTGCTCAGTGCGCCGCCGGTCGACGCCGCCGACGACACCGACCGGTTCCTGGTGGCGGTCACGTTCCGGATGGGCCGGCTCGGGGTCCCGGTGATCGCCGAATTCACCGCCCCGGAACCCCGGACCATCGTCATGCGGATCGTCGACGGCGAGGGGACCGGCAGCGTCGTCGAGACGCATGCCACCCCGATCGGGCCTGGACTCGACGGCCGCCCGCAGACCGCGGTGATCGAAGCCGTCGTCGCGCAATCCGATCGCACCGGGTTCCGCTACTCGCTGCGCGCGGCGCCGGCGATCACCCCGCTGATGCGGCTGGCGGCGACCCGGCTCTGGCGCGACGACCTGGCTTATGCCGAGCGCCGCTACGCACTGCGCGCGGGCGGGCCCACGCACTGAGACATCCGCCCTGACCGGGCCGGTGTCGCGCCTAGGCTGCAGCAATGGCGAAGCGAATCGTGATCTGGGGAACCGGTTTTGTGGGCCGGATGGTGATTCCGGAAGTGCTGGCGCATCCGGAGTTCGAGCTGGTCGGGGTCGGCGTCAGCAACCCGGCGAAAGTCGGCGTCGACGTCGGGACGATCTGCGACATCGGCGAGATCGGCCTGGCCGCCACCGACGACGTCGATGCGCTGATCGCGCTGAAGCCGGACGCGCTGGTGCACTACGGACCGACCGCCGCGCACGCCGACGCCAACATCGACCTGATCTCCCGTTTCCTGCGAGCCGGTGTCGACGTGTGCTCGACGGCGATGACGCCGTGGGTGTGGCCGAAGATGCACCTGAACCCGCCGAACTGGATCGACCCGATCACCGCGGCCTGCGAGGCAGGCCAGGCGTCGTGCTTCACCACCGGAATCGATCCCGGCTTCGCCAACGACCTGTTCCCGATGACCCTGATGGGCCTGACCTCGCAGGTCCGTCTGGTCCGAGCCTCGGAGCTGCTGGACTACACCAACTACGAGGGCGACTACGAGTTCGAGATGGGCATCGGCCGCGAGCCCGAGTTCAAGCCTCTGCTGGAGAACTCCGACATTCTGGTGTTCGCCTGGGGCGCGACGGTGCCGATGATCGCCTACGCCGCCGGCATCGAGCTCGACGAGATCACCACCACCTGGGACAAGTGGGTGACCCCGACCGAGCGGAAGACCGTCAAGGGCGTGATCCCGGCCGGCCACGTCGCGGCGGTGCGATTCACCATCAACGGCGTGTATCAGGGGGAAACCCGGATTCAGCTGGAACACGTCAACCGGATCGGCCAGGACGCCGCACCGGACTGGCCCTCGGGCACCCAGGACGACGTGTACCGCGTCGACATCCAGGGCACTCCCAGCATCTTCCAGGAGACTGCTTTCCGGTTCACCGACGGTTCCGGACGCGACGCGGCGACCGCGGGCTGCCTGTCGACCGGGCTGCGCGCGCTCAACGCCGTCCCCGCCGTCAACGACCTGCCCCCGGGCTGGGTCACCCCGCTGGACCTGCCCTTGATCCCGGGCCGCGGCACCATTCGCTGAGTAACACGTCGTGCGTCCGGACCGACATCTTTGGTGAATCCGAAGATCGGCGCTGGGGGGACCCGTGCATGCCGCGGGACCCGGATTGGACGACATGACAGACCCAACGAAGCCGGCACTCGGCCTGTCCGTCGGTGCCACCACGCTGGCCGCGGTGACCGAGCAGCGCTCCGTCACCCGCGCGCCGGTGGTCACGCTGCCAGGCCTGGTGGTCAGCGATGTCGTGGACCGGGTCGGCGATCCGGTCGGCATCGTGGCCGCCGACGGCTCGGTGCACCACGCGGAGATGCTGCTCGCCGACGCGCTGCGGGCGCTCTCCTACGCCGCCACCGAAGGCCGGCCCCTGCCTCCGGCGGTGGCCATCACCTACCCGGCGCACTGGCGGCCGGCTGCCGTCGAGGCGCTGCGCCGGGCGATTCGGCGGATCCCGGAGTGGTCGGCCGAGGAGCCGGCGCTGATCCCGGACGTCGCCGCCGCGCTGACCGCCCTGACCACCAACCCGGGCCTGCCGACCCGCGGCGTGATCGCCGTGTGCGATTTCGGGGGCAGCGGCACGTCACTCACGCTCATCGACGGCGGCTCCGGCGCCCCGGTCGCGCCGACCCTGCGCCACCTCGACTTCTCCGGTGACCTGGTGGACCAGGGTTTGCTGGTCCATGTGATCGCCGAGCTGTCGGCCGGCGCGACGCTGGACGTCACGGGCACCTCGGCGATCGGGTCGCTGACCCAGTTGCGCGCCCAATGCCGGGCGGCCAAGGAGCGGCTGTCGACCGCCACGGTGACCGCGCTGCCCGCCGACCTGCCCGGATTCCGCGGGGATGTCCGGCTGACCCGCACCGAGCTCGACGCCGCGGTGACCCGGGCCTTGGCCGAGTTCGTCTGCGTGCTGCAGGACACCATGGCGAGAGCCGGTGTGCGGCCCGCCGACCTGGCCGCGGTGGCCTCGATCGGGGGCGCCGCGGCGATCCCGGCGATCACCACGACACTGTCCGAGCATCTGCGAGTGCCGGTGATCACCACCGGCCGCCCCGGCCTGATCGGCGCGATCGGCGCGGCGCTGCGGGCCGCGCGGGGGCCGGCCGACGACAGCGCGACCGCTCTGGCACCGGCTCCGGTGGTACCCGCCGCGCCGATCGAACCGGCGGTGCCTGCCGCCGCTGCCGCGCTGGCCTGGTCCGAGGCGCCCGATGTGCCGGAGCTGGCCTCGGCCGTCGAGCCGCCAGCGCAGCCCGTCGCCCGCCCGGTGCTGGACTTCGAGCCGGCACCCCCCGACCTGGCGGGCTCCGGGGAGGCTGCGTTGCCGTGGTACCGCCGGCCGATGCCAGTGGTGGCCGCCGCGTTGCTGGTGATCGTCGGGGCGGGCGCGGGAACGGCGGTGGCGCTCAGTGCCGACAACAGCCCGGTGGCCCCGGTGACGCCCACGCCGAGCATCAGCTCCACCCCGCAGGCCGCGCCTGCCCCCGCCGCGCCCAGCGCCGAGCCGAGCGCCGCACCGGTGCAGAACCAGGCGGTCCAGCAGGCCACCCAGGTCCCGCAGCCGCGGACAGTGGTGCAGGCACCCGCGCCGGTGACCCAGACCCAGATCGTGCAGGCGCCCCCGCCGCCGCCGGTCACCGCCGACGCACCGCCGCCGGTCACCGAGACGCAGACGACGACCGTCGTCAGCACGGAGGTGTCCACCCCACCGCCGGTCACCGAGACCGCGACCGTGACGCCGTCGCCGGCGCCGACGCAGCCCGTGCAGCCGCCGTTCTACATCCCGCCCATCCCGACGATCCCGCCGATCCCGGGTCTGGCGCACATCATCGTGCCGCCGCCGTCAGGCTGACCGGCGCTGCTTGGCCAGCACCACCTTGGCCAGCGGGATCGACATCGGCGCCGGCGTAGACGCCAGGTGCGCGGCGACCGCGGCCTGCAGCTGGTCGGCGAAGGGAGCGCGGCGGTCCGGATCGAGTTCGGCGGCCAGTGTCGGAAACACCGATGCTGCAAGGAAATCCGCCCAATTGGCGCCGAAGGCCTGCGCGTCCTTGTCGTGCTGGAACTGCGACCAGAACCGGTCTTCGCCGTCGAAGAGTTCCAGATGCTCGATCGACAGGCCCTCGAATCGCCCGGACGGAGCAAACGGCGCCCGAAAGTCCTTCTCGTCGCGGCCGACTGACGGGATCGACATCCGGTGCGCCTCGTCGGCGGTGATCAGACCATCGCCGACGAACCGGTCCAATGCCGTCACGATCGCGTCGAACGCGGCCTTGAATCCCGAGCCGCCGTCGGGTTCGAGGCCGACGGTCAGCACCACCAGGCGACCGCCCGGTGCCAGTTCGCGGCCACGGAACGCGACGAATTCGTGCCAGTCCACGGCGGCTTGCCGGGTGTAGGCCCGGCGGGCGTTCTGGTCGGTGCTGTAGGAGATCTGCACGTGATCGGGGATCGGCATCGGGACCCGGCTCAGCCAGTGCACCGCCCATGAACTCCAGCCCAGTGCGATGCTGTCCGAGGGCAGGATCTGGTGGTAGAACGAGCGGCCCACCGCCGAGGCATAGGTGGTGGAATCCTTCTTCAGGTAGCTGTCCGGATCGTCGGCCAGGGTGTTGAACAGGGCGCTGAAGTCGTTGCCGGCCACGTCGGTGTGCGCGACGAGGATGGCGTGATCGGAGCGGGTGCGCTTGCGGATGATCGCGATCGCCGCGCTGATCGGCAACAGCGAGTTGTATCCCGTCGCCGCCCCGTAATCGGCGATGGCGATCGGCTGCGGCGCCCGGGGGATCGGCACGGTGCGGGCTGCTTCTTCGAAAAGGCTTATCGCGGGCCGCAATCCGGCGGCCTGCAGTCGCGACGACGCGGTGTAGGTGGCGCTGTCCATCGGCTGTGGACGCACCACGATGCTGGACTCGCGCACGTCAGTTCCGGCGACGGCGGTGCAACAACAGTCCGACCACGACGCCGACTGCGAGCATCGCGGTCAACAGCAGCCACATCGGGGATTCGACGGTGATCCACAGCACGTGCACCCGCTGACGGTCGCGGTTCTGGGCGATGAACACGCCCGCCAGTACCACCAGGGTGATGGCCAGCCAGTAGCGCAGGGCGAACCGGCGTACCGCGCCGCCGGCGGGCTGGGAGACTTCGGCAGGGGACATGGCGACCTCCGTTCTGTCAGGAGGTTGACGCTAGTCGCTATCGGCTAGTTCGTCGGATAACTGACACCGGTGAGCTGCTCGGACAACTGCCACAGCTGCCGGCCCGCCTCGGGATCGGCGGCCCGGCCGGGGATGGTGGCTTCGGTGACCCCGCCGCCGGCCAATTCCTGGAAGCCGCGCGGGCCGTAGAACTGCGCTCCGCGAGCTTTCGGGTCGACCGCGGCATACAGCACCGGAATGATCCCGGCGTCGACCTCCTGCCACATGAAGGGCAGATAGCGCCAGCTGAACTGGTAGAAGCGGGCCAGCGCCGTGGGCTTCTCGCGGCCGTGCGACGGCCCGCTGATCTGCAGGTTGGTCTTGCACAGGCCGGGGTGGGCGGCGTTGGAGAGCAGGCCCCAGCCGTGCCGGCGGGACAGCCGGTCGAGTTCGAGCGCGAACATCAGGGTGGCGATCTTGGACTGGCCGTAGGACAGGTTGGCCGAGTAGTTGCGCTCGAAATTAGGGTCGTCGACGTTGATCCGGCCGAATCGGGCGGCCAGGCTGCTCAGCGACACCACGCGCGGATGGTCGGCGGCGCGTAACAGCGGCAACAGGTGGGCGGTCAGGGCGAAGTGCCCGAGGTGGTTGCTGCCGAACTGGAGCTCGAAGCCGTCGGAGGTGGTCTCGCGCTGCGGCGGCTGCATGACTCCCGCGTTGTTGACCAGGATGTCGATCGGGCGGCCCTCGGAGTTGAGCTCCTGGCCGAGGGCGGCGACGGTGGCCAGCGACGACAGGTCGAGGTCCTTGAGCGTCAGCTTCGCGTCGGGTACGTCGGCGCGGATCTCGGCGATCGCCGCTTCGCCCTTGGCGCGGTTGCGGATCGCCATGACCACGTCGGCGCCGGCCGCGGACAGTCGCTTGGTGACGCCGAGGCCCAGGCCGCTGTTGGCCCCGGTGACGACGGCGTGTTTTCCGGAGAGGTCTGGAACGGAGAGGACGAGATCAGTCATGTCGGCGACGTTAACAGAACAACGGTCTGATAACAAGAGAACACTGGTCTGCTAAATTGAACGCCGTGACCTCGTCCTTTCAGCGCGCCCGGCGTCCCGAACAGCTGGCCGCCCGGCGCTCGGCGATCCTGGCCGCCGCCCGCGGCGCGCTGGCCGACAGCGGCGTCGACGGGGTCACGCTGCGCGACATCAGCGAGCGGGTCGGCTTGGCGAAGTCGAACGTGTTGCGCTATTTCGACACCAGGGAGGCGATCTTCCTGGAGGTCCTCGACGAGGAATGCCGGGACTGGCTGGCCGAGCTGGAACACCGCCTCGGGCCGCCGGAGGGCCGAAAGCCCGCATTCGCGGGCGAGGTTCGGCTTGCCGGCATCCTCACCGAGACCTTGGTGGAACGCCGGCTGATGTGCGAGCTGCTCGGCGCGATGGCCGCGGTGCTGGAGCGCAACATCTCCGGGGAGTTCGCCCGCGACTTCAAGGTCCGGGCGATGGGCAGTATCGCGGCGCTGTCCGAACTGGTCGGCCGCCAGCTGCCCTGGCTGCCCGAGCGATTCGTGGCGTTCTTCGGCGAGGGCGCGCTGAGCCTGGTGGCGGGCATGTACCCGTTCTCGGTGCCCACCGAGCCGGTTCGGCAGGTGATGGGCGAGCTCGGCTTTCCCGATCCGCATGACCGTTTTGTCGACGGGCTGCGGACCGGGCTGACGACATGGCTGATTGGAGCCGCGGCGCAAACGCCGTCGTGACACACTGTCTGCCCATGGCAGGCACCAAGTCCGTCGCGCGCATCCTGACGATCTCGGGAATCGTCATGATGGTCATCGGAGGCGTCGGCTTCGTGATCGTGATGGTGCTGAACGCCTTCGTGCTCGACGAATTCGACGCCTACGGGGAGGTGCCGATCCCGGGATCGGGTCAGGTGCAGCTGCCCGCCGGGACCGCGCAGATCAGTTTCCACACCGCGGTGACCGGCTCGCCGTCCAGCGGCTTTCCTCTGCCGGCCCTGAAGCTGAGCATCGTCCCGCCGCCTGGCGTCGCCGATCCGGTGCTGACCGAAAACCATGGCGCTGCAACGACGGTCAACAGCGACATGCACGTCCGAATCTGGACCGCGGAGGTCCCCGCGGCGGGGACCTACCAGATCCGCACCGACGGTCAGGTCAACGGGTACATCAACCCGCGGCTGTCGTTCGGCCGGGAGAGCGACTACGACTATCTGCACTGGGTGTTTGCCGGGGTGTTCGGTCTGGGGCTGCTGGACCTGATCATGTCGCTGTTCTTCCGCAGGATCGGTGGCGGCACCCGGGCTTCGGTGCTGCTGGAGAGCCCGCCGGCACAGTCCTACCCGCCGAGCGACCCGTACACGCCGACCGATCAGGGTGTGCGCCTCGAGCAGTTGAAAACACTGGCTGCCCTTCGGGATTCCGGCGCCCTGACACAGGCCGAGTTCGACGCGGAGAAGCGCCGCATTCTCAACGGCTAGGCGGGTCTACACTGGCCCGTCGTGAAGGCCGTCAGCGCTACCAATGGCACGTTGTCCGTCGTCGATCTGCCGGCGCCGGTACCCGGTGACGGTCAGTTGGTGCTCGATGTCACCAGCTGCGGCATCTGCGGGTCGGACCTGCACGCCAAGGACCACGCCGACGAGTTGGCCGAGGTGTTCGACGAGGTCGGTTACAAAGACGGCATGCGGGCGGCCACCCCGACGGTGATGGGTCACGAGTTCTCGGGTGTGGTCGCCGAGCTGGGCCGCAAGGTCCCGAAGGAATTCAAGGTCGGCACCCGGGTGGTGTCGCTGCCGATGGTCCGGATGGCCGGCGGCCCGTAGATGACCGGGCTGTCGCCGTTGGCGCCGGGCGGCTACGCCGAGCAGGTGCTGGTGCAGGGGGCGCTGACGTTCGCCGTCCCCAACGGCCTGTCGATGGACATCGCCGCGCTCACCGAACCGATGGCGGTCGCGCTGCACGCCGTGCGGCGCAGCGATATCCGCAAACGCGACACCGCGATCGTGGTCGGCTGCGGGCCGGTGGGGCTGGGAGTCATCTGCCAGCTCAAGGCGCTGGGGGTGGGAACCATTGTGGCCAGCGATTTCTCGCCGGGGCGGCGCGCACTGGCGGCCCGCTGCGGCGCCGATGTCGTGGTCGACCCTGCGGTCGATTCGCCCTATGACAAGGCGGCGGGCAAGGGCACGGTCACCGAGTTCTCCGGACTCGCCGAACTCGGGATCGGCTCGATGGAGAAGCTGCGCAAGCTGCCCGGCTGGTCGCATATCTATCGCGCGGTCGACGCCCTCGGCGCCGCCGGGCCCAAGCGGCCGATCATCTTCGAGTGCGTGGGCGTGCCGGGAATGATCGACGCCATCGCCGCGGCGGCGCCGCTGAGTTCGCGGGTGATCGTCGTCGGCGTCTGCATGGGATCCGACCAGCTGCGCCCCGCCGTGGCGATCGGCAAAGAGATCGACCTGCGGTTCGTGTTCTGTTACACGCCATTGGAATTCCGCGACACGTTACACATGCTGGCCGACGGAAAGCTCGACGCCTCGGCGTTGATCACCGGCAAGGTCGGACTCGACGGTGTGGCC
>NZ_BEWG01000067.1:0-5473 GCF_002723835.1 Mycobacterium sp. shizuoka-1 | reverse complement strand
CGCTGGCCGATCCCGAGCGGCACGCGAAGATCCTGATCGATCCTCGCAGTAGCGCGACGGCGCCCTAGGAGCCGCGCTTAACCCAGTCGTCGTAGTTGACCAGCTCGTCGCCGATGCGGGTGGTGTCGCCGTGGCCGGTGTAGACGACCGTGTCGGCGGGCAGCTTGCCGAGCTTGTCCTTGATCGACCCGAGGATGGTCGGGAAGTCCGAGAACGACCGCCCGGTCGCGCCGGGTCCGCCCTGGAACAGGGTGTCGCCGGAGAACACCGCGCCCAGCGCGGGGGCGTAGAGGCAGGTGGATCCGGGGGAGTGGCCCGGAGTGGCGATGGCGTGTAGCTCGATTCCGTCGGCCTTGAGCACCTGGCCATCTTCGATGGTGCCGAACTGCTTGTCGCCGTGCGTCATTCGCCACAGCATGTCGTCGGCGGGATTCAGCAGGACAGGCGCGTCGAAGTCGGCCGACAGCTGCGGTGCGACGGTGATGTGGTCGTTGTGGCCGTGCGTGCACACCACCGCGACGACGTGGCGGTTACCGACGGCGTCCTCGATCGCCTTCGCGTCATGTGCGGCATCGATGACGATCACCTCGGAGGAGTCACCGACGATCCAGATGTTGTTGTCGACTTCCCAACTGCCGCCGTCGAGTTCGAAGGTGCCGTGGGTGACCACCCGCTCGATGCCGCTCACAGGATCACCACCGAACGCAGGACCTCACCGGCGTGCATCTTGTGGAAGGCGTCCTCGATCGCGTCGAGCCCGATGCGCTCGGAGACGAACTTCTCCAACGGCAACCGGCCCTCGCGGTACAGGCTGATCAGGGTGGGGAAGTCCCGCTCGGGCAGGCAGTCGCCGTACCAGGAGGACTTCAGCGACCCGCCGCGGGAGAAGAAGTCCACCAGCGGCATGTCCAGGCGCATATCCGGGGTCGGAACACCCACCAGCACAACGGTTCCGGCCAGATCGCGGGCGTAGAACGCCTGCTTCCAGGTCTCCGGGCGCCCGACGGCGTCGATCACCACGTCGGCCCCGAAGCCATCGGTCAGGTCCTGGATGGTCTCCACCGCGTCGAGCTCGCGGGCGTTGACGGTGTGGGTCGCCCCGAATTCGCGCGCCCAGTCCAGTTTCTTGTTGTCGGTGTCGACGGCGATGATCTTCTTCGCGCCGACCAGTGCGGCACCGGCGATCGCGGCGTCTCCGACACCGCCGCAGCCGATCACCGCGACGGTGTCGTCACGCCCGACGGCGCCGGTGTTGACCGCGGCGCCGAGCCCGGCCATCACGCCGCAGCCCAGCAGGCCGGCCACCGCCGGGTCGGCCTCGGGATCGACCTTGGTGCACTGTCCTTCGTGGACCAGGGTCTTGTCGGCGAATGCGCCGATACCCAGGGCCGGCGTCAGCTCGGTGCCGTCGGTCAGGGTCATCTTCTGGGTGGCGTTGTGGGTGTCGAAGCAGTACCACGGGCGTCCGCGCTTGCAGGCCCGGCACTGGCCGCACACCGCGCGCCAGTTCAGGATCACGAAGTCACCGGGCTCCACGTTGGTGACGCCCGCGCCGACGGTCTCGACGGTGCCTGCGGCCTCGTGGCCCAGCAAGAACGGGTATTCGTCGTTGATGCCGCCCTCGCGGTAGGTCAGGTCGGTGTGGCAGACGCCGCAGGCGATGACCTTGACCACCACCTCGCCGGGGCCGGGGTCGGGGATCACGATGTCGACCAACTCGACGGGCTGCTTCTTGGACCTGGAGATCACACCACGCACTGTCTGACTCATGGGTCAAACCCTAGCGCGATCGCTGCCGAATGTGCCGTGCGCGTCCCGGTCGGCAGCTACGGTGAAGACTTGCTTACCGTCAGAGTGGAAACCCCGGCCGACCTCCTGGTCACAGCCCGTGCCGCCTATCGCGGCGGCGACTTCGAAACCAGTTATGCGGCCTTCTCGCGGGCCGGTGCTGTCGGCCCGTTGTCCGTCGACGATCTCGACGCCATGGCGAGTGCGGCAGGGCGGATCGGGCACGGCCGCGAAGCGATGCGTATCGGCGAGCTCGTCTACGTCCGGTTGACGCGCACCGACCCCAATGCCGCGGCCGGCAAGGCCGTCGAGCTCGGCCTGGCGTGGTTGTCGCGGGGGGAGTGGGCGATCGGGCAGAGCTGGGTGAGCCGGGCCCGCGCGCTGCTTGCCGGCGCCCCCGAGAGCCCCGTCCTGGGCAGGCTGTCCGATCTGGAAACCGTGCTGGCGGTGCTCGGCGAGGACGCCGACCTGGCCGCCGAACGCCCGGCGGTGTTGCGGGAGATGGGGCTTGGCGGTGCGCCTGCCGCGGTGGCCGGTGAGGCGTACTACCACCTCGGCGAGATCCGTCGCCGGCGCGGCGAGGTGGAGGGCGCGTTCGCCGCGTATGCCAGGGCCCACAGCTTGGGATTCGTGCCGCAACCCGGCGAGGCGCTGCTGCGCTGTGCGCTGGGCGATGTGGACACCGCGCGCGCCGAGGTGCGGGCGGCGATCGCAGACGCCGACGCGACGGCGCTGCCGCGGTTGCTGCGCGGTGCGATCCAGATCGCGGTGGCCCGAGGCGATCTCGACGAGGCCGAGGATTACCTGCGCGCGCTGGAGTCGGCCGGCGCCGACGACTCGGTGCTGCGCGGAGCGGTGTTGGTGCGTCGCGGTCGTCACAGGGAGGCTCTGATGGTCTTGCGGTCAGCGCTGCGGAAGCGTCCGGCGCGAGAGTCTGAGTACGAGACGGCGCGGCTGCACGAATGGCTCGCCGAGGCGCAGCGGGGGCTCGGTTGAGCGCGGACAACACGACCGAGGACTTCGCGGCGCGGATGGTCCGGGCCATCGACGAGGCCAGCGTGACGCTCCTGTGCAGCATCGGTCATCAGACCGGGTTGTTCGACACCATGGCGCGCTTACCGGCGGCGACCAGTCAGGAGATCGCCGACACAGCCGGGCTCAACGAACGGTATGTGCGGGAGTGGTTGGGCGGCATGGTGACCGGTGGCGTCGTCGACTACGACGCGAGTTCGGCAACCTATCGGCTCCCCGAGCACCGGGCAGCGGTGCTGACGCGGGCGGCCGGTCCGGACAATCTGGCGCGAGTCGCACAGTTCATCCCACTGCTCGGTGAGATCGAGCAGAAGATCCTCGGTTGCTTCCGCGACGGCGGCGGTTTGCCTTACACCGAATACCCGAGATTCCACGCCCTGATGGCCGAGCAAAGCGGTGAGGTTTTCGATGCCGCTCTCGTGGAAGCGATCTTGCCGATGGCGCCGGGGCTGCCCGAGCGATTACGCGACGGCGTCGAGGTGTCGGACTGGGGTTGCGGCAGTGGCCACGCGATCAACGTCATGGCGCGAGCATTTCCCGACAGCCGATTCACCGGCATCGATTTCTCCGAGGAAGGCGTCGCGGCGGCGACAGCGGAGGCCACTCGGCTCGGACTGGCGAACGCACGGTTTCGTCGCGGTGATCTCGCGTCCCTTGACCTCTCCGAGGCCTACGACGTCATCACCGTCTTCGATGCGATTCACGACCAGGCGCAACCCGCGCGGGTGCTGGCCAACATTCACCGTGCCCTGCGGCCCGGTGGCGTGCTGCTGATGGTGGACATCAAGGCGTCCAGCAGGCTGGAGGACAACATCGGTGTGCCGTTGAGTCCCTATCTGTTCACGGTGTCGACCATGCACTGCATGTCGGTGTCGCTCGCCTACGGCGGTGCTGGACTGGGAACGGCATGGGGCCGGCAGCTGGCGACCGAGATGCTCGCCGAGGCAGGGTTCCCGGATGTGACCGTCCACGAGATCGACACCGACCCGATCAACCTCTACTACGTCGCGACCAAATGAGTCCGCACTAGGCTCGCCGTGTGTCCATGCCACTCGACTTGATTGCCGACTGGCCGGTGCCGGCCGCGGCCGCCGCGGTGGTGGGCAGGTCCGGCGTGATCGCCGAGTACGGCGACGTCGCCCACACGTTCCGCCTGGCATCGGTGACCAAGCTTCTGGTGGCGCGCGCGGCCCAGGTGGCCGTCGAGGAGGGCGCGGTCGAGCTGGAGACCCCGGCGGGCCCACCGGGCAGCACCGTCCGGCACCTGCTTGCGCACGCGTCCGGTCTGTCCATGCATTCCGCCGAGGTGATGGCCGAACCCGGCAAGCGACGGGTCTATTCGAACTACGGTTTTGCGGTACTGGCCCAGGCGATCGAGGCCGCGGCCGGCATCGAGTTCGCTCAGTATCTCGGCGAGGCCGTGTTCGAGCCGTTGGGCATGGCCGCCTCCCGGCTGGACGGCGGCGCGGCCGCGGCCGGTTTCGGGGGGGTGTCCACGGTGGCTGACCTGGCGTTGTTCGCCGCGGATCTGCTGGCCCCGCAGACGGTGTCGACCCAGCTGCACGAGCAGGCGATCTCGGTGCAGTTTCCCGGGCTGACGGGCGTACTGCCGGGCTTCGGGGTGCAGCGACCCAACGACTGGGGGCTGGGCTTCGAGATCCGCGACGCCAAGTCGCCGCACTGGACCGGGTCCGCCAACTCGGCCCGGACGTTCGGTCATTTCGGCCAGTCGGGCACGTTCCTCTGGGTGGACCCGGAGCGGGCGTTGTCCCTGGTGGTGCTCACCGATCGGGATTTCGACGAGTGGGCCAAGTCACTGTGGCCGGTGCTCTCTGATGAAGTTCTGAGAGTGTACGGAGCGCACTAGCGCAACAGGGGCCCCACAAGGCACAATAGACACGCACGACACTATTGCAACTCGGTCACACCAGGTCGTTGGGGAAGACGTCCCTCGTAGAGCCGAAGGAGCAAGGTGATGCGTGCGTCGAACCAGTTCGCCGATGCGACGACTGGCGTGGTGTACATCCACGCCTCTCCCGCAGCGGTGTGCCCACATGTCGAGTGGGCGCTGTCGTCGACCCTGAATGCCAGGGCGAACTTGAAGTGGACCCCACAGCCGGCGATGCCCGGGCAGCTGCGGGCGGTGACCAACTGGATTGGTCCCGTCGGCACCGGCGCCCGGTTGGCCAACGCGCTGCGCTCATGGTCCGTGCTGCGGTTCGAGGTCACCGAGGATCCCAGTGCCGGCGTGGACGGCGAGCGGTTCTGCCACACGCCGCAGCTGGGACTGTGGAGCGGGGCGATGAGCGCCAACGGCGACATCATGGTGGGTGAGATGCGGTTGCGTTCGCT
Organism: Mycobacterium sp. shizuoka-1; assembly: GCF_002723835.1. Taxonomy (GTDB): domain Bacteria; phylum Actinomycetota; class Actinomycetes; order Mycobacteriales; family Mycobacteriaceae; genus Mycobacterium. Next base: position 301 of record NZ_BEWG01000067.1, on the reverse strand, counting down.
CATGTCCTCGGGTGCCGACACGCTGGCGGCCGAGCTCGACACGGTGCTGGGCACCGCATGGGACGAAGCGCTGGAGCCGTACCGCGATGGCGGCGACGGCGGCGAGGTCAGCTGGCTGAGCCGGGGAGTCGGCTGACCCCACCGGGTTACGCCTACGGGTTACGCCTAAAAGGGCGGTGGTTTGTTGCGCTCGGCGACGTGTTTGTCGTTGAGTGCGCGTTGTGCCGCGACCTGACGGGCGCGTTGGGCGGTGCGGGTTTGTCGTCGGGTGGGCATCATGGTGCCGATGGTGGGTGGGGGT
>NZ_BEWG01000066.1 GCF_002723835.1 Mycobacterium sp. shizuoka-1 | reverse complement strand
CGGTCGACATCACCCCGGAACCCTCGCCCGACACTCCGGTGTCCGAGGTCGCCTGACGACCCCCGATCCACAGGATTTGACTATTCCTCTTTCGCGAGCACTTTAGATGAGTCTCGTCGGGGGCTTGACGAACGCCACACTTTAAGTCATTCTCTTTCTAAAAGAAACTATCTCTGATTACCAGAGATGACTGGCGTCTTGCCGGCCCGGACAAGGAGATCCATCAATGACTGACCACAGCGGCGTGATTCAGGATGTACGGCAGGGCATGATCCCTGCACACATTTACAACGACAAAGAGATCTTCGAGCTTGAAAAGGAGCGGGTCTTTGGTCGCAGCTGGCTTTTCGTCGCCCACGAATCCGAGGTGCCCGAAGCTGGCGACTACGTGGTGCGCCGCGTCCTGGAAGACTCATTCATCATTTCCCGTGATGAACATGGAGAAATCCGGGCACTGTTCAACATGTGCCTTCACCGCGGCATGCAGGTCTGCCGCACGGAGATGGGAAACGCTTCCCACTTCCGTTGCCCGTACCACGGGTGGTCCTACCGTAACGACGGCCGCATAGTCGGACTGCCCTTCCACAAAGAGGCATACGGCGGCGAAGAGGGCTTCAAGAAGCAGGGGCAGACGTTGCTGCCTGCTCCTTCCCTGGGCATCTACAACGGCCTTATCTTCGTCAGCCTGGATCCTGACGCAGAGCCGTTGGAGGACTTCCTGGGTGACTTCAAGTTCTACATGGACTACTACACGAAGCAAAGCTCCGGCGGGATTGAACTGCGCGGGCCGCAGCGGTGGCGGGTCAAGGCCAACTGGAAAATCGGAGCCGAAAACTTCGCCGGCGACATGTATCACACCCCCCAGACCCACACCTCCGTCGTCGAAATTGGTTTGTTCCGCGAACCAAAGGCGGAAAAGCGCAAGGACGGGACAACCTATTGGGCCGGCAACGGCGGCGGAACTACCTACAAGCTTCCCGAAGGAAGCCTGGAGGACCGCCTCCGCTACGTGGGCTACCCGGACGAGATGATCGCCCGCATGAAAGAGCAGTGGAGCCAGGAGCAGCTCGACGTCGTGGGCAAGGACGGGTTCATGGTGTCGGCGGCGTCGGTGTTCCCGAACATGAGCTTCGTGCACAACTGGCCACGGGTCGAAGAAGACTCCGATGAAGTGCTCCCGTTCATCTCCATCCGGCAGTGGCAGCCAATCAGTGAAGACGAGACCGAGATCGTATCGTGGTTCGCCGTCGACAAGAACGCGCCCGAAGAGTTTAAGGCACTTTCCTACAAGGCCTATCTCATGTGCTTTGGCAGCGGCGGCATGTTCGAGCAGGACGACGTGGAAAACTGGGTTTCCTTGACCAGCACCGCCGGCGGCCCGATGGCACGGCGCCTGCTGCTGAACAGCCGCATGGGCATGCTGGAAAACGGACAGAACGTCGTCGAACCCCTGACCCCCGAGCAGTACTCCGGCCCCGGCTCGACCCGCGTCGGATACAGCGAATACAACCAGCGTGAACTGCTCCTGCGATGGGCCAACCATCTTGAACGACCGATGGAAAAAGCGGCCCAGGTGCACGTCGGCAGCAATCCGGTGCAGGACTGTCCGTCTGACACCCCGGATTCTTTCCCGGCTCCCGCTGAGCACAACGGGCACGCCCCGGCAATGACCGTTTCGAAGGAGGGCTAGCCGTGGGTATTGAAGCCGTAACCGAACGCAGCAACAAATCTCTCTCGGAGCAGTCGGTGCTGGGAGGGCACGCCCCCCGTACTCAGAGGACGGGTGACTCCCTGCCGTTCAATGATGAACTTCATCTGCAAGCCCACAAGTGGCTTGTCGATGAATCCTATTTGCTCGACGCACAGGAGTACGACGAGTGGCTGAGCCGCCTCACGGACGACGTGCACTATCTCATGCCGGTGAGGGTGACCACTGCCCTCGGGGCCGGTTACAGCACGTCTCCCGGGATGGCGCACATGGATGAAAACAAGTACTCGCTGAGCCGCAGGGCGGCGCGCTTCGCCACGGAACACGCCTGGACCGAAGACCCTCCGTCGCGGCTGCGCCACTACGTCACCAACGTCCGGACGTTCCGTACCGGTAACCCGGATGAGATCATCGTGGATTCGGCGGTCCTGCTGTTCCGCAGCCGGGGCGACGTCCGCGAGGCCGCGACCGTGTCGGCAGGCAGGGAGGATCTGCTGCGCCGCACCGGCTCCGGCTGGCAGCTCGCCCGCCGCACCATCATGGTCGACGAGGCGGTCATCCGGATGCAGAATCTGGCCATATTCCTATGAAACTCGAATGGGAAGGCGAAGAGGAGGACCGCCTTGCCGCCATTCGAGCGGCGGAGGAGCGCGACCGGCTGGAAGCACGGGTCAACGGCGCTCCGATCGTGATCGCCAACGAATTCTCCGAAGTCCAGGTAAGCCGCGTCGAGACGCGGAACGGCTCGCGGCTGATGATCAAGTCCCCGCGCTCCGGCCAGTGGGTGTCCCTGTGCCCCCTGGAGCTGGAAGCCCTCACCTGGCAGGCGCCGGCAACCTTCTCGGCCATGATCGGGCATCCGTTCGGGCCGCTTGTCACCGAGGACGAGCAGCCGCCCCAGAACAAAAACAACATCTAGAGGCCAAGGAGATTGACAATGCCTACCGTAAAAGCAGATCTGCAAGCCTGCCAGGGCTACGCCAACTGCGTCGTTGGGGCACCCGACTACTTTGATCTGGATGACGACGGAATCGTTGTTCTCCTCAGGACCAAAGTTCCCGAGGCCGAGCGTTCCCGTGTCACCGAGGCTGCCCGCAGCTGCCCGGTGTCCGCCCTAGTAGTGGAGGACTGATGAACACGACCACAGTTATCGTCGGCTCCTCAACCGGCGGCGTGCGTGCTGCCCAGTCCCTGCGCCTGGAGGGGTATGAAGGCGACATCGTCCTCGTCGGTGCTGAGACGGAACTCCCGTACGACAAGCCGCCGTTGTCCAAATCCGTCCTCTCCGGCAAAGCAGAGGAGTCGTCCATCCGCCTCCTTACCCGCGAGCAGGCGGAGGAAGCCAGCATCCGGCTGCTGCTCGGGCACGCCGCCACAGGCATCGATGTCGCCGGAAACCTGTTGTACCTCCAGGACCACGAACCCCTACACTTCGACAACCTTGTGATCGCCACGGGCGCATCTGCCCGACCCTCACCCTGGGGCCAACGGCCCGGGATCCACGTGCTCCGTTCCCTGGACGATGCCCGGAAACTGCGCGCCGACCTCCTCAAAGGCGGGGAACTGGCAGTGATCGGCGCCGGTTTCATCGGTGCCGAAGCAGCCGCGACGGCACGTACGCTCGGTCTGGAAGTGACAGTCATCGACCCGATGCCCATACCAATGAGCCGCATCTTCAACGCCGAAATCGCACAGCTGTTTGGAGAACTCCACCGCAACAACGGCGTCACCACGATCTTTGGCACCGGAGTCGAGGCCATTGAGGGCGAGCACGGGTCCTTCAGCGTCAGGCTTACCAACGGCCAGACAGTACAAGCCGCCACCGTTCTCATCGGGATCGGCGCGGTTCCCAACGACGCCTGGCTGGCCTCCTCGGGACTGCTGGTGGACAACGGCGTCGTGCTGGACGAGTTCTGCAGGGCTGTGGACGCCCCGAACGTGTATGGCGTCGGCGACGTGGCGCGCTGGCGGCATCAGAAGCACGGTGCGGACATCCGGATCGAGCACTGGACAAACGCGGTTGAGCAAGCCTCATGCGTCGCCCACAACATCACCCATCCGGACAGTCCCCGCGAGTACACACCGGTTGAATACGTCTGGAGCGACCAGCACGACTGGAAAATCCAGGTCGTCGGTCGCGTGGGAGGCAACGCCGACCATGTCCTCATCGGAGACCCTGAGCTGCACGGTCGGTTCGCAGCGCTCTACACCACCGACGGAGTGGAACTGTACGGTGCCGCGATCGTGAACTGGCCGAAGGCCCTGCTTGCCTGCCGCCGCGGCATGGGATCAGGGATCGGCGTGCAGGAACTGCGCGACAAACTCGAGCTCCTGCTCGAGCCCCGGCCGACGGCGGCACTCTGATGCGGGGAAGTCAGCCGCCGGTGGTCCACGAAGAGCAACGGCAGGCCATCGCAATGGCCTGCCGGGTCCTGGCCGGCCGCGGCCTCGCCGACGGAATCCTCGGCCACATCAGTGCGCGAACGGGGGAGAACGAGCTCTTGGTCCGTTGCAGGGGTCCCAAGGAGCGTGGCCTCGCGCACACCGAAGCCAACGACATCCGGCTGGTCGACCTCGACGGCAATCCCGCCGCCGAAGGCGAGCTCGACAGCGGCTACACGGTCCCCAACGAGCTGCCTCTGCACACCGAGCTGCTGCGGCGGCGCCCGGATATCAACTCCGTTGTGCATGCCCACCCCCCGCAGGTCGTGGCCGCCGACTTGGCAGGGCTCGCTATCCGGCCGATCGTCGGGGCGTTCGACATCCCGGGCACCCGCCTGGCGGCAGACGGAATACCCGTCTACCCCAGAGGAGTGCTCGTGCGAAACCGCGAGCTCGCAGCGGAAATGCTCGACGCCATGGGCGATCGGCCCGTGGTGCTGCTGCGCGGACACGGCCTCACCAGCGCGGCGCCGACGATGGAGCAGGCGGTCCTCCAAGCCATCAGCGTAAACACCTTGGCAGGCCTGTCGCTTCAGATCACAGCAGCCGGAGGGCAGCTGCACGACCTTCCCGGTCCCGACATGGCGGAGCTGCCAGATCTCGGAGGGCCGTTCAACATCGCGACCGCCTGGCGACACGAGCTCGCCCGGCTGAGCGTCAGCCCATGAAGCCGGCCAGCGCGGCAGTGCCGACAGTCCCGCCGACGCTGGGTACGATACAAGGCATGCGATCGACAGAGACAGAAGACGGATCCAAATACGGTCCGCCGCCGCAATACCCCATCGAGTCTGTTGATAACGCCCTGCGGCTGCTCCTGCTGTTCGAAACCCAGCCCAGCATCAGGCTGACCGATGCCAGCACTTACTTGGGCGTGGCGTCGTCGACGGCGCACCGGCTGATGGGCATGCTTCTCTACCGTGGCTTCGTTCGGCAGAACCCGGCGACCCGGGCCTACGAACCTGGGCAGGCGCTGAGCTCGATTGCCTTTGCGATCAGACGGCAGGTGGACATCCGGACACTGGCCCGGCCGGTCCTCGAGCGGATCTTCGAACAAACGGGAGAAACCGTCCACTTCGCCAGGCTTGAGAGGACTGACGTCCAATTCATCGACGCCATCGAAAGCAGGCGAGCGGTCCGCGTCGGTTCCCGCCAGGGCCTCACCTTGCCAGCAAACTGCACTGCGACTGGTAAAGCGATGCTGAGCCTCCTCGGTGAGAAGCAGCTGCGGAATCTGTACCCAGGGCAGGAACTCCCCAAGCTGACTACCAACTCAATTACCTCCAGGTCGGACCTTGAAAGGGAGCTCGACGAAATCCGGCACAGGGGTTACGCAAATAGCCGCGAAGAGAGCGAAGACGGGGTGACATCGGTCGCCGCCGCGGTTGCCGGCCCAAGCGGCACTGTCTACGGAATCAACGTATCTGTGCCGGCCCACCGCATGTCGGAGGAGCTTCGCAGCGACCTCGGGGGCATGCTCCGGGCAGCCGCAGAAGAACTCCAGGGGCGCCTGGTCTAGAAGACTTAAAGCGGCTTCGCGTTTAGGCATGGTTGGTCTGTTTGTTCCGGTAGGGGCGGTGGCCGCCGGCGGCCAGTAGGCATCTGAGTCTGTAGTTGGTGAAGTTGCGGAAGCCGCGGGCGATTCGGCGGGTGGTTTCGATGACGCCATTGAATCGCTTCGGTGGGTCCGTTGGAAGCGCCGTGGGTGTCGAAGTAGGCTAGGATCGCTGTCTTCCATTGAGTGTCCGCCCGAGTCGGGCGACTTCCGGGATGGGGAGGTCGGGAATGATGTGATTACTTCGTTGACGAGTTCCCGGCCCCGCTCCGGGCGGGCGTGGTAGATGTTGCGGAGCTTCTGGTAGCACTGCCAGGCCAGGGTGACTTCGTGGCCGTGATCCCCGGCGCTGAGCTTAGCATCGAGCCGGGCGGCTTGTTTGTCGGTGAGGTGTTCGGCGCCGATCTGCAGGGTTCGACGGATTCCGTAGAGCGGGTCGCCCTTGCGGCCGCGGTGTCCCAGGGTGTCCTGCTGGACCCGGCGGCGGACCTCGTCGATCATGGCCGAGCCGAGCTTCACGACATGGAACGCGTTCAGAACGGCGATGGCTTCGGGCAGCTCGTCACGGATCGCGTTCGCGTAGCCGCGGAACGGATCCAGCGCGGCGGTCTTGATCCCGGCAGTGAACCCTGCGCCGCGTTCTTTGAGCCAGTCCGCATAGGCCTTCCCCGACCGGCCCGGAACCAGGTCAAGCAACCTGGCGTGCACCACCCCCGCGGGGTCGCGGGTGTGGTCCACGATCCCGGTGACCATGCCGGTTCCGGGCGGGCCGGTGTGGGACCAGACATGCTCATCGACCCCGAGCGCATCTACCCCGGTCAGCCGGCCGGTCGATGCGATCCGCCGGGTGGCTTCGATCCTGACCGCGTCCCAGACGGTGTGCCAGGAGACGCCGAGCTGATGGGCCAAGGCGGAGACCGAGGTGTCGAAATGCTGGAGCGCATCGGTCGCCCACCCGGCGGCCCTGGCGGTGAGCTTCGCCCGTGGTCCTGCCAGCGGGTGCTCCTCTGTGAACGTCGTTCTCGGGCAGTCCGGGTCCGGGCACCGCCAGACACGTTTGGCCCACAGCAGCCGCACCGGGCGGCCGAAACAGGGAATGTCATGGAGACGGACCTGGCGGCGTCCATGCCCGACCGCGATGACGCCGCAGTCGGCGCAGCCGGTGACGTTCTCCCCGGTTTCGACGCCCAGAAGCAGGCCGGTACCGGTTGCCGTGACGGAGCTGACGCGGACGCCCTCGACACCGAGCAGCGCATCCGCGCGCGTGCACCAGCGGCCACCGGAACACGACATAGAGTTATTCATGTCAGGGTCTCTTTTGGGTATTGGTTGCTTGGTCGCGACCAATTCAAAGAGGCCCTGACCTCTTTCCTGCCGCACCACGCCGCAGCTGCATGCGGCCACGCCCTGCCCCCGGCGTCAGACGGCCCTCACCCTGCTCATCGTCGAAGGCCCAAGGCGACCGGCTTCCCGGCGAACGCGGCCGCAGGCGCCGGACTCCTCCGGCCGCCAGATTGTGTGCACGCCAACGTCGAGCAACTTCCGCTCACCGACGTCCGTGATGACCCAGACAAATCCGTGTTCCGGAAACGTCATGTCAACCCGCCCGTACCACAATGCCCCGGTTTCATGATCCCTCACAGCGATGCGGTGCCCGCGGGCCAGGGACAGGAAGACTTCGATTTCGCATTCTGTCAGCGACTCTTTCAACCCATTCCTCCCCGGCGCTGCGCCGAGAGCCGCCGTACGCAGGGAACAGCCGGCCTGGCGGGCGGCGGGGCAGACCATGCTAAAAACGCTGCCAGCCGGCGCGCCGGAGAGATCGCTCTGCTGTCCGTTCATCGCAGCCCGCTCCCCCACCTTTCGAGTGTCACACCGCGTGGAACGTCGCTGTCCAGGCGCGCTTCATAGCGGCCCGGGGCGAGGCGGGCCACCGAGATGCCGACGTGTTCAGCCATCGCCGCCGGCTTCAGCAGATCCACCGCTTCATCCAGGGCGGCGTCCAGTTCTTTTCGGGTGTGAACGGCGACGACGAGACAACCGGGTGCTGCGTGCATGGTCAAATCCTTAATCTGAGGGCGGTGATCAGTACTTTGGGACACGCCAAATGTCCCTGGGACGGAACGGAGGAGCGGCAGCCCGCCGGCATGATCAAGCCAGGGCCCAAATCCCGGCGGCCCCGGCGGAACCTAGGGGACCAAGGCTTCCGGCAGAAGAAGGGGCAGGACCGTGGAACGCTGCAGAACGGCGGCGGTTTACCTCCGACAGTCCCATGATGGTGGCTTCAACATCTTCCAGGGATTGCTGAATCCAGGCGAGGGCGGCCAGGTCATCGGAACTGTGGGCCGCGTCGATTGATGACGCCTCTAGGAGCGCAGCCCGGCGGCTGATCCTGCCGGAAAGTTCGAGGATCAACGGCGGAATCATGGCCAGGGATTCACCCCGCGTTAGGTGCGCGAAGGCTTCTTTTCCAGCGCCACGGTGGGTGACGGCGACCGTGAGGGCCAGATCTGAGGAGTTTGTGGTCATGGGTCTGTCCTTCAGGTTGTTCAAAGTCCTGGTCTTTTCGGAGTGCTTCCGGTACGACGGAAGGGGAGTCTCGGGTGGTTCGTCCCGCCGCAGATCGTCCGCGCCGCAGGCACACTGAGGTGTACTACTGATGTGAGACACAGTTTGAAAGGATTGTGCTCATGTCTGCTCGACCTACCTATTCCGATGAGTTCAAGGCTGATGCCGTTGAGCTCGTGGTTTCATCTGGCCGTTCGCCGGCTTCTGTCGCTCCGGAGCTCGGCATTTCCGTCACCGCGTTGAAACGCTGGGTGCGGGTGTCCCGTGAGGGGCAACCAGGCGGTGGGGGGAAACCGGATGATCCGGTGGATCCTGCGAAATACAAGGCGTTGGAAGCACGGATGCGTGAGCTGGAGAGGGAGAACGATTTCCTGAAAAAAGTTTCGGCGTTCTTCGCCAAAGAACAACGGTAGAGGACTTGTACCGAGTTGTTCAGGAGAAGAACGCCGACTTCCCGGTGGCCTGGATGTGCCGCCAGCTTGGTCTCCCACGGGCGACGTATTACCGGCGGCTGGACGCCGGCGACACCCCGACTGCGCTGCGCCGCCGGGAACTGACGGATCAGGTGAAGACCGTCTTCGATTCCTCCGACGGGATCTTCGGGCACCGCATGGTCCATGCGAAACTTGCCGCCGCCGGCATCGAGGTTTCGGTGGGCACTGTCGCGGGGATCATGGCCGAAAACGGGTGGGCGGCAAAGCGGATGAGAGCGTTCAAGCGCACCACGATCGCCTCGGATCCGGATAAAGTCTTCGAGGACCTCATCGGCCGGGACTTCACTGCAGAAGCCCCTGGAACGCGTCTGGTGGGCGATATTACCTACCTGCGCACCGGCGAAGGGTGGCTGTATTTGGCCACTGTCATTGACCTGTGCACCCGCATGGTCGTCGGCTGGGCCATGGCTGAGCACATGCGCGCCTCGTTGGTTACCGGAGCCCTGACGATGGCCAGGGACAGCGGCCACCTGAGCCCCAACGCCATTTTTCACAGCGACCACGGAACGCAGTACACCTCCCGGGAAATGGGCGCCTGGTGCGCAGGAAACAAGATCCGCCAATCCATGGGCGCCACCGGGGTGTGTGTTGACCGTCTCTCAGCATGACGACCACGGGGTAGTTATTCGTCATTGAGGTTGCTGATGTGAGGCGCCGGATTCTTGTGAGGTTGCT
>NZ_BEWG01000065.1 GCF_002723835.1 Mycobacterium sp. shizuoka-1 | reverse complement strand
CCCCAACGGCCCCCGCTACAACCCCCACCACGTCGCACTAGCCGGCACCGTCAAGCAGATGACAGACGCCGGCGCACCGGCCGACGCGATCGACGCCGCAGTCCGTGACCTCCTCCAGCGCCCAGACCTCACAGCCGGAGCCCCACTCACACGGTCCCCGAAGCGTCGAAACGGCCAACTGCTGACCGTCGCAGGCATCACCGCCGCCATCGCACTCCTCATCGGCGGCGTGATCGGCGGACTCATCGGATCCGGCAACCGCAACACCACCACAGCCGCCCCCGCACCCGTCACCATCACTGCGGAGGCCCCGGTGGCCGATCTAAGTGCAATTCCTGCCACCCCAGATCCGGTCTGTGCAGAGTGGTCGCCGCTGCTGGATTCCTACAATGCCAAGCAGGCTGCCTGGACGAAGACTGATCCATCTGTGCCGGCTGCGGAATGGACGGCCGAGCAGCGCGAGCTGAGTCTGCGGATGGTCCCCGTGCTTCGAGCTGAAGCTGACGACATGCGCCGCTTGGCCGACAAGGCCGACGATCCCTATTTGGCCGGACTCATGCGCGGCCAGGCCGTGTACGAGGATGAGTACGCTGATCGACTCGCTACCAACTACGAGCCAAGCGATCATCGACTCTGGAATGCTGTGATCGCGTTTAGTGGGACGGTTAAGGCCGTCTGCGCAGGGCGATGATTGAGCGGCCGCCAAGTGCGCACGACCTAATCGGCGACAACTGGCCGTCGATCAACGAGGTGTCGTTGGCCGGGTTGAGCATGGCATTCGTTGGGGCTGGGACTGCCTCGCAAACGGCGGAGCAGAAGGCCTACACCGACGGCAATGCATATCAGGCTTTGCTGCCTGAAGGTTTCGAGAAGCAAGTGGAGGTCGCGTTCCGAGTCGCCGGCATGGCCGCAGACATCGCGGCTGTCCTCGGCAAGGCCGCCGCGGAAACTAGCGTCGTCGCCCAGGGGGTGATGAGCGCCAAGATCCACATCACGGTGACAGTCGGCGTAGCGGAGGCGCTAATTGCCGCGAAGGAGGCGGAGATCGCGGCACTGCAAGCCGCAAGCCTGCGTCCTGAGGTTCGCGCGATGCGAATCCAGCAGCTTCGCAACGAGATCGAACAGATCATCAACGAGGCCAAGAGTGACATCCAAGCGATGTACGACGGCATCTACACACCCACGGCGCCACCGTCGCCAGGGCTGAGTCCGATAGTTCATTCAGGCCCGGCCGCGAACGACGGCGCGGGAAATCAGTCCGGGATCAAGCCCGTGTCGAATGGGAAGGGCGATATTTCAGCGCTCGACAACCAGATCCAGGGCAGCAAAGGAGACTCCTCGTCAGGCGATCCTTCGGCTTCGGATCAGCAGGGGTCCAGGGGCCAGTCCGACGCCACCCAGCAAGGGGAAAAGGCAGGCGCAGATTCTGCACCTACCCAGGGTGAGAAGCCTTCCGGCTCGGCTGAGTCGGAAGCACTAAGCAACAGCACTCAGGGATCCAAGCCAGCTGCCGTCGGCGACAGTGTTCCGTCCAACGCGACGTCGGGGGGCATGCCATCAACGGTCGCGATGCCGCCTTCGATGGGTTCACCGTCTGCGAGTGGTGGCGGGTCTGCGAGCAGCTTGAGTAGTGCGATGCCGAAGATGAGCGGCGGTGGCGGTCTGTCGTCTGCTGGTGGATCGGGGTTGTCGTCTCCTGGTGGCGTGTCCAGCGGTGGCAGCGGCTTGTCCGGGCTGTCCAGTGGGGGTGCTCCGTCGGCGCCCGCTGCCCCGACGCCTACGCAGCAGTTCTTGAATGGTGTGGGGCAAGGGTTTTCGTCGGCGTCGCCGTCGACGGTGGCTTCGGGTGCGTCTGCTGCTGGTGCGCAGCCGTTCAGGCCGGCGCCGGGTTCGACGATTCCGGCGGGACCGCCGCCGGCCTCTTCGGCTATGTCGGCGCCGACGTCGTCTTCGGCGGGGCCCGTCGCAGCGCCGGCGGCTCCTGCGGCGAGTGCCGCGCCGATGGGGGGTGTGCCGGCGGCGGCTGGGCCGATGCCGATGACTGCCCCGCCGCCTGCGGGAACGCCCAGCGTTGCGCCTCCGCCTGCTGCGCCGGCGCCGGCCGCTCCGGTTGCGCCGGCTCCTGCCGCGCCAGCGCCTGCGCAGCCGCCCCCGGTGATGGGCCTTGGTGGGCAGAACGTGGCGGCCAAGCTGGCCAAGATGGGCACGACTGCGGTCGGGGAGGGCTTGCGGACCAGTGATGAGTTCAACGCCGCCTTTGTGCTCGTGGCGGCGTTGAACGACCCTGCGGTCGGTGTGGTGTGCGAGTGGGCGTGCGCGGTGTTCCAGCAGCCCGGCGAGACAGCCGCCCGATTCGTGGTGGCGTCGCGTGAAGGCTTGTCGTGGATCCCGCCCGGTGTGTACATGCCCGACGGGGTGACGGTGGCCTCGCTGGACGAATCGGTGCCCTACGCGACTCGGCAGTTGTGGCGCGGCATGAAGCCGCCGGCGCGGGTGCTGGCGGCGTACGCGAAGGCGATCGAGGAGCAGCCGCGCATCGTTGTGGCCCGGAAGTGGTTGGGATTGCAGGGTTTGTTCGGTCGTGGGACGGTGTTGGCTGCCGATGATGAGACTGTTGTCAGCCCGAATCCGGTCCTCAACCCTGACGGGCGGCACCGTTTGGAGTTGGCGTCCCCGGACCGGTGGTGGGCGCAGGTCCAGGCCATCCCCGAGGCCGATATCGCGTCACGGATCCGAGACCTTGCCGACCATGTCGCCCAGGCGCACGACGCGGCGTTCGGTGTCCACGACGCCGACAGCCAGAATTTCGGTGGGCGCGCATTGCGGGTAGCTGCTGTCGAACAGATCGGCCGCCCGGGCGGCGAAGCGGTCTGGCACGCCGTCGAGCAGCAGATGCACTGGACCCGCGCGCAGATCATGACGGCTCCGATCGCGGCACCTGAGCCGCTGCATGAGGGCTGGAACAATGACCTGATTGCGGCCGAGCAGATGCTGCGTGGTTGGGAAGTGCTGTGGTTGGCGCAGCGCGCGGCGACGCGGGCGACGTTGGCAGACATGACATATGCGGCTGCGGCCGCGCTGATGTAGGCGGTTTACGGGGTGTCGCAGTGGTTGGCGCGGCCTGGGGCGGTTCCGTCGTCGACGCCTGTCCCGGTGCCTGAGCATGCTCGGTGGTGGTCCTACGCGCAGGCGTGCGCGGTGGCATTCCGGCTGGGTGAGGCCCCACCGGAGATTGATGTGTTCGGTCCGGTGCTGGATCACGATGAGTGCGTCTATTTTTCGGCGACTGCGCAGTATGCCCGGTTGTATGGGGGCGACGGCAGCTACACCACGAATGGGTTCGTGGCGTTCGGGCGGCCCGCGGTGATGGCGGGGGCGTTGGCCGCGTCGGCGTATGTGAATCACCGGCGCAAGGTTGCCGCGAAACGGGAGGCTGTCTCGCGGTGGCGGGATCAGCAGCAGTCCATGGTGATCGGCACGAGCTCGCGGCTGATGGTGAACACCGTCGAGCATGGTTGGCTGTCGTTCTACTACTCGGCGGTCAATGAGTATGTGCCTGATCTTCCGCGGTGGGCATTGACGTTGGGATTCGGAAGCCAGTGTGTGCCAATGCAACTCGTGGGTCCGTGCGTTCCCGCCGCGGCCGTGCTGGTCAGTGTGGCGCTGGACCCGCAGCGGTGGTGGCGGGATCCGCGCCTGGGCCCGCTGCTCACCGGGTAGGGAGCCGGAGCGACTTCCTTGGCTGACTGGTCGACAGCGGTGTGCGCGGTTCGTTCCCGGACGAGCACTGTTGGTCCTACGCTGAGCGTCAGGGGTGCTGTGGGGCGCCCACGGGGCATCCGGGGGGAAGCGATGCGTATCGCGTCGTACAACGTCGAGAATATGTTCGAGCGACCGAAAGTGTTCGCTCGCGACAAGAACTGGACTGAAGAAGCGGTGCGCACAAGCGCCCGCGCCAACAGTTCCGACCGCTTCAACGACGTCATCGGACTACATGCAGAGCTCAACCAACTGTTCGCCAAGGACGTGTACAGCAGCGGCGAGAAAGACCGGATGGCCGAGATAATCGGGGCGCTCGGGCTTCGTTCGAGCGACAACGTCAGCCTGGTCACGCTGCGGGTGCTGCGTGGCCGGTTGCTGCGGCGACCGACCGACAAGACCAAGCCGGTGCAGATCGTGGCGTCCGGCCGAGCGGACTGGGTGGGCTGGCTGGACCTCAACCCGGAGCCGGTCAGCGAGCTCGCCACCGACCACATGGCAATGGTGATCCGGGACTCCGGAGCCGACATCGTCGGTGTAGTCGAAGCCGACAACCGCGTCGCGCTCGACTTGTTCGCACAGTCGTTCCTCAAGAGGGTCGGTTGCCGACCCTACGAGCAGGTCATGCTGTTCGACGGCAATGATCCACGCGGCATCGACGTCGGTCTGCTGGTCCGTGACCGCGCCAGCTACTCGGTCACCTATTTTCGGACACACATCTTCGAACCTGACCCCGACGGTTCGGGTCGGCTGTTCTCCCGGGACTGCGCCGAGTACCACATCACCGAAGAGGGCAGCGGCCGAACGGTTGTCGTGTTGGTCAACCACCTGAAATCCAAGGGCTACAACAGCGAGGACGACCCGATCGGCGCCAAACAGCGGCGCCGGCAGGCGGAGGGGATCGCCGAAATCTACACCCAGCTCGTTCGTGACGGCTTCGATCAGGTAGCGGTGCTCGGAGACCTCAATGACTCACCAACGCTGGGTGGCAAACCCGAATCGTCGCTGCAGCCGCTGTTCGACACCGGCCTCAAAGACATCAGCGAGCACGACGGATTCGACCCCGGAGAGCGACTCGGCACCTTCGGAACCGGTCACACGCTGGCGTCGAAGATCGACTACATCCTCCTGTCGCCGGCGCTGTCTGAGCGGGTAGTGGCCGGCGGCATCATCCGATCCGGGATGTGGCGGGGCCCCCGAGTCAGGAAGCCGTGGAAAATGTACGACACATTGACCGCCGAACAACACGCCGCCTCCGATCACGCGCTGATCTGGGCTGATCTGGAGGACTGAGATCTCCGCACCGGCTACAGTTGGTGGGTTGCGTTGCCGCCGTTGCGTTTCGCGCGGAACATCGCATGGTCAGCGCGTGCGATCACTGTGTCGAGCACCAGCTGCGGGCGTTGGTTGGAGGCGATGAAGTCGGTGCGGTTGGCGCTTGTGATTCCCACACTGGCTGTGATCTCTGGCGGTCCGCCCGCTGCGATCGCGCGCCTGACCGCTTCGGCGGTTTCGGCGCCGCGGCTAGGCGTCGTGGTGTCGATTATGGCGAATTCTTCGCCGCCTATTCGGGCGATCAAGGCCTGACTGCCCGAGGTAGCCGCAATCAGCCGGGCGGATCGGACTAATACCTCGTCGCCGACGGCGTGGCCGTGGGTGTCGTTGACGTCTTTGAACCGGTCGAGGTCGACGACGATTACAGTCACCGTGTCTTCGGTGGATGTTGCGTTGCTTTCGAGGAGATCGCCGAAATGCAGGTACAGGCCGCGACGATTCAACAACCCTGTCAGCGCATCGATCGAAGACTTGTTGGCGTCGGTGCGTAGCATGCGGATACCGAACTGTATTCCCAGCGGCGTCGCAATCACCGGTATCACGGCCCCGAGGATCCGGCCGGCAAGTGCGCCGCTGAGGGCTTCGTCGCGGCTTGCCAGCGCGATAAAGGCTACGGTCGTCACCAAGATCAAGCCTGTATGCAGTGTGAGCGCTTTGGGTCCGTCGAAGAACATCAAGTACACCGATATCAGTGCGAAACAGTTCAGGGCGAATAGGCCCATGAGCCAACTTGATCCGGTCAGTCCGATTGCAGCGATGCCGATATCTGATGAGATGACAAAGGCTCGTGATTGTCGACGTGTCGGCCACGGGCGAACGCACCACATCACGGCCCAAAAGGTGTTCACCGTGGCGAACGTGATGAGGACTACCTGTTGGGGCGTTGAGGCGGGTTCGACTGCGGGCAACAACCCGGCCGCGGTGATGATTGAGATCAGGCCGATGCCGGCACCGATCATCACGCGGATCGCGCCAGCCAGCGACCTCCGAGCGAAGTACTGCACGTACGCGGAGTAGTCGACCGGTTCTTGCCACCAGTCATCAAGGTGCCGGCCGAACACTCGGAAGCTTCGAAGATCCCCGCGCAACCACAACCCCCTGATCGGCTTGCCTGCGCCAGGCGCCAGCACCTGCCGTCGGGGCGGGGTGTAGGCGGCGATCGGCGCAATAATCTGAGCCAGCTATCGTCAGTAGCTGCCGCGCAAAGATGCTATACCACCGTAATAGCGGGTCCCAATGCTAAGCGACCCGTCTGCGGCAAATGATCACCTGGGCATCAGTGGTGTGGTTGGCGGTGTCCCACGGTGTTGCGGTAGGCGGTGGGTGTGGTGTTGAACCATCGTTTGCACGCTCTTGTGAGGACGCTTTGTTCGGCGTAGCCGAGTTGGCGGCAGAGTTGGTCGAGGCTGAGTGCGGTGTCTAGGAGTAGGCGTTGGGCGGTGTCGCGGCGGGTTTGGTCGACCAGCTCAGCGTATGTGGTGTTTTCGGCGGCCAGGCGCCGTTGCAGGGCTTTGGGGTGCAGGCCGATGTGGCGGGCGATGTCGGGTAGGCCGACCGCACCGGTGGGGAGGAGCTGGCGCACCAGGGTGCGTACCAGTTGGCTGGTGGCCGGGGTGTAGTCGCCGACGGTGTCGGCGAGGTAGTCGATGGCGGTTTGGTGGGCCAGCCGGTCTTTGGGCAACGGCTGTTGCAGGTCGGCGGTGCGCACGGTGAACCCGGCGACGTGCTCGCAGAAGCCAGGTGGGCAACCGAAATAGGTGTCGTAGTCGTCGGCGGGGCCGAGGGCGGGGTGGGGCAGGTGTACGGCGACGGGACGGTAGGCCGCTCCGAGGAACAGGCGCAGGACCCGCAGGGTGACCCCGAGTGAGAGTTCGATGGCCTGGGCTTGCGGCGGCGGGGGGTTGAGGAGGTATTCGAATTCGAAGCGTCTCAGGTCGGGGTCGAGGTGTGCGGTGACCCGGGCGCTGATCGACGGGCTGTAGGCGGCCATGAACTTGTCGAAGATCGTGAATGCCTCGGCGACAGTGGCCGCGCTGCGGCCGGCCAGCCCGACCGGTCCGAGGATCTCGATGCCCTGTCGGCGGGCCAGCCGCCGCGCGAAATCGGGGGTGTCGAGGATGTCGGCGGTGTTTTCGAGTAGCCGGGCGCCGTTGGGTAGGGAGATGAACCGGTCGTGGCGGCCGATGTCGTTGAACGGGATGTGCGCGTCGGCCACCAGGATGTGACTGTCGCCACCGAGTTCGGTGACCAGCTCGTGAAAACCCGTCAACGCCGTCCCCCGGATCACCGCCATGTCCCAAACTGTCAAATATTCGTCTCAGAGTGTCAAGACGAATCGTTGCTGGGTCGTGCAAAGTTGTTGCCCGGGTCGGGGGACCGGACCGTTGCGTGTTCGTGGTGGGCCCCGAGGGTGGTGTGCTGCTGCGACGATGTACCTGAGGAAGGGGCTGTGTTGTCTGAGCGGCTGGATGGTCAGATTGTGGCGCCGGTGTTGCCCGACGGCGGGGTGTTGCCATTCCCACCGACGCCGTCGGGCAGTATCGCCGGCCGCACGCTGCAGGAATCGACGTACCAGCCGCGCGCGATCCCCAAGCATCTGCATGAGGATTCGCCGAACATCGTGATCGTGTTGATCGACGACGCCGGGCCCGGTTTGCCGTCGACGTTCGGCGGTGAGGTCACCACCGCGACACTGGACCGGATCTGCGGCGAAGGCGTGTCCTACAACCGCTTTCACACCACGGCGATGTGTTCGCCGACCCGGGCGTCGCTGCTGACGGGCCGCAATCATCACGAGATCGGCAACGGTCAGATCGCGGAGCTGGCCAACGACTGGGACGGCTACGCCGGCAAGATCCCGCGCTCCAGTGCGACCGTGGCCGAGGTGCTCAAGCAGTACGGCTACGCGACGTCGGCGTTCGGGAAGTGGCACAACACCCCGGCCGAGGAAACGACCGCGGCGGGTCCGTTCGAGAACTGGCCCACCGGGCTGGGTTTCGAGTACTTCTACGGCTTCCTCGCCGGTGAGGCCTCACAGTACGAGCCGAACCTGGTGCGCAACACCACCGTGGTCGCCCCGCCGAAGACTCCGGAGGAGGGCTATCACCTGTCGGAGGATCTGGCCGATGACGCCATCTCCTGGCTGCGCCGGCACAAGGCGTTCAACGCCGATAAGCCGTTCATGATGTATTGGGCCAGCGGCTGCCTGCACGGCCCGCACCACATCATGAAGGACTGGGCCGACCGCTACGCCGGCAGGTTCGATGACGGTTGGGATGCCTACCGGCAGCGGGTGTTTGACCGGGCCAAGGACAAGGGCTGGGTCCCGCAGGACGCAGTACTCACCGAGCGTGATCCGCAGTTGCCGGCGTGGGAGGATATCCCCGAGGATGAGAAGCCGTTCCAGCGGCGCTTGATGGAGGTCGCCGCGGGCTACGCCGAGCACGTGGATGTGCAGGTGGGGCGCCTCGTCGACGAGCTCGACGCGCTGGGGTACGGCGAGAACACGTTGTTCCTCTACATCTGGGGTGACAACGGATCCTCCGGTGAGGGCCAGAACGGGACCATCTCGGAGCTGTTGGCGCAGAACGGAATTCCGACCACCGTGCGTCAGCACATCGACGCTCTGGATGAGCTGGGCGGGCTGGATGTGCTGGGTTCCCCGTTGGTGGACAACCAGTACCACGCCGGGTGGGCGTGGGCCGGGTCCACCCCGTACAAGGGCATGAAGCTGATGGCCTCGCACCTGGGCGGTACCCGCAACCCGTTGGCGGTGCGCTGGCCGGCCAAGGTCGCCGCCGACCCCACGCCGCGCACCCAGTTTCTGCACTGCAACGATGTCGTGCCGACGATCTACCAGGTGGTCGGGATCGAGGCGCCGCGCACGGTGTTTGGGGAGACCCAGATTCCGCTGGCCGGGGTGAGTTTCGCGCGGACTCTGGTTGACCGGAATGCCGAGGGCGGCAAGAAGACTCAGTATTTCGAGATCATGGGCAGCCGCGGGATCTACCACGACGGCTGGTTCGCCGGCGCGGTCGGGCCGCGTCTGCCGTGGATACCGGGCCTGCCGCCCGGGATGGCCACCTGGACCCCGGACCAGGACACCTGGGAGCTATACCACCTGGACGAGGACTGGTCGCAGGCCAACGATCTCGCCGCGCAGATGCCCGACAAACTCGCGCAGATGCGCGAGACCTTCGCTATCGAGGCCGCCAAGAACGCGGTGCTGCCGATCGGCGGCGGGCTGTGGGTGCCGGTTTATCACCCCGAGCTGCGGATCGCGCCGCCATTCACCGAGTGGGAGTTCTCCGGCGACATGATCCGGATGCCGGAGTTCTGCGCACCGAGCCTCGGGAATAAGAACAACACGGTGACCATCGACGCCGACATCCCCGCCAATGCCCACGGCGTCCTCTACGCTCTCGGCTCCGGCGCCGGCGGGTTGACCGTCTATATGGACGAGGGCGACCTCTGCTACGAATACAACCTGTTCATCCTGTCGCGCACCAAGATCCGCACCACGGGGAAAATTCCCCCGGGCAGAGCCACGATCACGGTGACCACCCGGTACGCCGATCCACGCCCGGCCGGACCGCTCGACATCACGATCGCCCGCAACGGTGAATCGATCGCCACCGGCCAGGTGCCGATGAGTGCGCCGCTGCTGTTCACCGCCAACGATTGCCTCGACATCGGCACCTGCCTCGGGTCACCGGTGTCGATGGACTACCGGGAACGCGCACCGTTCCCGTTCGAGGGCCGTATCCACACCGTCCACGTCGCCTACACCTAAAGCAACTGACACTGCGATTGGTGTCAGTGGCGGGCGGGGTCGAGCAGCTCGGCGCAGGCGTGTACCCGGTTGAGCACGTCGTCGAACGACGGCGGATCGTCGCCGTAGAAGAACGCATCCATGGCCGAATCATGTTCTCGTCGGAGGGCTTCGGCGAACTGGCCGGCGGGATCGAACGCGGCAGAGGCCGCGAAACCACCATCGGGTACGGGGTGGTCCGGGTTGTCGAGGTGTGCGGAGACGTCGAGGGCGCTGGCGACGATGTCGCGGACCATCGCGGAGTCGGCGAGCAGCTCGGTAACCAGATCGTGCCCGAGCAGGGCCCAGATGTCGTAGAACTGCCGACCGATCCGTGGCAGCCCGTGAGTGGTGTTTCGTCGCGCCGGGTCTACGACAAAGTTGTTGACCCGCAGCAGTTTTTCGATCAGCGTGCGTCCTGGGTGAAGGATCGACACCGAGAATGGCCGTAGATCCTCCCAAATGTCATCGACTGCCCCCGCCAACTGGCGCGCCAGCAGCGACCGCACAGTCCCGTCCAGTGCCGGGTTCGGGCCGCCAGCCTGCCCGAGCTCGATGAGCACTGACGTCGGGTCTGCCAGCCCGTTCGCGGTACCGCTGTGATCGAGGGGTAGCTCGAGCCGGGCGGTCTGGGTTGCGGTTCCCAGCCGCCCGCCGGACTTGCGGTCGGTGTAGTTGCCGCCCGTCGTCGACGCCGCGGTCTCCAACATGGTGAGCATCGCGCGCTTTGCGGTGCGCACGTTGGGGAATTCGCCGAGCACCAGCAGGTCGAGGTCCTCGGAGAACCGCTTGATGATGCGCAGCTTCTGCAGGCTCGTCCCGCCTTTGAACACGATCTCGTCGCGGTGGCTTGCGGCGATGGTGCGCAGCACCTCGCAGACCCAGTAGTCCTTTTCGACGGCCAGCGGTTGCACGCGGAGCTGTTCGGCCGCGGTAACGATTGTCGCGGCGAAGACATCGGGATTCTCTTCGCGCCAGAGTGCCATGTCAGGTTCTGGTCAGTCCGGTCAGTGCCCGCTCCGCGGTGCGTCGGTCTGGGCGGCGCACCTTGTCGGCGAGTTCGGTGTGGCCGGTGCGTTGTAGCAGGTGGCGTAGTCGCGCCCGCACTGACGCGGGTTCGGTGTCGCTGGCCTCGGCCAGGCGCTCGGCGTCGAGGCGTCCGGCGTCGATGAGTTCGGTGAGCCGCGTCATCGCGGCATCAGGGCTTGCTTCGATCACCTGATCCCAGCGGTCGAGCACTTCGAGTGCGGCCACTTCGATAGGGGTCAGGGCGGCGTCGGCGCGGCCGCGGCGAGCCGAGCGGTTCGCGAACCGCACCAGTTCGTAGTCGGCCGGGGGGCGTGCGGGTATGGCGTATTCGCCGCGGCGGGGGATCTGGGTGGACAGTTGGAGCGCGTTGGCCGCTGACAGTCCGGCTGGTCCGATGCCCGGCACGCCGGCCAGCTCGGCGGCCAGTAGGTCCGGCTGTGGTGGGGCCATGCCCAGTGGGGTTTTGAGGCCGCGCCAGTACAGGCCTCTGCGGAGGTGGCGAAGCTCCCCTTGGTTCACCAGCTCGGCGAGCAGGTGCTGTGCGGTCGATGGTGCGGTGTCGAGGTCGGCCGGCTTCCAGAACCGGTTGAGGGAATCCAGGATCGCCTGGCGGGCGTTCTGGGCTGCGCTGCGGTCGTAGCGGGTGGGCATCGGGGTCACCTCCTTCATGCAACATGATACGAGAAACTTCCGTTGAGCAGGTTGATGTGGCCCTGGCCAGGGTAAACGAGCGTGGACAGGTGACCTCGGGGCTGCGCTCGACACCCAAAGTTAACGGATATACAGTGACGTTAATCAACGTTAGGGGTGTGGGACGGTGTCAACGACTGACGAGCTGGAACGCCTGTTGCAGGAGCGATTCGAGGTCTCGACGACCCAGTTCGTCGACGCACTGAAATTCCTGCCCATCACCCGTCCCTGGGCGGCGTCCCTGGCCGAAGACGCAGCCCGACTCCTCGACGAGGCGGGCTTGGTTGAAAACCCGGACGCGTTCGTGGCCGCAGGCACCGAGGTCGCCGGCGAGGTAGCGCGTCTGGCGGTCACCGCTTTCACCGCCGACGAGGTCGCCACCGGCCTGGGAATCAGCGCCTCGCGGGTGCGGCAGAAACGCCTCGCCGGCGAGCTGTGGGCTATCCCCGATGGCCAGACGTGGGTCTTTCCGATTCTGCAGTTTGAAACCGGCGATGATGGCGGCCCCATCCGGCAGGTCCGCGGCCTCGACCGGGTGCTCAAGCAGCTCCCCGCTGACCTGCATCCGGTGGCCGTGGCCGGTTTCCTGCGTACCCCGCAACCGGACCTGTTCCATGAGCGCCCCAGGACAGTGATCGAATGGCTGCGCGACGGCGGCGAAGTGGACAAGGCCGCAGCTGTCGCAGCCAACGCCGACTGGTACACCGTGTGACCGCACGCCTGCCCGGCCCCCCACCACTTGCCGAGCTGCGCGCCATCGGGATCCGCGACAACGAGTACCGGTCCGCACCCACCGACCAGCTGTGGTGGCGCGTCCACCGCACCAGCGGAGCACATGTGTTGGCCTGGAACGCGTTCCGCGAGAACGGGCCGCGCCTTCGGTTCGACCCGCACCCACTGCCGGTAGGGGATCACCCGGGGATCGGCGTCTGGTACGGCGCCGCCGAACCGCTTGCGGCGCTGGCCGAGTCATTCCAGATTGACCGCACCATCGACCGGTTCCGCGGCGCGCCCTACCTGACGGCGCTGCGGTTCACACGGGAGCTGCGGCTGCTCGACCTGGCAGCCGACAGTGCCGGATCGTGGCCGACACGAGCCGGCGGCACATTCGCCCTTGCCACCGGCCCGCACTCAATCACCCAGCGCTGGGCTCACCGGATCGCCGAGGCCTTTCCTGATGTCGACGGCATCCTCTACAACAGCCGGTTCTCCGACCGCCACTGTGTCGCGCTATTCGCGCCCGCCGCGGCGGCCGTGCCGCCGCGGCCAGTGCTGTCGCTGCCGCTGAACCATCCCGGTCTTGCAGTGCGGATCGCCTCAGCAGCGCGACAGCTGAGCTACCAGCTGATCTGAGGTGCTCACGCGCTAGGACGTCAACAAGGAGGAGGCTCAAAACGCCTGCGTTGGTGGATCTGTCGCAACAGAGGCCGCGTGTTCGATGTCGCCAGACGAAAGCGCAAGCTCGACAACGTTATCTCCGAGCCGAGCGGTAATCATTACGTCGCGCGCGCCGACCGCTTCGAGGTAACTCGCCAACGTCGACAACAGCAAGTCTTCCCGGTTCTCCAAGCCAGACAGCGCAGCTTGGCCGATCCCCATACGATTCGCCAGCTCGACCTGCGTCAGGTTCGCAGCCTGGCGCACCGCGGCCAAGCCCATCTTGTGTGCACGGTCAGCCTGGCGCATCTGCGTCCGGATCACATCGACCCGTGCGCGCCGCTCAGGATCGGCGAGCGCCTTGGCTAACCGATCGTTGCCCCGCACGAATTTCTCACTCATCTCCGGGCCTCTCCCTGTCGGTTTGCATCTTCCACGAATCGATCGCTGCGTCTGCGCGCGTACCCACGCTGTCGTAGAACACGTCGCCCATGTTCGCTTTGTCGGCCGAGAACAGAGCGACGACCACTTCCCGATCCGACGGGAACCACACGATCAGCCGAACCGCGAACCCGGCCTCGAACGGATGAGCCACCCGCCACACTTGGTAGCGGCGCGACTGCCGAACCCGCTTCAGGGTCGCCGTGTCGTCCGTCGGCACACCGTCGAGGTCTGCAAGCACTTCCAGCTCCGCGTAAAGCAGATCAAGCCGGCGCTGATCGTCAGCCTGATCCGACTCCTCTAATCGCGTGAGGTAGGCGTCGAACTCACTCGACCAGTCGATCAGCACGCCACCGACATTACTCCGAAGCGATATTGCTTGCAAGCGATACTGCTCGAGAAACGGCAGAAGTTCATGGACGACCCCCACTCACCGAGGCGAATCGCGGTGATGGATCAGCGGGCCGGCGAACGCAGCTACGGAACCCCTGAGGATCGGCTGACCCCCGCGGTGAGGCGGTCGTTGCCGGCGTTGCGCAAGGGTGAGCGGCCGGCCGCGCGATCGGTTTCCCACGGTTCAAAACGGCCCGCGCCCCGCGCTCGGTGCGGTTCACCACCGGTGTGATCCGCATCGAGGCTGATCGTCGCCACGTCTCGTTGCCGCGGCTGGGTGCGGTGCGCACCCATGAGTCGACCCGCAAGCTGGCCCCCCGTATCGAGGCTGGAACCGCGCGGATCTTGTCGGCGACTGTGCGTCAAGACAGTGCCGGGCGCTGGCATTGCGCCCTGCAGACCATCGTCGCCGCCAAGACCGGACCCGCGCACGCACGGCGGTCAGCTCATCCGATTGTCGGGGTCGACGTCGGGGTGAAAGCCGACAGTCTGCTTGTCGTGGCAACTCCCGGGGGAACCGAGATCGACCGCGTTGCTGCACCGAAGTCACTGACCGCCGCGCAGTCCCGGTTGAGGGCGCTGCAGCGCCGAGCCGCCCGCCAGCTGGGCCCCCATGATCCGCAGGCCCGGACCCGCCGGCAGCCCTCGAAACGGTGGCGGCGCACTCAGGCCCGGATTGGCCGCACACACGCCCACACCGCGGCCGTGCGCCACGACGTACTACACAAGGCCACCGCCGCGCTGGCCCAGCAGCACCAGGTCGTGGTGGTCGAAACTCTGAACGCCGCGGGCATGCGCGCCAAGGGCGGTTCTCGCAAGCGGGGCCTCAACCGAGCCCTAGCTGATGCTGCTCTGGCCGAGATCCGTCGCATACTGGGCTACAAAACCCGTTGGTACGGCTCTCATTTGGTGGAGGCCGACCGGTACTTTCCGTCATCGAAGACATGCACGGCCTGTGGGAGGCGAAAGCCAAACCTCACCCTCGCCGACCGAATCTTCGACTGCGATCACTGTGGTGTCCGGATCGATCGTGATCTCGGTGCTGCGATCAACCTCGCCCGACTCGGCGTACCTACCCACACCCGTGGATGAACAGAGTCCCGCCGGGAGTGGCCCGGTGGCAGGACGCGGAGCCACGCATGAAACCGAACCCGCGCCAGCGGGCAACGCAGCAGGCGATGAAACGTCAACCCCGCACCACCAGCCGGTGGATCAGACGGGGACCGCCTCACCGCAAGGCGAGGCTGCCTGATGAAACAAGCGCACTCACATTCGCTCAACAAAAGGCAACGGCGCGTCGTGGGCGGTGATTGCTCGTGCGGTGGGCGTGAAACCCACCTCCCCNNNNCCGGCCGATAACCGCCGAACAGCTCATCAACGACGCCGACGCCATCACCGACCTCGCGCGGGCGCTGGAACTGCTCGCCAACCAACTCAGTCCGATGGTCCACCCTCTGTGTCCTCGCCCAGGCCACCATCGCGGCAGCCCAGATCAACGAGGCTGTCCTCGTTGCCATACGCCAGCAGAACGGTAGCCGCGATACCATCGGCGAAGAACTGGAAAACCTGGGTCAAGCGCGTCACCAGCATCACCGAGTCCGTGGAGACCATGGCGCACCGCGCCATCTCCTGATCGACTACCACGCTCACCGCGCCAGCCGCTATGCTGGATAGTGCCTGGCGCGGTGAGCGTTCAGGAAGTGAGCCCGAGACCCAGCCGGACGACTGTGGCGCTCGGGCTTTGCATATTTCACGGGGACCACAACGTGCTTAGACCTCCCGGACCTCGGTCACCGTCGCAGCGATCTCGTCGGAGCTGAACGGGTTTGAGTAGTCGCTGTGGTGGGCCCGACAACGGAACCTGCCGCCGAAGTCCCGTCACGGGGGGCGGTGATCCGCGTACACGCTGGTAGCCTGCCGGACGGAGATGATTAGCTGCACTTATCTGCAGCGCACAGAGAACGAAAGGGTCGGGAAATTGAAGAACGTCGGAATGGCGTCGATCGCTCTGGCCATGGCCATGGCGGCCGGTGTGCCGATGGCGCCCAGCGCGGCAGCCGAGGAGGCGGTGATTCACCACTTCGGCGCCGGCGCCGAGCTCGTCAACGGGACCGTGGTGCAGGAGTGGACGGTGAGCGACCTCAAGCCCAGCAGCGACGTGATCCCGTACCCGGTAGTCGGGACGCTGTGGGAGGCCACCGCGACCGACACCGCAGTCGAAGGATCGGTCATCCCGATCGTGTCGAACCTTAGGTCCCTAGTCGATCGGCGTTCGTGACGTTCTCGGATGGTCTATTCGCCCAGTGTGACGAACGGGCGGTATGTGTGCGTTCGC
>NZ_BEWG01000064.1 GCF_002723835.1 Mycobacterium sp. shizuoka-1 | reverse complement strand
CCCCCGGCACTCCCCCGACCGCCGCCCACAGCAGTGGCGCGACGTGCGCGTCGGAGGTGTTCTCGGCCACCGATTCCAGGGCTGCGCGGGCCAACCCCTCGATGTCGAGCACCGAGGGATCGCGCCCGCACAGCGACGGCAGCAGCGCCCGGGCGCCGTCGATGTCGCCGGCGGCCAGCAGGTCGGCCACCCGGTCACCGGTCCGGCCCAGGGTGGTCCCGCCGAGCGAGGCCCAGGTGACGGCGGCGGTCAGCGCGGCCAGGGCCGGCCCCCGCACACTCCGTTGGGCCACGGTGCCTGCGACCGCCAGCGCGCCCAGGAGCACGCCGGTGTGCAGCGCCCCGGCAGCCCGGCTGTCGCGATAGGTGAGCTTCTCGAGTGCGGCTGCACACCAACCGAACCCCGCGACCGGGTGGCCGTGCTCAGGGTCGCCGAACGTGACGTCGGCCAGCTGGGCCACCACGATCCCGACACCCCGCCACCGTCTGCGCGCAAACACCCCGGCACTCTCTCACACGTGGTGTACTGCCCCCATGAGGCCGCGATGATGCGACACCCGACGCGGGTCGCCGACCTGCTGAACCCGGTCGCGGTGTTGGCGCCGGCCGCCAATGTGATCATGCAGCTCGCGCATCCCGGTGTCGGCTACGGAGTCGTCGAGAGCCCGGTGGACAGCGGCAACGTCTACAAGCACCCGATCAAGCGCGCCCGCACCACGGGCACCTATCTGGCCGCCGCCACCATCGGTACCGACGCCGACCGCGCGCTCATCCGCGCGGCGGTGGGCACCGCCCACGCCCAGGTCCGCTCGACCCCGGCCAGTCCGGTCGCGTATCGCGCCTTCGATCCGCAGCTGCAGCTGTGGGTGGCGGCCTGCCTGTATCGCTATTACGTCGACCAGCACGAGTTCCTCTACGGCCCGCTCGACGACTCCGCCGCCGACGCGGTGTACGCCGATGCCAGCCGGCTCGGCACCACGCTGCAGGTACGCGAGAGCATGTGGCCCGCTGACCGCGCGGCTTTCAACGAGTATTGGAAGCGTTCGCTGGACGACCTGCGCATCGACGAGCCGGTGCGCGAGCATCTCAAAGGTGTTGCGGCCATGGCGTTCATGCCGTGGCCGGTGCGCGAAACCCTGGGGCGGTTCAACCTGTTCGCCACCGTCGGGTTCTTGCCGCCCGAGTTCCGCGCGATGATGCGCCTGCCGTGGGGTGCCGCCCAGCAGCGCCGGTTCGAATGGCTGCTCGCCGCGCTGCGACTGGCCGACAAACTGATCCCGCATCAGGCCTGGATCTTCGGCTACCAGTTGTATCTCTGGGACATGCGGGCCAGAGCCCGCCGCGGACAGCGCATCGTCTGACACACACCATCAGCAGAGGGGGACCATGTCCACGACAATTCTTCAGGCCGGCACCGTGATCACGATGGATCAGGCGCAGCCACGTGCCGAGGCGGTCGTGGTGTCCGACGGCCGGATCGCCGCAGTGGGGTCGCTGGCGCAGTGCCGCCAGGATTACCCGGACGCCGAGGTGATCGATACCGGCGTGGCCGCTTTGCTGCCGGGTTTTGTTGAACCGCACAGCCATCCGGTGATGAGTGGGGTCGCCACACAGCCGCCGGCACGCTCGATCGCGCCGTGGGACGCACCGACCTGGGCGGACGTCGAGGCGATTTTCGCCGACGCCATCACCCACAGCGACCCGAAGACACCGCTGCTGTTCGCCGGGTTCGACGCGCTGCTGCACCAGCGTCCCTCCCCCAAAGCACCCGAACTCGACCGCATCTTCGGCGAGCGTGTCGCAGTGGTCACCGACAATTCCGGCCACGGCGTGTATTTCAACACTGCGGTGATGAAACGCTATGGCTGGGACGTCAATCCGCCGGCCGAGCCGGTGGGCGGACGATTCGGACGCAACCCCGACGGCAGTCTCGACGGCCAGGGGTTCGAGACGCCGGTGCTGGTCGCAGTCGCCGGGCCGATCCTCGCCGAACTGGGCAACCCGCTGGTCAGCGCCGCCGAGTACTACGCGTGGATGGCCCGCGGCGGCTACACGTCGACCTCCGACATGACCTACGACCCGAAACTCAAGGCGGCCTACGAGGCACTGGCCGCCACGCCGTCGTGTCCGCTGCGGATCAGCATGTGGGAGATGTCGACCACATCCACCTTCAACGACGTCGAAACCTTCAGTGCGGCAGAGACACTGCTGACCAAGCAGGGCGTCAAGCTCTGGACCGACGGTTCGCCGTGGATCGGCAACATCGCCATCTCGTTTCCATATCTGAGCACCGAGGCCACCCAGACGGCCGGGATCGATCCCGCGGTGGCCGGTGGACCCCAATCGATGAACTACAGCCGTGAGCAACTCGACGCCATTCTCGACATCGCGGCCCCGACCGGCTGGCAGATGGCCTTCCACGCCAACGGGGACCTGGCCATTGCGCTGGCGCTGGACGCCTACGAGGCGGCGTTGAGCCGGCACAACCTGATCGGCACCGACCACCGCTGGCGCCTGGAGCATCTGGGGGCAGGCAACCGCAGCCTGTTCGACCGGGCCGCGGGCCTGGGTGTGCACATCTCGATGGCGCCGTTCCAGTACTACTACTGGGGCGACCTGCTGGACGGGCAGATCTTCGACCACGAGCACGGCAGTCATTGGCAGCCGTTCGCCGACGCGGTCGCCTCGGGCGCGGTGGTCTCGCTGCACAACGACGGGTCGGTGTCACCCCCGACGCCGGTGCTCAACATCCAGACAGCGGTGACCCGCCGGACCCGGGCAGGCACGGTGCACGGCGCCGCCCAGGCGATCACGCTGGAGCAGGCGCTGCGTGCGCACACCATCGACGCCGCCCGCACCCTGCACCGCGACAAGCTGGTCGGATCGCTCGAGGTCGGCAAGCTCGCCGATTTCACCGAACTCACCGCCGATCCCTACGCGGTGGACCCCGCCGAACTGGCCGACAAGGCCCGGGTGAGCGGGACCTGGCTCGGCGGCGAACGCATCGACTTGGCGGCGTTCACCGGCGCGGTCGGCGGCACCGATCCCGGCCAGCACGCGCACCTGGCCGGCCAGCCCCGGCACGCCTGCTGCTGAACCGACAGCAGTACCGGATCGTGCGCACAGCAGAAGAACACTTCGACGACTGAGGACTCCCCATGACATTTCCGACCCTTGCCCACGTCGCCGTCACCGTGCGTGACCTGTCGGTCAGCGTGCCCTGGTACCGCGCGCTGATCGGCTCGGACCCGGTGCTCGACGAGGACACCGACGCCGGGTTCCACCACAGCGTGTTCCTGCTGGAAAACGGCACCCTGCTGGGGCTGCACCAGCACACCACCGCGCCGTCGGAGCAGCCGTTCAGCGAGCACAACGTCGGCCTGGATCACATCGGGTTCGGCTGCCCGGACCGGGCGGCGCTGCAGCGCTGGCAGGCCAGGCTGGACGAGCTGGGCGTCGAGCACGGCGGCATCGTCGACGCGCACTACGGATCGGGGCTGAGCTTCCGCGACCCGGACGGCATCACGCTGGAGTTCTTCGCGCCGGCCGGCTAAGCCAGGGTCGTCTTCATCAGCACGACGTTGTAACTGCCCCAGATCGACATGTTCCAGTAGATCTCCTGTCCGGTCGACCAGGGGTCCATCATCGGGGCGTAGAGGCCCGGGTACTGCGCCGAGGTCACCAGCGTGGTCGCCGCCGACCAGGTGCCCTGCGGCGAGTCGGCGGTGCGGATCACCACGCTGCCGACGCTGTTGGAGTACATCGCGACGTACTTGTTCAGGTAGGTGTTGTACTGCACCGACATCTCGCTGACATGGCCGCTGGGTCCGCCCACCCCGAACAACCCGGCCACCCAGCCGCCGAAGAACAGGCCCAGCTGCCCGAGGAAGCCGCCGGCGTATTGGTTACTGCGGGTGGCGGGCAGGATCGGGACCGCCGCGCCGGGCTTGCCGGCCGTCCAGGTGTCCCCGTCCCAGTATTCGTACTTGGTCAGATCCAGGATGTCGGCTTCTTTGACCCGTGCGACGTAGGCCGAACCCAGCCGGCCCGAGGGGGTTCCGTAGGAGAACACGTAGCCGGCGTCGGCCGAGTCGGCGGGCGGCTTGACGAAGGCGCCCTGCTGAAAGTTCTGGTTACCGGACACGAACGGCCTGCTCGAACGCAGCCAGCTGGCGGCGCGGATCGTCTGCGGGGCGACGGTCCAGTTCTGGCCGTTGTCGTCGGAGTAGGCGATGGCGGAGTAATTGGTGGTCCAGGCGCCGCTGAAGTCCCACGAGCGCACCGACATGAAGTTGACGTACTGCCGTGCGCCGTAGGCGTTGTCGTAGGGCACCGAGATCGCCGCGGTCGGGATCACCGTCACCTCCGCGCCGAACGGCCCAAGATAGCGTGCGCTGCCGGCGATCACCTGCTTGGACATACCGGACGAGTTCAGCGGCGATCCGGCGAACGGGTTGGTGGTCGATCCGGGAGTGAAGACCCGCCCGACCGGATCGGCGGTGCGCAACAGGACGTTGGAGCGCCAGGCGCCGGTCATGTTCGGCCCGCTGAAGGTGTCGCCGAAGATCATCAGCACCTGGCGACGGTCACCGGTCATGCCGTTGTCCCACATCACGCCCACGTCGGTGCCATAGATGCCGAATCGGCTCGGCGTCACGGTGTTCGGCCCGGTCACCGCGCCCACTTTGGTGGTGACGGGCGAGGCCGTGACAGTGGCCGACGGCGCCGCCACGGCCTGCGGACTCGAGGCACCAGGGGTACGAGACCTGTTGCTGCCCAGTGGTTTCACCGCTTTGGCGGCCGTCGGCTTCTGCCGCGGCGAGCGGCCCACCCCGGGGTGAGAAGTCGACGACGAGTGGGCCGCCGGGGAGCCGGAACCCGACGGCTCGGCCGAGGCGACCGCGCAGCCGGCCGTGATGGCGGCGCCCACGCCCAGCGCCACCGCGAAGCCCCCGATTCCCGCCACGTATGCCACTGCCCGCATGACCGCCCCCTCGTCGTTCATCACCGAGTATGACCTGGTCGGCACGCCGTGTCCCCCAATCGGAGGAGCCGTGTTTGGTCCGCTGCAGGGTCCGCCTGGCGGACAGACACAGCAGGTGGGCGGGCGCAGTATTGGTCTCGCGCCTCGCTCAACCAGGGCAGGCCCCACACACTCGGAGGACACCATGGCTGCACAGATCACCAAGCGCGCCGCAGGGCTTTTCGCCAGCGCCATCGCCGCCGGGGCACTGACCCTGGGGCTGAGCTTCGCCCCCACTGCGAGCGCCGCCCAGGGGTGCGGGTACGGCTACCACGACGCGGGCGGCAGTTGCGTGGCGAACCTGCCCGGCCCCGGCGCCCAGGCCGACCCGGGGCACCCGAACTGCTGGATCAACGACAACGGCGACCAGCGCTGCTACTGATCCCGGTCCCCCGACCCCCATCCCGCCCGAGCCTCACGGCTCGGGCGGGATTTTCGTTTGTGCTGCATAGCTTTTCGGCGAAATCGCGGATGCGGTGTCCCCCAATCGGCGGATCCGGGATTCGTCCCGCAGACAGTCCGCTTGGCGGACAGACGCGGGGTGTGGCGTGGCGCACTATTTCTTTCGAGCCTCGCTCAACCAGAGCAGACCACCAACCACATACCTGACAACAACTCGGAGGACATCATGACTGCAAAGATCACCAAAGGCGCCGCAGGACTTTTCGCCGGCACCATCGCCGCCGGCGCCCTGGCCCTCGGCCTGAGCTTCGCCCCCACCGCCGCCGCCGCCGACGGCTGCGGGCTGGGCTACCACCTGGAGGGTGGCACCTGCGTGCTGAACATCCCCGGCCCCGGCGCCCACTTCATCAGCCCGAACTGCTGGATCAACGACAACGGAGACGAGCGCTGCTACGCCCCGTAGCACTCGACGACAACTGCATACTCACCCGCCCGGACCTCACGGTCCGGGCGGGTTTGCGTTACCCCTCCCGGAAGGGATATTTCGGCCGCTCGTTCGGGCGTAATGCGGGTCATCGCGATAGCGCTGCGGTACCGCGGTGCATAGCTTGTGGCGCATGAGCAACCAGCACGACACATTCCTGATCGGGGGCCGGTGGACCGCGCCGAGCTCGAGCGACGAGATCGTCGTGGTCTCCCCCAACGACGGCCAACGGCTCGGCGCCGTCGCCGCCGGTGGACCCGCCGACATCGACGCTGCGGTGGCCGCCGCCCGGGCCGCCTTCGACGCGCCCGACGGGTGGCCGCACTGGCCCGCGGACAAGCGAGCCGCCGCAATGCAGAGTCTGGCCGACGCCCTCGACCGGCGCAGCGAGCAACTCGCGGCGGCGGTCAGCATGCAGAACGGCATGCCGATCACGATGGCCACCCAGCTCGAAGCCGTCTTCCCCCAGGTGCTGCTGCGCTACTACGCGCAACTGGCCTGCTCGGAGTCGTGGTCCACCGAACGTCCCGGTCTGCTCGGCGGACAGACCACCATCACCCGCACGCCGGTCGGTGTCGTGGGCGCGATCGTGCCGTGGAACTTCCCGCAGGCGCTGAGCGCCTTCAAGTACGCGCCGGGGCTCGCCGCGGGCTGCACCTTCGTCATCAAGCCCTCACCCGAAACCGTCTTCGACGCCGCACTGTTCGCCGAGGCGGTCGCCGAATCCGATATCCCGCCCGGGGTGATCAACGTGGTGCCGGGCGGCCGCGAGACCGGCGCATATCTGGTCGCCCATCCCGGGATCGACAAGGTGGCGTTCACCGGCTCCACCCAGGTGGGCCGCGAGATCGCAACGGTGTGCGGCGGGCTGTTGCGGCCGGTCACATTGGAACTCGGCGGGAAGTCCGCGGCGATCATCCTCGACGACGCGGACCTCGATCTGGGGGTGATCGGTGAGAAGCTGTTCGCCGCGACGCTGCTCAACAACGGACAAACCTGCTTCATCGGATCGCGAATCCTGGCGCCGCGAAGCCGCTACACCGAAGTCGTCGACGTGGTCACCGCCCTGGCGGCCTCGCTGTCGGTCGGCAATTCGCTGGACCCGGCAACTCAGATCGGGCCGCTGGTCACCTCGCGGCAGCGCGATCGCGTCGAAGCCGTCATCGCCGGCGCCAAGCGCGGGGGCGCCCGGCTCACCACCGGCGGTGCCCGCCCGGCCGGGCTCGACGGCGGATGGTTTGTGGCGCCAACGGTCTTCGCCGACGTCACCAACGACGACCCGATCGCCCGGGAGGAGATCTTCGGCCCGGTCCTCACGGTCATCGGCTACGACGATGACGACGAGGCGGTCCGGATCGCCAACGACAACGACTACGGTCTGGGCGGCTCGGTGTGGACCACCGACCCGCACCGCGGGCTGGCGCTCGCCCGCCGGGTCCGGTCCGGCACGATGGGCATCAACCACTACATGCCTGATCCGACAGCGCCGTTCGGCGGGGTGAAAGCCAGCGGCCTCGGGCGCGAACTCGGCCCCGAAGGCATGGCGGCTTACCTGGAGCTCAAGTCGATCTATCAGCCCGCGGGCTAGCGGGCCCCGATCAGCTCAACGTGAAAGCAGCGCTGCCGCGGCCGAACTGATGTCGGCGATGACGTCGGCGGCCGGGCGGACGGCAGTGAGCTCACCCACTGACTGGCCGGCATTGATCGGGGCCTGGTCGTAGTCCTGGGCCGCTATCGCTCGCGCCAGCTCGCCGGGCGCCCCCGAATCGGCACAGAGCGCGTCCTCGTGGCCATCCCAGCGATCGCTGAAGCTGTTGCGCAGCACGCGTTCCGGCAGCCACGGCGGCCAGGGATAGCCCTGCGCGATATCGAACACCCGGGTCAGCACCGTGTCGGTGCCCCGCGCGGCCAGCATCGCGGCACGGGCCTGATCGGGCAGCAGCGATTCGGTGCACACGCAGAACGCGGTACCCAGCCATGCCGCGGAGGCGCCGGCCGCCAGGACGGCGGCCAGTGCCCGCCCGGATCCGATTCCGCCACCCGCCAGCACCGGAACCGACACGTGGTCGAGCAGCTCGGTGAGCAGCGGCAGGGTCCCGATCAGTGGTCGGCCGTGACCGCCGCCTTCTGCGCCCCGGGCGATCAGCACGTCGATACCGGCTGCCGCCGCGCGCTGTGCGCCGGGAAGATCACTCACCTGGGTCGCGGCCCGCACGCCTGCGGCATGGGCTGCACCCACCCAGTCCCAGCTGTCGCCGAAACTGATGCACAGCAGTGCGGGTCGAGCCGCCAGCGCGGTGGCGAGCAGGTCTGGCTGCCGGCCGACCACCCAGTCCACCAAACCGATTCCGAAGGGCCGCCGCAGATCCGATACCCACTGCAGCTCCTCATCCAGCCGCTCGGCAGTCGCGGCGCTGCCCATCCCGATCATGCCCAGACCGCCGGCCCGGGACACCGCGGCGGCCAATGCTCCACCGGCGACACCGCCCATCGGCGCGTTGACGATCGGCACGTCGATGCCGATGGCGCGTGACCAGTCCGTCGACAGCACAGCGCATCTCCTCAGACGTAGCGGTTGCGGCCGGCCAGCACGCCCAGCCCGATCTGGACCACGTACACAGCCAGCACCATGACGAACGGCACCGTCCAGCCGCCGGTCACATCGTGGAGTGTGCCGAACAGGAACGGTCCGACACCGGCCAGCAGATAGCCGAAGCCCTGCACCATGGCCGAGAGCTGCACGGTGTCCTCGGGCGTGCGCGAGCGCAACGCAATCACGGTGAGGGCCAACGAGAACACGCTCATGCCGATACCGACGAGCACACTCCACAGCAGCGGGCTGAAGTCCGGGGCGATCAACAACCCGAGCACACCGGTGAACCCGCACACCCCAAGGCCCGCGATCCACCCGCTCTGGTGGGCCGACCGGGCCGCCATCGGGGCCAGCACGAGGCTGATCGGCACGGCGATCACCGAGAGCAGTCCGACGAGCAGACCCGCGGAGGTCTTGCTCACGCCGCTGTCGATGAACACCTCCGGCAGCCAGCCCATCATGATGTAGGCGAGCATCGACTGCGTTCCGAAGAACAGCGTCACGATCCAGGCCAGGCGATTGTGAAGAAGCGACCGACGGGCACCGGCCTGCGCCGAATCGGTGGGATTCTCCACGCGCCGCGCGGCGATCAGCCAGATCACCAGCGCCACCACGGCGAGCAGGGCCCAGGCGGCCAGGGCCGGGCGCCATCCGCCGTAAATCTTTTCCAATGGGGGCGTCACGGCGGAACCCAGGGCTCCCCCGCCCTGGAGCGCAGCGGTGTAGATCCCGGTCATCAGACCGAGCCGGGCCGGGAACGACTGCTTGATCACCACCGGGATGAGGACGTTGATGACCGCGATGCCGGCGGTCGCCACCAGGGTTCCGCCGATCACCACGTACGGTCCGTCGAGCACCCGGACCCCCAGCCCGACGATCAGGGTGACCAGGGCCAGGCTGATGGAGCGGCCGAGCCCGAACCGGCGCGACAGCGCCGCGGAGGCCAAACCCGCTCCGGCAAAGCACAATCCGGGCAGAGTGGTCAGCACACCGGCCCACACCGCCGACGCGCCGAGGGCCCGCTGCATGTCGCCGAGCACCGGCCCCACGCTGGTGACGGCGGGACGCAGGTTCAATGCGGTGAGCACGACCGCGACGATCAGGACGGCGCCGGCGGCGACCCGTCCGCCGGGCGGCACTTCGCAGGCGCCGTCGAGTTCGAGGCTCAGATCCTGCTCGTAACGGCTCACCGCGCTATCCTGCCATACATCCTATGATCGGATGAAAAGGGTTTTCCATGCCGTTAGCCGCCGCGCGCCCGTCCGGGCTGGTCGATCACGCCATCGCCCAGCTGCGGGACTCGATCACGTCCGGCGAATGGCCGGTGGGCACCCGGATCCCGACCGAGCCCGCCCTGGCCGCGGCGCTGGGGGTCGGTCGCAACACCGTCCGGGAGGCCGTCCGCGCGCTGGCGCACAGCGGCATTCTCGAGGTCCGGCGCGGCGACGGGACCTACGTCCGCGCCACCAGCGAGATCTCCGGCGCCCTGAGCCGGATGTGTGGATCGAAGCTGCGCGAGGTGCTACAGGTGCGCCGGTGCTTGGAGGTCGAAGGGGCGCGGCTGGCAGCCACCAACCGCACCGAGGACGATCTCGCCGAGCTGCGCGAACTGTTGGCCCGCCGGGATGCCGTGCACGGCGGCGATCGCGCCGAGTTCTCCCGTGCCGACGCGCAGCTGCATGTCGCGGTGGTGCGGGCGTCGCACAACGATGTGCTGATCGAGCTGTACCGCGGCTTGACCGAAGCGGTCACCGACAGCGTCGTCGTCACCAGCGCCATGCACGATGTCGGGCATACCGAACTGATCGACGCCATCGCGCAGGGCGACACCGAGCGAGCCGGCATCGAAGCCGGGCAGTTCCTCGACGAGCTGATCGACCAACTGCCGCAACAGGATCAGTCGTCGTAGTACCGGGCCTCCACGACGTTGCCGTCGGGGTCCGGGAAGTACATCCCCTCCGGACCCCAGCCGCGGGCACCGAAGGTGGGGGCGAGCCGCGCGCTGGTGTCGATGCCTTCGGCCCGAAGGCGCTGATCGAGTGCGTCGTACTCGGCCTTGCTCATCGCCAGGCAGACGTGGTTGACGCGATGCCCCGCGCTGCCGGGCACCCGGGTCTGGGATTCGGTGTCGGCAACGGCCGCGACCGGCAACAGGTCGATGATCGAGTCCGGCGACACCCGGACACTGGGGAACGGCGCGTCATCGGAGCGGAATTCGTCGAAGCGGACCGGAGCCAGCCCGACGACACGGGTGTAGAAGTCCATGGCCGCCTCGACATCGGTGGTCCACACCACCACGTGATCGAGCCGCACGCGTTCGATGCTACGGATCTTGGTGGGCGCGGACGGTATCGAACCGCCGACCGCTGGTGTGTGAGTGTTTTTCTGGCGTGTTCGTGAGGTCTCATCTGAGGTGTTGAATCCGAATCTGCGCAGTTCAGCGCGTCGCGACCGTTTCACGACGTCGACGGCTTATCGCCTGTTGCGGTGTCGAAGCGCTGAGCTGCTTGCGCCAGGTTTGACGGCGAGCCGATAGCTCCATCATCATTGACTCAATGTCCATTGATCTTTCTTCCACGGGTGGCGACTTCGACCCGGAGCGACGGGCACGAGTGCACGCGGCACTGGGTGATCCGGCTCGGCTGTCAATCGTGGATCGTCTCTTGCTTGGTGACGCCTCGCCGTCGGAGTTGCAGGCGCTGGTGTCGATGCCGTCGAACTTGGTCGCCCACCACTTGAGGATCTTGGAGGAGTCGGGCGTCGTTCGTCGCAGTCGCTCGGAGGCCGACCGTCGGCGCACCTATCTGCAATTGATTCCTGAAGCGCTGGAGGCTGCGGTTCCCTCCGCGAACTGGCGAGCGGAGCGCGTGGTCTTCGTCTGTAGCCATAACTCAGCCCGCAGTCCCCTGGCGGTCGCGATATGGAATCGGCGCAGTGACCTTCCCGCGGTGTCGGCAGGCACCCGCCCGGCGGCCAAGGTTCACCCCGGCGCGGTGAAGGTTGCCAACCGTCGCGGCCTGCCACTGGTGTCGCACACTCCGGTGCACTACGGGGACGTCATTCGCGCCGGCGACCTTGTGGTCGCGGTGTGCGACAACGCTCACGAAGAACTCACCCCCGACCCGCACCGGCTGCACTGGTCGGTGCCTGACCCGGCCGCATCGGAAGCGCCGGAAGCCTTTGATGAAGCTGTCGAGACGTTGACGGCGCGCATTGATCGGTTGCTGCCGGCGCTCCGCGCCGGGTGACTCCTGCCCGCCTGGGCCAGCACGTGTTCGTTCTCCCTCCCCGCCCCCAGCTATGAAGGATCAACCGTGGACATTTCGGTCTTGAAGCGCACCAACTTTCGTCTCACACTGTGTCTGGCGGCGGCCGCTGTTCTCCCGCTGTCGGCGTGCGGTAGCGACAACTCGCCGCCCCCGTACGTCACCGCCGCGCACATCGACTGCGCAGGTAAGCCGTCCCTGACGGCCAGCGGCTCGACCGCGCAAGCCAATGCCATGCCAGTGTTTGTTGAGGCCTTCGCCAAGAACTGCCCGGGACACACCGTGAATTACACGTCCAACGGCTCAGGCGCGGGCGTGAGCGAATTCATCAGCAACAAAACTGATTTCGGCGGTTCAGACTCCCCTTTGAGTCAGCAGCGCGGAGAATACGACGCGGCTCAGCAGCGGTGCGGCTCCCCGGCGTGGAACCTGCCCGTCGTGTTCGGACCGATCGCGATCACGTTCAACCTGGGCGACGTCTCAAATCTCGTCCTTGACGGCCCGACGGCGGCGAAGGTATTCAACGGAACCGTCACCCGCTGGGACGATCCAGCGATCACCGCCTTGAACCCGACGGTACAGCTGCCCGCACAGGCGATCCAGGTGATCTATCGCAGCGACGATTCCGGCACCACCGACAACTTCCAGCGCTATCTCGATTCGGCGTCGGCCGGCGCCTGGGGCAAGGGAAGCGGCAAGGCATTCAACGGTGGCGTCGGGCTGGCCGCCAAGGGTAACGAGGGAACGTCGGCAGCGGTCCGGGACACCCCCGGTGCCATCAGCTACAACGAGTACTCGTTTGCCAAAGCGCAGCGTCTCTCCAGCGCACAGATCGTGACTTCTGCCGGCCCGGTACCGGTGCCGATCAGCGCCGACACGGTGGGCAAGACGATCTCGGCTGCGACTGTGATCGGCCAAGGCAACGACCTTGTGCTGGACACCTCGAAGTTCTACACACCCAACAGTCCCGGGGCTTACCCGATCGTGCTCGCGACCTATGAGTTGGTGTGCTCGAAATACGATGATCCCGCGACCGGGCAGGCGGTGCGGGCGTTTCTGCAGTCGGCGGTGGGGCCGGGCCAGCTGCACCTTGAGGACCATGGTTACTTCGCGCTGCCGCCGGACTTTCAGGCGAAGGTCGCCGCAGCGGCCAATGCCGTGTCCTGAGTCAACCGGCCGCTGAGATCGCCTGTGTGGTGAGTGCTTCCAGTGCCGGGATACCGACCGGTTCCTGGGCCAACAGCGGGATGACCGCGTACCGGGCGGCGTGTTTGGTGCGGACGATGTCGATTTGTTCGAGCTCGGCGGCGGCGACCGAATTGTTGATCACCCACGCCCATGGCTGGATGCCGGCACGTTCGAGGTCGCTTTGCAGGTCGGCGGCTTCAAGTACCGGTGTCGTCTCGGCCAAGGTGACGAGCAAGACTTTGGTGAGGCTCGGGTCTTGCAGACGCATGAGCGGGGTGGTGTAGTGGCCGCTGTCCCCCATCTGGCGTGCGATCTCGCGGTGATAGGAACCGGTGGCGTCGAGCAGCAGCAGGGTGTGCCCGGTGGGTGCGGTGTCCAGGACGACGAACTTGCTGCGCGATTCGTGAATGACTTTGGAAAAGGCTTGGAAGACAGCCACTTCCTCGGTGCAGGGCGAGCGGAGGTCTTCGGCCAGGGTCGCGCGGCCGGCGTCATCGAGGTGTGCGCCTTTGGTGGCCATGACGCGGTCGCGGTAGGTCCGGCTGGCGTCAGCGGGGTCGATGCGCGACACCTGCAGGTGCTCGACGCCACCTTGCAGTGTTTCGGCCAGGTGGGCCGCAGGGTCCGTGGTGGTGAGGTGCACATCGTGGCCGCGCTCGGCCAGCGCAACGGCGATCGCTGCGGCGACGGTGGTCTTGCCGACTCCACCCTTGCCCATACACATCACCAAACCACTTCCAAGGGCTTCGATCTCATCGACCAGGGCAACGAGTGGGGCGTCAGCCAGGGGTGAGACCACCGTCGGTTCGGCGGGTGCATCAGCGACAGCTGCAGTGTCAAAGAGAGTCTGGAGTGCCTCAACGCCGACCATGTTGGTGGCTTTGAGGTCGATGCGGTCCTGAGGTAGTGCGCGCAGTGCCTCGGGCATGTCGGCAACCGCTGCGTGTTCGCGGCGGGTGATCGCGGCAGCCAGGGGGTCGTCGTCACCCTCGGCATACGGCATCATGGCGTTGATCACGACGTACTGTCGGTTCATGCCCAACGCGGTCAATTCACTGTGGGTGCGGTCGATTTCACGCAACGCTGAACGTGACGGGCGCGTCACCAAGACCAGGCGGGTGCGATCCGGGTCGGCCAGCGCCGCGACCGCGGCAGCGTAGGTCGCCTTGTGTTTGTCGAGGCCAGCCAGCGGGCCCAAACATGAGGCGTCACCCTTGCCGGCCTCGAGGAACTCCGTCCAGTTGCCCGGCAGTTGGAGCAGACGGATCGTGTGCCCGGTGGGAGCGGTGTCGAACAGCACGTGATCGAACCGCGACACGGGTCCGTCGGTGTCGGTCAGCAGGGCAGTGAATTCGTCGAACGACGCGACTTCGGTGGTGCACGACCCTGACAATTGTTCGGTGATCGAGGCGATTTCCGCTTCGGGCAACAGGCCCCGCACGGGTCCCACAATCCGCTCCCGGTAGTCCGATGCGGCCTGCTCGGGGTCGATTTCCAACGCCCACAAGCCCGGTACGGCAGGGATCTCGGTGATCGCGTTGCCGATCGACACCCCGAATACCTGCCCGACGTTGGACGCCGGGTCGGTGGACACCAGCAGCACCGACTTGCCGGCGCGGACCAGCGCCACCGCTGAGGCGCACGCGATCGACGTCTTGCCGACGCCGCCCTTACCGGTGAAGAACACAAACCGCGGCGGGTCGGTCAAGAATTGAAGTGGGTTAGCGGTCACGAGTCACACCTTCCGCGCCTCGGGTTTTCGACGCTGTCAGCAACAGTCGGACTGCCCGGGCGGGCAGCACGCCGGCTCGGACGTCTCGGACAGCCCAAGAGTGATCACGCCGGCCGGCACCGCGGCAGGTACCTCTAAGCCCGCCCAGTGGGAAAGTTCAGCGCGGCTCGGGTAGCGCCCGGTCAGCACCGTCACCCCGTCGACACACACCAGCGGCAATCCGGCAGAGCCGGCGATCTCCAAGAACCGCCTCGCGATGTCGTCATGCGCGAAGGCCAATGGATCGTTGGCCAGGTTATGGCGGGCGATGGTCGCACCTTGCTCGATCAGCCACGCCATATCAGCGCTGAAGGCAACAAGATTGGGGTCGACATCCTCGCCGCACACCCCGGTGTTGCAACACAGGGCCGGCTCGAACACAGATATCGCGGGCACGCGAACCTCCTCTGCCGTTTGACGGCTGTATTGATAGCCATCAATATAGACCTGTGTTCGCTGCGCCGTCATCCTCGGGTGAGCCCTGCTGCCCTCCGCTGGCCCGTCAACCACTGAACTCGGATTGGGCCGAGGAGCTGGCACCGATGTTCAAGGCGCTGGGAGATCCGGTGCGGCTGCGCATGCTCAGCCTGATCGCCAGCCACGAGGGCGGCCAGTGCTGCGTCTGCGAAATCACCCCGTTCTTCGAGCTGTCCCAGCCGACGATCTCCCATCACCTCAAGACATTGCGCGAAGCGGGATTACTCGACTGCGAACGGCGCGGTACCTGGGTCTACTACTGGGCGATACCGTCCGCGATAGCGCAATTGTCAGCGGTCTTGGCGCTCGACATTATCGACTCCCCCATCACACCAGACCCTTTCGAGAGGACGTGCCGATGAGCACAAAACCGTCCGTGTTGTTCGTCTGCGTGCACAACGCCGGCCGCTCACAGATGGCCGCAGGATTTTTGTCGGCCCTGGCCGGAGAGGCGATCGAGGTGCGTTCCGCCGGCAGCGCCCCAGGAAACGCGGTCAACCCCGCCGCCGTCGAGGCCATGGCCGAAGTCGGCATCGACATCTCGGATCAGACACCGAAGATCCTCACCACCGACGCAGTGGAAGCCTCCGATGTGGTGATCACCATGGGCTGCGGAGACACCTGC
This sequence comes from Mycobacterium sp. shizuoka-1, assembly GCF_002723835.1. Classification (GTDB taxonomy): domain Bacteria; phylum Actinomycetota; class Actinomycetes; order Mycobacteriales; family Mycobacteriaceae; genus Mycobacterium. The sequence goes on along the minus strand of NZ_BEWG01000064.1, from coordinate 23,718 downwards.
CCGATCTTTCCCGGCAAGAGTTACCGCGACTGGGTCCTCGATGACCCCGCCGGCAAGGGCGTCGAGGCCGTGCGGCCCATCCGCGACGAGATCAAGACACGCGTCGAAGACCTCATCGCAGAGTTGCTTCCGAGCGATGCAGACACCGAAACCCGGCACTAGGGGCAACAATTCGGGTCGAGGACAGCGACCAACGCGGCAACGGCAGCACGGCCCCGGCAGCCGGCAACACCCCCGCCGGCCTCGGATCGCTTCGTTCATTCACTGTTCGCTTGTGATCTGATTCGATGACTGTCAATATTGATGAGTGCCGAATCAGTCAGGCGTAACAGCTAGCCCGGACGCGTGTTGCGGGCCGAGAGCGCTACTGCGGGAACCACTCTCGGCGGTGGAAGCCACCGACATGGCGGTCAAGCTCAAGGCTCTGGCTGACCCTGTCCGACTCCAGCTGTTCTCCGCCATCGCCAGCCACGAAGGCGGCGAGGCTTGCGTCTGCGACATCTCCGACGGGGTCGCGGTATCGCAGCCGACCGTGTCCCATCACCTCAAAGTCCTGCGTGACGCCGGCCTGCTCACTTCGCAGCGCCGCGCGTCCTGGGTCTACTACGCCGTCGTCCCCGAGGCACTGGCCAGCCTCGGTGTGCTACTTGGTGCCGATATCCGAATGGGAGTCACCGCATGACCGACACCGCCAGCGCCTCACCCGCGGTCGTAGGCAAGCTGTCCACCCTGGACCGGTTCCTCCCGGTTTGGATCGGCGCGGCGATGGTCGCCGGCCTGCTGTTGGGCCGCTGGATTCCTGGCCTGAACACAGCGCTGGAAAAGGTCCAGGTCGACGGCATTTCACTGCCGATCGCGCTCGGCCTGCTGATCATGATGTACCCGGTGCTGGCCAAGGTCCGCTACGACCGCCTCGACACCGTCACCGGCGACCGCAAACTACTGCTGTCCTCATTGATCTTGAACTGGGTGCTGGGGCCGGCACTGATGTTCGCGCTGGCATGGCTGCTGTTACCGGATCTGCCCGAATACCGGACGGGCCTGATCATTGTCGGCCTGGCTCGCTGCATCGCGATGGTGATCATCTGGAACGATCTGGCCTGTGGGGACCGCGAGGCCGCCGCGGTTCTGGTTGCGTTGAACTCCATCTTCCAGGTCGTCATGTTCGCAGTCCTGGGCTGGTTCTACTTGTCGGTGCTGCCAGGCTGGCTTGGCCTGCCCCAGACCACCATCACTACTTCACCCTGGCAGATCGCCAAATCGGTGATCATCTTCCTCGGCATCCCCCTGCTGGCGGGCTATCTTTCCCGGCGTCTGGGCGAGAAGGCCAAAGGCCGCGACTGGTACGAGGCGAAGTTTTTACCTCGCGTTGGGCCGTGGGCGCTCTACGGCCTGTTGTTCACCATCGTCATTCTCTTTGCCCTGCAGGGCGATCAGATCACCAGCCGCCCCCTCGACGTGGTACGCATCGCACTGCCCCTGTTGGCGTACTTCGCGATCATGTGGGGTGGAGGCTATCTGCTGGGCACCCTGCTCGACCTGGGCTACGAACGCACCACCACCCTGGCCTTCACTGCCGCGGGCAACAACTTCGAACTCGCCATCGCCGTCGCGATCGCCACCTACGGCGCCACGTCCGGCCAAGCCCTGGCCGGAGTCGTCGGCCCACTGATCGAAGTGCCGGTCCTGGTCGCGCTGGTCTATGTCTCGCTGGCCTTGCGTAAGCGCTTTGGCCACCACACTTCTCAGCACCTACCCATCGACTCAGCAACGAGAACAAAACACACTTCATGACCGAGATCCCTGTCGCCCAGCGAATGCCGCAAACCCCGGACCGATGAGATTGCGCAGGCCACTCACCTAGTCGTCATCCGGCGATCTCGACGTCACCATCACCGGCCAACCGCCGAGAGCATCAGGAGAGACATCCGTGACCGACACCACCCCTACCGTGCTGTTCGTCTGCGTGCACAACAGCGGGAAATCTGTAATGGCCCAGGCACTGATGCGCCACGCTTCCGGCGAGCGCATCACTGCCAATTCGGCAGGCACCGACGCGACGCCGGGGGTCAATGCCCAATCGGTTCAGGCGCTCGCCGAGGTGGGCATCGACATCGGAGCCCACATCGCGACACAGCTGACCGACGACATGGTTGCTGCGGCCGATCGGGTCGTTGTGTTGGGTACCCAGGCCCACGTTGAGCCCGTCGATGGCACGCCAGTGGAAGTCTGGGACACCGACGAACCGTCCCTGCGCGGCATCGAGGGCATCGAGCGAATGCGGTTGATCCGCGACGACATCGCCGAACGGGTCACCGACTTGACCAACCGATTGACGGCACACATGTCAGCCCGCTAGCACGACCCGACACCGATGTGACGCCACGCCAACGGCGGCGCGGCGCGTTGATTTCTGCCCACCCCTGTTCTCCTGCAAGGAGTTTCTCCGATGGCAACTCGTCATATCGTCGCGGTCGGCGGCAGCGATGCCGGCATCTCCGCAGCCCTGCGTATCCGTGAACTCGACCCTGCAACCGAGGTGACCGTCGTGGTCGCCGATGCCTACCCGAACTTCTCCATCTGCGGCATCCCCTACTACGTCTCCGGTGAGGTCGCCCACTGGACCAACCTGGCCCACCGCACCGCCGCCGACCTGGCAGCCACCGGCATGCGCGTTCTGACCGACACCCGAGCCATCCGGATCGATGTCGATGCTCATGCCCTGGACGTCCTAGGACCCGATGGCAGCCCCAATCAACTGAGCTATGACGCCATCGTCGTCGGTACCGGCGCTGTGAGCGCCCGCCCACCCATCACGGGGCTCACGGGGCCCGACGCCCTCGGCGGCGACGACGGCGTGCATCTGTTGCATTCCATGGGCGACACCTTCGCCGTGATGGATTCACTGCAGCAACGCAATCCGGCCACTGCCGTCATAATCGGCGCCGGTTATATCGGCCTGGAAATGGCGGAAGCCCTCACTATGCGCGGCATCGCCGTCACTGAGATCGAAGCGCTGCCCGAGGTGCTGCCGACGGTAGACCCCGAACTCGGCTGGCTGGTCCATGGCGAACTGGAACGCAACGGCGTGGAAGTGCTTACCAACACCGCCGTCACTGCCATCAGCCGGAGTGACAACGGAGCGATCACGGTCACTGCCAATCGCAATGGCGAACCCGTGATGCGCACAGTTGATTTCGTTCTCGTCGTGGTGGGCGTGCGCCCCGACACCGACCTGGCCACCGACGCCGGAGCCGAACTCGGCGTCAAAGGTGCCATCGCGGTCGATGACACAATGCGCACCAGCCTGCCCGACGTCTTCGCCGCCGGTGACTGCGTCCACACCCACCATCGGCAGCTCGGCCTCACTTGGCTGCCACTCGGCACCACCGCACACAAGCAGGGCAGAGTCGCCGGCGAGAATGCCATCGGCGGCGATGTGCACTTCGCCGGCAGTCTCGGCACGCAGGTCGTCAAAATCTTCGACTTGGTCGCCGCTCGCACGGGCCTGCGCGAGCACGAGGCGCATGCGGCACAACGAGGTTGGGCACCCGTCAGCACCACCGCCACTCCAGATGACCATAAGGCGTACTACCCCGGCGCGACACCCATCCACATCCGCATCACCGGCGACGTCGCCACCGGCCAACTACTCGGCGCACAGCTCATCGGCCACCGCAGCGCCGAAGTCTCCAAACGCGTCGACACCTACGCCACCGCGCTCTTCCACAACATGACCGTCGAGGCGCTCAGTGAGCTGGACCTCTCCTACACCCCACCGCTGGGCTCACCCTGGGACGCCACCCAAATGGCCGCCCAAGCCTGGGTACGCGAGCACCGACTCATGCGCCAGCAGGGCCTCACGCGCTCGTAGGCTGACGCGGGGCTGCTGATATCTGATCAGAGTTCGAGTCCGTGATCCGAGCTCCGGTGTTGCCTTCGGCTGATGGCGCGTTCCTGGCTTCACCGATGCTGTGATCGTGTTCTTGTCTCGCGGTATCCCAGGCCCGACAACTCTCGCCGCGGTCGTGGGCGGTCATTGCCCGCTCGTCGGTCGCGAGTTCCTGGCCAGGGTCTTTCTTGGTGGGCGCGGACGGTATCGAACCGCCGACCGCTGGTGTGTAAAACCAGAGCTCTACCACTGAGCTACGCGCCCGTGCCCGGGCAGGTTACACGGCGGGCGGCGGTGCAGGGAAATTCTGGTCAGGCGCCCACGGCGGCCAGTGCCTCGACCCACACTGCCTGGTCGCGGGCCTCGCCGGGTTGCTTGCACTCAGCGAACCGGACGATCCCGGACCGGTCGATCACGAAGGTGCCGCGATTGGAGATACCGGCGTCGTCGTTGAACACCCCGTACGCCTGGGCGACCGCGCCGTGCGGCCAGAAGTCGGACAGCACGGGGAACAGGAATCCGCTCTGGGTGGCCCAGACCTTGTGCGTGGGCGGCGGCCCGACGGAGATCGCCAGCGTGGCGGTGTCGTCGTTCTCGAACTCGGGCAGGTGATCGCGAACGTAGTCGAGCTCGCCCTGGCAGATCCCGGTGAACGCCAGCGGGAAGAACACCAGCAGCACGTTCTTGGCGCCCTGGAAGGCGCTCAGCGTGACGGGCTGGCCGTTCTGGTCTTTGAGCGTGAAGTCAGGAGCAGGTGAGCCGACCCCCACCGTCACGAGTGTCTCCCGGCCGCCTTCGACTTCGGCTGCACCAACCGGCTGGCGCTCCAGTCGCCCAGATTGGCCGACGAGGTCTGCATCAGTCCGGCCGTCGGCGCGGACTCGGCGATCTCCGCGGGCAGCACGTGGCCGGGTTTACCGGTCTTGGGCGTGAGCACCCAGATGATGCCGTCGTCGGCCAGCGGAGCGATCGCGTCCATCAGCCGATCCACCAGGTCACCATCCCCGTCGCGCCACCACAGCAGCACCACGTCGACGACCTCGTCGGCATCCTCGTCGAGCAGTTCAGAGCCACTGGCGTCCTCGACGTCGGCGCGGATGTCGTCGTCGGTGTCCTCGTCCCAGCCCAGCTCCTGCACGACCTGATCTTTTTGGATGCCCAGCTTCTGGGCGTAGCTCGGGGGGCCACCCTCCGCGACCACCGTCGGAACCTCCTTCACATCGGGGTCGGCTGTCTAGGCCCTATCGTCGCACGACACGAGCAAATACTCGCCGTGCGGTGCGGATCAATACGTCGCGTCGCACAGGCTCAGCGCATTCGACCTGGTGTCGTTGAGATCCTGAATGGTCTGGTTGAACTCCCCCGGACCTGCGTGTCCGATGATTGCCCTGGCCGTGGCGCGGGCAACGTCGACCCAGTCGGAGAACGCGGTCTTCAGCTCGTCCGGGATCCCGTCGGTGATGCTGGCGGCGACGGCATCGGCGCTCTTGTTCAGCGAATCGACCGCAGGCCCCTCGGTGGCCGACACATCCGGGGTGTTCTGGTTGAACGCGCTGACGTAGGCGTTGATCGCGGTGATCGCGTCGGCGCTGGAGGTCGACAGCGTCTCGCAGGTGTCGTGGATGGCCTGCGTGGTCAGCGACGCCTGCCGCTCGGACTCCCGGGCGCTGGAGGAGGCCGCCGACTCCGAGATCGACACCGACATCGAGGTCCGGTAGGCGGGTGCGTCAGCGGCGTTGACGCCGGCCCGGCCCCCGGTGACGGAGGTGCAGCCGACCACCCCCGCGATCACCGCCGCGGCGCTGCCGACCAGCAGACCGCCGATCCGCAGCCCGCGAGCACTTCTGATCAGCACAGCTGTGGAGGTTACCGGGTAACCGCCCGACACGGCTCGGTGCCAGAAATTCACCGATCGCGCGACGGTGACTACTCGTGGGTACGGCCCGAGTGCGGCACGATAGGGGGCAGATGGTGCAAAACCTGCACCAGCTACTAAGGAGCTGAAGTTGACCACCGAGTTCGCGCGCCACGATCTGGCCCAAAACTCAAGCAGCCCAAGTGATTCCGATCGAGTACGGGTGATCCGCGAAGGAGTGGCGTCGTATCTGCCCGATATCGACGCCGACGAGACCGCGGAGTGGCTGGAGTCGTTCGACGAACTTTTGGCCCGCTCAGGCCCGGCCCGGGCGCGCTACCTGATGCTGCGCCTGCTGGAGCGCGCCGGCGAGCAGCGCGTCGCGATCCCGGCACTGACTTCGACCGACTACGTCAACACCATCCCCACCGAACTGGAGCCCTGGTTCCCCGGTGACGAGGACGTCGAGCGCCGCTACCGCGCCTGGATCAGGTGGAACGCCGCGATCATGGTGCACCGCGCGCAACGCCCCGGCGTCGGCGTCGGCGGCCACATCTCCACCTACGCCTCCTCGGCCGCGATGTACGAGGTCGGCTTCAACCACTTCTTCCGCGGCAAGGCCCACCCGGGTGGCGGTGACCAGGTCTTCATCCAGGGCCACGCCTCCCCGGGCATCTACGCCCGCGCGTTCCTCGAGGGCCGGCTGACCGCCGACCAGCTGGACGGCTTCCGCCAGGAGCACAGCCATCCCGGCGGCGGCCTGCCGTCCTACCCGCACCCGCGGCTGATGCCCGATTTCTGGGAATTCCCGACGGTGTCGATGGGCCTGGGCCCGATGAACGCGATCTATCAGGCCCGGTTCAACCACTACCTGCACGACCGCGGCCTCAAGGACACCTCCGATCAGCACGTCTGGGCGTTCCTCGGCGACGGCGAGATGGACGAGCCGGAAAGCCGCGGGCTGATCCAGGTGGCCGCCAACGAGGCGCTGGACAACCTGACCTTTGTGATCAACTGCAACCTGCAGCGCCTCGACGGCCCGGTGCGTGGCAACGGCAAGATCATCCAGGAACTGGAGTCCTTCTTCCGCGGCGCGGGCTGGAACGTCATCAAGGTGGTGTGGGGCCGCGAATGGGACGCCCTGCTGCACGCCGACAAGGACGGCGCGCTGGTGAACCTGATGAACACCACCCCCGACGGCGACTTCCAGACCTACAAGGCCAACGACGGCGCCTACGTGCGCGACCACTTCTTCGGCCGTGATCCGCGCACCAAGGCGCTGGTGGCCAACATGTCCGACGCCGAGATCTGGAACCTCAAGCGCGGCGGCCACGACTACCGCAAGGTGTATGCCGCCTACCGCGCGGCGATGGAGCACAAGGGCCAGCCGACGGTGATCCTGGCCAAGACCATCAAGGGGTACTCCCTCGGCGCCCACTTCCAGGGCCGCAACGCCACCCACCAGATGAAAAAGCTTGCACTGCAAGACCTCAAGGACTTCCGCGACGCCATCCGGATCCCGGTGTCCGACGCCCAGCTCGAAGAGAATCCGTACCTGCCGCCGTACTACCACCCCGGTCCGGAGGCACCCGAGATCCGCTACCTGATCGACCGGCGCCGCGCGCTCGGCGGCTTCCTGCCCGAGCGGCGCACCAAGTCCAAGGCGCTGACACTGCCGCCCCGCGACGTGTACAAGCCGCTGAAGAAGGGCTCCGGCCAGCAGCACGTGGCGACCACCATGGCGATGGTCCGCACGTTCAAGGAACTGTTGCGGGACAAGAACATCGGGCACCGGATCGTGCCGATCATCCCCGACGAGGCACGCACCTTCGGCATGGACTCGTGGTTCCCGAGCCTGAAGATCTACAACCGCAACGGCCAGCTCTACACCGCCGTGGACGCCGAACTGATGCTGGCCTACAAGGAGAGCGAAGTCGGCCAGATCCTGCACGAGGGCATCAACGAGGCCGGCTCGACCGCGTCGTTCACCGCGGTGGGCACCTCGTACTCGACGCACAACGAGCCGATGATCCCGATCTACATCTTCTATTCGATGTTCGGGTTCCAGCGCACCGGCGACGGCTTGTGGGCGGCCGCCGACCAGATGGCCCGTGGCTTCGTACTCGGTGCCACGGCCGGCCGCACCACGCTGACCGGCGAGGGCTTGCAGCACGCCGACGGGCATTCCCTGCTGCTGGCCTCGACCAACCCCGCAGTGGTGGCCTACGACCCGGCGTTCGCCTACGAGATCGCCTACATCGTGGAAAGCGGACTGTCGCGGATGTACGGCGAGGACCCGGAGAACGTCTACTTCTACATCACGATCTACAACGAGCCCTACGTCCAGCCGGCCGAACCGGAGGGCTTCGACCCCGAAGGCCTGCTGCGGGGCATGTACCGGTATCGGGCGGCCGGCCAGAAGCGGACCAACGTCGCGCAGATCCTGGCCTCGGGCGTGGCGATGCCCGAGGCCCTGCGGGCCGCCGACCTGCTGGCCGAGCGCTGGGACGTGGCCGCCGACGTCTGGTCGGTGACCAGCTGGGGAGAGCTCAACCGCGACGGCGTCGAGGTGGAGAAGGAACTACTGCGCCACCCCGACCGGCCGGCCCGGACGCCGTATGTGACGCAGGCGCTCGCCAACACCGCGGGCCCGGCCGTCGCGGTCTCGGACTGGATGCGCGCGGTGCCCGAGCAGATCCGCCCGTGGGTGCCCAACACCTACGTCACGCTGGGCACCGACGGGTTCGGCTTCTCCGACACCCGGCCCGCGGCGCGGCGCTACTTCAACACCGACGCCGAGTCGGTGGTGGTCGCGGTGCTCGAGGCGCTGGCCCGCGACGGCGAGATCGACCCGTCGGTGGCGATCGCGGCGGCCCGGGAGTACCAGATCGACGACGTGATGGCCGCACCCGAGCAGACGTCGGACCCTGGCGTCGCCTAGGGTCTGCGACGGCGTTTTGGCGAGATCATCCAAAAACGGGCGTAGCTTTTAGGGGTGAGTGACAACGCTCCCCCCGATTCGGCGCGCTCTCCGCTGGAGCTGCTCGACAACGTTCCGGAATCGACACTGCGCCGACTCAAACAGCACTCGGGCCGGCTGGCCACCCAGGCGGTGCAGGCCATGCACGAACGACTGCCGTTCTTCGGCGAGCTGGAGGCCTCCCAGCGGGCCAGCGTCCAACTCGTGCTGCAGACCGCGGTGGTCAACTTCGCCGAATGGGTGCGCAACCCGCTCAGCAACGTCGGCTACACGGCCGAGGCGTTCGCGCTGGTGCCTCAGGAGCTGACCCGCCGCATCGCGCTGGCGCAGACCGTCGACATGGTGCGCGTGAGCATGGAGTACTTCGAGGCGGCCGTGCCCGCCCTGGGCCGCAACGAGGAGCAGCGCGTCGCGCTGTCGGTCGGCATCCTGCGCTACAGCCGCGACCTGGCGTTCGCCGCGGCGTCCTCCTATGCCGACGCCGCCGAGGCGCGCGGATCCTGGGACAGCCGCATCGAGGCCAGCGTCGTCGATGCGGTCGTGCGCGGTGACACCGGCCCGGAGCTGCTGTCCCGCGCGGCGGCGCTGAACTGGGACACCACCGCCCCGGCCACCGTCGTCGTCGGCACCCCGCCGGAGGGCCGGGAGGATCTTGCCGGCGAGGACGTCCGCGAGATCGCCACCCGGCACGGCCGCTCAGCGCTGGCCGACGTGCACGGCACCTGGCTCATCGGCATCATCTCCGGCCCGCTCGCCCCCACCGACAAGTTCTTCAACGACCTGATCAACGCCTTCGCCGACAGTCCCGTCGTGATCGGGCCGACCGCACCGATGCTGACCGCGGCCCACCACAGCGCCACCGAGGCGATCTCGGGGATGAACGCCGTCGTCGGCTGGACCGGCGCCCCGCGGCCCGTGCTGGCCCGAGAGTTGTTGCCCGAGCGCGCACTTCTGGGCGACACCTCGGCGATCACCGCGCTGCACACCGAGATCATGCGACCGCTCGCCGACGCCGGGCCGGCGCTCACCGAGACCCTGGACGCCTACCTCGACAGCGGTGGCGCCATCGAAGCTTGCGCCAGGAAATTGTTCGTTCATCCAAATACGGTCCGCTACCGACTGCGGCGGATCGCCGACTTCACCGGCCGCGATGCCACCCTGCCCCGCGACGCCTACGTGCTGCGGGTGGCCTCGACCGTGGCCCGGCTCGGCTACCCTGCGCCGGGCAATACCACGGCAAACGGTTCTGTTGCCCAGCTCACACCGCCACTGACCGGTACCGCGGGGGTCAATTAGGCCCGCTACCAGATTGCGGCACGGTATCGATGAAGTCGCATCACATGCACTTTTGTGGAGACTCCACAAAAACCTAAGACAAGGTTCATAATCTCTTACACCGTGCAAATCCCGTTTCACAATGTTTTCTTAATGAGTGTCCTCTCAACCCGTGATCGCCGTGCTGGCTCCTGGCCAGGGCTCGCAGACGCCCGGCATGCTCGCCGAATGGCTGGAGCTGCCCGGCGCCGCTGAGCAGATCGCGACCTGGTCCGCGATCGCCGGCCTGGACCTGGCCCGGTTGGGCACCACCGCGACCGCTGACGAGATCACCGACACCGCGGTCACCCAGCCGCTGGTGGTGGCGGCCACCCTGCTGGCCAACGCCGAACTGGTCAAGCGCGGCCTGCTCGCCGACAGGAAGACCGTCGTGGCCGGCCACTCGGTCGGCGAGATCGCCGCCTATGCCATCGCCGGCGTCATCTCCGCCGACGACGCGGTGAAACTGGCCGCCGTCCGCGGCGCCGAGATGGCCAAGGCCTGCGCCGTCGAGCCGACCGGCATGTCGGCGATCCTGGGCGGCGACGAGACCGAGGTGCTCGCCCGCCTGGACGCTTTGGACCTGATCCCCGCCAACCGCAATGCCGCCGGCCAGATCGTGGCCGCCGGAGCGGTCGCGGCGCTGGAGAAGCTGGCCGAAGACCCGCCGGCCAAGGCCCGGGTCCGTCCGCTGGCCACCGCAGGCGCCTTCCACACCCGCTACATGGCCTCCGCGCTCGACGGGTACTCCCGGGCGGCCGCCGAGGTGTCCACGAGCGAGCCGACCACCACGCTGCTGAGCAACGCCGACGGCCGGCCGGTATCTTCTGCGGCGGACGCGATGGAGAAGCTCGTCGCCCAATTGACCCGCCCGGTGCGCTGGGATCTGTGCACCGAGACCATGCGGACGCTCTTTGAGAACACAGAGGGCAGCGCGATCGTCGAGTTCCCGCCCGCGGGCACTCTGGCCGGAATCGCCAAACGAGAACTTCGGGGAGTCGCCAACCGTGCGATCAAGACCCCCGCAGATCTGGATGGACTCGCCGAGCTCTGATCGGCGACGTCCCGCCAGGACAACCACATATCACACGTAACACCCAGTAACACAACCAATTACGAAGGAGCCACTGTGCCCGCCTCTCAGGAAGAAATCATCGCCGGTCTCGCCGAGATCATCGAGGAAGTCACCGGCATCGAGCCGTCCGAGGTCACCCCGGAGAAGTCGTTCGTCGACGACCTGGACATCGACTCGCTGTCGATGGTCGAGATCGCGGTGCAGACCGAGGACAAGTACGGCGTGAAGATCCCCGACGAGGACCTCGCCGGCCTGCGCACCGTGGGTGACGTCGTCTCCTACATCCAGAAGCTCGAGGAAGAGAACCCCGAGGCTGCTGCCGCCCTGCGCGAGAAGTTCGCAGCGGAATGACCAGACCTTCCACTGCTAACGGCGGTTTCCCCAGCGTCGTGGTGACCGCTGTCACCGCGACAACCTCGATTGCGGGCGACATTGAGAGCACGTGGAAGGGTTTGTTGGCCGGGGAGAGCGGCATTCGCGTTCTCGAGGACGACTTCGTCACCAAGTGGGATCTGCCGGTTCGCATCGGTGGACACCTGAAGGATCCGGTCGACGACCACATGGGTCGGCTGGACTTCCGCCGGATGTCCTACGTCCAGCGGATGGCGAAGTTCGTCAGCGCGCACCTGTGGGAGTCCGCGGGCAAGCCCGAGGTCGACCCGGACCGCTTCTCGGTGGTCATCGGTACCGGTCTGGGTGGCGGCGAGAAGATCGTCGAAACCTACGACCTGATGAACGAGGGCGGCCCCCGCAAGGTCTCGCCGCTCGCCGTTCAGATGATCATGCCGAACGGTGCCGCCGCGGTCGTCGGGCTCGAGCTCGGCGCCCGCGCCGGGGTCATCACCCCGGTCTCGGCCTGTTCGTCGGGTTCGGAGGCCATCGCCCACGCGTGGCGCCAGATCGTCATGGGTGACGCGGACTTCGCCGTCTGCGGCGGCGTCGAAGGCGGGATCGAGGCGCTGCCGATCGCGGCGTTCTCGATGATGCGCGCGATGTCCACCCGCAACGACGATCCGGAGGGCGCATCGCGTCCGTTCGACAAGGACCGCGATGGATTCGTGTTCGGCGAGGCCGGCGCGATGATGATCATCGAGACCGAGGAGCACGCCCTGGCCCGTGGCGCCAAGCCGCTGGCCCGCCTGATGGGTGCCGGCATCACGTCGGACGCCTTCCACATGGTGGCTCCCGCGGCCGACGGTCTGCGGGCCGGTCACGCGATGAAGCGTGCGATGGAGACGGCCGGCTTGTCCGCCAAGGACATTCAGCACGTCAACGCCCACGCCACGTCGACGTCGATCGGTGACACCGCCGAGGCCAACGCCATCCGGGTCGCCGGAGTGGAGCACGCCGCGGTGTACGCACCGAAGTCGGCGCTGGGTCACTCGATCGGTGCGGTCGGTGCGCTGGAGTCGATCCTCACGGTGCTGACCCTGCGCGACGGTGTCATCCCGCCCACACTGAACTACGAGACACCGGATCCGGAGATCGACCTGGATGTCGTGGCGGGTGAACCCCGGTACGGCGACTACCAGTACGCGATCAACAACTCCTTCGGATTTGGAGGGCACAACGTAGCGCTGGCGTTCGGACGCTACTGACCGTTCCGGGGGGAAAGGACAAGCAAGAAGCAATGGCAGGGTTGACACGTTTGACGCGTCTGTCAACGGGGAACGGCTTCCCCAACGTGGTCGTCACCGGAGTTGCGATGACGACCGCCCTGGCATCCGATGCCGACAGCACCTGGAAACGGCTGTTGGACGGGCAGAGCGGCATTCGTCTTCTCGACGACGAGTTCGTCGAGAAGTACGACTTGCCGGTCCGCATCGGCGGACACCTCGTGGAGACCTTCGACGGTGAGCTGACCCGGGTCGAACTTCGACGGCTGTCGTACTTGCAGAAGATGTCCACCGTGCTGTCCCGGCGGGTCTGGCAAAACGCCGGCTCACCGGAGGTCGATGCCAAGCGGCTGATGGTGTCGCTGGGCACCGGAATGGGCTCCACCGAGGAATTGGTGTACGCCTACGACGGAATGCGCGCCAAGGGGCTGCGAGCGGTCTCGCCGCTGGCAGTGCAGATGTACATGCCCAACGCCGCGGCGGCGGCCGTCGGACTCGAGCTCAAGGCGAAGGCCGGGGTCATCACCCCGGTCTCGGCTTGCGCCTCGGGTTCGGAGGCCATCGCCCAGGCGTGGCGCCAGATCGTCCTCGGCGAAGCCGACATCGCGGTGTGTGGTGGCGTCGAGACCAAGATCGAGGCGGTGCCGATCGCAGGCTTCGCACAGATGCGAATTGTCTTGTCCACCACCAACGATGACCCGCCCGGCGCCTGCAGGCCGTTCGACAAGGACCGTAACGGGTTCGTCTTCGGCGAGGGCGGTGCGCTGATGGTCATCGAGACCGAGGAGCACGCCAAGGCTCGCGGGGCCACCATCCTGGCGCGCATCATGGGAGCCGGCATCACCTCGGACGGGTACCACATCGTGGCTCCCGACCCCAACGGTGAGCAGGCAGGCCACGCAATCACCCGCGCGATCGAGCTCGCGGGTCTGGCGCCCGGCGACATCGATCACATCAATGCTCACGCGACCGGTACCCAGGTCGGTGACGTCGCCGAGGGTAAGGCGATCAACAATGCGCTCGGCACTCATCGGCCGGCGGTCTATGCGCCCAAATCGGCGCTGGGCCACTCGGTGGGTGCCGTCGGCGCGGTGGAGTCGATCCTCACCGTGTTGGCGCTGCGGGACGGCGTCGTGCCGCCCACGCTCAACCTGCGCAACCTCGATCCGGAGATCGATCTGGACGTGGTGGCCGGCGAACCCCGGCCAGGCAACTACCAGTACGCGATCAACAACTCGTTCGGATTCGGTGGTCACAACGTGGCGATCGCCTTCGGAAAGTACTGAACCCGAAGCGATTCCGGTGCCCGTGCACACAATGGAGGTTTAGATGACTGCTATCGCCCCTGAGACTGTCGGCGAATCGCTCGACCCTCGTGACCCGCTGCTGCGACTGTCCACGTTCTTCGATGACGGCAGCGTGCAGCTGCTGCACGAGCGGGACAAGTCCGGTGTGCTGGCCGCCGCTGGGACCGTCAACGGCGTGCGCACCATCGCCTTCTGCACCGACGGCACCGTCATGGGCGGCGCCATGGGCGTGGAGGGCTGTCAGCACATCGTCGACGCCTACGACACCGCCATCGAGGAGCAGAGCCCGATCGTGGGCATCTGGCACTCCGGCGGCGCGCGGCTGGCCGAGGGTGTGCGTGCGCTGCACGCCGTGGGCCTGGTCTTCGAGGCCATGATCCGCGCGTCGGGTTACATCCCGCAGATCTCGGTCGTGGTCGGCTTCGCCGCCGGCGGCGCCGCCTACGGGCCTGCCCTGACCGACATCGTGATCATGGCCCAGGAGGGCCGGGTCTTCGTCACCGGCCCCGACGTGGTGCGCAGCGTGACCGGCGAGGACGTCGACATGGCCTCCCTCGGCGGCCCCGACACCCACCACAAGAAGTCCGGCGTGTGCCACATCGTCGCCGACTCCGAACTCGACGCCTACGAGCGCGGCCGCCGGCTGGTCGGATTGTTCTCCCAGCAGGGTCATTTCGACCGCAGCAAGGCCGAGGCCGGGGACTCCGACCTGCACGCGCTGCTGCCGGAATCGGCCCGCCGCGCGTACGACGTGCACCCGCTGGTCGAGGCGCTGCTCGATGCGGACACCCCGTTCGAAGAGTTCCAGGGCAAGTGGGCGCCGTCGATCGTGGTCGGCCTGGGCCGGTTGTCCGGGCGCACCGTCGGGGTGATCGCCAACAATCCGCTGCGCCTGGGCGGCTGCCTGAACTCCGAAAGCGCGGAGAAATCCGCACGTTTCGTGCGGCTGTGCGATGCCTTCGGCATCCCGCTGGTGGTCGTGGTCGACGTGCCCGGCTATCTGCCCGGTGTCGACCAGGAGTGGGGCGGGGTCGTGCGCCGCGGCGCCAAGCTGCTGCACGCCTTCGGTGAGGCGACGGTGCCGCGGGTCACGCTGGTCACCCGAAAGATCTACGGCGGGGCTTACATCGCGATGAACTCGCGGTCACTGGGCGCCACCAAGGTGTTCGCGTGGCCGGACGCCGAGGTCGCGGTGATGGGCGCCAAGGCTGCCGTGGGCATCCTGCACAAGAAGAAGCTGGCCGCCGCTGCCGATCACGAGCGCGACGCGCTGCACGAGGAGCTGGCCGCCGAGCACGAGCGGATCGCCGGCGGTGTGGACAGTGCGGTCGAGATCGGCGTGGTCGACGAGAAGATCGACCCGGCGCATACCCGCAGCAAGCTGACGCAGGCGCTCGCCGAGGCGCCGGCCCGGCGCGGACGGCACAAGAACATCCCGCTGTAATTACGCGCGCAAGCGCTGGGCGTCGAGCCCGGGCGGAACGCCGAAAAGGCGCCGGTACTCGCGGGTGAATTGCGACGGGCTGTCATAGCCGACGCGATGCCCCACCCCCGCGATGTCGCCGGGAGCGGTGATCAGCATCGAACGCGCCTCCTGCAGTCGGATGCGTTTCTGAAACTGCAAGGGGCTCATCGCTGTCACGGTCCGGAAGTGCCGGTGGAACGTCGACGGACTCATGCCCGCCACCTGGGCCAGCTCCTCGATGCGCATCGGCTCGGCATAGTTCTGCCGTATCCAGCCGATGGCCCGACTGACATAGGACAGATTGCTATCTGTCCTACCGATCTGCCGCACCGTGTCGCCGTGCGGTCCGGCCAGTAACCGCCAGACGATCTCGCGTTCGATCAGCGGTGCCAGAATCACTGCATCTGAGGGCGTGTCGAGCAGCCGTACCAACCGGATCACCGCGTCGAGCACATCGGCGTCGGCCTCGGTGGTGAACATCGCCGCACTCCCCTCGCCCCGCGTCGTCCGCACGCCAGGCGCCTGCAGCATCAGCTCGGCCACCACGGCCGGTCGAAGCGCCAGCGCCATGCCCAGCGACGGCAGCCCGTCGCCGCAGTCGATGAAATGGCCCGTGACAGGCAGGTCCGCCGTCACGACGAGGCACTGCCCCGCCCGGTACTCGTAGCAATCGTCTCCGAGTTGGAGCCGCTTGCCACCCTGGGCCATCACCACGACGAGCGGTTCGGTCAGCGAGTAATCGGGGACCCCAGAGGCCACCTCCTTCGACAGCATCAGACCGTCGATCGATGTCTGCATATCGGGTCGGGCGTGCGCGGCAATCAGTCCACCCAGTTCGGCCAACTGCCGATGCCGCGAATCCATAGACCGATCCCACCAAGAATGATCGGATTGTGCAAGAGGTAGCTAGCATTGTTCTACCGTTGAACTCGTCATTCGCCTTGGATGGGTATATCAAATACCACTCCAAAGGAGCGATTCATGCCACTCGATCACTACCTCACCCTGGGCCGCTCCGGCCTGCGGGTCAGTCCGTTCGCCCTGGGCGCGATGACGTTCGGCGAAGACGCCGGCGGTGCCGGGTCCAGCGTCGAGGAGTCCGAGCGGATCCTCGACACCTACCTGGACCGCGGCGGCAATTTCGTCGACACCGCCAACTTCTACACCAACGGCCACTCCGAGAAGATCCTCGGCGACTGGTTCGCCGCCCGGCCCGGCCGGCGCGACCGGGTGGTGCTGGCGTCGAAGTTCTTCGCCAACCTGCACCCCGGCGATCCCAACGGCGGCGGCGCCGGCCGCAGCGCGATCCTCGGCCAGCTGCGAGACACGTTGCGCCGCTTGCAGACCGACTATCTGGACGTCTACTGGCTGCACAACTGGGACCGCAACACGCCCATCGACGAGACCCTGCGCACCCTCGACGACCTGGTGCGCGCGGGCACCATCCGCTACATCGGGTTCTCGAACACGCCGGCTTGGGTGACCGCCCAGGCGCAGACCATGGCCGTGTTGCGCGGCTGGACGCCACTGGTCGCACTGCAGGTCGAGTATTCGCTGTTGTCGCGCACCGTCGAGGGCGAGCTGGCGCCACTGGCACTCGACCAGGGCATGGCGCTGGTCCCCTGGAGCCCGCTGAAGAACGGGTTCCTGTCCGGCAAATACCGTCGTGGCGGCGCCGTCGACGACTCGGTGCGCGCCGGCTACGTCGGAGGCCCCAGCGACGAGGAGTTCCTGGTCATCGACGCCGTCACCGCGATCGCCGACGAGGTCGGCACCACGCCGGCCGCGGTCGCGTTGGCGTGGCTGCGGGAGCGCGAGGGCACGGTCGTGCCGATCCTGGGGGCGCGGCGCATCGCCCACCTCGAGGACAACCTCGCCGCCGCGGACGTCACACTCCCGGCCGAAGCACTGCGGGTGCTCGACGATGTGTCGGCCCCGACGCTGAACTATCCGGCCGACGTGAACGGAACCACCCGCTCGATGCTGCAGTTCGCCGGCACCACCGTGGACGGTGAGCCGTCCACGGTCTATCCCCCGCTTCTGCAAAGCGCGGTCCGCTACTGAGTCAGGCGCGGGCCAGTAGGTCGCCGGCCACCGCCAGCACCCGGTCCCGGTCGGTCTCGACCAAGCCGATCCGCGTACGCCGATCCACGATGTCGTCGGCGGTCAGCGCACCCTCGTGGGTGACCGCGAACTCGAATTCCGCGCGGGTGACGTCGATGCCGTCGGCCACCGGATCGGTCGGCCGGTCGCAGCGGGCCGAGGCGATCACGTTCGGCGATTCGGCGCCGTAGCGGGCGACCAGGGAACCGGGCAGCTCGCTCGTCGTCCGCAGCGTCGCCACCGGATTGGCGGGCGCGCCGACCAGCGGCAGATTGCGGGTCCGACACGGCTGGGCGGTGATCGCCCGGGCGGCCAGCGCGCGGTCGAGGGCGTCTTGCGCCATGTGCCGGTATTCGGTGAGCTTGCCGCCGACGATGCTGAACACCCCGGACTCCGATTCGATGACGGCATGCTCTCGGGACAGGTCCGACGTCCGGCCGGTGCCGGTGTCGATCAGCGGACGCAGGCCCGCGTAGGCGCCCCTGATGTCGCCGCGGCCCAGCGCGGTGCCGAGCGCGGTGTTGACGGTGTCCAGCAGAAAGCTCGTCTCGGCCGAAGTCGGTTCGGGCACATCGGGAATCGGACCCGGGGCATCCTCGTCGGTGAGCCCGAGATAGACGCGGCCGAGCTGTTCGGGCATCGCGAACACGAACCGGTTGACCTCGCCTGGAATCGGAATGGTCAGCGCCGCAGTGGGATTGCCGAAGGACGCGGCATCGAACACCAGGTGGGTGCCTCGGCTGGGGCGCAGCTTGATCGCGGGATCCACCGCTCCGGCCCACACCCCGGTCGCGTTGATCACCACCCGGGCGGCGACGTCCAGTGTCTCGCCGGTGAGTTCGTCGAGCAGCCGGACCGAGGTCCCGGTCGCGGACTGCGCGGACACCCGGGTCAGGATGCGCGCGCCGTGCTGGGCGGCGGTGCGCGCGACGGCGACCACCAGCCTGGCGTCGTCGATCAGCTGACCGTCGTAGGCCAGCAGGCCGCCGTCGAGACCCTCACGACGCACCGTCGGTGCCATCGCCACGGCCTGGGGCACGCCGATCCGCCGTGATCGGGGCAGGGTCGACGCCTTGGTGCCGGCCAGGATCCGCAGCGCATCGCCGGCGACGAAACCGGTTCGCACCAGCGCTCGTTGGGCCCGGCTCATCGACGGCAGCAACGGCACCAACTGCGCCATCGCGTGCACCAGATGGGGGGCGTTGCGGGTCATCAGGATGCCGCGTTCGACGGCGCTGCGGCGTGCGATGCCGACGTTGCCGGTGGCCAGATAGCGCAGGCCGCCGTGGACGAGTTTGGAACTCCATCGGCTGGTGCCGAAGGCCAGGTCGTGCTTTTCCACCAGCAGCACCGACAGGCCGCGGCTGGCGGCGTCCAGGGCGATGCCGGTGCCGGTGATACCGCCGCCGATGACGACGACGTCGACACGGCCGTCGTCGCCGAGGTCGGCGAGGTCGGTGGTCCGCCGGGCGGCGTTCAGCGCGGTGAGGTCACTCATGGGGCGAGGTATCCGTTCAGGGCATGCGCCAGTTCGGCGCTCAGGGCGTCGCCGTCGAGGATGGGTTCGACGGCTTGGGCGGACTGGATCGCCGACTGTCCGATGAGCAGAACCATCGCGGACATCTGGCGGACGTCGCCGGCGCGCACACTGCCGTCGGCCTGGGCGGCCCGCAGTGCGTCGACGAACAGATCGATCAGGATCTGCTGGCTGGTGCCGAGGCGTCCGGCGATGTAAACCATGGCCAGCTCGGGGGCTGAGCGCAGCACCGAGGTGATGAGGTCGTCGTCGCGTAGGCGGCGGGCGACCTCGACGATCCGGTCGACGAGGGCGGCGCGACCCGGTCCGGCCGCGGGAACCGCACGCCAGGTGCCGGTGATCCGGTCGGTGAGCAGCGCGGCCAGGATCGCCGGCGTGTCCGGCCAGCGGCGATACACCGTGGGCCGGCTCACGCCCGCGCGCCGCGCGATCTCGGCCAGCGTGACCCGCTCGACGCCGAAGTCGCGGACACAGCTGGCCGCGGCGGCCATGATCCGGTCGCCGATGTCCACCGATTCATCGTTACTGATTGACAGCATCTGTAATACTGTAACGCATGAGCGACGACGCCCGCACCCTGTTTCCCCCGATGGCCTGGAATGCCTGGGGTGACCCCGAGGCCGCCAAGCCCCTCTCCGACGGCATCCGGGCCCTGCTCGAGCAGGCGCTCGGCGTCACGGCCGGCGAGATTCCCGCACCGTCGATCGACGAGGTGCAGGTGCGCCCGTCGACACTGGCCGACGTCCATCGCGACGCACTCGCCGAATTCGTCGGCGCCGACTACGTCCACACCGACGACCGGGGCCGGCTGTTGTACGCCGGCGGCAAGTCCACCCTGGATCTGTTGCGCCGCAAGCAATCCCATCAGGATGCCCCGGATGCGGTGCTGCTGCCCGGCAATGAGGACGAGATCGCGACGGTGCTGCGGTACTGCTCGCAGCACGGGATCGCCGTCGTTCCCTTCGGCGGCGGCACCAGTGTCGTCGGCGGTCTCGACCCGATCCGAGGCGACTTCGCCGCGGTGATCTCGCTGGATCTGCGTCGGCTCGACGCCCTGCATTCGCTGGACGAGATCTCCATGCAGGCCGAGCTCGGCGCCGGCGTGACCGGCCCGGATGCCGAGCGCCTGCTCGGCGAACGCGGCTTCTCGCTGGGGCACTTCCCGCAGAGCTTCCGGTTCGCCACCATCGGCGGGTACGCGGCCACCCGCTCCTCGGGGCAGGACTCCGCGGGGTATGGCCGGTTCAACGACATGATCCGGGGCCTCACGGTCATCACTCCGGTCGGCGTCCTCGACCTCGGCCGGGCGCCGGAGACCGCGGCCGGGCCCGATCTGCGCGAACTGTTCTCCGGATCCGAGGGGGTCTTCGGCGTCATCACCCGGGTTCGGCTCCGGGTGCACCCGGTTCCGGAAACCACCCGCTATGAGGCCTGGTCATTCCCCGACTTCGCCACCGGCGCGGCCGCGTTGCGTGCCGTCACCCAGATCGGCACCGGACCCACCGTGCTGCGGTTGTCCGACGAGGCCGAGACCGGCGTGAACCTGGCGACCACCGGCAGCATCGGCGAGCAGAGCATCACCGGCGGCTGCCTGGCGCTGACGTTGTTCGAGGGCAGCGCGGCACACACCGAGAGCCGGCACGCCGAGACCCGGGCGATCATGGCGGCCCAGGGCGGCACGTCGCTGGGTGAGGCGCCGGCCCGGGCCTGGGAGCACGGCCGTTTCGATGCGCCTTATCTGCGGGACTCGCTGCTGGCCGCGGGTGCACTGTGCGAGACATTGGAGACGGCAACCACCTGGGCCAACCTGGAGACGCTGAAGACCGCGGTCACCGAGGCGCTGACCTCGTCTCTGGCCGAAAGCGGCACACCAGCGCTGGTGATGTGCCACATTTCGCATGTGTATCCCACCGGGGCTTCGCTGTACTTCACCGTGGTGGCCGGGCAGCGCGGCGACGTCGCCGCCCAGTGGATGGCCGCCAAAGTCGCTGCCTCCGATGCCATTTCGCGTACCGGTGGCACGATCACCCACCATCACGCGGTCGGGGCGGACCATCGGCCGTGGCTGGGTGCGGAGATCGGCGAGCTCGGCGTGAAGGTGCTGCGGGCGGTCAAGCAAGCCGTCGACCCGGCGGGAATCCTGAACCCGGGCAAGCTGATTCCATGATCTCCCAGGTCACCGTCCTGACGAATCCGAAGTCGGGTCACGGCAACGCGCCGCACGCCGGCGAGCGGGCGGTGGCCCGGTTCCAGGAACTCGGCATCAACGTGACCGGGATCGTCGGCCGCGACGCCGCCCACGCCCGTGAGCTGGTCGACGACGCGCTGACCCGCCCGACCGACGCGCTGGTCGTGGTGGGTGGTGACGGGGTGATCCGGCTGGCCCTGCAGGCGTTGGCGCGCACCGACATTCCCCTGGGCATCGTGCCCGCCGGCACCGGCAACGACCATGCCCGCGAATACCGGCTGCCGACCGCCGATCCGGTGGCCGCTGTCGACGTGATCGCCGCGGGGCACACCGAGACCGTCGACCTCGGTTTGATCAAGGGCGCCGACGGGTCCAGCACCTGGTTCGGGACGGTGGCCGCGACAGGGTTCGACTCACTGGTCAGCGACCGGGTCAACCGGATGAGCTGGCCGCACGGCCGGATGCGGTACAACGTCGCCCTGGTGGCCGAGATCTCGCAGTTGCGCCCCTTGCCGTTTCGGCTGGTGCTCGACGGCGAGCGCGAGATCGTCACCGACCTCACGCTCGCGGCGTTCGGCAACACCCGCAGCTACGGAGGCGGCATGCTGATCTGCCCGGGAGCCAATCATTCCGATGGGCTGCTCGACGTCACGATGGTGCGCTCGTCATCCCGTACCAAGCTGATCCGGTTGTTCCCGACGGTATTCAAGGGCACGCACGTCAACCTCGACGAGGTGAGCACCGAGCGGGCCCGCACGATCACCGTCGACTCCCCCGGCATCAACGCCTACGCCGACGGTGATTACGTGTGCCCGCTGCCGGCCGAGATCTCGGCGGTTCCTGGCGCGTTGAAGATCATCGTTCCGGAATCGGCTTAGCGCTCCAGCGCCCTGGCGCAGCCGTCGAGGATGGCGGTGAAGTTCCACGGCAGCAGTCGCGAGGTCAGAGCTTCCGTCGCCTTGCCGCCACCGCGGGCCGGGTGAGTGTAGGAGCTCACCCAGTCGACGTGGGTGGCGTCGCCCTGCGGGGTGAACGTCAGGGTGCCACCTTCGTGGTCGAACGCCGGAACCGATTTCACGATCAGATAGCTGTAGCTGTGCGGCGGATCGTAGGCAGTGATCTCCTCGCGGAACCACAGTCCGATCGCGAATCCGGTCCGCATGGCCCCCAGCCCCGCAGGGGCCGGTGAATCCTTCGCCCAGCCGGCCGTGACGATCAGCGGTGCGGCCTTGAGGTTGGCGGGGTCGGCCAGCCACGCGAAGACCTGGTCGGGCGGCGCGAAGATTGTCTTCTCCACATGGATCTGGACCATGGCTTCAGGCTAGGCGCGATCACTCGCAGGGGTTCGTCGACTCGGCGAGTTCTGTCGGACCCCGGTGGCATACTCGAACACGTGTTCGACGGTGGGTTGGGTGGATCGGGTGACGCGGCGGTAGTCGCCGCGATCACCGACTCAGCCCGCCAGGAGGCCCAGGCCGCCGCCCGCCGACTGGCCGCGATCGCCGAACTCGTCGCCCGCCGCTGCCCCGACGACGAGCGCGCCCACTGGGCCTGCGACGACTGGGACGCCGCCGCAGCCGAAGTATCCGCAGCCCTGGGCATCACCCACGGCCGCGCCAGCGCCGAGATGCTGATGGCGATGTCGCTGCGCCACCGCCTGCCCCGAGTCGCCGCCCTGTTCACCGAAGGCGCTCTGAGCTACCGGGTGTGCCAGGCCATCGTCGACCGCACCTACCTCGTCCAAGACCACGCCGTGCTCGCCGTCCTCGACCGCGCGATCGCCGACGACGCGCTCACCTGGGGACCGATGTCCGCCCTCAAACTGCAACGCGCCATCGACGCCTGGGTCGACCGCTACGACCCCGGCGCGCTGCGCCGCACCCAATCCCGCCTGCGCGACCGCGATATCGTCCTCGACCTACCCAACGCCCACGGCGGGGTCGCCGACATCCGCGGATCGCTGCTGGTCACCGACGCCGCCGCCCTCGACCGACGCCTGAGCGCCATGGCACACGCCGTCTGCGACGACGATCCCCGCACCCTCGGCCAACGCCGCTCCGACGCCCTAGGCGCCCTGGGCGCCGGCTCCGAGCACCTGGCCTGCACCTGCGACAACCCCGACTGCCCCGCCACCGCACCCGACGCCCGCGCGGCCACCGTCGTGGTGCACGTGCTGACCGACGCCGACACCGACGACCCGGTGCGCGAGTCCCGCGCCGGTGGCGTGCTGACCGGCACCCGCGGCATCGTGCCCGCCCCCCTGCTGACCAACCTCATCACCACCGGCGCCACCATCCGACCACTACGCCGCCCCAGCAACCAACCCGAACCCGGCTACCGGCCCTCCACCGCCCTGGACGACTTCATCCGCATGCGCGACCTCACC
>NZ_BEWG01000063.1:1343-6132 GCF_002723835.1 Mycobacterium sp. shizuoka-1 | reverse complement strand
GTGTTTGGTAACCACACCGATACCGGAGGTCCTCACCTACTTCCGCTCACCACGCCGTTCACAACCTGTCTGGGAGTTACAGCTAGGGCCGGATTGATCGCCACCGTTTCGGCCACCCGACCCTGGAAACCGGCTGCGTCGGCGCGGTCTTGCGGCGTCGAACCGTCAGACCCGATATCACCGTTGAGGTCGCGATTGTTCAGCACATCCCGGGCGTGCCATTCGGCGGCACGTTGCAGTTGCGGGATGATCGTGACGTCGTTGGTGCAGCCTGCCTGGTGCTGAATGGTGTACACGTTGGCGACCACCGCGTCGTTGAGTCGTTTGTTGTCGCCGTGTGCGATCGGCATGCCAACCACAGCACCGACGGCGACGACCACCACGGCCGGCACGGTCAACAGCAAATGCCGCATGTTCATCTCCTCGACGTCAGCCGTCATCTCTAGGCGGCGGCCAGTCGTGTGCAGCCGAGTTCCTCAGGCGCCAGATCAACGCCGGGCAGAGTTCGTTGACCGACTGGGTGATCAGATAGGAGGCCTGATAGTCGTCGGCGGTGTGGAAATCAGCCTGCAGATCGCCGATAAGCTGCCCGTAGCCTTCGCCGCCGGACAGCTTGTCGCAAATGCCGTAACCGTAGCCTAAGGCCGCGTCGGCGTTCGGAAAGCCGTAGCCGGGCCGCACGGTCACGTTGACCAGATAGGCCACCGGGTCGGCATGAGCGTGAGGTGCCTGCGCAGTTGCCACACCGAGCCCTGCCGCCCAGCACATCGCCATGCATACGGTCTGAATGTTGCGCGGCGCTGTGAATCGAACCCCGATCATGTTGTCAAATCGGCTCGAATTGGGAAATGAGCCATCGGCCATCGTGTTTGTCCAGCGTCACTCGCACGCATGAGGTGGTGCTGGTGGGTGCGTCCGTGCCGACGATGACGGTCTGGTTGACAAAAACAAGGACGACCGCGTGGTTCGCGGTGGCCGACACCGACGCCGCGGCCGGAACGTTGGCGACCGCGGAGATCTGTTTTTGCTTCGCCCCGGGGATCACCACGTCATGTGTTAGCGAGGCATAGGAATCCTTGAATTGTCCTGTCAGTCGGTTTTGGGCGGCGGTCAGATCCTTCTCGGCGGTGTCGGGCTTGTAGGACAGCATCGTGATTGTTCCGTCGGTGGCGGCCCGCACGGACTCGACGCTGGCAAGCTGGGCCTCACGCAGGGAACCGACCTGCCATTTCAGCCCGCCGGCGGCCGCGGCCAGCAGCAGCGCGAGGCCGGGCAGCATCCCGTAGGCGAGCACACGTGACCAGCGGATGCTTCGTTTCATCGTAGCCGGCGTGTGCTCGCAGTCGTCCTCGGTCGCGGTGGGTGTTTCCTGGGCCGAGTCGGTGTCGGTGGGATCGCCGGTACGACGCGATTTCGGCCACCTCACGGCACGAACTCCACGTTAGACACCTTGGGCTGATCGCCGACTTGCTGCACGAAGATGCGCATCCGCCAGGCCCGTGGCCGTTGGTCGGGCACAGCGGCATTCGTCGTCTTGACGGTCACGGCGACGAGCACCTGGGCGGTGCCCGCGGTCTTCGACTCCAGCGCGGCCTCGGTGACCGTGCCGATGGTGGTCGATTTGGTCTGTTTGACCACGGCGATGAACGGCTGTGATCGCTTCGTGAAGTCGTCGTAGAACTGCCCGGTTGCCCCGTCGATGATGCGGCGCACATCGGCGTCGGCGTTCTGCCAATCGATCGTCGTCAGGTTCAGCGCCGCCTGCCTGCCCACCTGCACATACGCATTTCGCTCGGTCTGCGCCTCGTGCAGGTGGTGGAGACGAAATCCCAGCCATCCCGCCAGCGTCGCCAGCGCGATGACGACGGCCACCCCTACCAGCATCGCGGCCCGCAGCGGCGAGCGGGTCGTCCTCGGCTCGCCCGGGGGTGCGGTGTGTGTGTCCTTGCCGTCGGGTCCGCTGCTGGCGTCTTCGGCGGTGCCGGCATCGCCGCCATGCGTCGGTTCAGCACCGATCGGCGCGGACGCGGCGCGTTCATCCGGCATGAGCGTCGAGGTGCGGCCGGCGGTTCTCAGCTGCCCGGTGGTGTCAGCATCGTCTGCCACGTCTTCTCCTTCGGGCCGGTCTGCGCGAGGTCGGATTGGGTGTATTGCTGGCCATCGGGTCCGATGTAGGTGCCCGTGGCGGGGTCGTACTGGGCGGCCGCTACCGGTGGTGGGGGTGGGCTCACGGCAGCGGGAGGCGGCGCTCCGGTCGGCGGTGATCCGGGAGCTCCCTGGGGGATGTCCTGCCCGGACAGGGTGGCGTTGGGGTCGCCCTTCCAGTTGAAGCCGTCGTTGAGCGGCACATACTGCTCGTCGCTTTCGCACATTCGCACCGTGGGTGCGCGTTTGCCGGGGACGGTCTCGCAGGGGATGTTGCGCGCTCCGCGGACGTTGAACGGTGAATCTTGGGGCACCCGGCAGTACACGTCGCCGGCGGGACGCTCCGGGCTGTCCTCGAAGGACGGTGGACGCCGTTGCTGGGTGGGTAGGAATCCGGTGGTGCAGGCCGGTGGGAGGTTGATGTTGAGGTTGAAGCTGATCCACTCGCCACGGTAGTCCTGCTTGGTGTTGGCGTTGGCGACGACACTTCCGCCGCGGATCGCTGCGGCTTGCGGCAGCAGCACGAGGAGTTGTTCGAGGTCGTTTCGGTAGGTGAGGGCGACCTGGCCGACGCTGACCAGGTTGGCCAGCAGGATCGGCAAGGTCGGCTGGAACCGCTCGAAGAGTTGTCGCACCTCGCCGGCGGCGGGGCCGCCGTGGTCGATGATTCCGGCCACCGCGTTGTCATGGGTTTGCAGTTCGGCGGTGACCGTGGCCAGGTTGGCCGCCCATGCCTGGATCGCATCGGAGGTATCGGTCTGCGAGTCGAGCACCGGCTGGGACTGGTCGATCAGCGACGTCAGTGAGTCGAGGTTGGCGCGGGCGTCGATCGACAGCCGGGTGGAGGCCCTGACCAGCCGGGCCAGTTCTGGGCCCAGCCCGCCGACGGCGGTGTATGCCTCGTCTACGGCGGTGTTGAGGTTATCCCGCGGTATCGCCCGCAAGCCGGTGTTGACGGCGGTGAGCAGCTTGTTGATGTCAGGTGGCACGGAGGCGTCCCGCAGCGGGATGACGTCGCCGTTCTTTAGCGGCGGTGCGGTGTCACTGCGGGGCAGCAGGTCGACATATTGTTCACCGATCGCCGACTGGCTGTGTACCTCAGCTTTGACGTCGGAGGGGATGTCGATGCCGGATTTGAGCGACAGCACCGCGGCCACACCGGTGTCGGTGAGGTGCACCGACTGCACCCGCCCCACTTCGGTGCCGCGGTAGGTGACGTTGCCGGTCGCATACAGCCCGCCGGTCTGCGGCAATTCCATCGTCACCGTGTACCGGCCGACACCGAAGAGCTTGGCCGGCAGCTTCATGACGTGCAGCGTCATCAACGAGATCACGACGACGGCAAGCACCGTCAAGATGGCCAGCTGAACCTTCACGCGTTTGTGCAAATACATTTAGCGTCCCTGGTCCCAGCGGTACGGAATGATCAGCGGGTTGGATTGGGTGTAGGGGCTCGGGAGTTGCCCGATGGTGCGGCCCCATTGCAGCTCCAGCTCGGTGAGGTTGCCCTCCCAGCGCGTACCGGTGAAGAGCGCAGAGTCGATGCGGCTGAGCGTGAGGTCAACGATCAGGCTGAGGTTGCCGTAGTCGCCGCGCATCCACTTCTCGACGGTTTCGTTGGGGAACGGATAGGTCGTGTAGAGGCTGAGCGCACGTGTCAGGCTGGGGCCGGCGTTGGCCAGCGCTTCCAACACCGGCCCGATGTCCTTGAGTTCCTTGACCAGATTTTCTTTGGTCTGGTTGACCGTGTCGACGGTCAGTGCGCTGAACTTGCCGAGCTGATCGGCGGCCTCGATGAGGTTGTCCCGCTCGCTGTTGAGCTCGGCCAGCGCATCGGGGATTTTGCGCAGCGCGGTGTCGAGAACGGGTTTGTTGTCGGCGAACTTGCCGACCAGGGTGTTGAGGCTGTCCGTGGCCGCGATGATGTCACCGGTCTGGTCATTGGTGAGGGTGGCGAATTTGTCGAGTTGCTCGATCATGCTGCGCAGGTCGTGTTCACGCCCCCGGAACGCGGTGGAAAACGCCCGGGTGATGTCCTGGACTTGGCCCAGTCCGCCGCCGTTGAGCAGCATGGAGATCGCGGCCAGGGTCTGTTCGGTGGTCGGGTAGGCTCCCCCGCGCGCCAACGGGATCAGCGATCCGTCACGCAGTTTGCCGTCCGGTGGCGCGTCCGCTGGCGGGGCGAGCTCGACGTGCAGCGAACCCAGCAGGCTGGTTTGGCCGAGCTTGGCGGTCGCGTTGGCGGGCAGGTCGACGTCGCCGTTGAGCCGCATGCTCACCAGGGCATGCCAGCCTTGACGCTCGATTCTCGTCACGGTGCCGACGGTCACGTCACCGACCTGCACGCGGGAGTTCGGTTGGATATTGCTGACCTCGGGCATCTGCGCCTGCACGACGAAGGAACCCGGCCCGGCGCCCTCGGTGCCGGGCAGTGCAAGCGAGTTCAGCCCGCGCCAGCCGCAGCCGGGCAGCCCGGCCAGCGTGAGGATGATGAGCAGTTTCACCGCGACGCGGGAGGATTGTCGCGCTGTCATGAGCCGCCTCCGGGGGGGACCATGAGGCCGGGGAGGCCATCGGATGGGTTGGTGGTGACCGGCGTGGGCGGCGCGGCGGCATCCGGCGCAGCAGCCTCGGCGGCCAGCGG
>NZ_BEWG01000063.1:0-1297 GCF_002723835.1 Mycobacterium sp. shizuoka-1 | reverse complement strand
GGGGGGCGGCACGTAGTCGGGTCGCATCCAGTCCTCGCTGTAGGTGACCTCGTTGGGCCGTGCCGATGCCCCGACGATGAGGTTTTCGCCCAGTGGCGGGAAGTTGTACTGGCGGTTCTTCACGATCGGTGCGAGGTACTGCACGCACAGTTTCGCCGCCTGTTCGGCGCCGAGACGGGAGGCCGCTTGGATCGCGCCGCACAGGAAACTGATCGGGTCGGCGAAGTTGTTGACCGCGATGGCGCCGGTCATCGTACCGCCGGCCGGTTCGTAGATGAAGATGAAGTTCTGCAGCGTCGAGGGCAGGATGTGCAGGGTTTGTTTGATGTCGTCGAGGCTGTCGACCATCGCCGTGGTGACCGAGGCCAACTTGTCCGAGGTGGTGCCCAGCGCATCGCGATTCTCCGCAACGAAACTCTGCACATCGGCGACCACGTCGTTGAGCATCCCGGCCGCCCGACCGACCTTGTCCGGATCGTCGGCCAACAACCCTGTGACGGCGGCCAGGTTCTCATTGAGCTGTCCGAGCAGGCCACTGCTGTCGTGCAACGCCGACACCAGCGTCGCCAGGTTTTTCAGGGTGGAGAAGATGTCGTCGCTGTGGTCGCCGAGGGCCGACAACGCCTGCGACAGTTTGACGACGGTGTCGCGGATGTTCGCACCTTGGCCGCGCAGGTTGGCGGCCGCGGTGTTGATGAACGCGCCCAGCGTGCTGACGCCTCCGGGCTGGGTGGGCCGCAGCAGTTCGGTCAGCCGCTCAACCTGCGCCCGGAAGTCGTCCCACTCGACCGGGACCGCGGTGCGGTCCTGCGGGATCACCGCGCCGTCGCGCATCACGGGTCCGCCGGTGTAGGCGGGGGTCAGCTGGATGGCGCGCCCGGTCACCAGTTGAGGCGACAGGATGACCGCCTTGGCGTCGGCGGGAACCGAATATTTGCGGTCGATCCAGAAGGTGACCTTGACCCGCTGCGGCTGCGGTTCGATCGTGGCGACGCGCCCGACGGGCACACCCAGGATCCGCACATCGTCGCCGGCGAACAGGCCGTTGCTGTTCTGGAAGAAGGCGACCACCGTGGTCTTGGCCGCCGCGCCGGTGCGGCCGAGGGCGACGAATAGCCCGCTGACGAGCACCGCCACGAGGACGGTCGCGGCGGCTGCGCGGATGAGACGCGCCCTGGTCATGGCTGTCCTCCGGGTTGTGCGGGCACCTCACCCGGTGCTGGCACGTAGACCGGGGAGGGTGTCGGCTCGGGTGTGTTTTGCACGCCGGGCGGCGGCGGTGCGGGCGGTCCGGGCG
>NZ_BEWG01000062.1:65377-82623 GCF_002723835.1 Mycobacterium sp. shizuoka-1 | reverse complement strand
CCGCCACCACCACCGGTGGACCCGAACGCGCCGCCGCCGGCGCCGGTCGACCCCAACGCCCCGCCGGTCGACCCGAACGCGCCGCCGCCGCTGGAGCCGGGCCGGATCCCCAACACCGCGGGCGGGTTCAGTTATCTGCTGCCTGGCGGCTGGATCGTCTCCGACGCGTCCCGCCTGAACTACGGCCAGGCTCTGCTGAGCAAGGAAACCGGTCCGGCCACCAACGGCCAGCCCGCCCCGACGGCCAACGACACCAGCATCATCCTCGGCCGGTTGGACCTGAAACTGTTCGCCGGCGCCGAGCAGGACAACAGCAAGGCCGCGATCCGGCTGGCCTCGGACATGGGCGAGTTCTTCATGCCGTTCCCCGGCGTGCGGCTCAACCAGCAGAGCGGCGCGTTGCAGGCCGGTGACATGCCGGGCTACTTCTCGTCCTACGAGGTGAAGTTCACCGACACCACCAAGCCGAACGGCCAGATCTGGGCCGGCGTGGTGGGCACCTCGGTGCCCAACGCCCCGCGCGAGCTGCGTAACCAGCGCTGGTTCGTGGTGTGGCTGGGCACCGCCAAGGATCCGATCGACCCGGCGGCGGCCAAGGCTCTGGCCGAGTCGATCCGGCCGTACGCGCCTCCGCCGCCTCCGCCGCCACCGCCTGCGGATCCCAACGCCCCGGCGGGTGACACGCCACCTCCGGCGCCGGGTGGACGCGTGCCGGTCGGTGTCCCCGTCCCGGTGGAGACGCCCGTTCCGGGGATGACCCCCGGCCAGTAGGTGATCGTGGCCGAATCTAGCGGCCAATCGTTACCTGGCGGCGGTATACCAAAGGGATAGCGGCTGCGCGTTCACGCCGGCCGTCGACCTTGAGGAGACCGTCATGGACATGGTGGCAGCAACCGAATTCCTCGCCCGTTCGACCACACTGACCAGTGTCGGTTGGATCGGCTACATCATTATCGGCGCGCTGGCCGGCTGGATCGCCGGAAAGATCGTCAAGGGCGGCGGTTCCGGCATCCTGATGAACATCGTCATCGGGATCGTCGGCGCGCTGATCGGCGGCTTCCTGCTGAGCTTCTTCCTGGACACCGCGGCCGGCGGGTGGTGGTTCACCCTGTTCACCGCGATCCTGGGATCGGTGATCCTGCTCTGGATCGTCGGCAAGGTCCGCAAGACCTAGCCGGCCGAGGCTCCCAGCGGCGCGCCGTCGAGGTAGGCCGCCACATCCGACAGCGGCCGCCGCGGGGTGGCCGGCAGCGGGTCGGCATTGAGCGCCGCCCAGCCCACGCGCAACAGCATCTGCGGAAAGCCGTCGCCGCCAAGCAATTTCGCGCGCACCTCGGCGCGGGTGGCGGCGATCTCCAGCGGCTCGGTGAGCGGGCAGCTGGCCAGCCCCAGCGCCGTCGCGGTCAGCAGCACCACGCTGGTCGCCTCACCGGCGCGCAGCAGCGCCAGCGGATCGTCGGTGGCGGTGGACAGCACCAGCACCACGCCGGCGTCGTCGCGCGCCTGGACACCGCTGGGCTGCTCCAGGACCGGGTTGGCAAACACCCGCGCGGAGAACGCACCCTGCCGTTCGGCGGGGGGCGTGTTGCGGGCGGGCACGCCGGCCGGGGTGCCGTGCCTGCCGCTCCACATCGAGAGTTCCGCCAGATAAGCCGGATCGCTGATGTGTTCGCGCACCGCGCGCGCCACCAGTTGCGCCAGTTCCCCTTCGTCGTCGACCCGCCGCAGGAGCACCCCCGCGCGGGCCGCCCGGGCCGCCATCAGCGCGACGTCGCCGGTGGGCACCGGCCAGGAGGAGAACCAGCGCCGGTCGGTGCGCCGCCGCGGGATGGCGGCGGCCAGCGCGATGTCCTGCTCGGCCTGCGCCGGACCGAGGATCTCCACACTGGCCAGATGCTCCGGGTCGGCCGGGTTGGGGAGATGGTGCACCTGCGCCGCCCAACCGAGCGCCGACAGGGCGACGGAGAAATGATGCAGGGCCACACCGCAACTGAGCATCAGGTCGCGACGGTCGGGGTCGATGCGGGGCAGGTGGCGGGTCGGGTCGGCATAGAGGTGCACGCTTTGCTCACCGATCCGCCAGCGCCACGGCTGGGAGTTGTGCACCGAGGGGGCGCGGACCGCCAGCGCCAGGGCCGCCTCGACCGTGGCCTTGTCGGGCAGTTCTGAGTCCATACCTCTACCGTCACACCGGATTCCCGGTCGGCACAGGCTCCGAAAGGCCTTGATCGTGGGCCATTGGTCCCTGACCGGACGCGCCCGGTGCGGCGTGGTCCGGCCCGACGTTGCACGATGGACAGATGGCGACCGAACCGACCACGATGCGGGCCTGGCGAGTCCGCCGGCCCGGGCCGATGCACAGCCGTCCGCTGGAGTTGGACCCCGGCGCGCGCATTCCGCAGCCGGCGCCCGACGAGCTTCTGGTGGCGGTGCGCGCCTGCGGCGTGTGTCGCACCGATCTGCACGTCACCGAGGGTGATCTGGCCGTGCACCGCGCGCACGTGACGCCGGGTCACGAAGTGGTGGGGGAGGTCGTCGCGCTGGGCTCGGCGGCCGGCGACGAGTTCGTCGTCGGCGACCGGGTCGGCATCGCGTGGCTACGCCACACCTGCGGCGAGTGCGCGTACTGCCTGCGCGGGGCGGAGAACCTGTGCCCGAACTCGCGCTACACCGGGTGGGATGCCGACGGTGGCTATGCCGACTTCGCCACGGTGCCGGCCGCGTTCGCTCACCGGCTGCCCGAGGGGTACACCGACAGCGAACTGGCGCCGTTGCTGTGCGCAGGGATCATCGGGTACCGGTCGCTGCTGCGCGCCGAGTTGCCACCCGGCGGCCGGCTGGGGCTGTACGGGTTCGGCGGCAGCGCGCACATCACCGCCCAGGTCGCGCTGGCCCAGGGCGCGGAGGTGCATGTGATGACCAGGGGCGCACAGGCGCGTGAGCTCGCGCTGGGACTGGGCGCGGCGTCGGCCCAGGGGGCGGCCGACCCGCCGCCGGTCAAGCTCGACGCGGCGATCCTGTTCGCCCCGGTCGGTGAGTTGGTGTTACCCGCCCTGGAGGCGCTCGACCGGGGCGGCACGCTGGCAGTGGCGGGCATCCACCTCAGCGACATCCCGGTGCTGAACTATCAACGGCACCTGTTCCAGGAGCGCCAGGTTCGGTCGGTCACGTCGAACACCCGTGCCGACGCCCGCGAGTTCCTGGCGTTCGCCGGCCGGCACCACATCGAGGTGACAACTCCGGAATATCCGCTCGGGCAGGCGGACCGGGCACTGACCGATCTGGCCGACGGCCGCATCGCGGGCGCCGCGGTGCTGTTGCCCCAGCTCGGCTAGAGCGCGGCCAATACGCCGCGCAGTTCGGCACCGAGACTCCCGCGGCCGTTGCGATAGAGCGGGCCGGTTCCGTCGGAGAGCAGCATCCGCAGCCGGGCCATCCCGCGCGCCCGGACCGGGCGCGGAGAGTGCAGCAGCAGCGTGATGTCGTCGATCACCCCACGACAGCCGGCCAGCCGCTCGGGATGCACCGGAATCCGCGCGGAGTACCCGCGGGGGGTGTCGTGCAGATCGGCCAGCGCCTGGCGCAGTGTGCGGGCCAGCGCCTCGCGTTCGGCCACCGAGGTCAGCCGGGTGAGGTGGACGGCCAGCGCGCTGCCCGGCAGGGGGATGATGCCCGCTTCGATGTCTCGGTCGAGCCGGGCGGCGAACATCCGGGCTCGCAGCCGGGCGGTGAGAGTGCCGCCGGCAGGAACGTCTGCCGGCGCGGGAATGTCCCATCCGGCCGGCGGCCGGCTGTTAGGGTGGCGGATGTTAGCGTGAAACTCGTTGGGCCCCATGGGCTTTTCCTGTTCCGAGACGGCCTCGTCGCCGTCTCTGATGACCAACCAAAACGCTACACCGGTCACGCATGACCAGTCAAGTTGATTTACCGGTCACCGGCTCGTACCCTCGACACATGACGCAGGTCGCTGCGGATTGGCTTCCAGACACCGAGGCCAAGCCCGCTCCGGAGCCGCTGGCCCGGATCCAGGCGCTGGTCAACACCCTCGACCTGGAGTCCGGGGCCGACCGACTGGCCCGGTCCGCGGACGCCGAGCCGTGGCTGGTGGCCCAGGGCCTGCTGTCACCCGGCGACAGTGCGAGCGCCGAACAGTTGCACACCATCCGTGAACTGCGCGAAGCGCTGCGCACGATGCTCGTCCACAACGCGGGCGGACCGGCACCGACCGGCGACCAGCTGGAGCCACTGAGCCGAATCGCCGACGCTGCCGCCGCCCGGGTCCAGCTCGGTTCCGACGGCACGCTGCAGGTGGCCGCCGACGCCGGCGGCCTGCCAGGCCGGCTGCTGTCGTTGTTGCTTGTCGTCGCCGACGCCCAGCGCGACGGCACCTGGGCCCAGCTGAAGGCCTGTGGCAACGAGGACTGCCGGTGGGCGTTCTACGACCGATCCCGCAATCACGGCGGTACCTGGTGCGACATGGCGACCTGCGGCAACAAGGTGAAGAACCGGGAGTTCCGGGCCCGACGCAGCCGCCGCAAGGACGGCTAGGTCGACAGGTGCCAGACCAGCGCGGCCGCCAGCGCGCCGAGGCCGTTCAGCGACCAGTGCAGCGCGATCGGGGCGATCAGGCTGCCGCTGCGCCGTCGCAGCCAGGTGAACACGAACCCTGCCGCCCCGGTGGCCGCCACCGCCATCAGCACGCCGGCCAGCATCCCGAACACGCCGCCGCCGAAGATCCGGGTGAAACCGACATTGCTACTGGTCAGACCCAGCGACGAGGCGATGTGCCACAGGCCGAACAGCAGCGACCCGGCGGCCGCGACCCCGCGAAAGCCCCACGCCCGATCCAGCGCGCCGTGCAGCACCCCGCGAAACGCCAGTTCCTCGGGGATGACGGTCTGCAACGGGATGATGATCATCGAGGCGACCAGGGCCCCCGACACCGTGGCGTAGTGGTCGTTCAGGAACATCGGCCGGGTCCAGGGCAGCGCGGCGCCCACCGCGATGACGGTCAGCACCAGCACCACGGCCCCGAGTGCGTAGAGCACACCGGACTTCCAGTGCTCGCGGCCGAGTCCGAGTTCGGCCCAGCCCAGGCCGCGTGAGCGCACCAGCAACAGCAGGCCGATCGCGGCGGCGGGCACCACGGCGACGTTGGCCCACGGAGTGGTGAAGTGGGCGATCAGGTTGGTCATCGCCAGCACCACGACCACGATGCCGATGTCGACGTAGACCCGGAAATGGTGCAGTGCGGCCAACTGTGCGAGCGGGGCGGGATGGGGGTGCGGGGCCACCGCGCTGTGCTCGGACATAACGTGCCAAGTGTACCTGTGGCAGCCAAATGCCCAGCTACTCGTTGTCGCCGCCGGTAGCTGCGGTGGCGTCGGCGGGGCCCGAGTCACCGGTTTGCAGCCCGCGTGCGGCGGGCCACACCCAGTCGCGGACCTCGGGGATGTCGTCGCCGAACGCCCGGGTGTACTCCCGGGCGGCCAGCCGCTTGTCCACCATCTGCTGGCGCAGCGTGGCGCACCGTGACTGCAGGTGCGGCACCCGGTCGATCACGTCGATGACCAGGTGATAGCGGTCCAGGTCGTTGAGCATGACCATGTCGAACGGCGTGGTGGTGGTGCCCTCTTCCTTGTAGCCGCGGACATGGATTCGGCTGTCGTTGCTGCGGCGGTAGGTCAGCCGGTGGATCAGCCACGGATAGCCGTGGTAGGCGAAGATCACCGGCTTGTCCGGGGTGAAGATCATGTCGAATTCGCGGCTGGACAGCCCGTGCGGATGCTCGGTGTCGTCCTGCAGTCGCATCAGGTCCACGACGTTGACGAAGCGCACCGTCAGCTCGGGCAGGTGCCGGCGCAACAGGTCGACGGCGGCCAGGGCCTCCAGCGTCGGCACGTCGCCGGCGGCGGCGATCACCACGTCCGGGTCTTCCCCGACGGTCTCGTTGCCGGCCCATTCCCAGATCCCCAGCCCGCGGGTGCAGTGCGCGATCGCCTGTTCCATGGTCAGGAAGTTGGGGTGCGGCTGCTTGCCGGCGACGACGACGTTGACGTACTGGCGCGAGCGCAGGCAGTGGTCGTAGGTGGACAGCAAGGTGTTGGCGTCGGGCGGCAGATAGACCCGCACGACGTTGGCGCTCTTGTTCACCACATGGTCGATGAAACCGGGGTCCTGATGCGAGAAGCCGTTGTGGTCCTGGCGCCAGACATGGCTGGACAGCAGGTAATTGAGGCTGGCGATCGGCCGGCGCCACGGGATGTGGTCGGTGACCTTGAGCCATTTGGCGTGCTGGTTGAACATCGAGTCGATGATGTGGATGAACGCCTCGTAGCAGTTGAACAGCCCGTGCCTACCGGTCAGCAGGTACCCCTCCAGCCAGCCCTGGCACTGGTGTTCGGACAGCATCTCCATCACCCGCCCCGCGCGGGCCAGGTGTTCGTCGACCTCGGGTCCGATGAACTCGGCATCCCACTGCTTGTCGGTCACGTCGAAGACCGACTGCAGGCGGTTGGAGGCGGTTTCGTCGGGGCCGAAGATCCGGAAGTTCTCCGGGTTGAGCCGGATCACCTCGGTCAGCCAGCGGCCGAGCACCCGGGTCGCCTCGGCGACGGTCGCGCCGGGTGCCGGCACGTCGACACCGAAGGTCCGGAAGTCCGGTAGCCGCAGGTCCTTGAGCAGCAGCCCGCCGTTGGCGTGCGGGTTGTCGCTCATCCGCAGCTGCCCGGACGGCGCCAGTGCGGCGATGTGCGGGTGCAGCCTGCCGTCGGCGTCGAACAGTTCCTCGACCCGGTAGGAGGCCAGCCAGTCGGCCAGCACACTGAGATGTTCGGGGGTGTCGCGGGCACTGGCCAGCGGAACCTGATGCGCCCGCCACGATCCGGTGGTCTTCTTGCCGTCGATGTAGGCCGGGCCGGTCCAGCCCTTCGGGGTGCGGAACACGATCATCGGCCAGGCCGGCCGATCGTCGCCGGGCTGGGCCTTGATCTCGGCGATCCGGTCCAGCACCTCGTCGAGCAGTGCGGCGAACCGGCGGTGGGCGTCGGCATGGTCGGTGGCGGCATCGGGTTCATCGGAGTCGGGCACCTCGAAGAAATACGGCTCGTGCCCCAGCCCGACCATCAGGCTGCGCAGTTCGTCTTCGGGGATGCGGGCCAGCACCGTCGGATTGGCGATCTTGTAGCCGTTGAGGTGCAGGATCGGCAACACCACGCCGTCGTTGGCGGTGTTGAGGAACTTGTTGGAGTGCCAGCTGGTGGCCAGCGCACCGGTCTCGGCCTCACCGTCGCCGACCACCGCGACCACGAGCAAGTCGGGGTTGTCGAACGCCGCACCGTAGGCGTGCGAGAGGACGTAGCCGAGTTCACCGCCTTCGTGGATCGAGCCGGGGGTCTCCGGGGCGACGTGCGACGGGATGCCGCCGGGGAAGGAGAACTGGCGGAACAGCCGGCGCAGGCCCTCGACGTCCTCGGTGATGTCGGGATAGATCTCGGAGTAGGTGCCGTCCAGATAGGCGTTGGCCACCAGCCCCGGACCGCCATGGCCGGGCCCGGTCAGGTAGATGGTCGACTGCTCGCGTTGCTTGATCGCGCGATTGAGGTGGGCGTAGAGGAAGTTCAGGCCCGGGGTGGTGCCCCAGTGGCCGAGCAGCCGGGGCTTGACGTCGTCGCGGGTCAGCGGCGTCCGCAGCAGCGGGTTGTCCAAGAGGTAGATCTGGCCGACCGAGAGATAGTTGGCGGCCCGCCACCAGCCGTCGAGTTGGGCAATGGTCTCTTCAGTCATCGAGTCCATGTACCCATCAAACCCGCTTCGACGCGACCGCGCCTGCGGGGCACCGTTTGTTCATGCGTGGTTCCCGCCCCTCCCGAGGGCTCCGACCAGCTCTACTACGCTGACCGACGTGCTGGGCTTCGCGTTGCCGCAATTCGGTGAATCCGCCCATGCCGAGCTGGCTCGGTTCGCCTCGACCGCCGAGCAACTGGGCGCCGGGAGCCTGTGGGTCGGCGATCGGCTGCTGGCCCCGGCACAACCGTCGGTCGGGTACGGCGGCGGCGACGGTGTGCCGCCGAACTTTCGGACCAGCCTGGATCCGTTCGTCGCGTTGACGGTCGCTGCGACGGTCACCACGTCGGCGCGGCTGGGGTTCAGCGTGCTGGTGGCGCCGTGGTACCCGCCGGTGCAGTTGGCTCGCCAATTGACCAGCCTGGACGTGGTCAGCCGGGGCCGGGTGCTGCCCGGGTTCGGGATCGGCTGGTCACCGGAGGAATATCAGGCCGCCGGTGCGGTGTTCGCGCACCGCGGCGCCCAGCTCGACGAGCTGCTCGACGCGCTCGAGGCACTGTGGACCACCGATCCCGTCTCGTTCGACGGCGATCGGTATCGTGTGCCGCCGTCGTGGATCAGCCTCAAACCTGTCCAGCAGCCGCGCCCGCCGATCTATCTGGGCGCCTCCTCGACGGCCGGACTGCAGCGCATCGGCCGACGCGCCGACGGCTGGCTGGCGGTCGTGGTGGTGCCTTCCGCGGTGCGGATCGACAAGCTGGCTGCCGCACGACAGGTGATCGACGACGCGGCGCAGGCGGCCGGGCGTGACCCGGCGGCGATCACCACGCAGGTACGGGTCAACGTCGCGGCGGGCACGCCGATCGAAGAGGTGGAGGATGCGGTGAAAGCATTGCAGGACAACGGGTATCGAGACATGTTCGTGGACACGCTTTATGTGGTCGACGACACCGACACCCAGCTGGAGTGGGTGCAGCGTCTGCTGGCGGTCGGCTCGTGACGACGGGCGGCGCGCTGCTGGCGTCGGTGCGGGTGCTCGACCTGTGCGATCAGACCGGCGACGCGGTCACCCGGCTGCTGGCCGACCTGGGCGCCGAGGTCATCAAGATCGAAGCGCCCGGCGGCAGCCCCGCCCGGCACGCCCGGCCGACAGTGGACGGGGTCAGTGTGCCCTTCGCCCTGCACAACGCGAACAAGCGCGGCACGGTGCTCGACCCGGCCGACGAGGCCGACCGCCAGACGTTCTTCGAGCTGGCCGGCGGCGCCGACATCGTCGTCGACAGCGGAACGCCCGGACTGGCGGCGGCGTTCGGCACCTCGTGCGCCGCGCTGGCCGACCGGTTCCCCCAGCTGGTCACCATGTCGGTCACCGACTTCGGCACCGAGGGCCCGCTGGCATCCTGGCAGGCCACCGACGCGGTGCTGTACGCGATGTCGTCGGCGCTGTCGCGCTCGGGTCCGATGACCGGCACCCCGGTGTTGCCCCCGGACGGCATCGCCTCGGCCACCGCCGCCGTCCAGGCCGCCTGGGCGGTGCTGGTGGCGTACTTTCACCGGCTGCGCTGCGGCACAGGCGATTACGTCGATTTCTCCCGATTCGACGCGGTGGTCCTGACACTGGACCCACCGTTCGGCACCCAGGGTCAGGCCGCCACCGCCCGCAATGCCGCCGAGCGGTGGCGCGGGCGGCCCCGCAACCAGGACGCCTATCCGATCTTCGCGTGCCGGGACGGGTATGTCCGGCTCTGCGTACTGGCCCCGCGCCAGTGGCATGGCATGCGGGCCTGGCTGGGGGAGCCCGAGCAGTTCGCAGATCCGCGCTTCGAATCGATCGCCGCACGCACCAAGGCTTTCGGTGAACTCAGTCAGCTGATGGCGGCGCTGTTCGCCGACCAGACGATGGCCCAGCTGGTGGCCGAGGGCCAGGCGCACGGTGTGCCGATCGCCGCGGTCCTGACCCCCTCCCAGGCACTGGAGTCCGAGCACCTGGCAGCGGTCGGCGCGTTGGCCGACACCGAACTGGCACCGGGCGTACCCGCCCGCGTGCCGGTGGGCTACTGGGTCGTCGACGGCGCCCACGCCGGCTACCGCACCCCCGCACCCGCGCTCGACGACACCGAGAGTCAGTGGAGCTCAGCGCGGTTCACTCCGGGAGCGACCCGGCCGATCGGCGACCGGCCGCTGGCCGGCATTCGGGTCCTGGATCTCGGCGTGATCGTGGCCGGCGGGGAGCTCAGCCGGTTGTTCGCCGACCTCGGCGCCGAGGTGATCAAGGTCGAGAGTTCGAGCTACCCCGACGGCCTGCGCCAGAAAGGCCCCGACCAGAAGATCAGCGAGTCGTTCGCCCGCGCCCATCGCAACAATCTCGGCCTGGGCCTGGAGTTGCGCAGCCCGGCCGGTGCCGAACTGTTCGGCCGGCTGGTGTCCGCGTCGGACGCGGTGTTCGCCAACTTCAAACCGGGAACCCTTCCCGCGCTGGGCTTTTCCAGCGATCGGCTGCATGAGCTCAATCCCGGGCTGGTGGTGGCCGAGAGCAGTGCGTTCGGCGACACCGGGCCGTGGAGCAAGCGGATGGGCTACGGCCCGCTGGTCCGCGCCACCATCGGGGTGAGCAGGTTGTGGACGTCGCAGGAGCCGCCCCCGCCCGCGGCGCGGCACGCGTTCTACGACGCGACGACGATCTTCCCCGACCACGTGGTGGGCCGGATCAGCGCGATCGGCGCCCTGGCCGGGCTGATCCGGCGTGAACGCGACGGCGTCGGCGCCCGGATCCACGTGTCGCAGGCCGAAGCGGCGATCAACCAGCTCGACACCCTCTACGTCACGTTGGCCGCGGCGGCCACCGGGGCCGAGCGGATCGAGCCGGATCCCACCGCCCATCTGGTGTTGCCGTGCGCCGGCGATGACGAATGGTGTGTGGTGTCGGTCCGGTCGGACGCCGACCGGGCGGCGATCACCACGGTCACCGGCCCGGGGGAGTTGGCGGACTGGACCCGCGATCGCTCGCCCGCCGCGGTCGCCGAGGCGCTGCAGGCGGCCGGGGTGCCCGCCGGCCCGATGTACCGCCCCGACGACCTGCGGGCGGAGCCGCAGCTTGCCTCCCGACAGGTCTTCGCCGACATGGCTCATCCGTTCTTCGATGTTGCGCTGACCACCGAGGCGGGCCCGGCGCCCTATCGCCACATCGCGCCTGCGCCGCAACGCCCGGCCCCGCTGCCCGGTGCCGACACCCGCCGGGTCTGCCGCGATGTGCTGGGTCTGGCCGAGGACGACATCGAGGGATTGATCGCCGACGGCGTGCTGTTCGAGCCCGCCGACCAAGCAATGGAGGTGCACCGATGAGCACGACGGCGCAGGTTTACATCGACGGCCGGTTCCTGGCCGCCGAGCAGGTACAGCCGGTGATCGAAGCGGCCACCGGGGAGCCACTGGGGGACGGCGCCAGCGCCACCGAGGCCGACGTCGACGCGGCGGTGGCCGCCGCCAGGGCCGCGCTGCCCGAGTGGCAGGCCGCCTCGCCGGATCATCGCGCCGAGCTGCTGACCGCGTTCGCCGCCGCTCTCGAGCAACGAGCCAGGGGCACCGACGAATTGGTGACCCGAGAGAACGGCATGCCGATGTCGCTGTCCCGCGGCGCCAACGGCCGGTTTCCGGCCGCACTGCTGCGCTACTACGCGCACCTGATCACCGAGATCCCGATCGAGGAGATCCGCCCGAGCATGATCGGGCAGACCGTGGTGCGCCGGGAGGCCGTCGGCGTGGTGGCCGCGATCGTGCCGTGGAACTATCCGCAGGCGCTGGCCGCGTTCAAGCTGGCACCGGCGCTGGCGGCCGGCTGCACGGTGGTGCTCAAGGCCGCCGCCGAGACGGCGTTGGACGCGCTGGTGTTCGCGGAGGCCGCCGCGGAGGCGGGCCTGCCACCGGGCGTGCTCAACATCGTGCCCGGTGGTGCCGGCGCGGGCGCCTATCTGGTGGCGCACCCCGGCGTGGACA
Source organism: Mycobacterium sp. shizuoka-1 (assembly GCF_002723835.1). GTDB lineage: Bacteria > Actinomycetota > Actinomycetes > Mycobacteriales > Mycobacteriaceae > Mycobacterium. The sequence continues at coordinate 70,845 of NZ_BEWG01000062.1, read as the reverse complement.
AGGTCACCTTCACGGGTTCGACGGCGGCCGGCCGCACCATCGGCGAGGTGTGCGGGCGGCTGCTGCGTCCGGTCACCCTCGAACTGGGCGGCAAATCCGCGGCAGTCATTCTCGACGACGCCGACCTGGACGCCACCATGAAGGGCCTGCGCAACGCCTCGTTCGTCAACAACGGTCAGACCTGCCATCTGAGTTCGCGGATTCTGGCGCCGCGGTCACGCTACGACGAGGTGCTGGGCGCACTGGTCGACATGGTCGGCACCTTGAGGGTCGGTGACCCGCTGGACACTTCGACCGACATCGGCCCGCTGGTCAGCGCCCGCCAGCGCGACCGGGTGCTGGGCTACATCGAGGCGGGCAAGAACAGCGGGGCGAAACTGATTGCGGGCGGAGCGGTTCCGGCCGATCAGCAGCGGGGCTGGTTCGTCTCACCGACGGTGTTCGCCGACGTCGACAACGGCGACCGCATCGCGCAGGAGGAGATCTTCGGCCCGGTGCTCGCGGTGATCCCGTACGACGGGGACGACGAGGCGATCGCATTGGCCAATGACAGCGAATTCGGTCTTGCCGGGACGGTCTGGTCCACCGACGACGACCGTGCCCTCGAGGTGGCTAGGATGATCCGCACCGGCACCGTCGGCATCAACGACTATCAACTGGATTTCCGGGCCCCGTTCGGCGGCGTGAAGGCCAGCGGCATCGGCCGGGAGTTGGGGCCCGAAGGGCTCGAGGCGTTCTTTGCGCTCAAGTCGATCTACCGGGTCGGGCCCGCGGACTGAAATGGCCACCTCGCGACACCGGAGTGTCGCGAGGTGGCCACTGCGCCAAGGGATCTAGCCGGTCCCGAGGCAACCCACGCCGTTGATGCAGCCGCCGCCACCGCCGGGGCCACCGCCGCCGCTGCCGACACCGGGGATCGATCCGCTGCCGCCACCGGGACCGCCGCTACCGGTCGGACCGCCCGGGATGCTGCCGCCGCCACCACCGGGACCGCCGCTACCGGTCGGGCCGCCGGGGATGCTGCCGCCGCCGCCGTTGGCGTCGCCGCCACCGGTCACCCCACCGGGCGCCGTGCCGGTGCCGCCGGGGGCGGGCGTCGCGGTGTCACCGGCCGTCGGGCTGGTGGTCACGGTCGTCTCCGCCGAGGTGGTCGGGGTCGTGGTCGGAGTGGTCGTCGACGACTCACCCGAACCGCTGTTGCCGCCGCACCCGACGGCCAGCGTCAGTACCGCGGCTCCACCGACCAACGTCATCGTGGCCCTGGATATCCGTCTTGATCCGAAAGGCATGCGGCCCTCACTTCCTTGTTAGGGGACGCGTACGGATACCCAGGATGCGAACGGACAAACGTGTCAGTCCCGGGCGAAGGCCGCGGCCGCCTCCCGTTCCAGGTCGAGGTACTGGTCCTCGCTGACGTCTACCCCGACGCCGAGGATGCGTCCGCCGGTGAACGGGAAACCGGGTGGGTAGGACCGACTGACCGGGTCGGCGCTGTCGAAGCCGACGCACAGCCCGTCACCGCACAGCGTGAACGGCCCGATCTGGGCGCGCATCGGACCTTCGGCCACGACCTCCTCACCCACGTAAAGTCTTGCCGTTCCCAGTGATTCACCGTGTTCTCCGGCTGATTCCCGAGCGAACTCGACCCCCAGGGTGAGGTTGCCGGGCGGCAGTGGACCGGAGACGAACTCCTGCTCGGGGCGGATCCCGAGGAAGTTGTAGACGTAGTGCAACCTGCCGTCCTTGATGAACAGGGTGTGGCCGCCGAAGCGGGACCCGTGGGCGAAGATCACCCCCTGGGACTCCGCGGTGACCTCGACGTCGGCGAGGATCTTGTAGGAGCGCCCCCTGATGTTGACCGCGGTGGATTCCGGCACCGGGGAGGTGTCGGGGAAGTAGACGTAGCGCGACCGGGGTGGCTCGGCCTGTGGCCGTTCGTCGTTGATCTGCTCGACCGCGGGTCGGTCATCAAGGGGCAGAACGAAATTCGCCTCGGCTTCGGCGAACCAGGCGTCGATGAGTTCCTGGAGCTTCTCGGGATGCTGGTCGGCGACGTTGCGTGCCTCGGCCCGGTCGGCGTCGACGTGGTAGAGCTCCCAGACGTCGGCGTCGAAGTGGCCTTTACCGCTGATCGGGGCGTGCAGCGCGGCCGCCTTCCAGCCGTCCTGCCAGATGCCGCGGGTGCCGAGCATCGCGAAGTACTGCCGTTTCTTGGTGGTCGGCGCGTGCGCGTCGTCGAAGCTGTAGCGCATCGACACCCCGTTGAGCGGGTACTGCGGCACGCCGCGATACACCTCGGGCATCTGCAACCCGACGACGTCGAGGATGGTCGGCACGATGTCGGTGCTGTGGTGGTACTGGTGGCGCATTTCCCCCTTGGCCTTGATGCCCTTGGGCCAGTGGATGACCATCGGGTCGCAGGTGCCGCCGGCGAATTGGGAGTAGCGCTTGAACATCTGGAACGGTGTGGAGAACGCCACCGCCCACCCGGTGGGGTAGTGGTTGTAGGTTTCGGGCCCGCCGAGCTCGTCGAAGTACGACATGTTCTCCTCGAGGCTGTCGGGGTAGCCGTTGAAGAACTTGTTCTCGTTGACCGACCCGTTCGGTGTGCCCTCGCCGGACGCCCCGTTGTCGGCGCAGTAGAAGATCAGTGTGTTGTCGAGTTGGCCGGTGCGCTCGAGGAATTCGACGATCCGGCCGATCTGGACGTCGGTGTACTCGGAGAAACCGGCGAACACCTCGGCCATCCGGCAGAACAGCCGCTTCTCGTCGTCGTTGAGCTCGGCCCACGGCCGGACGTAGTCGGCCGGGTTGGCCACCTCGGCGGGCATCGGGTTCAGCGGGGTCAGCTCGGTGCCCTCGGGGACCACCCCCCGCTCGATCATCCGCGCCAGCACCCACTCCCGATACGCTTCGTAGCCGTCGTCGAAGACGCCCTTGTACTTGTCGATGTACTCCTGCGGCGCGTGGTGCGGTGCATGGTTGGCGCCGGGACAGAACCACATGAACCACGGCTTCGACGGGGCGGACGAGCGAAGGTCGCGGAGCATCCGAAGGGCCTGATCGGCAAGGTCTTTGGACAGATGATAGCCCTCTTCGGGGGTGTAGGGCGGTTCGGCGAAGTGGTTGTCGATCACCAGGTCCGGGTACCACTGGTTGGTCTCACCGCCGAGGAACCCGTAGAACCGGTCGAATCCCTTGGCCAGCGGCCATTCCGAGCGGCTGCCACCCGGCGAGAGGTCCTCGACCGGCACGTTGTGGTTCTTGCCCAGCCACATCGTGGCATAACCGTTGTCCTGCAACACTTGTCCGATGGTGGCACACTCGGCGGGCAGCCGCCCCGCGGCACCGGGGAACCCCATGGACCCCTCGGTGATCGACGCGCACCGGTTGACGTGGTGATTGCGTCCGGTCAGGAAGGTCGAGCGGGTCGGCGAGCACAGCGCGGTGGTGTGCCATTGGGTGTAGGTCACCCCGTTGTCGGCCAGCTTGTCCATGGTGGGCATGGCGATCCGCCCGCCGTAGGGCGACCACGCGGCCAGGCCGGTGTCGTCGTAGAGCACGATCAGGATGTTCGGCGCGCCCTCGGGTGGCCTGGTGAGTGCATAGGGCCCCCAGTCCGGGACCGAGTCCCGGATGTCGAGGTTGATGACGCCCTTGAACGGCTCGGCCATGGTGGATCCTCCCAACATCGGCGGCCGCGTTCTCGACCGCGATGCCGACATGCTCGCACCGTGAGCGCGCCAATACAGCCGATCGCGGGCGAAATCAGTCCAGCGAGGCCCAAAACTCGGTGAGCACCCGAGCCCCGCGCGCGGGATCCTGCAGCATCCACCAGTGGCCGAGGCCCTCGAGCACCTCGGTGCGAGCGCCGGCCTGCTCGGCGGCTGCCCGGCGTTGCTCGTCGTTGCCGACGAAGTGGTCCTCGGTGGCCAGTATCGACAGTCCCGGCCGCGCGGCGGCGTTGCCGAGCATCCGTCCCGCCTCGGCCACCGCAGGCTGGGCCGCCGAGCGGTACAGCGCCAGGATCGCGCGGCCCATCTCCGGGCCCTGGGCGGCAGCCAGTTCACCGGCGACGCCTGCGGGCATGCCCAGCCCCGCCAACTGCTCGGCCCGCTCGGCGACCGAGCCGCCGATCATCGCCTCCACCACTTCTTCTCCGGTTCCGGGGGTCTGCCACAGCAGGGCCATGTCGTGCCAGACGTAATCGGGGTGGAACACCCCGAGGATGTCGCTGACCCAGCTGCGCACCAGTTCGGGGCGATGCATCACGAGATTGACGACGTGGCCCCCGCCCCAGTCGTGGCCGACCAGGTCGACGGGGGTGTCGAAGCGTTCGAGTTCGGTTTCCAGCCACGCGCGGTAGGCCGGGAACGTCGCGGGGAAGTCCGCCGGCAATGGGGCGCCGAATCCCGGCGGCGACAGTCGCACCACGTCATCGCGGCCGAGCGCGCCGACCAGCGGGCCCCAGATCGCGTCGGTTTCAGGGTTGCCGTGCACCAGGACCACCGTCATGGCGACATCCTGGCATGGCCTGCTAGGTTTTGACAGCCGTCAAACACCGCCACGACTAGGAAATGGGGCCGCCGATGGATCCTCGGACGCCGGTATTGGTCGGGGTGGGGCAGGTCAACCAGTACGACGACGCACCCGAGGTCGAGCCCGTCGATCTGATGGCGGCGGCGGCCCGCGACGCTGCCGACCCGCGGGTGCTGCAGGCAGTCGACGCGATCCGGGTGGTCAACCTGCTGTCCTGGCGCTACCGCGATCCGGGGCTGCTGCTCGGTCAGCGGATCGGCGCCGAGGACGCGTCGACCTACTACACGGGGGTCGGTGGTAACACGCCGCAGTCCCTGGTCAATCAGGCCTGCCTGGACATCCAGCGGGGCCGCGCCGACGTGGTGCTGCTGGCCGGCGGCGAGACCTGGCGCACCCGCAAGCGACTGAAGGCCACCGGGATCCGTCCCGACTGGACCCGCCAGGGCGATGACGTCGCGGTACCGCCGGGAGCCGAGGACGAGGTTCCGATGTCCAGCCCGGCCGAAGACCGCGTCGGGCTGGTCCTGCCATCGCACGTCTATCCGCTGTTCGAGCAGGCGTTGCGGATCGCGGCCGGCGAGACCGTCGACGCGCATCAGCATCGGATCGCCGCGTTGTGGGCGCGGTTCAGCGAGGTCGCCGCCGCCAACCCGCACGCCTGGAGCCGGGAGCCGCGCACTGCCGAACAGATCGGGCAGCCCAGCGCCGACAACCGGATGATCAGCTGGCCCTACCCGAAGCTGATGAACTCCAACAACATGGTCAATCAGGCCGCCGCGGTGATCGTGTGCTCGGTCGAGAAGGCGACCGCTCTGCAGATCCCCCGCGACCGCTGGGTCTTTCCGTACGCCGGTACCGATTCACATGACACCTACGCGGTGGCCGAGCGCCACGAGCTGCACCGCTCGCCGGCGATCCGGATCGCCGGG
>NZ_BEWG01000062.1:0-65330 GCF_002723835.1 Mycobacterium sp. shizuoka-1 | reverse complement strand
GCCGGGGTCGGTGTCGACGAACTCGCCCACGTCGACGTCTACTCGTGCTTCCCATCGGCGGTGCAGGTGGCCGCCCGCGAGCTGGGGCTGCCGACCGACGACCCGCAGCGCCCGCTCACGGTGACCGGCGGCCTGACGTTCGCCGGTGGGCCGTGGAACAACTACGTGATGCATTCGATCGCCACGATGGCCGAACTGTTGCGCGCCGACCCGGCCGCGCGCGGTCTCATCACCGCCAACGGCGGTTACCTGACCAAACACAGTTTCGGCGTGTACAGCGCCACCCCGCCGCCGGCTGCCTTCCGCTGGGAAGACGTCCAGCCCGCGGTCGACCGGGAGCCCACCCGCCGGGCGCTGGTCGAGTGGTCCGGCGAGGGCACGGTCGAGTCCTGGACCACCCCGTTCGACCGCGACGGGCGGCCGGAGAAGGCCTTCCTGACGGTGCGGACCAGCGACGACGCCCGCGCGGTGGCGGTCATCGACGACCCCGAGGCGGCCGCGGTGACAGTCGCCGAGGACATCGCGGGAGCCAAGGTCACGGTGCACGCCGACGGGCGGGCCAGCCTGGTCTGATCGGGTCGGGCCCCGCCCCAAAGGCTCGATATTTTCGCCTGGACCTGCTTACAGTCGGAGCACGACAGGGGAAGCGAGGCCTGGCATGCAGATCTTGCTCACGGGGGTCACCACCGAGCTCGGTCGTGCGCTGGCTCCGAGCCTGCTGGCCGCCGGCCACGATGTTCACGGAATTGCCGAACGTCCTCATCGCGACCTCGATCCCGGCGTGGACTTCACCTGCGCGGCCCTGACCCACCCGGTGGTGTACCGGTTGGCCGAGCAGGCCGACGTGGTGGTGCACCTACCCGAGCCGGGCGGTGACCCGGCCCGGCCGGCCGGTCTGGCCCGGGTCTGTGATGCCGCCGCCCGAGGCGGTGCCCGCATCGTGTTCCCGTCGTTGTCGCTGCTCGCGCCCACGATGTGGCAGCAGGCCGAGAACCTGGTCGGCACCGGGTGGGCGCCGAGCCTGGTGGTGCGCATCGCCGCCCCCGTGGGGCGCCAGGCCGACGCGCTGGTGTGCCGGTCGGTGGCCGCGGTGCTGGACACCAGCGGCCCGGAGCCGCTGCAGGTGCTCCACGTCGACGACCTGATCCGGTTTCTGGTCCTCGCGGTCGGCACCGATCACACCGGTGTGGTGGACCTGGCCACCGCCGACACCACCACCGCGGTGTCCGCACGCCGCATTCTGGGCGCGGTCGATCCCCGGCTCCGGGTGCGCGCCCTGCCGGGCTGGCCGCAGCTGCGCCCAGCGCTGGACCTGACCGCCATGCGCACCCAGTGGCACTTCGAATGCGGCTGGGGTGCAACCGATGCCGTGACCGACACCGCGCGAGGGCTGCAAGGCCGCAAGCTCGATCTGCACGGCGCGGTCGGGGCGCCCGGCCGCATCCCGATGCCGACCGTGACGATCCCGCGGGCGGCACACGACGCGTTGCCGGCTGCGGCGGTCGACGGCGCGGAGGGCGAGTTCGACGATCGCATCGACCCGCGGTTTCCACGCTTCCTGGCCAGTCCACTGCACGACGTCAGCGCCCGGCCGCTCACGCCGATGTCGCTGGACCTGCATCTGGCCGGATTGCGCATCGCCGGTCGCACCCTGGCGCAGGCACTGGACCTGCGCGACCCGGTGGCGGCCGAATGGGAGAACCGCCTGGTCGCGGTGTTCGGCCACCGGATCTATCTCGGCGTCTCGGCGCTTGCGGCGGCCGAACCGCGACTGCCCGCCCGTGCGATCCCCATGGCCCGGCGGCTGCGCAGCGCACCTGACGCACCGCGCTCCGCCTCGTCGTGGTCGGCCGCGATCGCCGGCACCATGTCGACGGGTCGGCTGGTCTCGTGCGCACGAATGTACGGCCGGCATCTGAGCGCCTACCGCCAGGCCGCCGACGCCGAGCGTCGAGACGCGGCCACGCTCGAACTGCTCCGGCAGTCCCAGCTGGATGCGCGAATCCGTCTGCTGCGCAGCAGAGTTCACGAAGGCTGGGTACTGGCAGCCTGGTCCGTACTGTTGGCCGAGGTGGCGCCGGCGCAGTTGGACGGCGCAGGTCAGACAGTGAACGTGCAGTCCGAGATCGCGTCACTGGCCCGGGTGTTGCGCGCGCATCCGTACGCGCGCACGGCCCTGGAGGCCGGTGATCTGGAGGCCACCCGCACCGCGGCACCGATGCTCGCCGCGGCGTTCGATTCGGCGCTGGCCCACCTCGGGCATCGCGGGCCGGGCGCCGCCGAGCTGGCGACGCCGGTACTGGCCGACCGGCCCGACGCGCTCTACGCGGCTGCCACCGCGGGGCCCGGCGCCCGGATGCACGAGGACGACCCGTCCCCACCGGGGGCGTGCCGGACGCTGGCCTACGACACGACCATGCGTTTCACCCATCAACTGCGGCTTGCCGCACGGGAATTGGGACGCCGCATGGTCGATCAAGACAGGCTTGCGGCCGCCGACGATGTGTTCTACCTGACGATCGAGGAGGCGCTGTTCCTGCCACCGGACAGCCGGTTGCGGATCAAGCGCCGCATCGCCGAGCGAGAGCACCTGCAGACGCTGCGGCTGCCGGCGATGATCGACAGCGAGTGGAAACCCGCGGGAGATCCCGCGCCGGCGCGGGTCGCCGATCAATTGCGCGGCGACGGCCTGTTCCCCGGCATCGTCGAGGGCACCGTCCGCATCGTCGACTCCGCCGCCGACGCGGGGCTGGGCGCCGGTGACGTCGCCGTCATCGCCACCGCCGACGTCGAGTCCGTGTCGCTGCTGGGCACCCCGGCCGCGGTGCTCACCGACGGTGGGTCCACCCTCTCGAACGTCACCGAGGTGGCGAGCGAGCTGGGCGTGCCGTTCGTGTCCGGCATCGCCGACGGCGCCTCCCGGCTGAACGCAGGTATGCGCGTGCGCGTCGACGGCGCCGCCGGCCTGGTCACCGTCCTCGCGGTGGACTGCGAAGTGGTCGGAGCGTGACGACCGATACCGTGACGCAATGATGTGGCGGACGATCGCGACCCTCGCCGTGGCGTGGTGGGCGCTCATCGTGGCGCCGGCCTGGGTCGCCACCCGGATGCTCGACCACGCCGGGACCGCGGCGGCCAGCGGTGGGGTGCTCGGCGTCTGGCTGGTCGGCTACGTCGCGCAGTTCGTGGTGTTCCTGGCGATGTCCCGGCGCTGCCCGCGCCCGATGGTGCCGGGCTGGTTCATCGCGTCGATGGTTCCGTGGGCCGCCGATTGGACGGCGCCGCTGTCGCTGTGGTGGCTGGCCGCGTGGACAGTGCTGGTCCTCGGGTACGCGGTGACCCTGGTCCGGGCGGTGGCACAGGTGGATCGGCTGCGCCGCGACGGAGTGCGCGGTACCGGTGTGGTGCTCGAGGTGATCAGGCCGATGTTCAACGTCGTGGTCAACAAGGATGCCGGTCGCCGGGTGTTGCGGCTGAGCGTCGCGGCACCGGACGGGGCTGCGCCGTACGAAGCGCGGCTGACGTCGACGTTCACCCTCGGGGAGGTGCCCGAGCCCGACGACGTGGTGGTGGTCCGGATCGATCCGGACCAGCCGACGCACATCGAACTCATCGATGACGAGCCGATTGTGCGGGCCGCGCCGCAACCCGCCGACGTCGAGCCCGAGGTCGCCGACCGGTTGCACACCCTCAAGACGATGCGGGATCGCGGCGATCTCACCGACGCCGAATTCGTCACCGCCCGAAGGCAACTGCTCGACCAGCAGTCAGCGACCGAGTAGCTCGCGCAGCGACAGCGCGTTGCGCACGGCGTGGCCGTGGCCGTCGTTGTTGAAATAGACCAGGACCCGGCGGCGCTGACCCTGCCACTCCCGGATCCGCTCGGCCCACCAGGCCAGATCGTCGTCGGTGTAGCTGCCCGCGTAGATCGGCGCGGTATCGGGTCCGTGCATGCGGACGTAGACCAGGTCGGTGGTGGCACGCAGCACGCACGGCAGACCCGGCCCGCTGACCACGACATAGGCCGCGCCGTAGCGCTCGAGCAGCTCGTAGACCTCGGGGTCGTCCCAGGACGGGTGACGCATCTCGACGGCGATCCGGATCCAGCCGGGAACCAGCGACAGGAAGTGCGCCAGCCGGGCGTCGTCGCGGTGCAGGTCGGGATGGAGCTGCACCAGCACCGCCTCGCGTTTGTCACCCAGTGCGCGCTGGCAGCGTTCGATGCGCTCCACCCACGGTTCCGGCGAATTCAGCCGCCGGAAGTGGCTCAGGCCGCGATGCACCTTGACCGACATGGTGAAGCCGGCCGGCAACCGGGTGCGCCATCCGTCGAAGGTGGCGTCCTTGGGCCAGCGGTAGAAGCTGGCGTTGAGTTCGACGGTGTCGAACACCTCGACGTAGCGGGCCAGTCGCTGGGCGGCCGGCAGGCCCGGCCGGTACAACACCGTGTCCCAATGGTCATAGGACCACCCCGACGTGCCGATCCGGACGGTCACGTGTCAGCCGGCGACGCGCTGCCGGACATCCTCGTCCACCGACACCCGCACCAGCGCGGCGGCCAGCGGCGCGATCGCACGGCCGGTGAGTGCGGCCAGCCGACCGGGGTTGCGGGGGAGCCCGAGCTCCCCGGCGGTGTCCAGGGCCCGCTTGCCGAAGTACGGCCGTACCCACGGCCAGACGTCCTGCACCTCACGCAGGTAGATGTCGGCGCCGGTGTCGCCGATGCCGGTGAACTGCTTGAGCAGCTGCTTGGCCTCGCGGACGTCGGGTTTGCCCAGGCGGGCCAGCCCGCGCAGGTCACCGTGGTAGTCCCGGTCGACCCGGGTGGCCAGCTCGGTCAGCCGCGTCGCCGAACTCTCGTCGTAGCGCACGTAGTGGGCCCGGCCGAAGGCCTCGATCAGCGTCGGCCGGTCGGCGGTGAGCACCGCGCGCGGGGTGCGCAAGCCGGCCCGGAACAGCTCCTTGGCGGCCTGGGTGGCGATCGCGGCGTCGATCGGCTTGCTGCCCAGCATGGCGAGCACCAACAGCTGGAACAACGGCATCGGGGTGTCGCGCCTGGTGATCCCCGCCTCGGCGGCATAGGTGGTGCCGGCGTGCCGGCGCAGCCGCGCCACGAGCTCCCGGGCTGCCGCATCATCCATCTGCGTCGCGTTACCCGCCGAGCAGGGCCGCGAAACCGCGGCGGCCCGGATCAGCGCTTTGTGTCACGCCAGTCGATCATCTTCTCGACCGTGCTCAGGTCGTAGCTGCCGCCGGCGGCGCGGACCTCGGTGTGGAACAACGTCGCACCGGCGGCCAGGTAGTCGTCCGCCGAGCGCGGGTCGGTCCAGAACGTGGACCGTTCGATGTCGCTGTCGTTGCGCCCGAACCCGGCCGCCAGCTCGGCGACGCGCGCACTGGCCTCGCGGTAGGAGTCCAGCGGCAGGAAGGTGTGCCAGATGTCGGCATGGCGCGCGACCGCGGGCAGGGTGCGCTTGGGCCCGGATCCACCGATCAGGATCGGGATCCTGCGCAGCGGCGGCGGTTGCAGCTGGCTGAAGCGCCGCTCGATGCGCAGCAGGCCCTCGTCGAACAGATCGGCTCGCGATGTGACCGTGCCGAAGTCGAAACCGTAAGTGGTGTAGTCCTTCTCGTACCATCCGGCGCCGACGCCCAGGACCGCGCGGCCGCCGCTGATGTGATCGACGGTGCGCGCCATGTCGGCGAGCAGGTCCGGGTTGCGGTAGCCCATCCCCGATACCAGTAGCCCGAGTTCGGCACGGGTGGTGATCTCACCCCAGGATGCCAGCGCGGTCCAGCCCTCGAAATTGTTCACATCCGGTTGCACCTGTGCCAGCACCGGTTTGGCGTCGGCGATGGATTCGATGAACGGTGCGTGGAAGTGGTCGTAGCCGAAGATGACGTCCACCCCGATGCGCTCGGCGTCGAGGACGGCCTGGCGCCAGGTGGCGTAGTCCGGGGTGTCGGCGGGCTGAATCTGGACGGCGACGCGCACGGGGTAGGTCATTAACCCGACAACCGGGTGCGCCGCGTTTTATTCCGCTCGTCGGGAGCTATTTCGGCGGCAGGGATTTCGCGTGGTCGACGCCGCGGGCGACCCAGCTCTTCAGTTGACGTCCGGTGCGCAGGCCGGCGTCGCCGACCCGGATCCAGCCGCGGGTTTCCCGTCCCGCCATGATCATCGGTTCGACGTGGTCGCGGGCCAGCAGCGCGGCGGTGTCCTCGGCCGGCACCCGCACCATCAGGCCGCCCTTTCCGCTGGCGCACACCGCCATGTTGCCGTTGATCAGAAACGCCAGACCGCCGAACATGCGCTTCTCCTCGAGGCCGCGTTCGGCGGCGAGGATCTCGCGCAGGCGGTTCGCCAACTCTTCCTCGTAGGCCATGTGAGCACCGTAGTGCCGGCCACCGACAATCCGCCGGGGCCGGCACCACGATCCGCACTCAGGCTGCCGCGGTGGCCGCCTCGGTCGCCGGCTCCAGCGCCTGGGCCACGATGTCGGCGACATCGGTCATCGGCTTCACCGTCAGCGCCTCGAGCACCTCGGCCGGAACGTCGTCCAGGTCGGCCTCGTTACGCTGCGGAATGAACACCGTTGACAGCCCGGCCCGTTGCGCGGCCAGCAGCTTCTGCTTGACCCCGCCGATGGGCAGCACCCGGCCGTTGAGCGTGACCTCACCGGTCATCCCGACATCGGAGCGAACCTGACGGCCGGTCGCCATGGAGACCAGCGCCGTCACCATGGTCACCCCGGCGGACGGCCCGTCCTTGGGCACCGCGCCGGCCGGCACGTGCACGTGGATCTTGCGGTCCAGCGCCGTCGGATCCACACCCAGCTGCTCGGCGTGACTACGCACGTAGGACAGCGCGATCTGCGCCGACTCCTTCATGACGTCGCCCAGCTGACCGGTCAACTGCAGACTCGGCTCGCCCTGGGTGGACCCGGCCTCGATGTAGAGGACGTCGCCGCCCAGGCCCGTCACGGCCAACCCGGTTGCCACGCCGGGCACCGCGGTGCGTTCCGCGGATTCCGGGGTGAACCGCGGACGGCCGAGATAGCCGACGAGATCCGGCTCGTCGATCATCAAGGCGGTGTCGTCGCCTGCCAGCTTGGTGGTGGCCTTGCGCAGCGCCTTGGCCAGCAGTCGCTCGAACTGCCGGACTCCGGGTTCGCGGGTGTAGTCCGCGGCGATCTTGCGCAGCGCCGCGTCGGTCACCGTGACCTCGTCGGGGGTCAGCGCCGCGCGGTCGCGTTGCCGGGGCAGCAGGTAGTCGCGCGCGATGGCCACCTTGTCGTCCTCGGTGTAGCCGTCGATCTGGATCAGCTCCATGCGGTCCAGCAGCGCCGACGGGATGTTCTCGATCACGTTGGCGGTGGCCAGGAACACGACGTCGGACAGGTCGAGATCCAGCTCCAGGTAGTGGTCGCGGAACGTGTGGTTCTGCGCCGGGTCCAGCACCTCCAGCAGGGCCGCCGACGGGTCGCCGCGGTAGTCCGAGCCGACCTTGTCGACCTCGTCGAGCAACACCACCGGGTTCATCGAGCCGGCCTCGCCGATCGCCCGGACGATCCGGCCGGGCAGCGCGCCGACGTAGGTGCGCCGGTGACCGCGGATCTCGGCCTCGTCGCGCACGCCACCCAGGGCGACGCGAACGAATCTGCGGCCCAGGGCCCTGGCCACGCTCTCACCCAGCGACGTCTTGCCGACGCCGGGCGGGCCGGCCAGCACCATCACCGCGCCGGAGCCGCGACCGCCGACGACCTGCAGGCCGCGCTGGGCCCGACGGGTGCGCACGGCCAGGTATTCGACGATGCGGTCCTTGACGTCGTCGAGTCCGTGATGGTCGGCGTCCAGGATCTCGCGGGCTGCCGCCAGATCGGTGGAGTCCTCGGTGCGGGTGTTCCATGGCAGGTCCAAGACGGTGTCCAGCCAGGTGCGGATCCAGCCACCCTCGGGGCTCTGTTCGCTGGAGCGTTCCAGCTTGCCGACCTCGCGCAGCGCGGCTTCGCGGACCTTGTCGGGCAGATCAGCCGCCTCGACGCGGGCGCGATAGTCGGCAGTGTTTTCAGCGCCCTCCGCACCGTTGGGATCCAGTTCGCCGAGTTCCTTGCGGATGGCGTTGAGCTGCTGGCGCAGCAGGAACTCCTTCTGCGTCTTCTCCATTCCTTCGCGGACGTCTTGGGAGATCTTGTCGCTGACCTCCACCTCGGCCAGATGCTCGGCCGTCCAGTCGATCAGCAGCTGCAGGCGCGCGTCGGTGTCCTCGGTCTCCAGCAGCTGGCGCTTCTGGACGTCGGACAGGTACGACGAGTAGCCGGCGGTGTCGGCCAGCCCGGAGGGGTCGGTCAGCTGGTTGACGGCGTCGACCAGCTGCCAGGCCTCCCTGCGCTGCAGCAGGGCCAGCAGCAGTTTCTTGTATTCGGCGGCCAGGGCCTTGGTGGCCTCGGTCAGTTCGGGCTCGGCGACCTCGGTCACCTCAACCCACAGCGCCGCGCCCGGCCCGGTGGTTCCGGCGCCGATGTGCGCTCGCTGTTCACCGCGCACCACGGCGGCGGCACCGCTGCCGGGAAGGCGTCCCACCTGCACGATCGAGGCCAGCACACCGTAGGACGGGTAGCGGTCGTCCAGCCGCGGGGCGATCAGCAGCTTGCCGGACTCGCTGGAGCGAGCCGCATCGACCGCCGCCCGGGCGGCGTCGTCCAGCGTGATCGGCACCACCATTCCGGGCAGCACGATCGGGTCGCTGACAAACAACACCGGCACAGATTTGGCTTCAGCCATGAATCCTCCAAAGTTCAGTCTGCCCGACTCAACCTTGACCGGTTCCAGATTGTTCCCCGGGTTCCCTGTCCGCGAACGTCAGCCCCGCGTCACGTTCGGCGCCCGGCGTGGCTCTGGAGCGACCCTCGGCGCCCCAGACACAAAGCAGCGAGCCTGCCGCCCGCAGTGGGCGACAGGCTCGCTGTCGGTGCTGTGTCGGACTAGCCGGCGCTCGGGGTGGCCCCCAGGACGCGCTGCATGTCCGGGATCATCTGCTGCAGCTGCTGTCCCCAGTAGCCCCAGCTGTGCGTGCCGTTCGCGGGGAAGTTGAACACGCCGTTGCGTCCACCAGCCGCGAGGTAGTTGTCCATGAAGGTCTTGTTGGTCCGCAACGTGAAGCCTTCGAGGAACTGAGCGGCCATCAGGTTGCCGCCGCCACCGGAGGTGTCCAGATCCGAGGGCGTACCGGTGCCGCAGTAGATCCAGATCCGGGTGTTGTTGGCGACCAGCTGGTTGATGTTGACCATCGGGTCGTTGCGCCGCCACGCCGGGTCGGACGAGGGACCCCACATGCTCTGCGCGTTGTAGCCGCCGGCGTCGTTCATGGCCAGCCCGATCAGCATCGGCCACCAGCCCTCGGACGGGTTCAGGAAGCCCGACAGCGAGGACGCGTAGATGTACTGCTGCGGGTGGTAGATCGCGTAGGTCAGCGACGCGCTACCGGCCATCGACAGACCGACGACGGCATTGCCGTTCGGGCTGACGCCGTAGTTGGCGGACAGGTAGGCAGGCAGCTCCTGGGTCATGAACGTTTCCCACTTGTAGGTGTAGTTCTGACCGTTGCCCTGCGACGGCTGGTACCAGTCGGTGTAGAAGCTCGACTGGCCACCGACCGGCATCACGGTGGACAGGCCCGAGCCGTACAGCCACTCGAAAGCGGGGGTGTTGATGTCCCAGCCGTTGTAGTCGTCCTGCGCGCGCAGGCCGTCGAGCAGGTAGACCGCGTGCGGGCCACCGCCCTGGAACTGGATGCGGATGTTGCGGCCCATCGCGGCCGACGGGACATCAAGGTAGAGAACCGGCAGTCCCGGCTTGGAGAAGGCGGCCGCGGTCGCCGACCCGCCGACAACGCCGATTAGGCCGGGCAGAAAGAGTGCGGCCACGAAGGCTGCGGCCACGCGGCGCAACCAAGTGCCTCGCATCATCTCGACGATCTTCATGACGGAAACCATCACCTTTCGTACGCGTTTCGCTAGCTGAGAATGCTGTGCGCCGGTAGCTAATCACGCAGGACACCCCCGGCCCGGTACGCGCGGCGGTGCGCCAAGTCGCGGTTCGCTAACGATAAGGAGACGCGCCGGACTCGGGATCGTCAGCAGCGCAACGACTTTGATCGACCCTTTGATAACGGGACGGTCACGCGAAAGCAACGATACCGTTGAGGCATGAGCGACCCGTTCGACCTTGCGCGCTTCGTCGACGCCCAGGACCGCGTCTATGACCGGGTGCTCGACGAGCTGCGCGCCGGCGCCAAACGCAGCCACTGGATCTGGTTCGTCTTCCCGCAGCTGCGTACGCTCGGAAGCAGTTCAACGGCAAAGCGTTTCGGCATCGGGTCGCTGGCCGAGGCACAGGCCTACCTGGCCCATCCGGTGCTGGGACCGCGATTGCGGGAGTGCGCCCGGCTGGTGGCCGCCATCGAGGGCGGGTCCAGCGAGCAGATCTTCGGCTGGCCGGACACCCTCAAGGTGCGCTCGTCGATGACGCTGTTCGCCCGCGCCACCGACGACAACGCCGATTTCCTGGCGGTGCTCGACAGGTTCTACGACGGGAAGCAGGACCCGCGAACCGTCGAGCTGTTATAGCGGCCGCAACACCAGCCAGCCCTGAGGGGGGACCACCACGTCGGTGACGACCTCCTCCGGGGGAGCCCCCGTGCCGCCCACCAGCTGGACCCGCCGGCCGGCCAGCGTGGCCGCCGGCAGCGGCATCGGCGCATCGTCGATGTTGAGCGCGACGATCAACGCGTCGTCACCGCTTCGAGTCTCGTAGGCGTAGCCGCGGTTGTCGAGGTGCAGTGCAGTGGTTTTCGCGCGGTGCAGCCACGGATTGCGCCGACGCAGCCCGATCAGATACTGGTGCAGGTTCCAGGTGTCCCGGCCGGCGGCGTCCAGTTGTGGTGGTGGGGCGCCGAATTCGGGCCGGACGGCGTCGTCGCCGCCGGCCCGCTCTTCCTTGACCCCGCGATATCCCAGTTCGTCGCCGGCGTAGATGCTGGGCACGCCGCCGGTGGTGAACAGCAACACGAGCGCGTGTACCGCATGTTCGGGCCGCTCCAGCTGACTGGCGATGCGGGTGACGTCGTGATTGCCGATGAACGTCAGCGGGGCGAAGCTGGCCAGAAAGTCGTTGTGGCGCTGCAGCGCCCAGTCCAGTTCGTGGAAGTTGCCGTCGTTGAGGCTGCTCCAGATCGCCTTCCACAGCTCGTACTGGGTGACCGAGTCGACCCCGGAACCGTCGACGAACGCGGCGTAGTCGCCGTGGATGACCTCGGCCACGAACCAGGCGTCGGGGTGCGCCCGGCGCACCTCGGGCAGCACCTGGGCCCAGAACGACTCCGGCACCGCGTAGGCGGCGTCCAGCCGCCAGCCGTCGGCGCCGCGGCCCAGCCAGTGGTTCATCACGCCGGCGGTGTAGTCGACGACGGCCGGGCTGCGATGGTTGAGCGTGATCAGCTCGCCGTGGCCTTCGAAGGTGTGGAACCGGCCCGGGCGGCCGCGAAACCAGCCGATGGATTCCGCGTCGCCCTCGTCGACCGCGCGGCGGTACCGTTCGAAATCGGTTCCGACATGGTTGAACACGCCGTCGAGCAGCACCCGCAGGCCCCGTCGGTGGGCTTGTTCGACGAGGTGGTCGAAGTCGGCGTCGTCGCCGAGGCGCGGATCGATGCGGTAATGGTCGGTGGTGTCATAGCCGTGGGTGCGGGAGGCGAAGATCGGACCGAGCGCGATTCCCGACGTGCCGAGCTCCACCGCATGGTCCAGCCAGTCGACGATCCGGCGCAGCCGGTGCTCGTCGGTCCCTGGTGGCTGACCGGCCGGGAACGCGCCGACGAACCCCAGCGGGTAGACGTGCCACCAGATCGCGTGGCGCACCCAGTCGGTCATGGCGCGAACTTCGCGGCGTAGAGGGCCATCATCGCGTCACGGTACTCCGGCGCCGGGCCGTCGACCGTCAGCTGTGGGGCCACCGCGGCGATCGGCAGCGCCGCGACCGGCGGCAGCGGTGCCCCCCACTGCGTCAGCCACTGTGTCAACTGGGCACCGGAGGCGGCAAACACGATGCGGCCCAGGCCAACCCACGCGTGCGCGGCAGCGCACATCGGGCAGTGCTCGCCGGAGGTGTAGACAGTCGTGCGGGCGCGGGTGGCGGGGGAGAGGTTGCGCACCGCCCACTGGGCGATCGCCAGTTCGGGATGTGCGGTGGCGTCACCGCCGGCGACGTGGTTGTGGTCTTCGAAGAGTACCGTGCCGTCGGCGTCGACGAGGATCGACCCGAACGGCTCGTCACCGGCCGCCAGGGCGGTCCGGGCGAGTTCGACGCAGCGGCCGAGCCGCCGGATGTCCTCGTCGTCGAGTGCCACGCTGTCCCACTTTACGCAGCCGGTGGGGCGTGACGTCGCGTGCGCAACAGCCACGACGGGTTCAGCGGCGCGCCGCGACGGCCGCGAGCCAATGGGTAGCACGCCAGCCCGACGATCAGCGCGACCAGGTGTCCGACCGGGGTGAACCTGGGCGTGATCAGCACCGCGCCGGCGAAATAGCCGACGGCGACGACCAGGTAGACCCAGCGCCACGGCCGGGCGATGTGATAGGTCAACAGGCCGATGATCCCTACGACGAAGTAGCTGACCCCGATGTCGCGGGCGTTGAGATAGCGCGGGGAGACCACCGCCTCCTGGATCTGCCAGTACAGGAAGCCCTCGCTGAGGTAGGTCGCGACAACGTGGGCGATCAGCCCCGCGACGACGAAGCGCAGGTGACCCAGCCAGCGTTCGGCCGGCGCCAGGAACAGGCAGAACACCACCAGGTACGGCCACCAAGCGGCGCCGTCGAGCCACAACAGGCTGGTGATCAGCACCCGGACGGGGTCGGACGCGAGGTGGTGCAGATTGGTCGAATCCTTGCGCAGCAGCGTCATCAGGTGCCATCGCGGCAACAGGTGCTGGGCCAGGGTCGTCAGGAACAGCACCGCGAGCCAGGTGAACGTGACCGGGGCGGACCGGACGAAGTCGGCGATCGGTCGCGCCGAGCCGCGGTGGTGCCCGGTCACCGGCGCGAACTGCTCTGACCCGTCGTGCACGAGTCGAGATTACGGCCTCAGTGGCAGCAGTCCGGATCCGTTACCTCGAAGACCTCCAACCGGCACGCACACGACGCCAGGATCGGCACATCCGCGCGGGCCTTGGCCAATTCGAGCTGGCGGCCGATGATGACCGCCTCCTCGGTGCGCCCCAGCCGCTGCAGGCATTCGTGATAGCCGTGCAGACTCCAGACGTTGCCCGGGTGCTGGCAGGGCCGGCTCAGCGTCGGGTCCAGGCCGAGGTCGGCGGCATACACCGCGGCGGCGTCGGCGACCCGGTCCTGCTCCAGCAGCAGCGCACCGTAGGCGTGCCGGGTGGGCTGCATCCAGCCCCACGGCTCGTCATAGGGCAACTCGTCGTCCAATGCGATCGCACGCCGCAACGACTCGAACGCTTCCTCGAAATGACCCTCGCGATAAGCGATCTCACCGTCGAGCATTGCCGCGGCGACGGCCAGGATGTCACGGCTGGTGTTGTTGAACAGATAACGTGACTCCGGCACGCGGGCGTAAGCCTGGGTGAATGCCTCCCGTTCGGCGGCCGCCTGAGCCAGCTGCCCCTTGGCCGCATGCGCCACGCCACGCCCGTAATGGATCGTTGCCGTTGTGCTGCAATACAACTCGGGATCGTCGGGAAGGGGCTCGGCGATCAGGTCATCCCACCGGCCGAACCGGATCAGCACGTGCACGCGCAGCGGGACGAAGGCCTCCAGCCAGTCGGCCATCGGCGGCGAGGCGATCGACAGCAGCTCCGGGGTGAGCTGTCCGGCCAGTTCGTCGGCGGCTTGCAGCGCGATCTGCGACTGGCCGGCGAACATCGCCGAGTAGACGACGAAGTGCAGATCGTGCGCCCGGTACAGCGAGTAGAAATTCAGCGGTCCGGCATGTTCGACGAAACGTCGGTCGGCGGCCACCGCGGCCTGGTTGGCCAGCACCGAATCCCGGTAGTGCCCACACAGCACGTCGATGTGTGACGGCATGTGCTGCAGGTGGCCGGCATCCGGTACCAGGCCGCGCAGCAGATCGGCGGCCGGCAGCGCGTCCTCGGGATGGGCCGACATCTCCATGGCGTGGATGTAGAGGTGCAGCACGCCGGGATGGGCCCGGCCGGCGTCGGTACGCAACGCCGCGTCCATCAACGCCTTGGCCTCCACGACCCGCGAACCCGGCGCCGGCTCGCCGGTTGCGGTGTCCCACAACGCCCACGCCGTCAGGTTCACCAGCGCGTCGGCGGCCAGGGCCAGCACGTCGACGTCGTCGGGATAGATCCGCGCCAGCTCGGTCATGGCGTCGGCGTAGGCGTCGTGCCCGGCCGCCAGCGCCTCGGCGTCATCGGGGTCGTCGGTGGGGAAGCGGGTCGCCAGCGCGGCGATCAACCCCTGCTCGACGACACTGGCCCGGCTCTTGGCGGCCAGTTCCAGCTCCATTCGGGCCCGTGCCAGCGAGGCGGCCAGGTCGACGGGGTCGAAGGCGTCCCAGGCCTTGTTGTAGTTGGGCCCGATCGCGTACGCGATACCCCAGCGGGCGATGCCGAGGTCGGCATCGCACGCCAGCGCGCGCTCGAAGCAGGCGATCGCCTCCTCGTGGTTGAAGGCGTAGGCCCACACCAGCCCACGGTCGAACCAGACCTGCGCCTGTGGCGAGGTGGTGTCGACTGTCCGGTGGTAGGTCCCGAGGTCGTAGTACGGCTCGGTGTCGCCGATCAGAACCGCCATGGCGCTCACCTTAGGTCAGTGTGCCGGGTCCGGATACCGTTGCAACCGACCAGAACGAAAGGGTGCACACCGTGATTCGTTGCGTGCGTTTGTTCACCGGGGCCGACGACCAGTCCCACGTCCAGATCGGCCGCCTGGAGCTGACGCCGGGGCGCAACGGCGACCTGGTGTCGGCTGCGATTTCGTCGAGCCGGGTGACGGCCGAGGAGACCGCCGCCGGTGGCACGCTGGCCTGGCATACCGCGCCGGTGCGTCAGCTCGTCGTCACGCTGTCGGGCACCCTGGCGTTCCTCACCCGCGACGGCGAAGAGTTCACCCTGGCCCCCGGCGATGTGCTGCTGGCCGAGGACACCGTCGGCTCCGGCCACCAGTGGCATCTGGTGGACACCGACCCGTGGCGGCGGCTGTACATCGTGCTCGCCGACGACGCCGACGTTCCGTTCGTCGCCGACTAGTCCGGCCGCTACAGCTGAATCGGTTTGTGCACCCCGAGACCGAGCGCCGCGAGCACCGCCGCAAGCCAGTGGGGCAACTCCGCGGTGGGCGGCGCGTTCGGGGTGTCGATGATCTCGTACGAACCGAACTTTTCCGACTCGACCGGAGAGTCGAACTGCACGCCGGTCAGGGTGAACGTGGTGTCGTCGACGACCACGGTGAGCGTGCCCGTCACCCGATAGACGGGTTGCCGAGCGGTGATGGTCGTCGTATATCCGGGCGGCGTGGTCACCTCGATGTCTTCCTCGAACGTCTTCGTGGCGGTCCACGTGTGTCCGTACGCGGTCGAGATCTCCAGGTTGATCGTCTTTGTCAGATTGCTGAACGACCCCTTGGCGGTGATGTTGAGACTGTCCGTCTGACTGAGGACATCGATCAGCTTGAGGGTGCGCTTGATGGGGTTCAAGCCGCGGTTGATGATCGGGCTGGCAACGTTTTTCGGCGCGCTCAGGCCGATCGTCTGGGTTTCGGGCGTGAAGTCGCACCGCCCTTTGCCGCCGTCCTTGCACAGCGCCTCGATGATTCTGGCCTGCGTTGCGGCCTGGTCGGGGCCGATGATGGTGTTGCCGCCCGGTGCCTGCACCAAGACGACCGACTTGCCGTCAGCCGAGCAGCGGTCACCTCCACCCACTGCGCCGCAGGTCGACGATGCGCCGTTGAAGGCGCCGACAGTCAGGTCGGCGGTGAAAATGGTTCCGTTGGGTCCGGTGCTGAACACCGGCTCGACCGTGGTCGTGCGCAGGAAGTTGTAGATCACTTCGATCCGAGCGGTCCCACCCACGGGGATCACCGTGCCCGCTTTGGGGACGCCGTTCTCCGGGAGTTCGCTGGTGCCGTAGCCCACCAACGTCACCGGCTTACCGGTGAGGTTGTAGATGGTGTAGCCCTGCGTGGTGGTGCCCAGCAATCCGGCCACCACGCCGCGCAGTCGGTCACCAGCACGCGTCGGCGTAGCGTCCACTGCGTTGAACAGGGCCGCCAGATTGGTGGGGGCCGCGTTCACGAACCTGAGGTTCTTGCCGTCTGCCAAGCACCGCTGACCGCCGCCGGCACTCGCGCACGTGGACGCGGCCCCGTTGAACGGCCCCACGGTGAGATTGGCGGTGAAGATCGTGTTGCCCTCGTCCGTGGTGAACAGGGCCTGGACTCTGGTGGTCTTGAAGAAGTTGTAGACGACCTCAAATCGGATCGTCTGATTCGGCGCGATCACGGTGTCAGGCGCCGGTCCACCGTTCTCTGGACGTTCGGCGGTTCCGTACCCCACGAACGTGACGGACTGATCGCTCTCGTTGCGGAAGACGAACCCCTGGGTGGTGCTCCCCAGTGTGGGACCCCACGGCGTGTGGCGGGAGACTGCCAAGGCCACAGCGTCCAGCGGTCGCGGCAGCGTCGGCAGCCCCGGATTGCCGGCCAGTGCCAACAGTCGCGAGACCACGCTCGCGAGAGTGTCGACGGACCGTACCGACGACGCCGCCGACACCGCTTGGGAATTGCGTGTCGCGATCGGGGGTTCTGGCACCGGTGAACCCGCAACGTTGACTTCGACCGCCGAAGCTCGGGTGTCCGCCGAGGCCGGAACGAGGTCGGTCGCCGGTGTGAGACGTGGTGCTCGGCTGACCGCCGCCGCCGAGGGGACCGGACGGTTCACGCGCACGGGAGTGCTGGGGCGCTTCGTCGATGGCGCGGGGGCCGTTGCCGCGCTGTCGGTTACGCGCCGCTCAGCGCTTGTGGCGGCCGGCCCGGCGACGCCCGCAGTTCGGGCAGGACCAGCCTTCGCAGCGGAGTGTGACGGCGAAGCAGACCCGGACGTGCTCGCCTCATCCGGCTGGGCTGCCGCTTCCCACGGGCAGGCCGCGATCGCAAGGCCGAGCCCCGTCGCGAACACGGCCGATACGAGACGAGCTCTGACCGAGGGTGAGTCCACGATGCTGCCTTCCCGACGTAACACGACTTATCGGGGATAGCGTAAAGAGACCTGGCAACTTCCTGTGCGTCGATAGCGCAACCGTCAATAAGTGTTTACCGCGACGACACGGAGCAGTTGATTCGCGCTGGAAGACGAATGCCAGCAGTCTCAGCAAGCAACTCCGAGTTAGCCGCGAACAACCCGGCCCTAGTGGCCTGCGACGATGTCGGACTCGTCGACGGTGACTGGCTCCTTGGCGCCGGGCAACAGCGAGTAGCCGAGGCAGACCACCGCGAAGAACAGATAGCCAAGCGCCACTTGAGGATTGGCCGCCCAGGCGATCTCCGGCGCGTGGATCAATCCGATGAAGGACAGCACCGCGGCCACCACCGAGGCCAGCGCGGCGTAGCGGAACTTCTTCTCCAGGATGAACGTCACCATGGTGCCCAGCAGCAGCCCGACCAGGATGGCGCCCTCGCCCAGGGTCTGCAGCCCGTCGTAGACCACGCCGGCCCCGCCGAGCGCGTCCATGCCGACCTTGGCCGCCGAGGTGCCCGCCGCGTTGAGCGCGTTGTCGATCAGGCCGCTGGCCCACTGCGCCAGGTTGGGCAACAGGGCGGCGACGACGGCCACCGCATGCAACCGCGGCACGGCCTGGAAGGCCTGGGCGCCGATCAGCAGGCCGATGTAGAGCAGGATCGGCACGATCGCGGGCACCGGCAGCAACGCGGCCAGCACCCCGAACAGCCCGAGGAAACACAGCAAGCCGATGACCACGCCGCTGGCCAGCGAGTACCCGGCCCGGCCACCGGCGTCCTTCCAGCCCGGATGCCCGATGTAGACCGCGGGCGGGAAGGGCGAACCGAACGCCGAGCCGATCACCGCGCCGGCGCCGTCGGCCAGCAGCACGCTGCGCAGGTTGTAGTTGTCACCGGCCGCGGCGGCGCTTTCGACGTTGCTCATCGCTTCGGTGAAGTTGTAGACGCCCAACGGGATCGCGGTGCCGAGCAGGGGAGCCAGGTGCGCCAGCCCCGACATCAGCAAGTCGATGCGAAGGTCGGGGATGCCGATCGCGATGTCGGAGACGGCCTGGCTGACATCGGGAGCCGACATGAAGCCACCGATCCAGCCGATCGCGGTGCCCACCAGCAGCGCCACCAGACCCACCGGGATGTTGCCCGGCAGCTTCACGTCGGTGAAGAAGCCGATCAGGATGATCGCCAGCACCGGCAGGCCGATCCAGGCGGCCTCCCACATCTGCGCGGCGGGCCGCATCGAGATGAACGTGATCGAGATGCCGGCCAGCGTGCCCAGCATCGCCGCGCGCGGGGTGAGCTTGCGGATGTAGGGGCCAACGAAGCCACCGATGATGACGATGATGCCGATCATGAACGCCCATGCCAGACCGGACTTCCAGGCCTCGATGGGGTCCTTGGTGGCCAGATAAACCGGCAGCATGACGACGAAGACCACGATGAACATGTGCGGCACGCTCGGGCCGTACGGCAGCGCGGTGACGTCGGTGCGGTTCTCTTTGCGGGCCAGCCGGCGGGCCAGGAACGTGTAGTACAGGTTGCCCAGCACCAGGGCCACGCCGAGCGCGGGCAGCACGGTGCCCAGCACGTCGTCGGCGGGCAGCTTGACCACGCCGATCATCAGCGTGGTCAGGGTCAAGACGTTGACCAGGATGTTGAAGCCGAGCCCGAAGAACGCGTTGAGGTCACCGCGGGTCCACCACGGGATCTTGAGCTCGCTCGGTGTCGCCGGTGCGGGCTCGGTCACGTCAGTGCTCATCGGCAGGCCTCCTGGGGCGTCGGGACAGCATGGCGCGACCCGAGCCGACCACGGTGTGGCTGTCCGTCGCTAACTGGTCATTCTCGACGCTCGCGTTCCAACGCGGGGTCGGTTGTGTGTCAATCGTGTTAGCGCGGGGCGGGACCCCGGTTCGACACCGTGGCGGGCCCATGCTCTAGTGCTGGGGTGCTGGAATTCACCGTCGAGGATCTGTCCACCGAGGACATCGCCCGGCTGCGGGCGATCTACGAGCCGCTGGCCATCTCGGTGCGTGAACTGGTCGACGCGACGATCCGCACCGAGGTGGACGCCGAGACGGTCGCCGCGGTGAAAGCCGATATCGACGCCGCGACGGCGCGGCTGCGCAGCCGCCAGATCGAGGGCTCCTTCGGGGTTCGGCGGACCACCTCGGGCCAGAGCATCAGTTGGGGCAACGCCGTGATCGGCCTGCGCAACGCGAGCGCTCCACCGGTTCAGATCCATCGGGAGCCCGACGGCCGGCGGTGGGCCGACTTCCACCTCGGCGCGGCCTACGAAGGTCCGCCCGGCCACGTCCACGGCGGGGTGTCGGCGCTGGTGCTCGATCACGTGCTCGGCGAGGCCGCCAGCCCGGACGGCAAGCCGCGGTTCACCGGCAGCATCACCGTGCGCTACCTGCGGGCCACGCCGCTGGGCCCGCTGCACGCCGAGGCTCAGATCACCCGGGTCGACGGAGTGAAGACCTTTGTCGCCGGCCACATCTCCGATGCCGAGGGCATCACGGTGGAGGCCGAAGGCGTCTTCATCACCCCACGCTGGTTGCGCGACGAGGTCACTGTTTCCCCATCGCCAGCGTGAGCCGATCCGCCGGGGTGATCAGGTGGTCGTGGTTGTCCTCGCCGATGTCGATCTGCACCCAGTCGATCCGGCCGGTGAAGGCATTGTCGGTGGGCCCGTAGTCCGGCGAGGCCGGTGACCCGGTATCGCGCCCGACGTCGCAGGCCTCGTCGGCCGAGAAACCCATCGGAATGGTCATCTCCACCCGCCCGCTGCCGACCGGCCTACCGTCGTGGTAGAGCGTGACGGTGCCACCCTTGGCCAATCCTCCACCGTCATAGCCGAATTCCATCCGCACTTGATGCTTGCCGGCCGGCAGGGGTTCGTCGGCGCTGGCGAAGAAGTACTGGATGCCGAAGAAGTTGTAGCAGTACTTCAGCCGGCCGTCGTGCACGTAGAGTGCCCAGCCGCCCACCTGACCGCCCTGGGTGCAGATCACCCCGGCGGCCCCGCCGTCGGGGACCACGAGATCGGCGGTCACCGAATGGGACTTGTTCTTGATGTTGAGCACGCAGCTCTCGCTGACCCGCATACCGTCGAAGAGCAGCTGACTGGAGCCGCGGATCAGTTGGGGACGCCCGGCGATGTCGGGGTTGATCCGTTCGAAGGAGCGATCGTCCAGTGGCACCACGTTGTATTTCACCGCCTCGATCAACCACAGGCGTTGCAGCTCGGCGAGTTTCTCCGGGTTCTGCGCCGCGAGGTTGTGGGCCTGGGTCCAGTCGTCGGGTCCGTAGAGCTCCCAGATGTCGGCGTCGAAGGCCGGCGGGGTGTCGACCTTCCACGGCGTGCGGTGTTTGGTGCAGGCCGTCCAGCCCTTGTGGTAGATGCCCCGGTTGCCCATGATCTCGAAGTACTGCACCACGTGCGACTCGGGCGCCGCGCCGTCCCGCAGCGTGCCGATCATGCTGACGCCCTCCAGTGGCGCCTGCTGGATTCCGTTGACGCTCAACGGTGCCGGAATGCCGGCGGCCTCCAGGATGGTGGGGGCGACGTCGATGACGTGGTGGAACTGATTGCGGGTGCCGCCCGTCTCGACCAGCCCGGCCGGCCAGTGCACGATGGTGCCGTTGCGGGTGCCACCCCAGTGCGAGGCCACCTGCTTGGTCCACTGGTAGGGCGTGCAAAGCGCGTGCGCCCAGCCCACGGCGTAGTGGTTGTAGGCCTCCGGGGTGCCGAAGTCGTCGATCTTGGACAGCAGGAACTCTTCGGTCTCGATGCCGGCCATCCCGTTGAGCACGGCCATCTCGTTGAAGCACCCGACCGGGGTGCCCTCGGCCGAGGCACCGTTGTCGCCGATGATGTAGTACACCAGGGTGTCCTCGAGCACGCCGAGGTCGTCGAGGGCGTCGACCACCCGGCCGATCTCGTGGTCGGTCTGCTCCAGGAAACCCGCGTAGATCTCCATCTGGCGGGCCAGCACCGGCTTGAGTTCGTCGGACATCGCGTCCCAGGCCGGGATCTCGTCGTGGCGGGCGGTCAGTTCGGCGGTTTCGGGGATCACACCGAGCGCCTTCTGCTGGGCGAAGATCTTCTCGCGCAGCGCATCCCAGCCCTCGTCGAACCGTCCGCGGTACTTGGCCGACCACTGCGCGGGGACATGGTGCGGGGCATGGGTGGCGCCGGGAGCGAAATACATGAAGAACGGCTTGTCGGGCATCAGCGCCTTCTGCTGGCGCACCCAGGTGATCGCGTGGTCGGCGAGGTCCTCGGTGAGGGTGTAGCCCTCTTCGGGGGTGCGCGGCGGCTCGACCGGGGTGGTGCCCTCGTACAGGCCGGGGTAGTACTGGTTGGCCTCGCCGCCGACGAATCCGTAGAAGTACTCGAAGCCCGAGCCTGTCGGCCACTGATGGAACGGGCCGACCGGCGAAACCTCCCAGACCGGCACTTCGTGACACTTGCCGAATTGGGCCGTCGAATAGCCGTTGAGTTTCAGCGTTTCGGCCAGCGGGGCCTTGTCTTTGGGGCGGATGCTGCTGTTTCCGGGCGCGGAGGTGGCCATCTCGGTGATCGCGCCCATCCCGACCGAGTGGTGGTTGCGACCGGTCAGCAAGGCCTGGCGGGTGGGGGAGCACAGCGCGGTGGTGTGAAACCGGTTGAGCTTGAGTCCATTTCCGGCCAGCCGTTCGGCGACCGGGGTGTGGCACGGGCCGCCGAACACCGAGGAGGCGGCGAAACCGACGTCGTCGATGAGGACGATCAGCACATTGGGCGCCCCCGCGGGCGGCCGCAGCGTCGTGATGGGCGGGTAACTGGTGTCGGGATCCTTGGCGTCGTAGGTGGTCAGCCCCACGTGTCGCACGTCCGGGATCGGCAGGACGTCGCGCCGCACCGGCGCCGGCTCGGGTCCGGATT
Source organism: Mycobacterium sp. shizuoka-1 (assembly GCF_002723835.1). Taxonomy (GTDB): domain Bacteria; phylum Actinomycetota; class Actinomycetes; order Mycobacteriales; family Mycobacteriaceae; genus Mycobacterium. The sequence continues at coordinate 43,124 of NZ_BEWG01000062.1, read as the reverse complement.
GTGCCATCGGTTCTCCTTGCCACGAGGAGACCACTTCCCGATCTCCGTAAGGCGCGCCAGCCTACGCCGCGTCCGGTCCGGCCAGGTGGGATCGACACGGTGATCGGGGCGGGCCGGGAGGTAGGTTCGGCGCCATGGAGAAGGTGATTGTCACGCTGCGTACCGCCGCCGCCGACGACGAGTGGGCCGACCAGCTGTGCGGGCCGGTCGCCCAGGAGCTGCTGGCCCTGGGCCTGCCCGGGTTGGCGGTCAACGTTCGCGACCGCGACGTGCGGGATTCGCTGATGACGCTGACCACCCTGGATCCGCCGGTGCAGGCCCTGGTCAGTGTGTGGACGCAGCAGTACTACGGCGACCAGATGCTGATGGCGCTGGAGTTGCTCGGCCATTACGCCGAGGAGATCGCCGCCTACCTGGTGACCGAGTCCGCGCCGCTGCCGCCGCTGTCGACACCGCCCGGGGAGCGGTCGCCGGGATTGGCGAACATGGCGCTGCTGCGGCGGCCGGCCGACATGGACGAGCCGACCTGGCTGGCCCGCTGGCACGGCAACCACACCCCGGTGGCGATCGCCACCCAGTCGACGTTCACCTATGTCCAGAACTACGTGGTGCGTGCGCTCACCGAGGACGCCCCGGTGCTCAACGCGATCGTCGAGGAGCATTTCCCGATCGAGGCGGTGAGCAGTCTGCACGCGTTCTTCGGCGCGGCCGACGACGCCGATCTGCAGAGCCGCATGGAGCAGATGGTTGCCAGCACATCGGCATTCGGGGCCAACGTCAACATCGACGCGGTGCCCACCAGCCGCTATGTCTTCCGTGATCCGTTCCGCGCCGAGCAGCCGTGACCACGCTGGCCGAGGCCGTCGCGCTGGCCCAGGCCGATCGCGGCCTGGCGGTCGTCGCGACGCTGCGCGCCGACGACACCATCCAGGCCTCGCTGATCAACGCCGGGATCGTGGCGCACCCGGCGACCGCCGAACCGGTGCTGGCGTTCGTCACCTACGGGCGGGTCAAGCTGGCGAATCTGCGTACGCGGCCGGCGGTGACGCTGACCTTCCGCGACGGCTGGCGGTGGGCGACGGTCGAGGGCCGCGCGGAGCTGGCCGGCCCCGATGACCGCCCGGCGTGGCTGAGTTCGGCCGATCAGTTGCGGCTGCTGCTGCGCGAGGTGTTCACCGCATGCGGTGGCACCCATGACAACTGGGCCGAATACGACGCGACGATGGTCGAGCAGGGGCGGGTCGTGGTTCTGGTGACGCCGACCCGGGTGTACAGCAACGGCTGAGTCGACGTTCGTCCCCAGTCTCGGATTCATCCACAGATCTGCTCGGGGAATCACTCCCTGTCGGAGTGTCGCACTAGTGTTCGAATCATGCTCCCGGTTGAGGTGGGTGAGTCGCTCGAGGCGATCGACGCGGCGCTGACCACGCTGGCCAAGGTGGACTTGGCCGGGCTGTCGGCCATGGAGTTGCTCGATCTGGCTGCCCGCTGCGAGAAAGCGACTCGCCGCCACGACGTTGTGCGCTACGACATGAGCCACGAGCTGCACCGCCGCGAGGTCGGCGAGCTGGGCGGCAAGCCGGCCAAGGTTCTGGCCGATTGGTTGCGGATCACCCCGGCCGAGGCGCGCCGCCGCGCGGCGGTCGCCGAGCCGCTGACCCCGCGCACATCGCTGACCGGTGAACCGATGGCACCGCGGGAGCCCGGAACCGCCGAGGCTTGGCGCGCCGGGGGTTTGGATGTCGAGCACGTCCGGATCATCCAGAAGTTCCTCGGTGAGTTGCCCTTCGACGTCCCACAAGGAGTACGTGCGGACGCCGAGGTGTTTCTCGCCGAACACGCCCTGCGGATGCGACCGGATCAGCTCAGCCGGGTAGCGCATCGATTGGCGTTGGAGATCAATCCCGATGGCGAGTTCTCCGACGAGGACCGGGCCCGTAAACGCACCGTTGTCGTGGGGCGCCAGCAATCCGACGGGATGAGCGAGATCCGGATCCGCGCCACCCCGGAGTTGCGGTCCTACGTCGAGGCGATCTTCGCCAAATACGCCGCGCCCGGCATGTGCAACCCCGCCGACCAAACCGCCGTCACCGACGGCCAACCCGCCGCGGAACAGGTGCAGGCCGACACCCGGACCATCGGACAACGCCAACACGACGCCCTGGCCGCCATGCTGCGCAGCAAGCTCGGCGACCCGCAACTGGGCCGGCACAACGGCCTACCCGTCACCGTGATCGTGTCCACCACCCTGCAAGAACTTCAGGCCAAGACCGGCCACGGCATCACCGGCGGCGGCACCATGATGCCCATCACCGACGTCATCCGCATGGCCCGGCACAGCTACCACTACCTCACCATCTTCGACGGCATCACCGGTCAAACCCTATGGCTGGGGCGAACCAAACGCATCGCCTCCGCCGATCAGCGAATTGTGTTGCACGCCAAAGACCGCGGCTGTACAAAGCCTCGCTGCACCGTCCCTGGCTACGCGGCCCAGGTCCATCACGCAGCCAGAGACTGGAAGCACGGCGGAAATACCAACATCGACGACCTGGGCTTCGCCTGCCCAGCCGACAACCAACTCGTCGAAACCGGCGGCTGGACCACCCGCAAACTCCCTAACGGCGAAACCGAATGGATACCGCCGCCACACCTGCCACTCATCGGCGGGGTGAATGATTTCCACCATCCCGAGCGCTTCCTCTCCAAGCGTGACGAAGGCGGCTGAGTCTCATCTGCCGGGCTGGGCCGCGCCGCCCGGCATGGGAGCCCTTTAGGCTCTGCCGCGTGACGCTCCTCATCGCCGACGAGAATCGGGTCCGCACGATCACCTTCAACCGCCCCGAGGCGCTCAACGCCTTCAACGAGGCGCTCTACGACGCCACCGCCGAGGCGTTGCTGGCCGCCGCCGACGACCCGGAGGTGGCCGTGGTCCTGATCACCGGCGCGGGCCGCGCGTTCAGCGCGGGCCAGGATCTCGGCGACATGCAGGCGCGGATCACCGATCCCGACTTCGTCTCGGGCACACACGGATTCCCCGGGCTCATCGACGCACTGACCCGATTTCCCAAGCCGCTGATCTGTGCGGTCAACGGCGTGGGACTCGGCATCGGCACGACGATCCTCGGCTACGCCGACCTGGTGTTCATGTCGTCGACGGCACGGCTGAAGTGCCCCTTCACCAGCCTGGGAGTGGCGCCGGAGGCGGCGTCGTCCTACCTGCTGCCGCAGTTGATCGGTCGCCAGAACGCCGCCTGGCTGCTGATGTCCTCGGAGTGGGTCGATGCCGCCGAGGCGCTGCGGATGGGGCTGGTCTGGCGGGTGAGCGAACCGGACGAGCTGCTGGCCGACGCCCGCAAGCACGCCGATGTGCTTGCCGCCCGGCCGATTCCGAGCCTGATCGCGGTCAAGCAGACGATGGTGGAGCCGACCCGCGCCGAGATCGCGGCGGCCGCAGCCCGTGAATACGCCTTCTTCGAGGAGCTGATGGGCGCGGCGGCCAACGCCGAGGCGCTGGCCGACTTCCACCGCGGCCGCTCGTAAGAGGTCAGTGCATTCGCGCCGGGGTGCGCCGGGCGCCGGCGTGCAGCTGGCAGAACACGTTGCCGGTGCACTGCCGGCACGGCGGATCGCCGGCCGTGGCGGCGAAATGCTGCTCGATGATCGCGCGCACGGTGCGCCGGCAGCGGCCGCAGTCGCCGCCCGCGCCGCAGGCCGCGGCGACCTGCTTGGAGGTGCACGCCCCACCCGCGACGGCCGCGCTGACCGTGGCACTGGTCGCCCCCGCGCACAGGCAGACGTACATCAGCGCTTCCCTCTCATCGCGGAACGGCGTCGCACACCGGACATGTTAGTGGAGACTAACCTTAGTTAGGCGTACCTACAACACTCCCGCCCGGGAAATCTCACGGGGCCGCCGCCGGCGGTGCACTAGGGTTGGTGGCACATCCGGGCCGCTCGCCAAGCCCAAAGACCGCCGATCTGGGGGAGACGTCATGCAAGGTGACCCGGAAGTTCTTCGCCTGCTCAACGAGCAGCTCACCAGCGAGCTCACCGCGATCAACCAGTACTTCCTGCACTCGAAGATGCAGGACAATTGGGGCTTCACCGAGCTGGCCAAGCACACCAGGGACGAGTCCTTCGACGAGATGCGGCACGCCGAGGCGATCACCGACCGCATCCTGATCCTCGACGGCTTGCCGAACTATCAGCGACTGGGCTCGCTTCGCGTCGGGCAGACCCTGCGCGAACAGTTCGAGAGCGATCTGGCCATCGAATACGAAGTGGTCGCCCGCCTCAAGCCGGCCATCATCCTGTGCCGCGAGAAGCAGGACTCCACCACCGCCAACCTTTTCGAGTCGATCGTGGCCGACGAGGAGTTGCACATCGACTACCTCGAAACCCAGCTCGAGCTGATGGACAAGTTGGGCGTGGAGCTGTACTCCGCGCAGTGCGTGTCGCGCCCACCGAGCTGACCGAACCCGCCCGGCGGGAAAACTAGAACGTGTTCCAGATTCACCTTCCACGGCGTACCATCGCGCCATGAGCCGAATCGGAAACTTCGCCGAAGACGACATCGCCGGCTGGATCGTCAAATCCCCCGACATCGGAACGGCGATGGCCGGCTTCAGTAGCGCGGTCTACAGCGACAAGAACCGCCTGCCGATGCGGGTGCGCGAACTCGCGCGCGCGGTGATTGCCCACGACAACGAATGCGTCTTGTGTCAGAACACCCGCGATGCCGACGGTCCGGCCGCCGGCGTGGACGAGGAACTCTACGAGCACGCACTGGAATGGCAGACCTGGCCGGGGTACAGCGAGCAGGAGCGCGTCGCCGCCGAGTTCGCCCACCGGTTCGGCACCGATCACGTCAACCTGAAGTACGACGAGGACTTCTGGGAGCGCGCCCACCAACACTTCTCCGACGAGCTGCTGGCCGACCTGACGCTGTCGTGCGCGATGTGGATCGGCATGGGCCGCATGCTGAGCACGCTGGATATCGGCCAGAGCTGCAAGCTCACCTTGCCCAGCCGCGCCTAGCGGCCATCGGGCGCAATCTGGCCGTGCGCTCGGCACAATGGCAGCCATGACCGCACCGCTGTTCGACGCCGACGACGTGGACACCGTGATCGGAACCGTCGTCAACCCCGCCGGGCTGACGCACGCCAAGACGGTGCCGCTCGGCCGCCTGGACGCATTCGCCGATCCAGGACTGGGCGCCAGCCCGGTCTGGCACGGGTTCGCCATCGACCGTGCCGGTATCGCCTTCACCCCGGGCATCAGCGTGGTCGGCGACGAGCGGGTGCGCATCGACCTGGACGCGGTACGGGCCATCGGCGACGGCTTGGCGTGGGCACCGGGCGGCTTCTTCGACCAGGACGGCAACCCGATCCCGTCCTGTGCGCGCGGGACCCTGGCCCGGATCGAATCCCGGCTGACGCAGGCCGGGCTGCACGCGCTGGTCGGCCACGAGATCGAGTTCCTGCTCGTCGATCCCGACGGCAATCGGCTGCCCGGCAATCTGTGGGCACAGTACGGCCTGGCCGGGGTGCTGGAACACGAGGGGTTCGTCCGTGACGTCACCGCCGCGGCGGGCGCCGCCGGGGTCGGCATCGAACAGTTCCACCCCGAGTACGGCGTCAACCAATTCGAGATCTCGCTGGCCCCGCGATCGCCGGTGGCCGCCGCCGACCAGCTGATCCTGGCCCGCATCATCATCAGCAGGGTGGCGCGCACATACGGCATGCGGGTGAGCCTGTCGCCGGTGCCGTTCGCCGGGAGCGTGGGTTCGGGCGCGCACCAACACTTTTCGCTGCTTCGGGGCGACTCGCCGCTGTTCTCCGGGGGCACCGGGGCCCAGGGGATGACCGAGGAAGGCCAGAGTGCCGTCGGCGGGATCATCTCGGGCCTGCCGCAGGCGCAGCTGATCTTCTGCGGCTCGATCGTGTCCGGGCTGCGGATGCAGCCCGGCAACTGGGCCGGCGCGTACGCCTGCTGGGGCACCGAGAACCGCGAGGCGGCCGTGCGTTTCGTGCGCGGCGGCCACGGCAACCCGTACGGGGCCAACGTCGAGGTCAAGGTCGTCGACCCGTCGGCCAACCCGTACTTCGCCACCGCCGCGATCCTGGGCCTGGCTCTCGACGGCATCGAGCACGACGCCGCGCTCCCGCCGGAAACCCCGGTCGACCCGGCCACCCTGTCCGAGGACGACCGCAGGGCCGCGGGCACGGTGGCGCTGAGCAGCGACCAGGCCGAGCAGATCGCCGCGCTGGACGGATCGGCTCGGCTGCGGGAGATCCTGGGCGACGCCGCCGTCGACGCGTTGGTCGCCGTTCGCCGCTATGAGCACGAAACGTATTCGCATCTGGACCCCGAGGCGCTCACCGAGAAGTTCCGGATGGCCTGGAGCCTGTAGGTGGCCGCGACGACCGCCCTGGCCGACCACATCGCCGCCGTGCGCCTGGTGGACAACCACGTGCATGGCTACTGGCTGGCCGCCGGCGACCGGCGGCGGTTCGAGAACGGCCTCAACGAGGCCAACATCGAGCCGCTGGCCGAGTTCGACTCCGGTTTCGACACCCAACTCGGCTTCGCCGTCCGCGCACACTGCGCGCCGCTGCTCGGGTTACCCGAACATGTTGACCCGCAGAGCTATTGGGAGCGGCGCCAGGCGTTCACCGAAGACCAACTGGCTCGGCTGTTCCTGCCGGCCGCCGGGGTCAGCGACTGGCTGGTCGACACCGGCCTGCCCGGCGCGATCGCCGGGCTGCCGGAGATGGCGGACACCTCCGGGGGATCGGTCGCCGAGATCGTCCGCCTCGAGCAGATCGCCGAGCAGGCCGCGGCGACCCCGGGTGACTATGCCGAGGCGTTTCGACACATCCTGCACACGCGTGCCGCAACGGCGGTGGCCACCAAGACGGTGCTCGCCTACCGCGGCGGGTTCGACGGCGACCTGTCCGAACCGGACGCCCGCGCCGTCGCCGACGCGGCCAACCGCTGGCGCGACACCGGGGGAGTGCGACTGACCGATCGGGTGCTGCTGCGCTTCGGCGTGCACGAGGCACTTCGGCTGGGCAAGCCCCTGCAGTTCCACGTCGGACTCGGGGACCGCGACTGCGATCTGCACCGCACCAACCCGATGCTGCTGCTGGATCTCCTGCGGCAGTCCGGCAGCACGCCGATCGTGCTCTTGCACTGTTACCCGTACGAGCGGGAGGCGGGCTATCTGGCCCAGGCCTTCAACAACGTCTATCTGGATGTCGGCCTGAGCATCAACCATCTCGGCGCCCGCGCCGAGGCGTTCATCGCGCGCACGCTCGAGCTGGCACCGTTTCGCAAGATCCTCTATTCGTCGGACGCGTTCGGCCCGGCCGAACTGCACTACCTCGGCTCGCGGCTCTGGCGCTCAGGGATGACCGCCGTGCTGGGCCGGTTCGTCGAGCGCGGCCAGTGGAGCACCGCAGATGCGGTCAGAGTCACCGACCTGATCGGCCACGACAATGCCGCACGCGTCTACCGGTTGCCGCGCTGAGTGACGAGGGTTCAGGCGGGCGCGAAGTGCGTCCAGGTGGAGATGCCGGCCGGACCCGTGCACTGCAGCGGCACCCCGGGAACCTTGGTCTGCCATTCGTTGCCGGCCCAGCGCTGCTGTGCGGTGGTCCCCGGGGTCGAGCAGGGCAATGCCACCTGTGCCTCGCCGACCAACGGGCCGGTGGGCATCCATACGCCACTGGCTGCGCAGATCAACGTTGCGTTCTGGGCGTCCATCCCGAAGACGAACGACGGGCTCGGAGTGCAGGGGGTGCCACTGACGACGTTGCGGGCCACGTTCGGCACACAACTCGGGGAGTGGCACGAGGTGGCCGACGACGGGCCGGCGAGCGGGACCGCGACACCGAGGAGCCCGCACGCGATGACGGGCACCATGACGATCTTGCGCATCCCTGCCTCCTGACGATCGGGCCAACCTCCCGGCCCGCTCAGCCTAGCGTCGGCACCGCGCCGCCGAGTCGGGTTTGCGCCGAGCGGCGAGCCGCCTCACCAGCAAATTCTCCGGGGGCACGCCCGGCAGACACATCCGCGTGTGTGCTGCCACCCGGCGGTCACCAAAGCGGCTGGTCGCACCGCCCCGCTCAGCCCCCGGCAGCCGTCGGCCCGGTCGGCCGGAAACTATCGATCCCGTCAGTCAACCTATTTGTTTAGCTAATTACTCGCCGAATCAAATAGTTAATTGACGTGTTTGTGGATAAATAATTATCGCTTGCGTCATCGACTCACAGCGTTCAATCAGGTTGCTGTGCATCAGTTTTGACCAGATACTCCCGCCAGTATCCAGGATGTGAACGCGCGAATGACGACACCGCACATTTTTTTGAGAAAACCTCCAATTTTCTCCTTACTCGCGAGTAGCTTCCGAATTCGGAGGGGGTTCTGGAGAAGATGAAGGAGCACGCTATGCATTTCGCCCTCAACCGGACTGTCACCGCGGGAGTTGCTCTCGCCGGGGCGAGCGCCATTGCGATGACGCCGATCCTGGCCTCGTCGCCCGGGGTCCAGCTACCGTCGCTGCGCAGCGCAGAGGTACAGATGGCCGCGTTCGTGAACCCGATCGAGGAGTGGGTGCAGGTCATCGGGACCAGTTTCACCAACCTCAGCGCCCTGGGCACGCAGGTCCAGATCGATCCGACGCCGATCCTGAGTCAGCTGGCCACGAACTTCTTCGCCAACGCGAATACGCTGGTCGACACGGCATCGCAGACGTTCGGACAGGCGGTCAGCACGTTCGCCTCGATGCCGCAGGCGTTCTTCAACGCCGCCAACCAACTCGCGGCCGGCCAGGTTGCCGACGCGGTGCAGACAATCTGGGGTGGGGTGCTGCTACCGCCGGTATTCCTGGCGATCATTCCGATCAACGCGGTGATCCCGATGGTGCAGACCGCCGCACAGAACGTCGCCAACGTGATCGGCGCCCTGGGCGGGGTGAACCTACTGTTGACCGGAATCGCGGTGATATCACCGATTTACGCCACCATCACCCAGTTCGGTGACAGCGCGCAAGCGGTCGTGGACGCCGTCCGGGCGGGCGATCTGGTGACGGCGACCAGCGCGCTCATCAACGCGCCCGCAATGCTGGCGAACGCGTTCCTCAACGGCAACGAGTCCACGCCCGGTCTGCTGACCCCGCTCGACGGCGTGGGCGGCGGCGGGCCCATCGCCGCGCTGTTGAAATTGCGCGACGCGGTGGCCGAGGCGCTCAAGCCGCCGGCAGCACCCGCGTCCGCGGCGGCCACGACGCTGACGGCCAAGGTGGCCGCATCCGCCGAGTCGACGACCACAGCCAAGACCGATGACCCCCCGGCACCCGAAAGCTCGCCTGCGGCAACGTCATCGGAAACCGCAACCGGCTCGGTCAAGGCGCACAGCCCGGTGCGGTCGGGCAGTAAAACCGCCAGCAGCGGCAAGAAAGCCGGCGGCGCATCGAGCGCACATTCCACCGGCAACGGCAAGGGCGGCTCGGCCCGGCACCGCGGCGCGGCCTAGTTCGGGGTGGTCCCGGTGGCCGTCATCTCGACGGTGGCGGTCACCGGCGGACCGATCAGATCAGCCCGGTGGCGTCGAACATCCACGAGGTGTCGGCCGTGGCCAGCTCCTCCATCCAGGTGGGCGGGGCGAAGCTGATCAGCCCGTTCATGTCCCAGTAGTCCTTCCACAGCGTGATCTTGCCGTCGGCGACCTTGTGGACCGTGACGAACCGCAGCACACCCTGCTCACCGCTGGCGAACGTCCACGTCTCGGAGTGCTCGTACATGGTGTCCACGCCGTTGCTGACCAGCACACCATCGTGATTCTCGTAGCCGGCCAGCGGTTCCAGTCCGACCTTGAGCCGCTTGACGATGTCCTCGGGCCCGCGCGCGGCCGCAATCGGGCCGACCGGCATGTCGACGTAGATGCAATCGTCGGACAGGAAGGTCTTCAGCGTCTCCCAGTCGCGGTTGGACAGCGCATTCCACATGCCCAGCACGGTCTGGGCAACCTCGGTGGGTACTGCCGAAGTGTCAATTGACATGGGCCAGCTCCGATTCCGTCGTCGTTCCGGGCGCCGGAGTCGGCCGGCCCACCCGCAGGAAACTTCCGGTGCGCTCGGCGCCGAGTACCGGCGTCGGCTCCCCGTCGCGGACCACCGCGCGACCGCCGATCAGCACCAGCTCGACGACGTCGTTGTTGCGGTTGACCATCCGGGGCAGTCCGGCGTACTGCTCGACCGGGGCCTCGGCGTAGTCGTCGAGGTGGCTGTCGAGCCGATTCGGGTTCAGCACGACCAGGTCGGCGCGGTCGCCCACCCGCAGGTGCCCGGCGTCGATCTGATACCAGTCGGCCAGCTCGCCGGTCATCCGGTGCACGGCCTGCTCGACCGACATGAACGGACGCCCGCTGCGTTGCGCGTCTCGCACGTGGCGCAACAGCCGTAACCCGTAGTTGTAGAACGCCATATTGCGCAGGTGCGCACCGGCATCCGAGAAGCCCATCTGGATGCCGGGGTCGCGGGCCAGCTTCTTGAGCACCTCGGGACGGTGATTGGAGATCGTGGTGCGCCAGCGCAGTTTGGTGCCGTGCTCGAGCACCAGGTCCAGGAATGCGTCCACCGGGTGCAGCCCGCCGCGGTCCACGCCGACCTGGCCGAAGGACTTGCCCACCACGGTCTCGTCCGGGCAGGCGACGATCTCGGCGTCGAAGAAGTCGCGGTGCCAGACCCGCACCCCGTACTTGCTGTCGTAGTCCTTGCGGAACTGGCGCCGGTATCCCTCGTCGGAGAGCAGGGCATTGCGTTCGACCTCGTCGCGCAGATGCAGCGCGGCGGCACCCGAACCGAACTCCTCGAACACCACCAGATCGATGCCGTCGGCGTACACCTCGAACGGAACCGGCAGATGCTGCCAGCGGAAGTCGCCGCCGAACCGGTTCACCACCCGGGCGAGCGGGCCCATGATCAGGATGGCGAACGGATTGGCCTTGACGTCGGCGGCCGACAGCAGGCTGGTCTTGAGCTTGTCGCGCAGCACCGGAAGCGACTGCGCCACTTGGGAGATCAGGTTCAGCGGGTTCTGGATGTCGGGCCCGGACTGCAGCACCCGGCCGCGCTTGCGCAGCAGCGACTTGAGCCGGCGCAGCTCGCGCGGCTTGGCATACGTCGACGGCAGCGTGCGCGACCGACAGGTCTCGCCGTCGATCTTGTCGAACAGCAGCTGCTGAGAGGACAGCCCGACGAATCCGGCGTCCAGTGCCTCGGCCAGCATCCGTTCCATCTCAGCCTGCTGACGGGCGTTGGGCCGCACATCCTTTCGGGTGGCCCGATCCAATCCCATGACGGCGGTCCGCATGTCGGAGTGACCGATGAAGGCCGCGATGTTCGGCCCGAGCGCCCGCGACTCCAGCGCCGCGACGTACTGCTCGGCGCAGTTCCAGGTCTTCGCCCCGTCGACGGCGGCGATCACGTGCTCACGCGGGATCGCCTCGACGCGCCCGAACAGGTCGCCGGCATCGCTGCCGCCGACATGGATGGTCGACAACGAGCAGGACCCCAGCAGGACGGTGGTGACCCCGTGGCGCACCGACTCCGGCAGTCCCGGGCCGCCGAGCACCTCGACGTCGTAGTGGGTGTGCACGTCGACCATGCCCGGCAGCACCCACTTGCCGCCGGCGTCGACGACGTCGGGGCAGCCGGTGACGTCGAGGGGCCGCAGGCTGACGGTGGCGATGCGGCCGTCGCGGATGCCGATGTCACGGATCCCGGACGGCGCACCCGTTCCGTCGAACCACCGGCCGTTGCGGATGATCGTGTCGTAGGTCACGAGCGTCAATAGAACCGTTTGCCCGAACCAGTGTCAACGATTTAGTGGACACTTTTGCGAATCTGTTTACGGCCGCGGGTTCACGCCTCGTGTCCGGGCTCCAGGTCCTTGACGTCGGTGAACGTGACCAGGTCGCCGAACCGCTCGGGGGCGGCACCGGCCACCGGCTGGGTCAGATGCCCGACGTGATCGCCCAGGTCGAAGCGGTCCATGACCCGGCCGGCGAACCAGGCGGCCGCGTCGGCGAGGATCGGCAGCCCGTCGGGGCCCTCCCACCACCGGCATCGCTCGAACTTGTCGATCCGGTCCCCGGTCTCGCTGCCGAACAGCCGCGCCAGCTCCCGATGCTCCGTGGACAGCAGGTGCACCGCCAGGTGGGTGGCGCCACCCGCCGCGACGCGATAGGTGTGATTGCGCTTGGACAGCCCCACCAGAAACCGCGGCGGGTTGATCGACACCTGGCTGCTGAACCCCACCAGGCAGCCCGCCCGCTGATCGCCCACCCGGGTGGTCACCACGAACATCGGATAGTCCAGCAGCGCCACCACCTGCTCGAACGCCTGCGACCCGGCGAGTACCTCGTGCTCAGCGTGCTCAGCCACCCATTCCACCTTCCTCGACGATCGTGCTCTCAGCGCAGGCATACCCATCGGGCGCATACTCGCGAAGGTGACTCCGTTACAGCGCTACATCGCCGAAGAGATCGCCACCGATCACGTCGACGGCCTGCTCAGCCGCCGAGAGGCGTTGCGGCGGCTGGCGCTGCTGGGCGTCGGCACGGCCGCGGCGAGCGCGTTGATCGCGGCATGCGCCGGCGACAAACCGGCGGCCGCGCCGTCCGCCTCGTCGCCGTCACCGGCCGCGCCGTCGACCACCTCGCCGCCGCCGGGACTGGCGGGCGCGCTGCCCACCACGCCGATCACCTGGCCGGGGTCCACCGGCGAGTTGCAGGGCAGCTGGGCACCGGCCGCCACGCCACGGGGCGCAGTGCTGGTGATCCACGAGAACAAGGGTCTGAACGACTGGGTGCGCTCGGTCGCCGGTCGCCTGGCCGGTATCGGGTACTCCGCGCTGGCCATCGACCTGCTCTCCGAGGAAGGCGGTACCGCGACGTTCACCGACCCGGCCGCCGCGACCGCGGCGCTGGGTGCCGTAGCGCCCGAGCGGTTCCTCGCCGATCTGCGTTCCGGTCTCGACGAGCTGGCCCGCCGCGCCCCGGGCCGCAAGCTCGCCGTCGTCGGCTTCTGCTTCGGCGGCGGGCTGGTGTGGCGTCTGCTGGCCGCCGGTGAACCACGCCTGGCCGCGGCGGTGCCGTTCTACGGCCCGCTACCGGACAACCCCGACTTCGCCGGCTCGCGCAACGCCGCGGTGCTCGGCCTCTACGGTGCGCTCGACCAACGGGTCACGTCCTCGGAACCGGCCGCCAAGGCGGCGCTCGATCAGGCCGGGCTGGTCAACGACCTGGTCGTCGAACCCGACGCCGATCACGCCTTCTTCAACGACACCGGACCGCGCTACAACCCCCTTGCCGCCGCCGACGCCTGGACCCGACTACAGGACTGGTTCGCTGCGCATCTCGATCAGGGGTAATCGAATTGTGGCTGTTCACCGCGTGTTCAGGACACCGAAGGGCGGTGGTGGCCGGGCGCACACCGCCACGCGTTCAGATACGGCCATGATGCGGGTCGCGCAGGTCGCGAACTTCTACGGCCCGCGCTCGGGGGGCCTGCGTACGGCGGTCGACCGGCTCGGCGCCGAATACTGCGCCGCCGGGCACGAGGTGTTTCTGATCGTGCCGGGATCCGGCGCGTCGCACACCGAGCTGCCCAGCGGGGTCGTCCGAATCACGGTGCCGGCCAGGCAGATTCCATTCACCGGGGGCTATCGTGCGGTGCTGCCCGCGCCGGTGACCGCGCTGTTGGAGCGGTTGGCACCCGATGCCATCGAGGTGTCCGACCGGTTCACCCTGCGGTCGCTGGGCCGGTGGGGTGCACAGCGGGGCGTGACGACCGTGATGATCTCCCATGAGCGGCTGGATCGGCTGACCGGGCAACTGCTGCCAAGGCGGCTGGCCCGCCGGCTCGCCGACGTGGCCAATCGCCGGACCGCGGCCAATTACGACACGGTGCTGTGCACCACCGCCTTCGCCCGTGAGGAGTTCGATCGCATCGGCGCCACCAACGTGATGACGGTGCCGCTGGGCGTGGACCTGGACATGTTTCATCCCCGTCGGTTCTGCCCACTGGCCCGCAGCCGCCGGGCCGCCCCCGATCAGCTGTTACTGGTGCACTGCGGGCGCCTGTCGGTCGAGAAACGGGCCGATCGCAGCATCGACGCCCTTGCCGCCCTTCGCCATTCGGGTGTCGACGCCCGGCTGGTGATCGTCGGCGACGGGCCGATGCGGGCCCGGCTGCAGCGCCAGGCCGCGCGGTTGCCGGTGGACTTCACCGGCTTCGTCGACTCGCGTGACGCCGTGGCCAGGTTGTTGGCCACCGCCGATGTCGCGTTGGCGCCCGGCCCGCACGAGACGTTCGGCCTGGCGGCGCTGGAAGCGCTGGCGTGCGGAACGCCGGCGGTGGTGTCCCGCACCTCGGCGCTGACCGAGATCCTCACCTCCGACAGCGGCGCATGTGCCGACAACGATCCGCGCGCGATCGCCGCCGCCGTCGCGGGCATCATCGACCGCCCCGAACACCATCGGCGATTCTGCGCACGACGGCGGGCGGAAACCTTCACCTGGCGCCGGTCGGCGAGCGGCATGCTGACCGCATTGAGCGGTTTGGCGCAGGGCCGGGACGGGAACGCCGCTTTTTGACGGTGCCGTATCGGCGGCCCCGACCGATGAAGGAGCCGAGGATGTCCTCGAACGTGTGGATTGTCATCGCCGTGCTCGCCGTGCTGCTTGTCGTCGGAGCACTGGTCTGGGTGGGACGCAATCGCCAGCTCAGCCGCCGGCGCGCGCAGGCCGACGAGATCCGTGACGAAGTCCGCCAGGAGCAGGCAAAGGTAGCGCGCCGCGAGGCCCTGGCCGATGAGACCGCCGCCAAAGCCCGTGCGGCACAGGCGGAAGCGGAAGCGAAGGCCGCCGAGGCGGCTCGGCTGGAAGAGAACGCCGCCAAGCACCGCGACCAGGCGGCCGCCCATCGCGAGGAACTCGACGAGCGGGCCTCGCATGCCGACGCCCTGGACCCTCGGGTCGACCAGGAGGCGGCGTCAGTCGCGCGAGGAGATCAGCCCGGGCGAGCCGAGGCTGACCGGTAGGTCGGCCCACCCGCGCAGCACCCGGGTGTCGCGACGGCTGCCGAGCCCGGCGAGTTGAGCCTCGGGGAAGTGCGTGAAGAACCGGCGCAGTCCTACTTCGCCCTCGGCGCGGGCCAGCGCGGCCCCGAGGCAGAAGTGCCGGCCCCCCGAAAAGGCCAGGTGCTTACCGGCGTTCGGGCGGCCTACGTCGAATCGGTGCGGGTCCTCGAACACGGCTGGGTCGCGGTTGGCGGCGGCGAGATAGATCGCCACCATCTGGCCCGCTCGCACAGTGGTGCCGGCTACCTCGGTGTCTCGCAACGCGATTCGCGCCGACAACTGGACCGGTGACTCCAGGCGCAGGATCTCTTCGACTGCGGTCGGCCACAGCGACGGATCCTCCCGCAGCCGCGCGAGCTGATCGGGGGAGTTGAGCAGCAATCGAATCCCGTTGCCCAGCAGGTTGACAGTGGTCTCGAACCCGGCGGCGAGGACCAGACCGGCGACGCCCTGCAACTCGGTCTCATCGAGGTGCTGCCCGTCGTCCGACGCCTCGATGAGCTGGCTCATCAGGTCGTCGCCGGGGTGTTCGCGCAGATGGCGCAGGTGCGCGGACAGCCACCGGTTGAACCCGGCCAGTCCCGTCTGCACCCGCTGGTACTGCGACCAGGTCAGCCCGATGTCCAGACTCGGCGCGGCGAGTTCACCGAATTCGAGGATCCGCGGCCGGTCGGCGTCGGGTACTCCGAGGATGTCGCCGATGATCGCGACGGGCAGCTGCGAGCAGTACCGCTCGACGATGTCGACCACGCGGGGACCGTCGGACAGCCCGTCGAGCAGGTCGGCGGCGGTGTCCTCGACCCGGTCCCGCAGTGCGGCCACCGCCCGCGAGGTGAACACCGACGAGACGGTCTTGCGGTAGCGGGTGTGTTCCGGGGGTTCCACGGCCAGCAGGGATGGCGGTCGCAGCGGGTGCAGCAGGTCGTCGCGGGTGCGTCGCTCCACCCAGCGCAGGGGCTTGGGCAGATTGCCGCCGAGAATGATCACCCGGAAATCCTCCGAGCGCAGCAGTTCGTGGGCCACCGCGTGGTCGAGAGTCAGGTAACCCAGCCGAGTGGGAAGCATCGGTCCCTGCGGACGCATCTCTTCGAAGAACGACACCGGGTCGGTGCGCACCGCCGGATCGAATGCCATCCGGGCCTGTGGGTCACCGCGACGGGCCGCCACGCTGGCCGCCGCCCGGATCACGCCGTGCATCACCAACCAGTGCGCCCGCTGCTTCATGTCCATCACGCTACGAGGGCGGCAGCGCCGGCGCCACACCCTCAGGTCGGCGTCCAGCTCACCGGCAGCCGTTTGATGCCGTGGATGAATGCCGAGAGCAGCATCGATGGCTCCTCGGTCACTTCGATGTCCGGGATCCGCCGGTGCAGTTCGTCGAAGACGACGGCGATCTCCCGGCGGGCCAGGTTGGCGCCCAGACAGAAGTGCGCGCCGCCGCCGCCGAAGCCGACGTGATGATTGGGGGTGCGGGTGACGTCGAAGAGCCACGGGTCGGCGAACTTGTCCTCGTCACGGTTGGCCGAGGCGTACCACATGGTGACCTTGTCACCCTCGGCCATCTTCACGCCCGACAGCTCGACGTCGCGGGTGACGGTGCGGCGCATGTAGATCACCGGCGACGCCCAGCGCACCACCTCCTCGACAGCGGTGTCTGCGACCGCGTCGAAGTCGTTCCACCAGATCCGGCGTTGCTCCGGATACCGGGTCAGGGCCAAGACGCCGTGGCTGATCGCGTTGCGCGTGGTCTCGTTGCCCGCGACGGCCAGCAGGATGAAGAACGAGGCGATCTCGGCCGACGTCAGCCGCTCGCCGTCGACCTCGGCGGCCACCAGCGCGGTGGTGAGGTCGTCGCGGGGATTGACCCGCCGGTCCTCGGCCATCGCAGTGGCATAGGCGCCGATGTCGAAGGCCACCTTGAGGAACTCGTCGAAATCGGTGGTCAGGTCGGGGTCACCGAACCCCAGAATGATGTTGGTCCAGTGAAAGATCCGCTCGTGGTCGTCCTCGGGGATGCCCATCATGTCGCAGATCACCTGCAGGGGCAGCGGCCCGGACAGCTCGGTCACCAGCTCGGCGTTGCCGTCGGGATGGTTGGTGATCATCGCCGATACCAGCCGCTGCGCGCGATCGCGCACCGATTCCTCGGTGCGGGCCACCACCTTCGGGGTGAAGGCGCTGCGCACGATGTTGCGCAGCCGGGCGTGCCGCGGGTCATCCAGCGCGATCATCGACCCGAAGTATTCGGCGACCTCCGGGATCTGGTCGCCGATGGTGATGTTCGGGTAGGAGCTGAAGATCTCGGGGTGACGGCTGGCGTAGAAGACGTCGTCGAGCTTGGTCAGCGCCCAGTGCCCCGGGCCGGGTTCGATACCCGCGAACTCGACCTCGTGGAAGAACGTGATCGGGGACTCGCGCCGCAGCGTGGCGAACGCGCCGTCGCGCAGTGAATCGTCCATGCCCCAGAACTCGAAGGTGCCCAGGTTGATGTCCTCGAGGGCCATCTCGGGAGGCGGCTGTCCATTGACGCGAGTGGCGATGCCCATGGGAGATGACAGTAGAGTCCGGCGCGCCCGGTCGTGATCGTTTCCGGATTCGGGCACCCGTGCTGCCACGATGACTCCCGCACCGTCCCAGCCGGTACGCTGTGGGTGGTCGACGAACGCGAGGGCACCGAGCCATGAACCTGCCACCGTTGGTATGTGGCTCGTGCGGAACCGAATTCGACGTCGCCGAGCTGGTGTGGCGCTGCCCCTGCGGCGGCGTGTTCGATGTCGGCGGGCAGTGGCTGCCGACCCCGGAAGCACCGCTGCCGCTGCGGGTCGGCGACACCGTCACGCTGGGCGAGGGGAATACCCCCATGGTGGTCTCCCAGACCCTGCCGTCGGCCCGGTTCAAGCTCGAATTCCTCAGCCCCACATTGTCTTTCAAGGATCGTGGCGCGGTGGTGCTGGCGACGCTGGCCGCCCGCCTGCGGGTGGACAAGGCGGTGGTCGACAGCAGCGGCAACGCCGGGACCGCCGCGGCGGCCTACCTCGCCAGGGCCGGCGTCACCTGCCAGGTGCTCGTGCCGGCGTCGACCTCACCGGAGAAGCTGGCCCAGATCCGCTCACACGGAGCCGAGTTGACCGTGGTGCCGGGCAGCCGGGCCGACACCGCCGCGGCCGCCGCGCGCATCGCCGAGCGCCCCGGGGTGTTCTATGCCAGTCACGTCTACCACCCGTACTTCCTGCACGGGGTCAAGATGTACGGCTACGAGATCTGGCGCCAGAACGGGCACCGACTGCCCGAGGCGGTACTGGTGCCCGTCGGCAACGGGACTCTGCTGCTGGGCTGTCATCTGGCGTTCAGCGAGCTGGTCGCCGCCGGGCTGGCCGACCGGATACCGGCTCTGCTGGGCGTGCAGGCGGCGGGCTGCGCTCCGCTGGCGGCGACCTGGCGGGGACGGGACTTTCCCCAGCGGCCGACCGTCGCCGAGGGCATCGCGATCACCGCGCCGCCGCGGGCCCGGCAGATCCTGGCCGCCGTGCGGGCGTCCGGCGGCACGATCGTCGCCGTCGACGACGACGCGGTCGTCGCCGCCCGCCGGGTGCTCGCCGAGCGCGAAGGGCTGTTCGTCGAGCCCACCGCGGCGGTCTGCTTCGCCGCCGCGGCCGGTGCGGCCGATCGCGGGGAACCGGAATGGGACCGGCTACGCGAATCCGTCGCCGCCGGTGACGTGGTGATCCCGCTGTGCGGAGCGGGTCTCAAGCATCCCGGGGATTGAACCGTGCTCCCGCGGGGAAGCAACAAGCATGGCTACCTACCGCGTGATCAACCCGCACGGCGACGTCGTCGACACCAAGGACATCGAGAGCGCGCAGGACGCCCATGCCTGGTTCGTCGACGCCCGGGCGGACAACTCCGAACTGGGCTGGCGGATGGAAGTGGAGCACGACGGCCAGTGGAGCTTCTTCGACGACACCGAAGGCAGCGCCGACTGACCCGGCGTCAGCCCAGATCCCAACCCATGTTGCGGGCGAACGTCACGGCGTCCTCGGAGATGGTGCCGAGCTTCTTCGACGTCTGGATGTAGCCACGCACCATCGGCATGAAATTCATCGGGTTGTAGGCGTCTTCCTCGTAGCTCCACAGTCCGTCGCCGGCGTACTTGAGCACCGAGATGTTGGGCTCCTCATGGATGCTGCCGTCGCCGGGATCGCGCATCCGGTTCTGGAACTCGCAGATCACCCAGCCCTTGTCCACATCGATGGAATGCCAGGTGGACGGGAACCACGGCATCTCGGTGCCCGGAAAGGTGTTCATGGTCTTGACGATCCACTCGCGGATCGCCTCACGACCGTGGAACGTGCCGTAGGAATGCTCGACGTAGGTGGCGTCTTCGGTGAACTGGTCGGCGAACCGTGACCAGTCCCAGCTGTCGGCGATGCCGACGACCACCTGCTTGTGTTCTTCGAACGCCGACTCAATTTCCTCGCGTGTCCATCGACCCATCCACCGGTTGTACCAAACGAATCGGCGGCCGCGGCGGGGATTCAGTCGTTCTCGACGACCTTCTTGATCCGTTCCAGGGTGGTCCGCATGTCGCGCTTGTTGCGCCGGACCCGCAGCTGCCCACCCAACAACTCGAACACCCGAACCCCGGGGAAATCGGCCATCCGGAAGGACTCTGTCACGTCGGTGCCGTCGCCGCGCGGATCGAGACGGTAGTGCCAGTTGTTGACCGCCCGATCGCCGGCCAGCACGGCGAAGCCGAATTCCCGTCCGGGCTCGCAGGCGGTGATGCGACACGTGGTCCAGTAGACCGGGCCGATCTCGTTGCGCCGCACGTGGCCGCGGAACTTTGCGCCCAGCGCCGGGCCGGTGGCCCCGCCGAGCCATTCGGATTCGAACACCTCCGGGGAGAACTCGCCGGTCCGGGTGATGTCGGTGATGACGTTCCAGATCTTGTCGGCCGGTGCGGCCATGTGCACAGTCACGGAGCCTTCCATGACGGGCATCGTAGATCCGGGCGCCCCCGGGCCCCACTAGGCGGATGTGACGTGCGGGATCTCCGGCTGCAGGAAGACGTCGTTGAACGTGACCGTGCGCAGGTTGCGCGACCGGACGATGTCGACCAGCGCCGGGTAGACGTGGGTGACGGGCAGGTGGTTGAGGTGGCCGATCACGATGTTCTGCGCGATGAAGTATTGGTCGGCCATCTTGACGATGAAGTCCTCGGCCACCGGTGTGGAGTCGGCGAGCGATCCCGCCCACATCGTGGGCACCCGGTAGCCGAGTTCGGCGGCGACGGCGTCGACGGTGTCGTTGTGGGCACCGTAGGGCGGGCGGAAGTAGGGGGTGGCGTCGGCGCCGAAGGTGGCGCGCAGGAATCGGTCGTTGCGCGCCAGCTGGTCGGCGACCTGGTCCTTGGTCAGCGTGGTCAGGTCCGGATGGGACCAGGTGTGGTTGCCGAGCTGGATCTGGCCGGAATCGACGAGCGGTCGCAGCAGGGCGGCGTTGTCACGCCAGGAGTCGTACACACCGTTGACGAAGAACGTCAGCCGGATGCCGGTGTCCTTGGCCAGCTGGGTGTAGAGCCGCACCACCTCGGAGTTCACCCCGTCGTCGACCGTGAGGGCCAGCAGGTCACCGTTACCGGGCAGCTTGGTCAGTTCACCGCCGCCCGGCAGCGGCATTCGTGCGGCAGGCGGCGGGGGAGGCAACAGCGGTGCCGCACCGATCGGTGGCGGGGGTGTCTTGACGCCGGACGGTGCCGGGGTCTGCGACATCGCGATCGCGCTCGACGTCCCGACCAGACTGGCCGAGGCGAGCAACCCGATGACGAACTGGCGCCGGGTTACCTCGGCCACGTGCCGGTCCCAGAAGTCACATCTGTAACACCAGTCACACGCTCAGGTTACGGTCCCCGGTCGCCGAAACGACGCACATCCGCGGCTGTGTCGTCACATTCGCGTCCGGTTACCGTGGCGGGATGGGCGATGTGAAGATCCGGTTCGGGGTCAGCCTGGGCAACAAAGTCGAGGACCTGCCCGCCTTCATCGACCGGCTGGAATCCGCCGGCGTCGACTCGCTGTGGTTCTCCGAGTTGGTCTACACCCCGGCCGTCGACCCGTTCGCCGGCATGGCCTACACGCTCGGCCGCACCCAACGCCTCAAGGTCGGCACCTCGGTGGCGGTGCTGCCCGGCCGCAACCCGGTACTGGTCGCCAAGACGCTGGCTTCACTGGCCGCGCTGGGCCCCAAGCGGGTGCTGCCCGCGTTCGGACTGCGCCCGGCCTCGAAGGCGGAGTGGGATCTGTTTCCCGTCCCCGACGGCCAGCGCGCGGCGGTGTTCGATGAGGCGCTGGAGGTGGTGCGGGCCCTGCTCACCGGCGACCAGGTGACCTTCGCCGGCCGCTACTTCGCGCTCACCGACGCGGCGCTGGGCATCCGTCCGCCGGTGCCCGTGGACATCTGGCTCGGTGGATCGGCGCCCGCAGCGTTTCGCCGGATCGGCCGGCTGGCCGACGGGTGGCTGGGCAGCTTTGTGACGCCGGACGAGGCCCGCGTCGCGCGGGAGAGCATCGAGCGGGCCGCCGGTGAAGCCGGCCGGTCGATCGAACCGGATCACTTCGGCCTGAGCCTGGGCGTCGCCGAGGGCGGCCTGCGCGACGACATCGCCGCCGCGATCCGCGCCCGCCGCCCCGACGCCGATCCCGCCGAGCTCGTCGCCGGGGACTGGTCGCAGCTGCACCGCCAGCACGACGGTCTGATCGCGGCGGGGTTGAGCAAGTTCGTCATCCGGCCGGTCGATGACACTCCGGCCGACGAGTTCATCGATCGTTTCACCGAGGAGCTGTTGCCCCGCCAGAACTGATCCGGCAAAGTCTCGGTGATGTCGAACCATTTCACCGGTCTGAGCCTCGGGCCGCCGCTCGGCGATCAGCGCCTGGACCTGTGCGACCTCTACGCTTTCCAGTCGCCCGCCGATCCCACCCGCACGGTGCTGATCCTCAACGCCAACCCGAACGCCGACGCGCTGCACCCCGACGCCATCTACCGGCTGGCGGTCGACAACAACGGCGATCTGCTCAACGACATCGCCTTCAGCTTCGTATTCTCCGAACCCGACGGGGGGCGCCAGACCGTCGACGTGTTCAAGGCTGTCGGCGACGATGCGGAGTCGCCACTTCCGTTGGGCGAGAAGATCTTCGACGCCGTCGAGGTGTCGTTCGACACCGAAGCAAAGGTGCACCGGTCCGGGGACTACACGTTTGCCGCGGGCGCGCGCAGCGACGCGTTCTTCTTCGACTTCGACGGCATCAAGAATCTCTTCGACACCAGCGGTAAGCGTAATTTCACCGACCTGCATCTTGGCGACACGTCGCCGTGGACCGGGGTGGATTCCAATCTGACCGCCAACGTGTTCTCGATCGCCATCGAGGTGCCGACCGCCGAACTCGGTGCCGGCGCCTTACGGATCTGGGGCCGCTGCAGTCTGCGCCGCGACGGCGAGCTGGTACACGTCGACCGCGCCGGCCACCCCTCGGTGAGCAGCTTCTTCAACACCGACGACACCAAAGAGGAGTACAACGCCAGCGTGCCGGTCCACGACCGGGAACGCTGGAGCGCCCAGTTCGTCCACCTGATGGGGCACACCGGCGGATACACCGAACAGGAGGCCGTCGAGGCGATCGAGCGCGAGGGCACTCTGCCCGACATGCTGACCTTCGACCCGGCCAAGCCGGCGAAGTATCCGAACGGGCGGGTGTTCACCGACGACGTGATCGACTACCGGCTGGCGTTCCTGACCAAGGGCGACTGCCCGCCCAGCGGGCTTGCTCCGCACACCGACACCCTCGACGTCTTTCCCTATCTGGGCAACCCACACCCCACGGGTTAGCCGCGCGGCGTCAGGCGCCGCAGTACGACCGGGTGGCGGCGTCCAGCGCCGTGCGGTAGAGATCATCGAACTGCCGTTCGCCGGCGACGACGCCCTTGGCCGCATCCAGCGCGGGACGGCAGCCGGGTGAGCTCAGCAGCGGCCACTGCGCGGCCATCTGCTCGACCATCTGACGGTTGAGCCCGTCGATGACCGTGCGCGAGGCGGACAGGTCCGGCGCCGTCGTCGGCGCGCTCGCCGGGTCGAACTTCCAGCCCGCGAACCTGGCGTACTCGATGGCCTCGGTGGCGTTGATCTGGTTGGTGAACGCCTCGGTGACATAACCCGTTGGCACACCACGCGTTTCGGCATCCGACGACACCGCGGCCAACACCTGCTTGACCCGGGCGGGGTCGGTGATCAGGCCACCGGTCAGCCACTTGTTGCCCGCCACCGGATCCGCGGTCTGTAAGCGCTGCGCCGCGGCATCGACGAGGGCATACAACGGTTCGGGCGAATCCGCGTGCGCCGGGGCGGCCGTCGCGACCGCCAGCATCGTCATCGTCGCTGCGGCGCCCCGCGCCAGGGCAGTGGTCATGGCGTCCATTCTCACCGATGCGGCCGGGCGAGGATCAGCCGACCGGGCCCGCGCCGAGCACCACGCCGGCGCTCTGCGGGTTTCCGGCTCGGTCCAGCCAGCTCAGCACGATGGTGTCGCCGGGGTGGTGGGCATCCATCACGTTGGAAAGGTCCGAAGCCGTGTTGATCGGCACCCCGTCCACCGCCACGATGACATCGCCGCTCATGATGCCGATACCCTGTGCGGGGGTGTCCGGAAGCACTTGGCGCACAACAGCTCCCGTGGGCCCGCCGGCTCTCGAATCGGCGATGCCGACACCGATGAACGCGGTGTCGCCGATGTGCACGCCCGGACCGCCGCCGGAGCGGATCGCGCCCGCGACGCCCAGCGCGCGGTCGATCGGGATGGCAAAGCCCTCCCCACCGCGGACATCGCCCATCCGGTAGGTCAGCGTCGCAGCCACCGTCACCCCGATCACCTGACCCGCGGCGTTGACCAAGGGGCCACCCGAATCGCCGGGCCGCACGTCGGCGGCGACCCGGATCAGGTCGGCGAGCTCACGGGAGCCGCCCCCGGACTCGTCGGAGGCTCGCACCGACGCGCCGAGCTGGGTGATGTTGCCCGGCGAGAAACTCGGCGCGCCACCGGCTCCGCCGGCATTTCCGATCGCCGCGACCGGGTCGCCGACCGCGATGCCCGACGAGGTCCCCAGGGCGGCCACCGGCAGGTCGCTGGCACCGCGCAGCCGGACCAGGGCGATGTCGTTGGTGCGGTCGTAGCCGATGACGTCGACGGGATAGGTGCGTCCGTTGGCCAGGCTGGTGGCGGTGATGCCGGTGGCACCTTCGATGACGTGGTTGTTGGTCAGCACCTCACCGCCCGGATCGAGCACGATCCCGGTGCCCGCGCCGACCGCGCCCTGATAGTTCAGGGTGGTGTTGATGTCGACCAGGCCGGGTGTGACCTGTCCGAGCACCGCGGATTGGTCCAGCGGGGCCAGTGGCGCCGGGCCGACGGGCGCCGGTGTCGCGTGGGCGGGTCCGGCGAGCAGACCCGGCACCAGTAGCAGGGCCGCCAGCACGGTCACCAGCCGGCGGCCGTGGCGAAGCGGAGGCTTTGCATCCATAGCTCAACTTTGCCTGAAAAGCGGCGCATATGGCACTCGGACGGCATTGTGTCCGCATCCGGGGTTGCTGAGCGAATCTCACTGTTTGGTGGATCACACATGTGGGCAGTCCTTTGCACAGCATCGCGCAGCCCGCCCGACCGCACCCCATACGGCCCACCCGGGATCAGAAGGGAAGTCAACGTGAGCACTCCGGACCATCACGATCAGACCGGGAAGCCGGTGCCGGACGAGAACGCGCGAGCCAAGGCCAAAGAGATGATGTCGGCCTACGAGGACCGGCCCACCGCGGTGTTGCCCGGGTCCGACAACACCGTCACCGGAACTGCCGTGAACGAATGGCTCGACGATCAAGGTCGCCCAATTTACGGCAACGAAGATAATGCCGAGAATTCGTCATGACCGCCGACACTTAGCCGCCTCACAGTTTGCTCGAGTGGGGAGTTACCGGCGAGTCGCGTAGGCTACTCGGGTTACGTCACCAGGGGAGTGTGACCGGTCTCGCGGGGGTGGACCGGAGTGCAGACGCCAGAACAGGACACCGATTTTGTTGGATACGCCCGCGAACCCAGACGACGCCGAGCGCATGGAACCGCGCTTCGACGACGTGCAGCACCATTACGACATTTCCGACGATTTCTACCGGCTCTTCCTGGATCGGACCCAGACCTACAGCTGCGCATACTTCGAGCGCGAGGACATGACGCTGGAAGAGGCGCAGATCGCCAAGATCGATCTCTCACTGGGCAAGTTGGGCCTCCAGCCAGGCATGACGTTGCTCGATGTCGGGTGCGGCTGGGGCGCCACGATGATGCGGGCGCTGGAGCGTTACGACGTCAACGTCGTCGGGCTGACCCTGAGCAAGAACCAGGCGCTGCACGTTCAACAACTCTTCGACGAGTCGGACAGTCCGCGGTCCCGGCGGGTGTTGCTCGAGGGCTGGGAGCAGTTCGACGAACAGGTGGACCGGATCGTCTCGATCGGCGCCTTCGAACACTTCGGAACCGACCGCTACGACGCCTTTTTCGAGATGGCCTACAACGCATTACCCGCTGACGGAGTGATGTTGCTGCACACCATCGTCAAACCGAGCGACGAGGAATTCCTCGCGCGGGAAATGCCGATCACCATGCGGCACTTGAAGTTCTTCAAATTCATCATGGACGAGATTTTCCCGGGCGGGCGGCTGCCCAAGGTCACCGTCGTCGAGGAGCACGCGGTGCGCGCCGGGTTCTCGGTCAACCGGATCCACCCGCTGCGGTTGCATTACGCCCGCACCCTCGACCAGTGGGCGACAGCGCTGGAGGCCAACGAGGAAGAGGCCGTGGCGCTGCAATCGCGCGAGGTCTACGACCGCTACATGAAGTATCTGACCGGCTGCGCAGAGCTGTTCCGCGACGGCTACACCGACATCTGCCAGTTCACCCTGGCCAAGGGCTGATTCGTCAGCCCTTCGCCTCACCACGCCGGGTGAACGGGCACACCATCGACGCATCCCCCGGCGTGCGCCGCGTCCTGATGTCGTTCTCGACGGTAGGGGCGGTCCCCATATGCCGTCGCGGGCCGAAGGCCCACTCCTGTTAGGGCCATTGGTCCCCTGCGCAGTGTTAGCATGCGCCCGTCATCAGGCCGTCGATGAGGAGATGCAATGGTCCGGGCAGTGGCAACCGCAGGCGCGGCGCTGGCCCTGATGGCATCGGGGCTGGCGGCGACCGCGACCGCGGGCGCCGATCCGGCCGCCGACGCGACGGTGTACATGTTCGGCAGCTGTTACGACCCCAGCCAGCCGCTGCAGGAGAAGCCGCAGCGGGTGGTCTACGGCTGCGACTCCACCAGCGTCATGGAGAACATGACCTGGAGTTCGTGGGGGGCCGACGGCGCCACCGGAACCGGCACCGACAGCGCCGTCCAGTGCCGGCCGAACTGCGCGCAGGGGCCGCACCTGGACAACCCGATCGTCGTGCACGCGTGGAATCCCGTCCCGGCCGGCAGCCAGGGGTGCCCGGACAACGTGGCGTTCTACACCGATTTCACCGTCGCCTACCCGGCCGGCGTTCCGCCATGGGTGGTGCCCGGCACCGACTGGGCGCCCGGCGTGCAATACACCTACGTCGACGGCATGCCGGCGGTGCACTTCTCCGACCAGCGACCCTACAGTTGCACACCGCTGTGACCTGATGCCCGCCGCGACCGGCCTTCGCTCCAGACCGGCAGTGCTGCTCATCGCGGCGGCGCTGCTCGTCAGCTTGGTCTTGGGTGTGAGTTTCGTTGCGGTGCACAGATTTCGGGAAATGCGCGGCGCCGCGGTCGATCCCGTCGCGGATCCGCTGACCGACGAGCAGACCCGGCTCCAGGTGCTCGGCCCGGCCCGCGACGTCGTCGGCGCCGGCCGGCTCACCGGGGTCAGCGCCGGCTATCTGCTGATGTCGTGCACGAACGCCGACGCACCGCCCTATCAGGGCGCGGTGTACCTCAATTTCGACGTGCCATCCGTGCTGGACACCCCGAAGTATTTCGCCGCGATCGCGGCCGCGATGACCGCGCGGGGCTGGACCGAGCAGATGCCGGCCAACCGGCACCCCGGCGGACGGACCCTCACCCGCGACGGGGTGACGATCATCTACTTCCGCACCGCCGACCACACCGACCGGGCGACGATGCAGATCTACGGCGAATGCCGCAACACCACTGACCACCGCACCGACACCACGGGGTGGGTGGACGTCACGGCTGCTCTACCGCGCTGAGCATTCCCGGCGCGGCCAGTCGGGGAAAGTGAGGACTTTGGTCCCCGGCGCGGCGGGCCTTCTAGCCGTGTCTGGTACGGCGGGTAACAGATAGGCTCGCCGGCATGACCTACGTGATCAGCAGTGCGTGTGTCGACGTCAAGCACAAGGCATGCATGAAGGAATGCCCGGTCGACTGCATCTACGAGGGCGACCGGACCATGTACATCAACCCCACCGAGTGCGTCGAGTGTGGAGCGTGCCGGATTCTGTGCGAGGTCGATGCCATCTACTTCGAGGGTGACCTGCCCGAGGAGGAGAAGAAGTTCCTCGCCGACAACGCGGCCTTCTTCACCGAGATCCTGCCGGGCCGGGACGCGCCGATCGGCAACCCGGGCGGGTCCTATGAATTCGGCCCCGTCGGTGTCGACACCCCGATGGTCGCCGCACTGCCGCACCAGCAGGACTGAGCGACGCGGACGGTGGCGCCCGGTCAGCTCGGACCGGGCGCCGCCGCGTCGGCGAATTCACAAAACGCGTCGTAGGCCCGCGCCCCGTACACCGTGGCGGGCCCGCCGTGCATCATGATCGCCACCCCGATGGCCTCGGCAGCCTCCTCTTTCGTGGCCCCGGCCCGAGCGGCACCGCGGGCATGGGAGGCGATGCAGCCGTCACAGCCGTGGACCACGCCGATGACCATCGCCATCAGCTCCTTGACCTTGGTCTGGAGCGCGCCCGCGCCCAGCGCGGCCCCACTCATGTCGTTGAACGCCCGATAGACGTCGGGGATCATCTGCCGCAGCGCACGATGCTGGGGGCGCAGATCGTCGAGAACCTGGTGGTAATGGCCGTGTTCCATGCCCCAGAACCTATACCCGGCGCCGTATCGCGGCGTGCTCTTTCGGCACGTCCCACGACCCGCCGCCCTCGTTACCGAATCGTCGCCGCAACGGGATGCCACGGCGCCCGTTCGCCGGTATAAGCCACGGCGGGTAGGCTCCACGGAGATCGAAGACGACCACGCTGTCCCGGTTCGCTTCCGGCGCTTCCAGCGAAGTACCGCACCAGGTGAAGTGACGTCTTGGCGCGTGCTGTGCGAGGCCAGCGAAGTCCGGACCGGAGAGGAGTGTTTGAAGTTGGACACCGTTCTGGGTCTGTCGATGACCCCGACCACTGTCGGACTCGTCCTGGTCGAAGGCGACGGCGCCGACGGCGCCACCAAGGGACACGACGCGTTCGAGGTGCGCCGCGGCGGATTCAGCCCGGTGACGACCTCGGAGTTCGTCGCCGAGGCGCTGTCGCGCACCCAGGCCATCGCCGGCGGCCGGCGACTGCAGTCCATCGGAGTCACCTGGAGTGACGACGCCTCTGTCGAGGCCTCGCTACTTCTCGATTCGCTGGCCGACTCCGGGTTCGACAACGTGATCCCGATCCGCCTGCCGGCGGCAACCGAAGCCTTTGCCCACGGCATCGGACAGGTGATCGGCTCCGCCGTCACCGCGGTGTGCGTGGTCGAGCCCGAGGCCGTCGTCACCCTGATCGTCGATGCTCACGAAGGCGCCGTGCAGACCGCGATCAGCTACGACCTGGAATCCGACCAGGACCTGATCGACTGGTTGTCCGACATCCTGGCCGGCAGCGAGTGGCAGCCCGACGGGCTGGTGCTGCTGGGCTCGGGGGACGGCCTGGACGCGATCGCGCGCCGGCTCGAGGAGATCGCGGGGATCCCCGCGTTCGCCCCGGCCGAGGCGGAGCTGGCGTTGGCCCGCGGCGCCGCCCTGGCTTCGGTGAACGGCATCGGCATGCTCGACGACCCGCTGTTCGCGCTGCCGGTCCTGCCGCCGCCTGCGGCGAATCGGAACTCCACGGCCCTGCGCGCTGCGACGGCGCTGCTGGCCGCGGGTGTCGTGGCATTCGTCGTCTCGGCGTCGGTGGCGGTGGGCCTGGAACTGCTGCCCGATCAGGGCGCGCGCCCGCAGCACCGTGACGTCGTGAACACCGCCGAGACGCCCGCCGCGCTGCCCGAAGTCGCCCCGGCGGCGCCGGCGCCCCGCGAACAACTCGCGGCCCCCGCGGAGCAGGCCGCTCCGCAGCCGGAGAACAAGCCGACCTTCGACCCTGTTCCGGTGGTGGCGATGACGATGAACGTCGCCCCGCCGCCCGAGGCGCCGCCCGCCGACGTGCCGCTCGACCCGGCGGGTGCGCCACTGCCCGCGAGCGCGCCGCCACCGGCATACGTCACACCGCCGCCCGTGGAACCCAAGCAGACGCTGCGCCAGCGGATCTGGGAGCGCCTGCACGGCGGATAGCCGCCAGTTTCGCTGGCTGCGCGTCCGAGCGACGTGGCCTCTGCGACACCCGCCGTTACGGCATGTCACCGCACTTTCGCCGGGGGTCACCGCACCGACCCTTTAGACTGGGCCTTTGCTGATCGCCCATAGGACGGGAGCCATGGCCAGAGCAGTTCGACAAGCAATAGCCGCCGCGGGCATCGCGGCGATGGCGATGGTCACCTCGGCGCCGAGCAGCACCGCCGCGGTCGCCCCCGCGTTTGACGGGGCCACGGTCGCCTCGGTCTCGCCGACCAACGGTCAGCTGGTGGGCGTGGCGATGCCGATCACCGTGACCTTCACCAAGCCGGTGGTCGACCGCCGGGCAGCGCAGCAATCGATCACGGTGGCCACACCGGCCGACGTCGCGGGTCGCTTCGAGTGGCTCGACGACACGAGAGTGCAGTTCGTGCCCAGCCAGTACTGGCCGGCGCACTCCGAGATCACCATGATGGCCGGCGGGATTCCGCGCACGTTCGGCACCGGCGCGATCGTGCTGGGCGTGGCCGACATCTCGGCGCACACGTTCACCGTCAGCATCGACGGCCAGGTGGTTCGCCAGATGCCGGCGTCGATGGGTAAACCGCGCCACCCGACCCCGGTCGGCAGCTTCACCGTTTTGGAGAAGCAGTCCTCGGTGGTGATGGACTCGCGCACCATCGGCATTCCGCTCAGCGATCCGGAGGGCTACAAGCTCACCGTGGCCGATGCGGTCCGGATCACCTGGGGCGGGGTGTACGTGCACTCCGCACCGTGGTCGGTCGGCTCACAGGGCTACTCCAACGTCAGCCACGGCTGCATCAACCTGAGCCCGGACAATGCGGCGTGGTACTTCGACCAGGTTCACATCGGCGACCCGGTCGTCATCAACGCCTAACCGCGCCAACCGTTTTCAGGAAGCTTTGGCGTCGCCGGCGGCGTGCAGGTTCTTCGCGGTCGGGGAGGCGGGGACCGTCGCCGGGTCGGGGTAGGTCCGCAACACCCGGTCGGCGGTGCCCGGGGTGGTGACCCCGAACCAGTAGTGCTCGTTGCGGAAGTGGTGCAGCCGGTGATCGCGCCAGATCACCCGGTAGACAGCGGTTTTCGGCTTGTAGTCGGTGTGCACCAGATAATGGCACCATTCGTAGAGCAGGCCGCAGGTCAGCATCACGACCAGGAACGTCAGGCCCATCCCGGTCCGGGGGAACAGCACCAGCGCGATCGCCACCGCGGCGCCGACCGCGCCGATCGCCGACTGCATCGGGATGAACACCAGGTTCACATCGCGCGGGGCGCCGTGGTGCTCGCGATGCTTGCGGGCCAGCAGCGGGTCGAGGGTGAACCTGCCGATGCGGCGTGGCCGCCAGTGCAGGACGAACACGTGAATGGTCCACTCCAGGAACGGAAATCCCGCGGCGATGGCCAACGGCACCAACGCATCGGCAGGACGCCAGTCGCCCACCGCGATCCGGGCGATCACGGCCGCGGCCAGTGCCACCGCGAACAGCCAGGGCGACGGGTGCCGCCAGAACTCGCGGCCGGCGTCGGCCAGGGTGACGCCGCGGCGGGTGTTGGTCGACGTGCTCATTGCTGACCCTCCAGTTCGTCCAGTGCCGTGACCAGCGCGGTGGTCGCGGGTTCCAGCAGTTCCCGGGCGGCGATCACCGCGGCGTCGGGTTCACCGGCGTCGATGGCCGCAGCCAGGGTGCGATAGGCCTGCGTCTGCCCGACTTCGGCGGCCATCAATGTGGCGAGCGCGGGCAGGGCGGGCTCGTAGGCCGCCCGTAAGGTGTTGAACATCAACCGGAATGCGATCGAGTCGGCCCCGTCGACGACGTGATCCCAGAAGGTCAGGGCGTGCCGCTGCTGCTCGACCGGGTCGGCCGCGCAGGACAGGGCGACAATCGATTCCTCCAACAACGCACTCAACCCGGCCGGCCTGCGCCGCGCGGCCAGCTCGGCCACCTTGGGCCCATTGTGCAGGCGGGCTTCGAGAATGC
Organism: Mycobacterium sp. shizuoka-1; assembly: GCF_002723835.1. Classification (GTDB taxonomy): domain Bacteria; phylum Actinomycetota; class Actinomycetes; order Mycobacteriales; family Mycobacteriaceae; genus Mycobacterium. The sequence goes on along the minus strand of NZ_BEWG01000062.1, from coordinate 11,367 downwards.
TGCGGGCGACCGAGACGTCGAGTTCGCCGTTGCGCAGCAGCAATTGGGGGAGTAGGTCGAGTCCGGCGTGGCGGCGGAAGTCGCGCACCGTGGTGGCGTCGCCCTGACGCACCTCGACCAGGCCGGCGGCCGCGACCCGCTTGAGCGCCTCGCGGACCGCAGGCCGGGACACCCCGAGCACCTCGGCCAGCCGGCGTTCGCTGGGCAGGGCTTCGCCTGGTTTCATGTCGCCGCTGAGGACCCCGGCGAGGATCTGCGCGAAGACGTCTTCGGGAACCGAACGCCGGGCCACCGGCTGCAATGCCATGCCGCCAGCATGCCGCAGCCAGAGGTAAGAGGTCAAGTGGTCAGACCAGGGCGACTACTTCGGGTGACGCGCGGTGAAGCGCACCGTGACCTCGTCGGCCACCTTCAGCGATCCCATGAACAGCGAATACGGCTTGACCCCGAAGTGCGTCTGCACCACCGGCACCGAGGCCGTCATGACCCAGACGCCGCCGGACTCCTCGACCGCCAAGTCGACGGTCTGCGGCCGGGAGGTGCCGTGAATCTCGACCGTGCCGTCCAGCCGGTAGCCGTCCGCGGTGGCGGTGATCTCCTCGGCCGCGAACGCGATCTGCGGATACTTCTTGGCGTCGAGCGCCTTGAGGGCGTTGGAGCGGACCACGCCTTTCTCCGGTCCCGACAACGGGGTCACGCCGCCCTCGCCGGAGAGCACCTGCAGCGAGTCGACGTCGACCACCAGCTCGGCGGTCACGGGCTGCTGTCCGCGCCAGCCCACCGTCGCCCGCCAGGACGCCATCGCGATCGTCAGCCGGTGGCCCATCTTGGCGGCAGGCCCGCCTACGCCGGTGAGAATCTGCAGTTCACCCTCGGCGGCGGTCAGGTTCCAGGCGGTATCCGTCACTCCCTGACTGTATCGGCCGGCGGCACGCCTAGTTGCCCACGCCGGCCCCGGTGTAGTCGACCTGCCAGTGCTTGATTCCGTTGAGCCAGCCCGAGCGCAACCGCTCCGGCTTGGACAGCGGGGTCAGATCCGGCATGTGGTCGGCGATCGCGTTGAACATGAGATCGATGGTCATCCTGGCCAGGTTGGCGCCGAGGCAATAGTGCGCGCCGGTACCACCGAAGCCGACATGCGGGTTGGGGTCGCGAAGGATGTTGAACGTGAACGGATCGTCGAACACCTCTTCGTCGAAATTGGCGGAGCGGTAAGACATCACCACCCGCTGCCCCTTCTTGATCTGCACGCCCGAGAGCTCGACATCTTCCAGCGCCGTTCGCTGGAACGACGTCACCGGCGTGGCCCACCGCACGATCTCGTCGACCGCGGTCACCGGGCGCTGGGCTTTGTACAGCTGCCACTGGTCCGGGAAATCGGCGAACGCCGTCATGCCGTGGGTGATCGAGTTGCGGGTGGTCTCGTTACCGGCCACAGCCAGCAGAATGACGAAGAAGCCGAACTCGTCGTCGGAGAGCTTGTGCCCGTCGACGTCGGCCTGGACCAGCTTGGTCACCAGATCGTCGCCGGGGTTGGCCGTGCGGTCGGCGGCCATCTGCATGCCGTACATGATCAGCTCCCCGGCGGCACCCTGCGGATCGTTGCGGTGGAACTCGGGATCCGCTTCGCCGACCATCTGGTTGGACCAGTCGAACAGCTTCTTGCGCTCGTCCTGCGGTACACCCATCAGGTCGGCGATGGCCTGCAGCGGCAGTTCGCAGGAGACCTGTTCGACGAAGTCGCCCGAACCCTGCGCGGCAGCGGACTTGGCGATCGCCTGGGCCCGCTCTCGCAGATTCTCGCGCAACGTCTCGACGGCCCGCGGCGTGAACGCCCGGGACACGATCTGGCGAAGGTGGGTGTGCCGCGGCGCGTCCATGTTCAGCAGGATGAACTGGCCGGTGTCCTTGTGCGACACCGCCGCGTTGTCCGGATAGCGCGGCAGGGCGGTGTTCTCCAGGCTGGAGAACACATCGCTGCGCCGGGAGATCTCCTTGACGTCCTTGTGCTTGCTGACGACCCAGTAGCCGTCGTCGTCGAAGCCGCCGACGCCCCTCGGTTGCTCGTTCCACCAGATCGGCGCCACCCGGCGCAACTCGGCGAGCTCCTCGACCGGCAGCCGCTCGTTGTTCAGGTCGGGATCGGTGAAGTCGAATCCGGGGGGCAGGTTCGGACTTGGCATAAAAGCGCACCTCCATACGACGTCTTCTAGTGCCCGGTGAACCATGCCTACACCACGCACGGAGACCTCGGTGGTGGCTTTGGAAAACTCACAACTGGAACGTGTTCTATTTCCGGGGTTGCGACGGGCGCAATGCCGCAGCGGTGGCCTCATCCGCGGGCAGGAACGCCTCGATACTGAGCTCCGAAGCGGTCAGGTCCAGTGCCGTCCCGAACGTCGTCACCATCGACAGGAACCGCAGCAGCACGCTGTCGTGCCGATACAGTTCCAGTGGGACGGCGACGCCGCCGAGATCGGTCGAGGGGTCCTCGCCGCCCGGATAGCCCTCGATCTCGGCCAACAGCTGCGCGCAACCCCCGGCGTCGGCCTCCCGGCGCAGCCGGGTCAACAGATGGTGCCGCCACTGCGCGAGGTTGCGGATCCGCGGGGCCAGGCCGTCGGGGTGCAGTGCGATGCGTAGCGCGTTGGGCGCCTCCAGCAGATGTGCCGCCACCCCCTCCAGCAGAACCGCGGTGCCCGGATTCACCTGCAGCACATCCCAGTTGCGATCGAGCACCAGGCAGGGATAGGGGTCGTAGGCGTCCAGCACCCGGTCGATGCCTGCGCGCACCGCCGCCATCGCCGGGTCGTCAACGGCTCGTTCGGCGTAGGCCGGCGCCAGTCCGGCTGCCAACAGCAGGTGGTTCTGCTCACGGGGGGGTACCGCGAGCGCCTGCGCCAGCCGCAGCACCATCGCCCTGCTCGGCTTCGAGCGCCCGCTCTCGACGAAGCTGACATGCCGCGACGAGACCTCGGCTTCGACGGCGAGCTCGAGCTGGCTGAGCCGACGCCTGCGCCGCCAGTCGCGCAGCAGGTCGCCGAATGCCGTGTCGCCCACCCTGCCAGCATTCCGCACGCCTGCGCCCAAAGCGATTACCTGGCAGGTAATTGCACCACTTACCTGCGGCGCGGACCGTGAACAGTATGACTCCGACGACTGCACACCCGGTTCCACGTTGGCTGCGCTTCGTGCTGAAGTCCGACCGCGCCGGCTCGGCGTGGTACGTCGGCACCGGATTCTTGTTCGCGCCACTGCTCGCGCTGGCGTCGCCGTGGCCCGCGCTGACCGCGGCGCTCTGGGTGGCGATCGGGCTGGCCGGCTTGTGGCTGGGCCTGCTCGGGGTGGCGATGGCCGCCGGCTTGGCGATGGTGCTGCGCTCGAATACCGAAATCCCGGAGGACTATTGGCGCTCGATCGTGAACTACTAGCGATTTCGGCGCGCACACGTTCGCTGGGCGGCGGTTTCCGCGCCGAAATCGCAACTCAGTCGAGGATGACGGCGTTCTCCGGGCAGGCGTCGGCGGCCTCGCGGGCGGTGGCCTCGAGCTCGGGGGGCACCTCGTCGAGGATCGCCTCGGCATAGCCGTCGTCGGTCATGGCGAAAACCTGCGGACAAAGGGTGGTGCACACGCCGTGTCCCCGGCAGCGTCCGTCGTCGATACCGGCTTTCATGACAGATCGAACTCCAGGTGCAACTCGGTGAGCCCGCGCAGGATGTAGGTGGGCACGTAGTGATAGGCGCGTGCGTCGGCGGGCCCGTGGTGCTCGGTGCTGATCCGGATGTCCGTGGTGCGATCGAGCAGTCGCTCGATGGCCACCCGGGCTTCGGCTCGGGCCAGGGGAGCACCCGGGCAGGTGTGGATGCCGCGGCCGAATGCGATGTGCTGGCGGGCATTCGACCGGGCCGGGTCGAAGGTGTTGGGATCGGTGAAGCGGCGCGGATCGCGGTTGGCCGCGGCGTTGACGACCATCAACGTCGCACCGGACGGCACGTCCACCCCACCGAGGGTCACCGGCCGCGTGGACAGCCGGAAGTCGCCCTTGACCGGGCTCTCGAAGCGCAGCGCCTCCTCGATGAAGTTGCCAACCCCGGCGCGGTCGGCACGCAACTGCTGCTGGATGGCGGGGTGGTCGCCCAGGATCTGCAGTGCGGCGCTGAGCAGCCGGACGGTGGTCTCCTGACCTGCGGTGTAGAGGTTGGCGGCCACCCGGGCCACGTCGCCGGGATCGGGCACCGACCCGTCGGGGAAGGTCGCCGCGGCCATTTCGGACAGGACGTCACCACGCGGAGCGGCGCGCCGATCGTCGATGTAGGCGATGAACTTGTCGTAGAGGTACTCCAGCGGCGACTTGGCCAGGCTCTCGCCCTTGACGCTGCCGATGCCGCCGCCGTGGTGCGCACCGCTGCGCATCTCGGCCAGGAACTCGTCGCGGTCGGCGTCGGGGACCCCGAGCAGGTCGGCGATGACCATCAACGTAAAAGGTTGGGCGAAACCGGAAATCAGCTCGCCACCCGAACCGACGAGGTAGTCGTCGAGGGCACGGTCGACCATCGCCCACATCGCGTCCTCGTTCTCCTTGAGCCGCTTGGGGGTGATGAGCCGCATCAGCAGCGCACGATGATCGGTGTGCACCGGCGGATCCAGCGCGGGCAGCTGGTCGTTGAACGGCAGCTCATCGCGGTGTGCGGCAATGAGTTCGGCGACATCGTCGCGGCCCTCGACAGGGACCGGGAACCCGGGGAACGGACCGGTCACCGCGATGCACGAGGAGAACCGGTCCGCGTCGCCGGCCACCTCGGTGGCCTCCTCCCAGCCGGTGACCATCCACACGCCGTGGTGCGGCTCCCGCGACACGGGGCAGCGTGCCTGCAGGGCTCCCAGGTAGGGGTACGGGTCGGCGACAAGACCGCGGTCGGTGAAGAAGTCCGGGCTATCGGTCACTGAGGGGTCCCTTCACGGTGAGCACGCCACTATACGATCGGCAAGGGCGATGCTAGTCGATCGTATGGTAGATTACTAGCCGATCGTAAAGCTGAAGCAAGGGAGTCGGCGGTGAGTGCAGTCGCGGTGGTCAGTACCGGCCCGGGCCCGGACACCCGCCAGCGGCTCGTCGACGCGGCGATCGCGCTGTTCATCCGGCACAGCTACGCCGGCACCTCGCTGCAGATGATCGCCGACGAACTCGGCTTCACCAAAGCGGCGATCTACCACCACTTTCGGACCCGCGAACAGCTGCTGACCGCGGTCCTCGAGCCGATCATCGACAAGCTGGCCGTGGTGGTGGACGACGCGGAACGCCAGCGTGGCGTGCACGCCCGCGCCGAACGCATGCTGAGCGGTTACGCCCGCCTTGCCGTGGAGAATCCGATGCTGGTGTCGGTGCTGGCGTCCGACCCCAGCGTGCACACGGTGCTGAAGAGCAACCGCGAGTGGACGCACATGATCGCCCGGCAGATGGCGCTGCTCGCCGACGTTCATCCCGGCCCGGACGGGTTCATCCGGGCCCAGTTCGTCTTCGCCGGGATCGCCGGGTCGGCCGACCCCAAGCGCGAGGCCGACGACGAGTGGCTGCACGCCCGCCTCGTCGAGACCGGCCGTCGCGCGCTGGGCTTGCGCGCCCCACGACGAAACTCGTAGAGCCGCAACATATTTGGTCCACCAGGCGGTGCATCCGCCGGAAAGGGGAAGCCTGTGCCCATCACGAAGACCGCGTTGGTGACCGGCGGCGGTTCGGGAATCGGTGCGGCGGTGGCCGATCGGCTGCGAGCCGACGGTTACCGGGTGGCCATCATCGATCTCAATCCCTGCGACGCCGAGTTCAGCTACGTCGCCGACGTCACCGACCGGGCCCAGATCGACGTCGCACTCGCCGCCATCCATGCCGCGTTGGGGCCGGTCACCATCCTGGTCAACGCCGCGGGCAAGGACAGCTTCCGCCGCTTCACCGACCTGACGTTCGAACAGTGGAAGACCATCATCGACATCAACCTGCACGGCGTCTTCCACACCATCCAGGCCGTGCTGCCCGACATGATCGAGGCGGGCTGGGGCCGCATCGTCAACATCTCCTCGTCGAGCACCCATTCCGGCGTCCCGTACATGTCGGCCTATGTCGCCGCCAAGTCCGGGGTCAATGGCCTGACGAAAAGCCTTGCCCTGGAATACGGTCCGGCCGGAATCACGGTCAACGCGGTACCGCCGGGCTTCATCGACACCCCAATGCTGCGTCAGGCCGAAGCTCGCGGCAACCTGGGCGACGTCGCGGCAAACATCGAACGCACCCCGGTGCGCCGGATCGGCCGGCCCGAGGACATCGCCGCGGCGTGCGCCTTCTTCATCTCGGAGGAGGCCGGCTACATCACCGGCCAGATCCTCGGCGTCAACGGCGGCCGCAACACCTGAGGGCTACCCCGGCTAGCCCGCCGGCTTGGTCGTGGTCGGGGTGACCGACGTCGTCACCGTCACCGTGGTGGTGCTGACCGTGGTGGTCGCGGTGCCCGACGTGGTTGCCGTCGACGACGTGGTCGCCTGCGAGAAGCTGGGTTCGCGGAACTCGATCCACGAGTCCTTGTAGATCACGTCGTCGCCCGAGGAGACCAGGATCTGGGTGGGCGAAACCGCATACGTCACACCGTCGTTGGAGGCCACCAGCGTGCCGTCCGAGCTGCGGGTGATCGGCAGGTGCAGGGGCGCGTTGTCGGACAGGCGCACGCCCCGGTACTCCAGGCCACCGTCGGCGTTCACGCAGATCACCACCAGCGACTTGGTGGTGCGGCCATAGGCCATCAACGTCTGGTTCTCGTCGCAGCGCGCCCCGGTGTCGACATAGCCGCGCGAGTCGGCCTGATATGACACCGGTGCACCCGAGGTCGTGGTCGTCGCGCTCGTCGTGGTCGTCGCGCTCGTCGATGACGTCGCTGTCGTCGACGTGGACGGGGCGGCCTGCGCGACGGGCAGCGTGTCCGACGAGCCCGACGTCACCGTCACCCCGACCACCAACCCGGCCGCGGCCAGCACCCCGCCGGCGGCCAGCCACGGCAACAATCTCGACGACGATGAGCGGTGATGCGGGTCCATCGGTTTCCTCCGGCTGCTGCGGCGTGACACGCCTAAGCGAACCACCTCCGGCGGCGATTTCGGTGCTGCCGCAGCGGCGTTTCCCCGAGTAATCGGCCGAGATACTGCTCACCCCGCGGGGTCGGCAGCCTTGTCAGCCGGTGTGATCGGGGTCGACTCCGGGGTGAGCACCGCCCACAACAGTCCCGCCGCGTGCCGGGCCGCATCGGTGGGAACGATGGGTGAGCCGGCGACCGGCTGCTCGGCCGGCGCCCCGCTGATGTGTTCCACCAGGGCCACCGCCAGCGCCCGCAGCTTCACGTTGGACTCGTGGCTGGCCCGGCGCAGGGTGGCCCACGCGGTGTCCGCGTCACAACCCAATCGCCCCATGATCGCGCCCTTGGCCTGCTCGATGGCCCCGCGGGACTGCAGCACCGCCAGCATGTCGGCGATCGCGGTGACGTCCTCGGCTCCTGCCGACACCATCGCCGAGCAGACCAGCTGCTCATAGCCGATCAGGGTGGTCACGGTGCCCGCGGTGGCCGGCCGGTCCAACGTGCACGACAACACCACAGTGCCTTCGGCCTTCCAGACCCCGGGCACCGCGACGCAGCCGCGAACCTCCCGCCAGGCCGCGCTGTGTTCGGGGGCCCGGGCCTCCATGGCCGGCAGGCTGAGCTGCGGCCAGCGCTCGTCGGCCCACAGGTCCAGGCTCAGCACCGGCATCTGGTGCACGAAGGCGTCGATGACCGGGCCGCCCAACCCGTCCAGCTGGGCCCCGACGATCTCGCCGCCGTAGCCCCGGTCGGCGAGGATCGTCATCTCGTCCTCGTCGAGGCGCCGATCGTGGACCGTGATCGCCAGCCCGACCGCGTCCGGCACGTCGAGGTGGACCCGCTCGAGGATCCGGGAGAACAGCTCACCCTGCTCGGACAGGTCGCGCGGGTGGAATTCGGGGACCGGCATGGTGCGCCTCAATCCCGGACCACGACGGTGGCCACCCGGTCGAGGCCGGAGATCCCCAGCAGCGTCCTGATGGGTCCTTCCGCGGCCACGATCATGGTCAGCGCCGTGGTGGCGGCCAGGGCGAACAGGGCGCGCACCGCCGCGCTGTCGCAATAGCTCACCCCGGCCAGGTCGACGGTCAGGGTGGCGGCGCCCTCCGCGGCCTTGGTCATGGCCTCCTGGAACCGGGTGACGTTGGCCAGGTCGATCTCACCGGCGGCGACCACGTGCGGCGACTCCGCATCGGCAACCACAGCGACCCGGAACTGGGCCTCCGCCATCAGCGCGACTCCTCGAGGTTCTCGACGGTGGTCCCACCCTCAGCGGCGGTCCCCGGCAACGCGGTCAGCACAACTGTATGCCCGACCGAGTCGGTCGGTGTCGTGATTATGTGGGCAGCGCAAATAGCGGCACGTGCCTTTGCCACGGAATACTCCCGTCGTCCTTGTCACCCCCGACGACGTAATCGCCGCAGCTTAGCAAGCTTCGGTGCGCAACGAGCCATCGGCGGCACCGCACTGCGCACCGAGGCCGCCCTGGCCACCGGCCGGGGCGGGTTTGCTGCCCGGCGGCGCGCGTTTGGAGTTTCACCGGAAGCACACCTGTCCCACCCGTTAGGCTCAGCGCAGGGCCGGCGGGGGCACAGGGCCCGGCGGTAGAGACCTAGAGGGTGGATAGATGCTCCGCGAATTCGTCATCGCAGCGGCCGTCGCAGGCAGCGCGCTGTCAGTGGCACCGACTGCCGTAGCCGACGAACCCCACGGGCCGTTCCCGGGCGACCCGCCGGGAATGAGCTACGACGCCTACCTGAACGCACCGTGCTACCGCTGGGACCGGTTCGTCTTCGGCCGCGGTCCCGGTGGCGAGCCGTTGGCCTGCCACTGGATTCCGGGCCAGTCACCGATCGGGATGGACCGCCCGCCCGAGGGGGTCGGCTTCTGGGTGCTCTCACCCAAGATCTACGGCGTGCAGGCCGTCGGCTCGCCGTGTCCGGGGTCGCAGGCCGCGGCGCAGTCGCCCGATGGGCTGCCGATGCTGTGCCTCGGCGCGCAGGGCTGGCAGCCGGGATCCATGCATTCCGGCGACTGGGGCAACGGGAACGACTTCTACCCGGCCAGCTGAGACAGAAAGAAGTNACTTTCGTGTCTGTCTCAGACCGACGCGTTGATCTCTTCGAGCCGGCTGGTGGACTCCAGGTACTCCTGGACCCAGCGCTCGATCACCGCGGACGTCTTCTCGACCTTGGCGAACTGGCCGACCACCTGGCCGACCGGGTTGAACGCCACGTCCACGGTCTCGTTGGGGTACTTGCTCGTCGCGGCGACCGCCATGCCGGAGACCATGTACTGCAACGGCATTCCGAGCGGCTCGGGGTTGCCTTCGGTCTGCCAGGCCTCGGTCCAGTCGTTCTTGAGCATCCGGCACGGCTTGCCGGTGAACGAACGGCTGCGCACGGTGTCGCGGCTGCTGGCCTTGATGTAGGCGGCCTGCTGCACCGGGGTGTTCTCGGCTTCTTCGACCATCAGCCACTGCGAACCCGACCAGGCGCCCTGGCAGCCCAGTGCCAGCGCGGCGGCGATCTGGTGACCGCTGCCGATACCGCCGGCGGCCAGCACCGGACGGGGCGCGACCTCCTTGACGACCTGCGGCCACAGCACGATCGAGCCGACCTCGCCGCAGTGGCCGCCACCCTCGCCGCCCTGGGCGATGATGATGTCGACGTCGGCCTCGGCGTGCTTACGGGCCTGTGCGGGGGAGCCGCACAGCGCGGCGACCTTGCGGCCGGCGTCGTGAATGTGCTTGATCATGTCGGCCGGCGGGGTGCCCAGCGCGTTGGCGATCAGCTTGACCTTGGGATGGGTGAGCGCGATCTCGACCTGCGGGGTGGCGGTGGCCTCGGTCCAGCCGAGCAGCTGCAGGGCGTTGGAGTCGGCGTCCTCGACCGGGACGCCATGGTCGGCCAGCAGCTTCTTGGCGAAGTCGAGGTGCTGCTGCGGCACCATCGACTGGAGCATCTTGGTCAGCTCCTCGGTGGACATGTTGGCGTCCATGCCCTCGTACTTGTTCGGGATGACGATGTCGACGCCGTAGGGATGGTCGCCGATGTTCTCGTCGATCCACTTGAGCTCGATCTCGAGCTGTTCGGGGGTGAAGCCGACCGCGCCGAGGACACCGAAGCCGCCGGCCTTGCTGACGGCGACGACGACGTCACGACAGTGGGTGAACGCGAAGATGGGGAACTCGATACCGAGCTCGTCGCAGAGGGCAGTGTGCATGGACCGGCTCCTTCAAGCGGGGGCGTAAGCAGACTGGAACGTGTTCTAGTTTAGTACGTCGCCGATGCGGCAGTTCCAGGTATCCACCATCAGCGGGTCGACGAATGGTTGTCGGCCCGATCCACCCCGCCAGAGCACCGGAAACTCCGCAGGCCGGTGGCGCCGGGGGAGTAGCGTTGGACGTGCTCACTGTGGAGCGCGCATCAAGGATGGGGGTCCGCGATGGCTATCTGGAGGCGTCCGATCACGAGCGCGCTGCTGGCCGCGATCGCCACCGCAGCACTGACCGCCACCGTCACCCCGGTCATCAGCCCGCCGGCCGCTGCCGCGCCGGACTGCACCAACGGTGTCGTGCCGCTCAATCCGTACGTGGTGAACTGTGGCCTGCCGCCCCGCAAGACCCAGGTGATCGGCGCGGCCCCGGATGCCGGCGCGCTGATCGCCTGCCGGCACAACCCGATCTGCCTGTCGTACTACGTGAACTACCCGGGCACCCTGATCGTCCCGGGCTATCGCCCCTGAGTCGTCGAGCCGACGCCAGTGCGTCCGCCGACCAGGAGCGAACCACCGGCCACCACCAACCCGATCACGGCCAGCGGAATCGACCACGACCGCCGCTGCGACACCGAGGACTGGCACTGAGCCACGAAGTCGGTGTGCGGGACGATCTGGTTCAGGATCGGCACATTGGCCACGACGTTCTTGTCGTTGGCCGCACGGGCCGACGACAGGTCGGCCGAGATGGCGTTGCCGCAGCCGATGCTGCCGCCGTTGCCGTCCGGCGTCGAGACCGGCACCAGCATCGCGATCACTCCGGCGACCAGCAACACCGCGCCTACCAGCAGGACCACCCGACGCACCGACATGTCCGCTCCTTACGCATCCGTCGAATCGGTGCGGGGACTACCCCGAGTGGGATTGGGCCAAACGCGGCCGCCTAGGTGTAACTCCCAGACAGGTTGTGAACGGCGTGGTGAGCGGAAGTAGGTGAGGACCTCCGGTATCGGTGTGGTTACCAAACACGC
>NZ_BEWG01000061.1:124097-132529 GCF_002723835.1 Mycobacterium sp. shizuoka-1 | reverse complement strand
GTGTTTGGTAACCACACCGATACCGGAGGTCCTCACCTACTTCCGCTCACCACGCCGTTCACAACCTGTCTGGGAGTTACACCTAGGGCGTCACGCCGCCGGCGAGCGCCGCAGTAGCCGAGACGACACGATCAACGCCGACACACTGCCGACCAGCCACAGCCCGAGCACGATGAACGGCAACGGCCGCTGGTTGTCCGGGAAGTAGGTCGCGGCGTGGATCGCCGACACGGTCGCCCCGCTGGGCAGCGCATGGTTGAAGAACGCGAACGGCTGGGGCAGCAGCGACGCCGACACCGCCCCGCCCGACGACGTGTTGCCGAGCAGGATGAACACCAGCCAGGTCGGGATGATCGCCCACCGGTGGATCAGAACCAGCATTGTCGAGTTGAACGACGCGGCGACCGCGATCTGCACCGAGGTCAGCAGCCACAGTTGCGGGAACGGCGTGCTCAGCGCGCCCAGCACCGGCCCGGTGACACTGGCCAGTGCCGCACCGCCGACCACCGCGAGCACCACCAGGGCGACCAGCCAGCGCCGCAGGCTCAGCGTCTTCACGTTGGCCCGCAGCTGGAACATCGTGATGAAGCCCAGGATCGTGGCGGCGATGACCAGATAGAACGTGGCCAGCCCGGCCGGATCGGACGGCGGCAGCGGATGCAGATCGACGATCGGCAGGATGAACTGCCCCGGCTGGGTCTGGTCCAGCTGGATCAGCGCACGGGTCCCCGACGGGTCGCTGGCGCTGGAGAGCAGCAGCTGCGCCGGCTTCGCGGTGGCGTCGATGGCGGCGGTGATGCGCTGAGAGTTGATCGCGGTGACCGCGTCCTCACGGGTCGGATACTGCTGGACGTCGAATTCGGCGGGGTTGCGGTGCAGCGCAGCGACGAACGGCGCGGTGGCGGACGTCGACCCGACAACGCCGACCGGCAGGTTGCGCGGCGACGGCCGGCCCAGCGCGACGGTGTAGGCGGCGGCGAACGACGACGCCAGCACGATCGCGATCGCGATGACGGTCGCGGCCTTGCGGATCTCGAGCGGGATGCGCTGTATCGAGAGCCCGGGCACACGCGCACTCTACGGCTTGACTGCCTGCAGGGTGTAGCTCAGCGGCAACCGGTCCCCGTGCTCGTCGAGGCGCCATTCGCCGTCGGTGTTGCGCATCCGCCCCGGCAACGCGTCCCACGGCACCGAGTCGTGTTCGACGAGCATGGTGAGCCGCAGCCCGGCGTCCAGCAGCGCGGTGACGATCTCGCCGAGACCGTGGTTCCACTCCCGGGTTTCGGTGTGGGTGAACACCGCATCGGTGTCGACGTAGGTGCCCGATCCGTCGAAGCGAACCGGCTCGGCGTGTTCGAAGTACGGGTAGCGCAGCACGATCGCGTCGGTGCGCTGCTCGTCGACCGACCACAGCACCGGGTGGCCTTCCCGGAGGAAGAGCCGGCCGCCGGGGCGCAGCAGCGCCGCCACCACCTGCGCCCAGCGCCGAATGTCGGGCAGCCACACCAGGGCTCCGACCCCGGTGTACACCAGATCGAAGCTGCCGGCCTGCACCACCGTCGGGGCACGGTAGACATCGGCCTGGACGTAGTCGATGGGCAGCCCCGCCTGCGCGGCGATGTCGCGGGCGACCGCCACCGCGGCGGGCGAGAAGTCCAGCCCGGTCATCCGGGCTCCCAGCCGGGCCAGCGACAGGGTGTCGGTGCCGATGTGGCATTGCAGGTGGATGCCGGCCAGGCCGGTCAGATCGCCGAGGCGGGCGCTGTCGAAACGCACCACGCCCGACAGCGCACCCGGGTCGTCGATCAGCTGGCGTACCGCGTAGTCACTGGACACCGCGTGAGCCGGGGCCCGCTCGTCCCACCAGAGTTGGTTGGTGTTGCGGTGTTCGGCGTCCACACCGCCAGTGTGCGAGCTAGAGCGTCACCGGCATCGGACCGACACCCCAGATGTCGTCGCAGTACTCGGCGATCGCACGGTCGGACGAGAACTTGCCGCTGCGGGCGGCGTTCAGGATCGACATCCGCGACCAGGTGTCGGCGTCCTGCCAGGCGGCGCTGACCCGGGCCTGGCAGTCCACATAGGAGCGGTAGTCGGCCAGCACCAGGAACGGGTCGTGGTGCAGCAGGTTGTCAACCAGGGGGCGCAGCACCTCGGTGTCGCCGTGGGTGAACGTGCCGTCGACGATCAGCTCCAGCACCTCGGCCAGTTCGGGGTCGCGCTCGACGTAGCTGGTCGGCCGGTAGCCGTCGGCCTGCAACTGCTGCACCTCCTCGACGGTGAGGCCGAACAGGAAGAAGTTGTCGGCGCCGGCCTCTTCCCGGATCTCGACGTTCGCGCCGTCCAGCGTCCCGATGGTCAGGGCGCCGTTGATCATGAACTTCATGTTCCCGGTGCCGGAGGCTTCCTTGCCCGCGGTGGAGATCTGCTCGGACAGGTTGGCGGCGGGGTAGATCAGGTGGGCGTTCTTGACGTTGAAGTTGGGCAGGAACACCACCCGCATGAAGCGGTTGACGTCGGGATCGTTGTTGACCGTGGCACCGACTGCGGTGATCAGCCGGATCATGCGTTTGGCGATGAAGTACCCGGGCGCCGCCTTGCCGCCGAAGATGAACGCGCGCGGCGCGATCGCGAAGCCGGGGTTGCGCTTGAGCCGGTTGTACAACGTGATGATGTTGAGCACGTTGAGGTGCTGGCGCTTGTACTCGTGAATGCGCTTGACCTGCACGTCGAACATCCAGGTCGGGTCGAGCTCGATGCCGGTCGTCGAATGCACGAACTCGGCGAGCCGACTCTTGTTGGCGCGCTTGACCGCTCGCCACCGTTCCCGGAACGCGGGGTCGTCGGCGTAGGGTTCGAGCCGGCGCAGCTGGTCCAGGTCGGTCAGCCAGCCGTCGCCGATGGTCTCGTCGAGCAGCGTCCGCAGCCCGGGGTTGGACAGCGCCAGGAAACGCCGTGGCGTGACGCCGTTGGTCACGTTGCCGAACCGCTCCGGCCACATCTCGTAAAAGTCCTTCAGCACACTGGCTTTCAACAGCTCCGAGTGCAGCGCGGCGACACCGTTGACGGCGTGGCTGCCGACGGTGGCCAGGTGCGCCATCCGCACGCTCTTGCCGCCGTCCTCGCCGATCAGCGACATCCGCCGGGCACGTTCCTCGTCGCCGGGGAACGTGGCCGCCACCTCGTCGAGGAACCGGCTGTTGATCTCGTAGATCAGTTCCAGGTGCCGGGGCAGCGATTCGCCGAAGATGCCCAGCGGCCAGGTTTCGAGGGCCTCGGGCAGCAGCGTGTGGTTGGTGTAGGCGAAGGTGGCCACGGTGATGTCCCAGGCCTCGTCCCAGCTCATGTGGTGTTCGTCGATCAGCAGTCGCATCAGCTCGGCGACCGCGATCGAGGGATGTGTGTCGTTGAGCTGGATGGCCCACTTCTGCGGCAGCGCCGACAGCGGCAGGTGGGCGCGTTCGGTGTGGATGCGCAGGATGTCCTGCAGCGACGAGCTGACGAAGAAGTACTGCTGCTGCAGGCGCAGCCGTTTGCCGGCGTCGGGCTCGTCATTGGGGTAGAGGACCTTGGAGATCTTTTCCGAGAGCACCTCGTCCTCGACGGCCTTGTAGAAGTCGCCGGTGTTGAAGGCGTCCAGCGCGAACGACGACACCGACCGGGCACTCCACAGAGTCAGCGTGTTGCAGGTGTTGACCCCGTAACCCTGGATCGGGGTGTCGTAGGAGACCCCCTTGATCACCCGGCGGGGGATCCAGCGCACTCGGTGATTGCCGGCGACGTCCTCGTACTGTTCGGTGCGCCCGCCCCAGTTGACCAGGTAGCTGGCATCGGGTTTGTCGATCTCCCAGGGGTTTCCGGCGACCAGCCAGTTGTCGGTCTTCTCGACCTGCCAGCCCTCCTGGATCTCCTGGTCGAAAATGCCGAATTCGTAGCGGATTCCGTAGCCGATCGACGGTCGTTGCAGGGTGGCCAGCGAATCCAGATAGCAGGCGGCCAACCGGCCCAGGCCGCCGTTGCCCAGCCCAGGCTCTTCCTCGCACTCCAGGACCACGTCGAGGTCCTGACCCAGCGCGGCCAGCGCCTCACGCGCCTGCGCCTCGATGCCGAGATTGAGCAGGTTGTTGCCGAGCTGCGGGCCCATCAGGAATTCTGCGGACAGATAGCAGGTGACCTTCTCCGGGCCGGTGAGCCAATCCTGCGTGGTGGCCATCCAGCGCTGCTGCATGCGGTCGCGGACGGCCAGCGCCAGTGCGCGGTAGTAATGCTCGGTGGTCAGCACGCTGGGTGGGCGGGCGATGGAGTACGCCAGGTGATCGGCGATGGCGCGGTGCAGCGCGTCGGCCGACAAACCGGTGCGGCTGTGTTCGTGCGGCCTGGCGGCCTCGCCGGTGACGTCACCCGGGGCGTTGTTCACGACATCCGTCATTGGCTTCTCCTGCTTGGGGACCACTTCTCGATCCGGACGAGGACCCGAAGTCTGGCACCGCCGTATTTCGGCAAGGCGAGGTCCACGAGTCGCTCCCGTGAACTATCGCGCATCACCGCGCGCATCGCGCGCCGAGCAAATCTCTACGATCGCAGTCATGACGACGCTTGCGGACCGTCCGAAGACCGCGCTACTCGTGGTCGATGTGCAGAACGACGTCGTCGCACGCGCCCACGACCGGGATCGGGTGATCGCCACCATCGCTCACCTGGTGGACAGCGCGCGACGGGCGGGTATACCGGTGATCTGGATACAGCACGCCGATGCCGAACTGCCGGCCGGAAGCCCCGAATGGCACATCGTCGACGAGCTGACCCCGGCAGCCACCGAGCCGGTGGTGGCCAAGCATTACGGCGACTCGTTCGAAGACACCACTTTGGAAGCGACGTTGGCCGAACTCGCGGTGGGGCACCTCGTCGTCGTCGGCGCCCAGACCGATCAGTGCATCCGCTCGACGATTCACGGCGGGTTCGCCCGCGGCTACGACGTCACGGTGGTCGCCGATGCGCACACCACCGAGGATCTGTCGGCATGGGGCGCCCCGCCTCCCGCGCAGGTGATCGCGCACACGAACCTGTACTGGTCGCATCAGAGCGCTCCGGGCCGGAGCGCCGCCGCCCCGATGGCGGCCGAGGTCGTTTGGTAAACGACCGCCACCGCCGAAGCCAGCGCTATACAGTTTCACGGAACTGTTCACTGCCCTGGGTTGCGGCCGCCGCAAGAACGGACGGAGACAATGACGTCGACACTGGGTGATCACCTCGTCGGGTTGGCCCGTGGGATGCGCGATCTGGTGGTGGCCCATGCCGGTGAATCCGAGCGGCTGCGCACCATCGCCCCGGCGGTGGTGCAGGAGATGTGGGCCAGCGGCCTGATGTCGGCCTTCAACCCGGCCGCGGCCGGCGGCACGGAGCCGTCGTTCGCCGAGATGATCGAGACATGGATCGAGATGGCGTGGCAGGACGGGTCCTTCGGGTGGATCGGGATCGCCAACCTGCCGTCGTCGTTCGCCGCGGCGGCCTACCTGCCCGACGAGGGTTTCGCCGAGGTGTTCACCGCCAACGGCAACCGGGTCACCATGGGTGGGCAGTTCTTCCCCAACGGACAGGGCGCGGTGGTCGACGGCGGGTACCGGGTGAGCGGCTCGTGGAGCTTCGGATCGGGCACCGGGCATGCCGAGTACGTCTGTGCCGGGTTCTTCCCGATGGACGACGGCCAGCCACGGATGGCAGCAGACGGTCTGCCCGAGATGCGGGTCGCGGTCATCCCGCGCGACCAGATCACGTTCAAGGACGGCTGGTATGTCCAGGGCCTCAAGGGAACCGGCTCCTATGACTACGCGGTGGCGGATGTGTTCGTGCCGGCGGTCCGGACCTTCCCGCTGTTCGCCCGGACTCCCAACCGCGGTGCGTCACCGGCCACCCGGATGGGCCTGATGCCGGTGACCGCGGCGGGTCACGCCGCGTGGGCGCTCGGGGTCGCCAAGAGCATGCTCGACGACGTCGAAGAGCTGGCCGCCACCAAGTTCCGGATGAGCGACATGGCCTCGCTGGCCAGCCGCCCGACGTTCCAGAAGGACCTCGCCCATCACGTCGCGGCATGGCGCGCGGCGCGGCTGCTGGTGCTCGACGCGTTCAGCACCGCCGAGGCCGCCGTGGCCGCCGGGGACGAGCTGACCCCGACACTGCGCGCCGACATGCGGGTGGCTGCCGTGTATGCGACCGACGTCGCCCGCCAGGCCGCCGAATGGGCGCACCTGGCCGCCGGCACCACCTCGATCCGGGAGGGCAGCCGCCTCGAGCGCGCCTTCCGCGACATCTACACGGGCACGCAGCACGCGTTCATCAGCGAGAAGGTGGCCATGGACGCCGCGCAGATCTGGCTGGGCATCATCGCCGACCAGCCGGGGTTGTGACACCCCGGCATTTCTCGCGCGGCGACGGTCTCGCCGCACTAATGTCCAACGGTTATGACCGACTGGTCGGATCCGCGGCTGCCGAGCAATCAGACGAGTAGTCCCCGGCAGCTCAAACGGCTGAGCCGCACGTTCGCCGGTGTCGGTGTCGGAATCCCGCCCGAGCGTCTACAGCAGATCGCGATGGGGCAGGCGACCACCGAGGACGAATTCGTCGACGTGACGTTCGCGCTGACCGCGACTGCGCTTCGCAGCGAGCAGCGACGATCCAAAGTCGGCCGTGCACAACGTCGTTGCGTGCGCGGCGCCATCGTGTTCGTCGCGATCCTGATCGCGATCAACGTGCTGATGTGCCTGGGCCTGCTGTTGTTCGTGCTGACCCAGCACACCACCCCGTATTAGGCGGTCACGTAGGAGTCGGCGACATCGAGTGCCTTGTCCAGGATGGCCAGACCCTCGGCCACCTCGGCATCGGTGATGTTGCAGGCCGGCACCGCGTGGATGCGGTTGAAGTTGGCGAACGGCAGCAGGCCGCCGGATTTGCACGCGGCGATCACGGCGTTCATCGCGTCGCTGGATCCGCCGTAGGGCGCCAGCGGCTCGCGGGTGGCCTGGTTGGCCACCAGCTCGATCGCCCAGAACACGCCCAGGCCGCGGACCTCGCCGACCGACGGATGACGGGCGGCCAGCTCGTGCAGGCCGGGGCCGAGCACCTGCTCGCCGATCCGGGCGGCGCCCTCCACCATGCCTTCGTCCTCCATCGCGTTGAGGGTCGCGACGGCGGCCGCACAGGCCAGCGGGTGACCGGAGTAGGTCAGGCCGCCGGGGTAGGCGCGGTCGGCAAAGGTGTTGTAGATCGCATCGTTGATGGCCACCCCGCCGAGCGGCACGTAGCCGGAGGTGACGCCCTTGGCGAAGGTCATCAGGTCGGGCACCACGTCGAAATGGTCGATGGCGAACCACTTTCCGGTCCGCCCGAAGCCGGCCATCACCTCGTCGGCGATCATCACGATGCCGTGGCGGTTGCAGATCTCCCGCACCCCGGCCATGTACCCGGGCGGGGGCACCATGATGCCGGCGGTGCCCGGCACCGACTCGAGGATGATCGCGGCGATCGACGAGGCTCCCTCGTGGGCGATCAGCCGCTCCAGGTACTCCAGCGCACGCTCGGATTCCTGCTGCTCGTTCTCGGCGTAGAACGACGAGCGGTACAGGAACGGGCCGTTGAAGTGGATGACGCCGGCGCTGGCGTAGTCGTTCGGGTAGCGCCGCGGGTCACCGGTCAGGTTGATCGCGGTGTCGGTGCCGCCGTGGTAGGAGCGGTACCGGGAGAGCACCTTGCGCCGGCCGGTGTGCAGCCGGGCCATCCGCACGGCGTGCTCGACGGCGTCGGCGCCGCCGTTGGTGAAGAACACCCGGTTCAGGTCACCCGGGGTGCGCTCGGCGATCAGCCGGGCGGCCTCCGAGCGGGCGGCGTTGGCATGCTGCGGGGCGATCGTGCACAGCTTGGCGGCCTGCTCGGCGATCGCCGCGACGACCTTCGGATGCTGGTGACCGATGTTGGTGAACACCAACTGGCCGGAGAAGTCCAGCAGCTTGTTGCCGTCACCGTCCCAGACGTAGGAACCCTCCGAGGCGACGATGGTCATCGGCTTGATCTGCGCCTGCGCCGACCAGGAATGGAAGACGTGCCGGCGATCGAGCTCGTAGGCGCGGGTCGCCTCGGCGCGGGCGCTCTCGGCGTCCAGACCGTTGGGCAGCAGGTGCGAAGTCGTTGCAGTCATGCGGGTGCGTGCCTCTTTCGAGCTCAGTTGTTCTGCGGGAAGCCGAGGTTGATGCCACCGTGGCTGGGGTCGAGCCACCGCGTGGTCACTACCTTGCCACGAGTGAAGAAGTGCACGCCTTCGGTGCCGTGCGCATGGGTGTCGCCGAACAGCGAGCTCTTCCAGCCGCCGAAGCTGTAGTAGGCGGTCGGAACCGGAATGGGCACGTTGATGCCGACCATGCCGACCTCGACCTCGTTCTGGA
>NZ_BEWG01000061.1:0-124011 GCF_002723835.1 Mycobacterium sp. shizuoka-1 | reverse complement strand
GTTGCCGTACGGGTTGGAGTTGATCAGCTCCAATGCGTCGTCATAGCTGTCGACCCGCAGCACCGACAGCACCGGCCCGAAGATCTCGTCGGTGTAGACGCTCATCTCCGGGGTGACGTTGTCGATCAGGGTCGGGCCGAGCCAGAAGCCGTCCTCGCCACCGTCCGCGACGACCTGCCTGCCGTCCACGACGATCGTGGCGCCCGCGGCTTCGCCGGCATCGATGTAGGAGGCCACCTTGTCGCGGTGGGCCTTGGTCACCAGCGGGCCCATGTCCGAGTTGCGGGTGCCGTCGCCGGTCTTCAGCGTCGCGGTGCGCTCGGCGATCTTGGCGACCAGCTCGTCGGCGATCGGCCCGACGGCCACCGCCGCCGAGATCGCCATGCAGCGCTCGCCGGCCGAGCCGAAGCCGGCGTTGACCATCGCGTCGGCGGCCAGGTCCAGGTCGGCGTCGGGCAGGATCACCGCGTGGTTCTTGGCACCACCCAGGGCCTGGACACGCTTGCCGTGCAGGGTTCCGGTCGAGTAGACGTACTGGGCGATCGGGGTGGAGCCGACGAACGACACCGCCTTGATGTGCTTGTTGGTCAGCAGTTCGTCGACGGCGACCTTGTCGCCCTGCAAGACGTTGAACACACCGGCGGGCAGACCGGCCTGCGCCCACAGGTCGGCGATCCACAGCGCGGCCGACGGGTCCTTCTCAGAGGGCTTGAGCACCACGGTGTTGCCCGCGGCGATCGCGATGGGGAAGAACCACATCGGCACCATGGCGGGGAAGTTGAACGGGCTGATCACCGCGACCGGTCCCAGTGGCTGGCGGATTGAGGCGACGTCGACGTTGGTCGAGGCGTTCTCGGTCATCCCGCCCTTGAGCAGATGCGAGATGCCGCAAGCGAATTCGACGACCTCCTGGCCGCGGCTGACCTCGCCGAGGGCATCGGAGAGCACCTTGCCGTGTTCGGCGGTGATGAGCGCGGCCAGCTCCTCCTTACGCGCGTTGAGCAATTCACGGAATGCGAAGAGCACCGAGGTCCGCTTGGCCAGCGACGTGTCGCGCCAGGCCGGGAACGCCGCGACGGCGGCGTCGATGACCGCGCGGGCGTCGTCGACGTCGGCCAGCGCGACCTGCCCGGTGACCTGGCCGGTCGCCGGGTTGGTCACGGGCGCGGTGCGGTCACTGCTGCCGGCGAACGGCTTGCCACCGGCCCAGTGGGCGATGGTGCGGACGCGGGTGCTGGGCGCGGTGAGAGTCATACCTGCGATTCTGCGTGCGCGATCCCTCCGCCAGGACCGACGATTTGTAAGCAATTGGCATCATTGTCTTACACTATGTAAATGCAGCTCACGCTGTCCGACATCCTCCGCCTGCCCTCGATCCGCGCGGGCGAACCCCAGGTGGTCTGCCCCGGACCGATGGACCGGCCGGTGCGCTGGGTACACGTCAGCGACCTGGCCGACCTGTCCGGCCTGTTGACCGGCGGGGAACTCGTTCTGACCACGGGTCAGGCGCTGGCCGATCCGGCCCGGCGCGAGGCCTACCTGCCCGGCTTGGCCGCGGCCGGGGCCGCCGGGGTGGTGGTCGAGCTCGGCCTGCACATCGACGCGCTCGACGAGTCGGTCCGCCGGATCGGTACCGACCTGGCCCTGCCAGTGGTCGTGCTGCACCGGCCGGTGCGCTTCATCGACATCACCGAGGAGGTGCACCGGCGGATCGTCGCCGACCAGTACGCCGAGGTGGCCTACGGACAGCGGGTGCACGAGGAGTTCACCGCGCTCAGCATGCGCCGCGCCTCCGTCGACCAGATCGTGAGCGCCGCCGCCGAGATGCTGGACACCCCGGTGGTGCTGGAGGGTCTCAACCGGCAGGTGCTGGCCTTCGATGCGCGCGGCGTGCCGGCCACCGAGCTGCTCGCGGACTGGGAGCGACGCTCCCGGCTGACCACCGGCGACACCTGGACGGCCTGCCCGGTCGGCCCCTACCGGGAGGAATGGGGCCGTTTGATCGCCCCGCGGCTCACCGCCGACGGGCGGGCGGTGATGACGTTGGAGCGAGCCGCTCAGGCGCTGGCCCTGCACCGGATGGTCGAGCAGAACCGCAGCTCGCTGGAACTGCGCGCCCAGAGCGGGCTCGTCGACGATCTGCGCCGCGGCCGCATCACCGACGAGGCCGAGGCCACCGCGCGCGCCCACGCGCTGGGGCTGCGCCCGGCACTGACCTACCTGCCGATGGCAGTCCGGCTACGCGAGAGCACGGGGGCTGACCAGGTCGCGGTGGCACAGCGGCGGGTGCGCACGCTGGACGCGATCATGCACACGGTGCGCGCCGCCGGCCACACCGGCCTGGCCGCCACCCGAGATGACGGCCAGGTCGACCTGGTACTGGCGCCGCAGCGTTCCAGCGGGCCGGCCAGTTCCCCGGAGCTGATCCTGGACGAGGTGTGCTCGGCGATCCGGCGCGCCGTGCTCCGCCTCGACGGGGTGGACGACGCCACGATCGGCGTGGGGCCGGAGTCCAGCCGTCTGGTCGATGCGGTCGGCGGCCTGCGCGAGGCCGGCCATGTCGCCGAGGTCGCCATGTCGATGCCGGTGCACGACAAACCGTTTCATCGCGCCTCGGATGTGCGGCTGCGCGGGTTGCTGTCCCTGATCCGCTCCGACCCGCAGGTGCAGGCCTTCGCCGAGACCGAACTGGCGGGGCTGTTGGCGCACCGCGCCAAGCACGGCGACGAGGCGTTCGATCTGTTGCGGCGATTTCTGGACGCCGGCGGCAACAAGGCCGAACTGGCCAGGACGCTGCACATGTCGCGGCCGACGCTCTACTCGCGGCTGGAGGCCCTGGCGCGCATCATCGGGCTCGATCTCGACGACGCCGAGTCCCGAACATCGCTGCATGTGGCGATGCTGATCCTCAATCCGGCGGGGGAGTAGGACCCGGCGTTTCGGCGTTGCGCCGCTCGTCCTTGAGCCGCTCCTTGCTGCGCAACAACCGCAGCAAGGTCACCAGCACCAATCCGCCGACGATGTTGCCGATCAGCGTGTACCAGAACCAGCCGAGCCAATCGAGGTAGCCGAACGGCGCCACACCGGTGGACAGCGCCCCGAAGATCAACAGCGAGTCCAGGATCGAATGGAACAGCTGTAATCCGGCCAGCAGGAAGGCGCCCGCCACGGCCGCGGCGATCTTGCCGGGGACCGAGTCGGTGCCGTGCTGCATGCGCGTCATCAACGTGATCACCATGCCGCCGAGCACGGCCAGCGCCAGGCTCTGCACCGACAGACCGGCGGTGGCGTAATGCTGCGCCGACTCGATGGTCTGCTCGCGCAGCTTCGGGAACGCCGCGACGATCAGCGCCATGATCACCCAGCCGCCGACCAGGTTGGCCGCCAGCGTGCCGCTCCACAATTTGGCGAGCTGCCCGGGGCTGGCCCGCTTGGCGACCACGGTGGTGACCGGGACCAGGAAGCCCTCGGTGAACAGTTCGCTGCGGCCCAGCAACAGCGCCAGGAAGCCGATCGAGAACGCCACGCCGGCCAGCAGCTGGTCACCGGTCTCGTGCAGCACCGCGAGATAGGCGAGCACGCCCATCGCCACCTCGGTGCCACCGAAGAATCCGGTGACCAGCACTTCTCGCCAGGTGCGGTGCAGGCGCTGGCTGCCCTCGTCCACCATGCGGTTGAACGCCGCTTCCAGTTCGTCCTCGATGGGACTGTCGGACTCGCCCAGTTGGCGCTGCTGCCTCGTCGAACTCACGGTTGGGGGTACCCGTGCGCGGCGACGCCGACACGGAGCGCCGCTGGGCAGTCGCTCAACGTGCGCCCATATACTGGCGCACCATGGGCATTCTGGTGGGCTTCGCGCCGTGGATCGTCTATTGGGTTCTGGTCGGCAACGTCCCGTTCGAGACCGCGGTCCTGGTCGCCCTCGGGATCGCCGTGCTCGGCCTCGCCATCGGCCGGGCCAGGAAGGCGCCCGGTCTGACATTCGAAATCGGCGCTGTCGCAACGTTCTTCGTGCTGGCTGTGCTGACCGTCGTGACCAGCGAGGCGTTCATGGAGCGCTGGATGCAGCCGCTGAGCAATGCCGGGATCTTCCTCATCGCGCTGACGGGTGCGCTGATCGGTAAGCCGTTCGTTCGGGAGTTCGCCGCGGCCGGTCGCCCCGACGAGGTGGTGCGCAGCGAGCTGTTCGCCGGGATCACCTCGGTGCTGACCTGGATCTGGGTCGCTGCGTTCGCGGCGATGACGGTGTCGTCGGCGATCCCGCCGATCGTGCAGGGCGACGCGACCATCCTCGACACCAGGACTCCGTTGTCGTTCCTGTGCTACTGGGTGATTCCGTTCGCCTTGCTGGGACTGGCCGCGCTCGCGTCGCGCATCCTGCCCGACTCGATGACCCCCGGCGACGACGCGGTGCGCGAGACGTCGTTCGTCGCGTACAGCGAGGCGGCCATCGACGAGCTGTACTACCTGGCGCAGGAGCACGCCAACCGCGAAGTGGGCGCCGGCAAAGAGGCCTACGACGTCAAGGTCGGCGGGATGGGCATGGCGCTCACCGGGGACGACTCCCGCAAGTCCTGGCCGTCGACCTACCGGGTGCGCGACCGACGGCGCTGAGGTTGCTGGCGCCACCGGCGATCGCAACCGATCGGGCAAGGATGCACACCACTTCGGACACCGTTACATCACGGTTTGACTAAAACCCCTGGTCAGCGCGAAGTGCTGGTCAGCGACTGTCCGCCATTTGCTGTAGAAGTTACAGAAGTGACCTCTGTTAACGGGACGGAGTTTTGCCCAGGGGTGCCCGGAAGGTGGAGATGGAGATGATGAGGAAGCGCTTGTATGCCCTCGCGATCGGCTTGGTGATGCTGTTCGCGATTCCCGGGCTGCTGGCCCCGGTGGCAACCGCGGCGCCGGTCAGCCGGGATCAGTACGTGAATATGGTGATCCAGCGTGGACTCGCCCAACGCGGCGTGCCCTACGCCTGGGCCGGCGGCGACATCAACGGACCCACGCTGGGTAAAGGTGAGAGTGCCGCGGTGATGGGATTCGATTCCTCGGGCCTGATCCAGTACATCTACGCCGGCGTCGGCGCCAAGCTGCCGCGGTCCTCGGGCGACATGTACAAGGTCGGCCAGCACGTCACCGCCGACCAGGCACTGCCCGGCGATTTGATCTTCTATGGGCCGGAAGGAACTCAAAGCGTCGCGATGTTCCTGGGCAACCAGCAGATGCTCGAGGTCACCGACACGGTGGTGGCGGTGTCCCCGGTACGCACCAAGGACATGGCGCCCTACCTGGTCCGGGTCATCGCCTAACTGATCGCACGCAACAGCCGGCCAGAGTCGTTGTCGCACAGGCATATTGCCTCCGCGATACGACCTGGCCGGCCGTTTGCGTCAGGCGCAGTCGGTACAGGTCATGCTTGCCGCGTCGGCCAGCCGACTGCGGTGGTGGACGAGAAAGCAGCTGGTGCAGGTGAACTCGTCGGCCTGCTTCGGGATCACCCGCACCGTCAATTCCTCGTCGGACAGATCGGCGCCGGGGAGCTCGAACGAGTCAGCGGCTTCCGCTTCGTCCACATCGATCACGGCCGTCGCCGTGTCCTTGCGCCGGCCCGCCAGGTCCTCGAGGGATTCCTCCTCAGGCTCGGCCTGGGTACGGCGAGGGGCGTCATAATCAACCGTCATAGTCCGTGCCTTTCGTTCTTCCGCACTCGACGTCGCGTCAACGCGGCCGAATGCGAGTTTGTTCCCCTAGCCGGTCTCGGCTAAACACCGTTGTTTCGGGCTGACAGAGTGGGCGCCCCGGACTGGCCATGGCCTGCGAATCACCGATGCCGGACGAGCCGGTAAGCGGGTCAGATTCGCCAGAGCGATTCCTGGGCGACGCTGGCGATCAGGGTACCGTCGTCGCGGTGAATTGAGCCGCGTGCCAAGCCCCGCGCGTCGCTGTGACTCACCGCGACCGCGTCGTAGAGATGCCAGTCATGGGGATCGCTCGGCCGGTGCAACCACAGCGCGTGGTCGAGGCTGGCGGCCCCGCCCGGCCCCGGCATGGCCGGGCCAGGAGGCCGGGCCGAGGACACCAAGCCCAGGTCGGAGATGAACGTCAGCACGCAGGCGCGCAGCACCGGATCGTCCTCGACCGGCTCGCGGGTGCGGAACCAGAACGGCTGCGTCGGCCAGTCGATCTCGCCGTCGGGCGGGGCGATCCGGATGTCGAAGTGATCGGCCCACTCGACAGGCAGGGATGTGAGAGTCGTCGCGTCGGCGAAGGCGACCGCGGGCGGCTGCGCCCGTTGCCAGTCGGTGGTGATCTCCGGCTGGTGAAACGACACCATCATCTCGAAGATCGCCGCCCCGTCCTGCACCGCGGTGACCCGGCGAGTGTTGAACGACCGGCCGTCGCGAGTGATCTCGACGCGCAATTCCACGTCGATGCCGATCCGGCCGCCCTTGATGAAGTAGGCGTGCAACGACTGGGGCACCCGGGTGGATTCGACGGTGGCGGCCGCCGCGGCCAGCGCCTGCGCGGCGATCAGCCCGCCGAACAGTCGCGGACCCGCACCGTAGGTGGCCGACGCGCGGAACCGCTGACCGCCGCCGTCGAGGGGTCCGTCGAGGTCGAGCCGGACCAGATCGGCAATCCAGCTCGGCATGCTCTCCCCGCGGTTGATCGTGGTCGAAATCGACCTCACGATAGCTGCCTAGACTGCCGTCATGGATCGCGGCCACATCGACGCTCCCGCCGGCCTGCTCCGGATCGAGGACTGTCTGGACGGCGCCGGTGGCGTCGTCCTGCCGCCCGGGGTCACGCTGATCTCGTTGATCGAGCGAAATGTCGCCCATATCGGCGACGCCGTGGCATACCGCTACCTCGACTACAGTCGGGCGGCCGAACCGGACGTCGTCGAACTGACCTGGGCTCAGCTCGGCACCCGGCTGCAGGCCATCGGGGCACACATCCAGCGCGGCGCCGACCGGGGTGACCGGGTGGCGGTGCTGGCCCCCCAGGGGCTCGACTATGTCGCCGGCTTCTTCGCCGCCATCAAGGCCGGGACCATCGCGGTGCCACTGTTCGCTCCCGAGTTACCCGGTCACGCCGAGCGTCTCGACACCGCGCTGGCCGACTCGCAGCCAACCACGGTGCTCACCACCGCGGCCGCCGTCGCCGGGGTCCGCGGCTTCCTGGACAAGCTGCCGTCCAACCGCAGGCCCACGGTGCTCGTGATCGACGAGATCCCGGATTCGGCGGCCTGCGAGTTCGTCCCGACGCCGATCGACGTCGACGACATCTCGCACCTGCAGTACACCTCGGGCGCGACCCGCCCGCCGGTGGGGGTGGAGATCACCCACCGCGCGGTCGGAACCAATCTGATCCAGATGATCTTGTCGATCGACCTGCTGGACCGAAACACCCACGGCGTCAGCTGGTTACCGCTCTACCACGACATGGGCCTGTCGATGATCGGCTTCCCGACGGTGTACGGCGGCCATTCCACCCTGCTGTCGCCGACCGCCTTCGTCCGCAGGCCGCAACGCTGGATCCGGGCCATGTCCGACGGCTCCCGCCAGGGCCACGTCGTCACCGCGGCACCCAATTTCGCCTACGAGTGGACCGCACAGCGCGGCCGGCCGGACCCGGGTGAGGACATCGACCTCGCGAATGTGGTGATGATCATCGGTTCCGAACCGGTCAGCGCCGAGGCGATCACCACCTTCACCGAGGCGTTCGCCCCGTACGGACTGCCGCCGACCGCGTTCAAGCCGTCCTACGGGATCGCCGAGGCCACCCTGTTCGTCGCGACCATAGCCCCCACCGCAACCCCCACGGTCACCCGGCTGGACCGCGATCGGCTCGCGGCCGGGTTCGCCGTCGAAGTAACCGGCGATACCGGCAGCACCGTGACGCAGGTGTCATGCGGGCAGGTGGCCCGCAGCCAGTGGGCGGTGATGGTCGACCCGGACGCCGGCGACGAACTGCCCGACGGTCACATCGGTGAGATCTGGCTGCACGGCGACAACATCGGCCGGGGTTACTGGGGTCAGCCGCAGGAGAGCCGGCAGGCCTTCGGCGCCCGGCTCGGGCGCCGGCTGCCCACCGGCAGTTACGCCGAGGGCGTGCCGGCCGATGCCGACTGGCTGCGCACCGGCGATCTCGGCTGCTACCTGGCCGGCGAGCTGTATGTCACCGGCCGGCTCGCCGACCTGGTGACGGTGCGCGGCGCAACGTTCTACCCGCAGGACATCGAAAAGACCGCCGCGGATGCCTCGGCGATCGTGCGCCGCGGCTATGTCGCGGCGTTCTCGGTACCGGCCGGCGAAATCCCCGGCATGTCAACCGAACACGGCCCGGATGCGCTGGTCGTCATCGCCGAGCGGGCGGCGGGGACCAGCCGGAGCGATCCGGCGGCCGCGATCGAGGCGATCCGCTCGGCGGTGTGTGCGCGCCACGGGGTCGAGGCTGCCGACGTACGCCTACTGCCTGCCGGCGCCATCCCTCGCACCACCAGCGGCAAACTGGCCCGGCGGGCCTGCCGCGCCGAATACCTCGCCGGCGTGTTGGGCGCGCACTGACCGCTGCCGGGGCCGGGCAGCTCAGCGCCCTCTCCACTGCGGCCTGCGCTTTTCCTGCCAGGCCTGCAGACCTTCGGTGACGTCCTCGGTGGCGCCGGCCACCTTGCGCATCACCTCACCGAAGCGCACCGATTCGATCCAGCCCATATCGGCGGTGCGCCAGGCCACCTCCTTGGTGGCCCGCGCAGCAAGCGGCGCGGCCTCGGCGAGGGTGTGCGCCCACGACTGGGCCTGCGCCTGCAGGTCCTCGGGCTCGACCAGCTTCCACACCAGACCGATCTCTTTGGCGCGCTCGGCGCTGATCGGTTTGCCGGTCAACAGCAACTCCATGGCGTTGGCCCAGCCGACGCGATGGGGCAGCCGGATGGCACCCACGATGGTCGGAACGCCCAGTGTCACTTCGGGATAGCTGAAGCTGGCCTCGGTCGACGCGATCACGAAGTCACAGAACAACACTCCGGTGAGGCCGTAGCCGACGCACGGTCCATGCACGGCGGCGATCGTGGGCTTGAACAGCTCCATGCCCGATTCGAAGCTGTTGATGGTCGGTTTCTCCCAGAACGTGCCGCCGAAGGTGCCCACCGAGCCCTCGCCGTCCTTGAGGTCACCGCCCGCACAGAAGACGTCGCCCGTTGCGGTCAGGACTCCCACCCACGCCTCTTCCTCGTCGCGGAAGCGGTCCCAGGCGGCGTTGAGCTCCTGGCGCAGCGGGCCGTTGATGGCGTTGCGCGCCTCAGGGCGATTGAGGGTGATGGTGGCTACATGGTCGTCGAGTTCGTAGGTGACGAGGCTCATTGCTGCACTCTAATGAGCCGGCCGCGGCGATGAACCGGTCTCGACCGGAAGAACATCTCACTATCGCTGTGACGCATGTTTTGTTTGCTGGATTTGCATTTACGCGATCGTTTTCCAGCTTGATGCGTATATCTCAGTTTGGTGAATTGTCGCTTAGATCGCGCTGGCAAATATCTCGAGATTACCGCAAAGAAAAGCCGGTATTCGTTCTGATGAACAGCGAGACGAGCGGGCCGGGAGTTGGTAATTTTCGCTTGCGACAACAGAAGTCGTGACGGGCAAGACCTTTCGCACTGCGAAGCGGCGCGCCCGACGGCCGGAATGGGGGATGACGCATGGCGATCACAGACTTTCCGCCGTATTCGTTCAGCCCGGTAGCTTCCGCGAAATGCAATGCCCCCGGTGCCGCGCTCGCCCCTCACATCGGCCGCATCGGCGCGTTGGCTGTGGCATTCGGGATCGGGTCGGCGATGCTGGGGGCCGCCGTCGCCCACGCCGACACCACCGGAGCCGATTCGTCGTCGAGCAGCGACTCCTCGCAGGCACGCTCGGCCCGGCATGCTTCCGCCGGAGCGTCGTCGTCGCCGCGAAGCAAGCCCCGGTCAAATTCGCACAACTCCGGAGCACGGCCGGCCTCGCCGTCGACCGTCACCACAAAACCCGTGGCCACCAGCCGTCCGACCACCCGCGGCAGCGTCGCACCCGATAAGACCGTGAGCAGCCCCGCCGTGCCGGCGCAGGCCGCCGCGGCCGCCACCCCGGTGCAGGGCGCCGCCACCCAGACCGTCTCGGCAGCGAGGAGTACCGGCACTGCGGCCGCCTCGGTCGGCGCGGTCATCACCGCGGCCCGGTCGACACTCGAATCCCTTGTGCAGAAGGTCAATCCGCCGCTCCTGCCCTCGGTCACCCAGATGCTGACCTCGTTACTGGCGGTTGCCCGCAAGGAGTTCGAGTCACTGCTCGGCCTGCCCTCGTACACCAAGCCCGCCGCCACCGCAGGGACCGGCACGTCGGCCACCGGGACCACCGGCACCACGACCGTCACCATCGAGGGCGAGTCGATGACGGTGACGCCAGGCGGCGCGGGCAGCATGTTCAACGACACCGCGGCCTCCGGCCGCAAGGCCCTGCTGTTGTCGACAAACGGGACGGCCAGCAAGACGGTGTCGCTGGCGGCCAGCACCGGGCTATTGATCCGCGCCCGCGGCGATCAGTACAACGGCGCACCGGTGATGGCGGTGTCCGTCGACGGCGTCGTGGTGGCCACCACGCAGGTCACCTCGACGACGTGGGCGGACTACACGATTCCGGTGTCGCTGTCCGCCGGGACGCACACCATCAGCGTCTCGTTCACCAACGATCTGCGGCAGTCGGCCAACCGCGACCGCAACCTGCGCATCGACAAGATCACGGTCGTGCCGGCCTCGTCCACGACGCAGACGCCGCCGTACTTTCAGGCTGCCGACTGGTTGTGGAAGCCGATCGTCGCCAACCCGGTGATCGCCGCGAACAGTGCCACCTGGGTCAGCTACCTGTCGGCGGCCAACGCCAAGCGGGTGGCTGACCTTTACGACTACGGAGTGACCCTGGTCCAGGCCACCGCCTCGACACCGCGCTACGACGTGACCTTCACCGAGCCGTGGGGCAGCGATCCCATGGGCTCCTACACGGTGGCCATTCCGGTCGGGCTGAACCTGCCGGGAGGCGCGGATCGGCAGATCGCGATCCTGGACCCGACCACCGGCAAGGCCTACGGGCTGTGGCAGGCCAGCTACGACAGCGCCACCGACACCTGGTCGGCCGCGTGGGGCGGCATCACCGACCTCAATGGCAACGGCGTCGACACGTCCGGCTCGGCGACCGGGACGAACATCGCGCGCTACGCCGGGGTGATCACCACCGCGGAGTTCAGCGCGGCGGTCGCGGCCAACACCGGTGTCAATCACGCGCTGTTCATCTCCAGTGACCTTGCGAGCGCCCTGTTCACCGGCCCGGCCACCAAGTCCGATGGCGTCAACATGGCCGGGGTGGCGGTTCCGATCCCGGAGGGCACCCGCATCCAGCTGGATCCGTCGATCAACGTCGACGCGATCCCGGGTATCTCGGCGGCCGAGAAGGTGATCGCCAAGACCCTGCAGACCTACGGCGCCTACGTCGGCGACCAGGGCGGGGCGAGGATGGCGTTCATCTTCGAGGTCGCCCCGGACGCGACGTCGACCAACCCTGGTGCGGTGTATTCCAACGCCGGCCTGGACTGGGACTACTACGACATGACCGACATCCCGTGGTCGAAACTGCGGGTGCTGGCCAACTGGGACGGCTCGTAGCGGGGAGTCCCGCCTAGCCGCGGCCGCGGAGGTCCATCCGGGCCGCCGGGTGGGCCATCGCGGTGACCATGCTGCTGCCGAACGCACCGTCGTCGTCGAAGAGCGTCGCGCTACCCACCGACACCCCGTTCTCGGTGAAGTGGGTGTCGGCCTGTACCCCGATGAACACCCCTCGCGGCAGCCGCGCCAGCGCGACCGTCAGGTCACCGTTGATGTAGCCGACGGCGTCGGCGCCCAGGTCGGTCACCAGATTGGCGGCAGCCTCGGCGACGACGGCCGCCCGGACGAAGGGCGTGGCCGGCACGCCGGCGACCGCATCCAGGCCGCCGTAGTACGCGCGCTTGCGGCCGGTGTTCTCGTGCCGCACGCCCATCGGGCTCCAGCCGGTGCCGTCGTCGTCCACGTGCAGGGCCGGACTGTCCGCGGTGTCCCGCGCGATGACGCTCACCGCGGATCTCCACTGCTCGTCGGCGCTGGTGTGCGACTGGCGGTACTGCAGCAGCGTCGCACGAGCCACGATCCAGTCGTCCTGGATGATGTCGCACTCCGCGGTCCGCATCCGGTGTCCCTGCCGGATCAGCCGGGTCTGGGTGTGGGTGGGGACGGCCCGGGCCGGTTTGAGCAGGTCCAGGGTCAGCCGGGCGGGCAGGTAGCCGACGGCGCCGTACTTGCGCTCCAGCGTGGAGGCCGCCAACCCGGCGATCGCCTGGCCGCTGAGAACGCCGTCGGTCCAGGAGGCCGCGGCCGACGCCGTCGGCCGGAAACTCCCGTTGGTCTGCTGGATGAAATAGGCGGGGCGGATGCCGATCGCGCTGGCGGCCGCTGCCGTGCGTTCCGTGAGATCCATGCTGCTGTTCACCGTTGCCGTCCTTAGGTTTTGGGGGAGCCGCCGCTTGCTTGACGGCTCACCAGGCAACTATGACCCTCGACGGCGGCACACAGTGTCCACCGATCAGACGCAACATCGGATGATTGCGGTGTCCACCGATTGGGGGACACGGCGGTTGGAGTCAGGATTCCAGCCGGGCTCGCACGAGGGAAAGTCGTTGCCGCAGTTCGTCTTCGGTGATGATCCCGCGGGCCAGCAGCGAATGCGCGAGCGACACCAGCTGGCTTTCCGGATAGGGGAGGGCGGCATAGACGGTGGCCGACAGGGCGTCTTCCTCGTCGCGCCGTTCCTGGAACGTCGGCACATCGGCCTCGGCCGGGGCGTGGTCGAGGGCGTCACACAGGCCGTCGAGGCTGGACTTCCACGGCGGCACCGGGTTCTGCACGCCGTATTTGGCGGCCATCACCGACCACACCTGGTTACGTTCGACGATCTGACGCAGCGTGCCGGGTTCGGTCATGGTCGTTCACTGCCCTGACGGATGCATCGCGGGGCGGGTGTCGGTGATGACGTTGGTGGTCACTCCGGGCCGCGGTAACGCGACGCCGATCAGGCAGTCGCGGGTGACGATCTCGCTGAGCTGGTCCTCGGTCCACCCGTCGGTGCCGGGCGGGCGCATCGGCATGACCATGAAGCGGTGCTTCTGGTTGGAGTCCTGGACCCGGACTTCGATGTCGTCGGTCAGGTAGAGACCGAACTCGGCGAGTACCTGCCGCGGCCAGCGCACCAGCCGGCGGCGGTAGTTCGGCGTGCGGTACCACTCGGGGGAGTTGCCCAGGATGGGTCGCGGATAGCAGGAGCACAGCGCGCAGACGATCACGTGATGCACGGCCGGGGTGTCCTCGAGGATCGCGAACGCGGTGAAATCGCTGGGCGTTCCGAACCCGGTCGGTTCCAGCCAGTCGACGCCGACCTCCTTGCTGGCGGTCATCGGTTCGGCCAGGGCGAGCCGCTTGAAGTCGGGATCCAGCCATGCTCGGGCCACCAGGCGGGCGGCCGGCGTGGGGCCGATCTGCTCGGCGAACTCGGTGAACCGGCGATGCTCCTCGGCGGTGAAAATGCCTTTCTCGATGCACAATTCGCGCAGTGCGATCTCCAGCACCTCGAAATCGGTGATCTCGTCGACCATCGGTTTGACGGTGCGGTCATGGTCATGGTCATGGTCATGGTGGTCGTGTTCGGTCATGTCCGTCCGCTCCTCGACGGGGCCGGCGCCAGCCAGCGCTCGGGAATCTCGGTGCGCAAACTGTCGGTGTCGGTGCCGGTGTAGCCGTGCCACAGCTGCGCCATGGTGAACCGGACGACGTAGAACCATTCTGGGGTGGCATCAGGGCGGTCCCAGGTCTCGTCCTCGGCCGCCGGGCTTTCGTAGGCCACCGCATCGATCACCCCGGTGGCGCCCCGGACGTATTCCGGGGTGCGGGTGTAGAACAGCACCGGCAGTTCCCGCACCACGACGGTGTCGCCGACCTGGAACCGGGGCGCGCCGGCCATGCCCGCATACACCTGCGGGTCGCCCTTGCCGACCGCATGGATGTGGTGGCTGTTGCGCGCGACGCCGGCCCCGTCGCCGGCGAACCGGGGTTGCGCCCGTAACGGGGTGCCGGCCAACCCGCCGGCGTAGCGCTGCTGCACCTGCGCCATCCGCTCGCTGAGTTCGGTCAACCCGATGTGGTGCTTCTCGACCAGCACCCGGGCCACCGCCAGCAGCCAGCGTCCGTAGTAGGGCAGCCCCAGATAGACCGCGCGGCCGACGTCGACATTGCCGATCCGCCGCCGTTCCTCCGAGAGCCAGATGCCACGCCAGGCCAAGACCTCGCAGAGCACGTAGGTCATGTGCTCCCAGTACTCGTAATCCTTGTTCTCATACGTCATCGGGGCGTCCGGCTCGCCGCCGACGTCGTGCACCGGCTTCAGGTACGCGACGAGCCGGGCGTGGTCGATCAGGTCCGGAGTGGGAGCGTCCGGCAACTCCGGATAGGCGGACTTGAGGCGGGCCACCAAGTCCAGTTGGGCGGCGCGTTCGGCAGCTGTGCTCATGGAAGGCCCCTCGACGCGGCTGTGCACGACCTCGGCGAGTCACAACCTAACACCCAAGGACACCCCCGGAAGCCGGAATCGGCGGATGCGCGCAACCGAAAGTAGTTGCGATCCACCGATTCTGACTCCTGAGTCAATTCACTTCGGTGACCTCACGCATATCCGAGAGCGGCATTCTCGGCGTGGATGCGCACGGTGAGCACCGCCGCGTTGGCGATGCTGAATACGATGGCGGTCACCCACGCGGAGTGCACCAGCGGTAGTGCCGCCACCTCCGCGACGACCGCGGTGTAGTTGGGGTGATGCACCCAGCGGTAGGGGCCGCGACGGACCAGCGGTGCGCCCTTGATCACGATCAGCCGTGGATTCCAGTGCTTGCCCAGCACCGACACACACCACCAGCGCACTACCGTGCTGGCCACCACGACGGCGACCATCGGCCAGCCGAGCCAGGGCACGAAGGGCCGGTGTGTCGTCGCCACTTCGACGACGCAGGACACCAGCAGCAGGGTGTGCATGCCGACCATCACCGGGTAGTGGCCGCGGCCGAATTCCCGGCCGCCCTGTGCGAACGACCATCGGGCGTTGCGGCGCGAGACGACCAATTCGACGAGGCGCTCGAGCCCGATCGCCAGGATGAACAGGTAGTAGATCATCGGGTCTCTCCCTCACCAGGCCAGCAGCAGGAGCTCGAAGCTGAACCCAGGCCCCATCGCCAGCATCATGCCGAGCGAGCCGGGCGCCGGCGCCTCGGCGATGGTCCGGTCCAGCACGTCGAGCACCGAGGCCGAGGAGATGTTGCCGTTGTCGCGCATCGACTGCCAGCTGTGCCGCAACGCTTCCGGCGGCACGCCGACGGCATCGGTGATCGCGTCGAGCACCTTGGGCCCGCCGGGATGGCAGACCCAGGTGCCGATGTCAGCGGCGGTCAGCCCCTGCTCGGCCAAGAACCCGTCCACCTCCTCACCGAGATGATCCTGGGCCATGTTCGGCACGTCGCGCGACATCACCAGTTGGAATCCGCTGGAGGTCACGTTCCAGCCCATGACGTCGACGGTGTCGGCAAACAGCCTGCTGCGCGTTGCCAGGACCCGTGGCCCAGGATGCAGGGGGAGTCCGGCCGGTGCCCGCTCCGCGCCGGCGCCGACCACCGCCGCGGCACCGTCACCGAACAGGCAGACGCCGATCAGCGCCGGAATCGACGTGTCGTCACGCTGCAGGGTCAGCGAGCACAGCTCGACCGACAGCAGCACGGCGATGTGGCCCGGAAAACCGCGCAGGTAATCATGCATCCGGGCCAGCCCGGCGGCGCCGGCCACACACCCGAGACCGAACACCGGAATCCGCTTGACGTCCGGTCGCAGCCCGAGCGTGGCCGCGATTCTCGCGTCGATCGTGGGCACCGCCACACCGGTGCTCGACACGGTGATGATGGCGTCCACCTCCTCGGGGCGCACGTGGGCGTTGTCGAGGGCCCGGCGCACCGCCTGCTCGCCGAGCTCGGTGGCGACCTCGAGGTAGGCGGCATTGGCTTCGGTGAAGCCGCTCAGCGCCGGGTAGCGCTCCAGCGGCAGGGCGAGGTTGCGGTGGTCGACGCCGCTGGTTCGGGCGAAGCGCGCGAAGCCTGGCTCGGCGAACGAGGTGAGCGCCGCGGCCACCTCGTCCTGGTTGTAGCGATGGTCCGTGAACGCGACCGCGGTGCCCGCGATGCGCGGGTCACCACGTTGGGAGACACGAATCTTGTTCAGGGAACGGGAGAATGCGATATCAGTCATGGGCGCTGTAACGCATTGGGACCGGCAAGATAATTCCCATTCGGCCACTGCGTGAAATTTTGCACAGGACAGTGAAATTCGCGGCGCCGATAGGTATAAGCCTGGGGCTGCGGCCGATTTATGAAAAGCTAAGAAGCACAACGTAAGTAGCGACTGAGAATTCCCAGGAATGCCATGGTTTCTGGCAGAAGATTTACCGATTCCTGTCGACGTGCTGGCAGTCGGCTATTCCGGTGAACTCCGGTGGCGGATATTTCGTGCACCTCAGGTGATCATGAAAAAAACTGGCGCAGTTGGCCGCCGGGAACCCCCGGGTTGCCACCTGGTCCTGGGCCGCACCGTGGTTCAACCCGGCCAACTCGACCCGTCGGGACTGCATCCGAGGGGCGTTGGCCGAATCCCTTGGGCCACAACTGCACCGAATATCTATCTGCCAAAACCCGCGTCGCGCAGCGCCTGCGCCATCGAACCCGATGCCGCCTCGGTCGAGCGCCGGCCACCGTCGCCGCCGCGGGTGGCCTGGCGGCGTTCGCCGCGACCCGGCCGGCCCGCGCCGCCGCCACCGCGCTCAGGACGCTTGGCCTGGTCCCGTTTGGGCGTGTCGCCGAGTCGCAGGCTCAGCCCGATCCGCTGCCGGTCCACGTCGACGTCGACGACCTTGACCCGGACCACCTGGCCGCTGCGCACCACCTCGTGGGGGTCGGAGACGAATCGGTCCGACATCGCCGACACGTGCACCAGGCCGTCCTGGTGCACACCGACATCGACGAACGCGCCGAACGCCGCGACGTTGGTCACCACACCTTCGAGCACCATGCCGACCTTGAGATCGGCCACCTTCTCCACCCCGGCGGCGAACGTCGCGGTGGAAAAGGCCGGCCGTGGATCGCGTCCGGGTTTTTCCAGTTCGGCCAGGATGTCGGTCACCGTGGGCACGCCGAACCGGTCATCGGCGAACTCGGCGGCCCGCAGCGATCGCAGGGCGCGTTCGTTGCCGATCAGCTCCGCCAGCGCGATTCCCGAGCGGTCCAGGATTCGCCGGACCACCGGGTACGCCTCGGGATGCACACCCGAGGCGTCCAGGGCGTCATCGCCGCCGCGGATCCGCAAGAACCCCGCGCACTGTTCAAAAGCCTTCGGGCCCAATCGCGCGACGTCCAGCAGCGCGCGCCGGCTGCGGAACGGTCCGGTGGACTCCCGGTGGGCGACGATCGCTTCGGCCAGCGACTCGGACACCCCGGACACCCGCGACAACAGCGGAACCGATGCGGTGTTGAGGTCCACTCCGACGGCGTTGACGGCGTCTTCGACCACCGCGTCGAGACTGCGCGCCAGGGTGCCGGGGGCGACGTCGTGCTGGTACTGGCCGACCCCGATCGATTTCGGCTCGATCTTCACCAGTTCGGCGAGTGGGTCCTGCAGGCGCCGCGCGATCGACACCGCGCCGCGCACCGTCACGTCCAGGTTCGGCAGCTCGCGGGCGGCGTAGGCCGACGCCGAATACACCGACGCGCCGGCCTCGCTGACCATCGCCGTGACCGGGGCGGGCGCGCCGGCGGCACGAATGTCGGCGACGAGCTCGGCGGCCAGGGCGTCGGTCTCCCGGGAGGCCGTGCCGTTGCCGATCGCGATCAGCTCGACCCCGTGCCGCGCGATCAGCGCGGCCAACGTGGCCTTTGCCGAATCCCATTGCCGCTGAGGCTGATGCGGGAAGATCGCGCACGTCTCGAGCACCTTGCCGGTACCGTCGACGACCGCCACCTTGACGCCGGTGCGAAAGCCCGGATCCAGACCGAGCGTGGTGCGCGTGCCGGCCGGGGCTGCGAGCAGGAGATCCTTGAGGTTCTTGGCGAACACTGCGACCGCGTCATCCTCGGCGCGCTGGCGCAAGCGCATCCGCGCGTCGACCGCGCCTGAGATCATCAGCCTGGTCCGCCAGGCCAGCCGCACGGTGGTGGCCAACCACGACGTCGCCGCCGCGCCGGCCGCCAGATCGACTCCCAGCGCCTGGGCGACCATCACCTCGTAGGCGTCGTCGCTGCCGCCGTCGAACCGCAGCGCCAGTGCCTGCTCCTTCTCACCGCGCATGACGGCGAGCACCCGGTGCGAAGGCATGCTCTCCAGCGCCTCGGCGAACTCGAAGTAGTCGCGGAACTTCTGTGCCGCCGGGCTTTTGGCGGCCTCCTCGGAGTACGGGGCGGTGCGCAGCGATCCCTCCGCCCAGAACTTGGTCCGAATCGCGCCGACCAGCTCGGCGTCCTCGGCGGCCCGCTCGACGAGAATGTGCCGGGCGCCGTCGAGGGCGGCGGCGGCGTCGGCGACGTCGGCGGTGAGGAAGCCGGTTGCGGCGGTCTCGGGATTCACCGTCGGGTCGGCCAGCAACAGATCGGCCAGCGGCTCCAGGCCGGCTTCCCGGGCGATCTGCGCCTTGGTGCGGCGCTTGGGCTTGTACGGCAGGTAGATGTCCTCGACCCGCGATTTGGTGTCGGCGGTGAGCAACGCGGACCGCAGCTCGTCGGTCAGCTTGCCCTGCTCGGCGATCGAGGCCAGGACGGCGTCGCGCCGCTCGTCGAGCTCGCGCAGGTAGCGCAGCCGCTCCTCGAGGTCACGGAGCTGGCCATCGTCGAGGCTGCCGGTGACTTCCTTGCGGTATCGGGCGATGAACGGCACCGTCGCCCCCTCGTCCAGCAGCCGTACGGCGGCACTGACCTGGGCCTCGGCGACGGCGAGTTCCTCAGCCAGACGGGCGTTTACGGATTTGAGAGTGGGGCGCGAAGTCACGCCGAGACCCTACCGAACGATTGCACCGACACCGACGAACCCGCGCGGCGTTGCCCGTGCGCGCCGCCGTCGCGGCGATCTCGGGCCGGGCGGGCAGGTGGACAACCGGAATAGCTCCGCGCGAGGGACGGTTGGCCGCTGTATGCCCAGAGAATTGACCGAGTCCGAGCGGCAGGAATTCCTGGCCGCCACCCATGTCGCCGTGCTGTCCGTCGCTGCCGACGGCAGGCCTCCAGCCAGTGTGCCGATCTGGTACGACTACACGCCGGGCGGCAACATCCGCTTCACCACCGGCGAATCCAGCCGCAAGGCGCGGCTGACCAAGGCGGCCGGCGTGGTGACGCTGGTGGTTCAGGACGAGGCGCCGCCGTACCGCTACGTGGCGGTGGAAGGCTCGGTGGTGGACGTGACCACACCGACGCCGCTGGCGGTGGGGGAGGCCATCGCGGTGCGCTACCTCGGCGACGAGGCCGGCCGCGAATTCGCCCGGTCGCTGCAGGAGGAGGTGGTGAGCTCGCTGTTCACCATCCGACCGGACCGCTGGATCAGCGCCGACTTCTCCGAGTGAGTTGGGATCGGTAGCCGATCGCTCGTTCTTCACTGTCCGCACCGACGCCACCGCGGCGCCGGGTCAGGAAAGGAAGAACCCATGAAGATCGTGCCGACTGCCATCGCCGAGCAGATCGATCGCGTCGACCGCAGGTACAGCCTGGCGATCGGGATCAGCACCGGACTGCTGGCCTTCTGGTGCGCCTACCGGGTGGTCTGGTCGCTCTACCTGGCGTTGACCTACGACGTCATCGCCGGCGCGCTGGTGTTCCCGATCATCGTGTGGGGTGCGATCGGCGCCGCCGCGGCGATCACATCGATCGGATTCCTCACCCGCCATGTCAAGGGGTCGGCCACCGGCACCGCCACCGGCACGCCGGAGAGCACCCAGGTCTGAGCGTCGGCGAAACGGTTGGCCCCGCGTGGGCGATAGGCCGGGCGTACACACAGTTCGCCCGGCCACAGGGTGCCCTGATGTGTGCGACGATGCCCGTACGCCCGTTTTGGGGAACCGAGAGGACCGCCGGAGACATGACTGAAAGGCATCGCGCCGCGCCGTTCATCCGTGCTGTCGTCGTCGCCGGCGTGACGGTCGGCGCCGTGCTGGGTGGCTCCGCCGTCGCTGCGGCCGACCCGGTACCGACTCCGACCCCGGTCCCGGGCGATCCCGCGGCGGTCCCGCCCGGCCAGCCGGTGGTGATCTCCGGGGATCCGGCGGCACCGCCCGCACCGCCTCCGCCGCCCGGCGCCCCGCCGTCGGTGCCCGAGATCGCGAATCCGACCTACGGTTCGCAGAACACCCCCGGTGTGCTCGGGTCGCTGAAAGACATGTGGCATCAAGTCCGCGACCCGTACTACGGGCCCCAGGACGAGGCCTACGCCGGCGGCTCGGTCGCGCCGCCACCGGGCGCGGGCGCACCGCCGCCGCTGCCACCGGGCTTCAAGTCGTATACCGCACCGGGCTCGGAGGCGCCTCCTGGCGAATACGGCCCGGGTAAGCCGCCGCCACCGGGGACCCCCGCGCTGCCGCCGGGTTACTACCCGCTGACCGGGCCGCCGCCGCCGGGGTACGAATACAACACGCCGGGACAACCGGCCCCGGTGACTGCGACGCCGGTGCCCACGCCCTAGTACCGCAATCTTTGCGGGGTGGCGCGATTAGCCGAGCGGTCCGCTGGTTATATTTGCTAAGTATCGCCTGCCGTCTGACCGCTGGAGTCGTGCTCATGACCTTCACCAAAACCGCTCTGACTGCCGTTGTGCTCGCGGCGGGACTCACGCTCGGCGTCGCGCCCGCATATGCGGACCCAGCTCCCGAGCCGGCGCCGGTGCTGGGCGAGCCCGTCCCGGCCTGGGCCCCGGGCAAGCCCGCCGAGGTATGGAACGGTCAGCCGGTGGTGTGGACCTCGATGTGGGGGGGACGCTGGGGCGTGTGGATCAACGGTGCCTTCATGCCGCTGTCCTCGAACCCGGTCACCAACGGAGGCTGATGCGCCCAGCGCGGGCAGGTCTCACTAGTCACAAACGCCGTCCCGGCGCCGCCCCAGGGTGGATACTGCGACCCGGACCGCTATATAGTTAGTCCGCTTAAGGGTCTAGGGATTGCGCCGCAGCCGCGGCACCCGACCGAGTGATGGGGCAGGAGAACGATGACCGGTTTGAGAAGTCGCGCGAAGCTCGCGGGATTGGCTTTCAGTGTCCTGGCGGCGGCGGGCGTCATCTCGGCCGGCCCGGCGGGCGCGGACGCCACCGACGACTATCCGATCCCACACCGGATCATCATCACCAAGTGCGACGTCGAGCAGTACATGGCAGCCGCCCGCGACACCAGCCCGGTGTACTTCGAGCGCTACATGATCGACCGGAGCAACCGGCCCGCCGACGTGCAGCAGCTGGCCTTCGACCGGATCCACTGGTTCTTCTCCCTCGACGAGGCGGCCCGGCGTCAGTACTCCGAGAACAC
Source organism: Mycobacterium sp. shizuoka-1 (assembly GCF_002723835.1). GTDB lineage: Bacteria > Actinomycetota > Actinomycetes > Mycobacteriales > Mycobacteriaceae > Mycobacterium. The sequence goes on along the minus strand of NZ_BEWG01000061.1, from coordinate 102,316 downwards.
CGCGACCAACGTCTACTACGAATTCGTCGCAACCCGCTGGGGCAACTGGGCCAAGCTGTTCTTCAACAACAAGGGTGTCGTCGCCAAGGCGACCGACGTCTGCATGAACTACCCGCCCGGCGACATGTCGGTGTGGAACTGGGTCTGACCCCAAGCTAATTCCCGGTCGGCGGTAACGTCGCCGTCAATTCCGCCTATATACAGGCATCACTGATGATGCCCGGATACACAGGTGGACAATGAAGCAAACTCAACGGCCGGTTCTCGGCACGGCCTGTCGCGGTTACGCCATCGCAGCGGTGCTGACCTGCGCGGCGGCCGGGCTGGCCCCGACCGTCTCCGCGGACCCCGCCCGAGTGCCATGCGGTGTGCTCGGCCAGATCCGCGAGAGCCTGGACAACGACATCAACGCCGGCATCGGCGGCGTGCGGATCGTGATCAGTTCGCCCTATGCCAGCGGGGCCGCGCAGCAGCGCGACACCAACGTCAAGCTGGCCATGATCAGCCACGGCATCCACTACATGGAAGACGTCAACGGCCCCGGCGTGGTCCCGGGCCTGGCCCCGGCCCTGGTCAACCTGCAGCGGGCCAGCGATGACATGAGGGACGCCGTGGGTGCCCTGTTCGTGATCACCCCGGGTTACGGCTTCGGCTTCGGCGACTACGGGGGGTCGGTGTCCAACGCCTGGCCCCAGCCCTCGACGTGGACCGCCATCGACTGGGCCGACCAGAAGAAGGACGACATCTACGCGCTGGTGAACTCCCTGCAGCCCACCTGCCTGCCGTAGCCGTCGCTACGAGGCGCTGAGGATCTTGATCGCGAAGACCAGGGTGTCACCGGGCAGGATCCCGGCCCGGGGCTGGCCGTCGGGGTAGCCGTCGGCCGAGACCATGGCCACGGCGACGGTGGATCCGACCTTCTGGCCCGCGATGGCCTTCTGGAAGCCCGGCACCACGCCGTCGAGCGGGAAGTCCACCGCTTCGCCGCGCTGATAGCTGCTGTCGAACACCCTGCCGTCCCGGCCGTTGACACCCATGTAGCAGACCGACACCGTGGCCGTCGGCGCGACGACCGGCCCGGAACCGGCCTGCAGGGTCTGGACCTGGGTGGCGGTGACGCTGAACGGTGCCGTCACCGTGACGACCGGTGCGGAGGTGTCGGTCGACCCGGTGACCGCCACGGCGCCGGTCGCCCCGGGCAGTGTCCACTCCGGGGTGCCGGCGTTCGCCGGCGGCGCCGTCGGGCACGTGCCGTCCGGACCGGCGGCCTGGGTCACCGTGGAGGCGACCGCCGGACCGGTGGCCGACGGGCTCGCCGACGGCGCGCTGCTGTCAGAGCCGCAGGCGGCCACCGTCACAGCGATCGAGGTGACGCATGCGGCGAGCGCGACGGCGGAGGGCAGGCGGGAGAAAGTCACGGTCGCCACGCTACAGCGGCGTTGCCCGGTCTCGGCTTACCGGCACCCGTAATTGACTCAGGAAAAAGTCTTGGGCTGCGCTGAACTCCTTCTCAGCAAAGATTCAGACATGGCAGGAACACTGCATTCAGGCGCCACAGGGCGCACCGATGCATGTGTCATAGAAAGAGAAGTAGAACGCGATGAGCTACCGGCCAGGGAATTCACCAGAGGAAAACCAACCCCACTGGCAGGCGAAAAATGCTGCAGATCACACTAACTCAGGTCAGTGGGGTCAGGACCGGTTTCAGCCCAGCTACGGCTCCACTGATACGAATCGGTCCTATCCACCGCCTTATGGACCCCATACTGCAATGCCTGGCCAATTTATGAGACCGGCGTCACAGCAAATTCACAGGCCCCGCGGCAAAACCCGCGTCGGCGTGTTGGTGGCCGGGACCGCAGCGGTAGCCATGGTGGCCGGCGCGGCCGCGGCCGTGGCCGTGGTCGACCAGTCGGGCCCGACGCCCGGTGCGGCGCCCGCACCGGTCGCCGCCGCGGGTCCGGCACCGAAGACGGGCACCGTCTCCAACCAGCCCGCCGGCCAAGCACCCGCGGGGTCGGTCGAGCAGGTGTCGGCCAAGGTCTTGCCCAGCGTGGTGAAACTGCAGATCAGCAGCGGTCGGCAGCGCGAGGAGGGCTCCGGAATCGTGCTGAGCTCCGACGGGCTGATCCTGACCAACAACCACGTTGTCGCCGCCGCGGCCCAGTCGGCCGGCAATCAGGGCCCGATGGCCGCCGAAGTCGGTCCCGACGGCTCGGACGGAGCCGACGGACCGGGCGTGACCCCGTTCGGCCGGACCGGCGGCGGACTGGACGCCACGGTGACCTTCTCCGACGGTCGCACTGTGCCGTTCACCGTCGTGGGCACCGACCCCGCCGACGACATCGCCGTCGTGCGGGCACAGAACGTGTCCGGGCTGACCCCGATCACGTTGGGATCGTCCGCGGACCTCAAGGTCGGGCAGAACGTGGTCGCAGTCGGCTCACCACTGGGGCTGCAGGGCACGGTCACCACCGGCATCATCAGCGCGCTGGACCGTCCCGTCGCCACCGGTGACGAGCAGACCGGCCAGCATTCGGTGATGAGCGCGATCCAGACCGACGCGGCGATCAACCCCGGCAACTCCGGCGGCGCCCTGGTGGACATGAACGGCGATCTGATCGGGGTCAACTCGGCGATCGCCTCCCTTGGCGGTGGCCAGGATTCGCAGGCCGCGCAGAGCGGTTCGATCGGCCTCGGCTTCGCCATTCCGGTGGATCAGGCCAAACGCATTGCCGACGAACTGATTTCGACCGGCACCGTCCGGCACGCCTCGTTGGGTGTCCAACTCAGCTCGAATGACAACGGCGGCGCGGTCGTCGCCGGGGTCGCCGACGGCAGCCCCGCTGCGACGGCCGGTGTGCCCAGCGGGGCGACGATCACCAAGGTCGACAACAAGGTGATCGACGGACCGGAGTCGCTGGTCGCCGCCATCCGCGCGAAGGCGCCGGGCGACAACGTCAGCCTCACCTACGACGATCCGTCCGGGGCGTCCCACACCGTGCAGGTCACGTTGGGGCAGATGCAGTCCTGACCGTCGTCAGCCGATCGGCCGCCATGCGCCCAGAACGGCCTCCCGGTACCACCCGGATCGATTGCGGATCTGGACCCCGGAGACGTTCTGGGCGCTGACGCGGCTGTCGATGACGTGTCGATCGTCGACGTAGATCACCACATGTGAGGCGACGTCGGGGTCGCTGTCCGGGTGCAGGTAGAGCAGATCACCGGGCTGGAACGGGCCCTCGGCGGGGACTTGAGTGCCCATCGGGCCTGCGGTGCCGGCGAATTGCTTGTGCACGTCGCCACCGAACTTGATCCCCAGGCCGTAGTTGTACACCCACGCAGTGAAATTCGAGCAGTCCAGTCCCGGCCCCGGATCCCAGGCGACCGGGCTTCGCGGGGCGTCGGTATCCGGATTCTCTTCGCCGGCGCCGGAATACGTCGAAGCAGGCGGGTTCCAGCCCGGGATGTGGTGGTGCCGGTACTGCAGGCCCAATGGATTGCCCGGGGTGTTGAGGTAACGCATCGCGACCGCCAGGATGCGTTCCTGCTTCCAGGTGACGGGATCGCAACCTGCATCCTGCGGGATCTCGGGCGGCGGCAACACGCTGGCCGCGGGACCCCAGCCGCCGTTGAGGTAACGCCCCCGACGGCCGAGGCGGTACCAGTCGTCGGGCGGCACATCGGTCTGCGGCAGCTGGTCACGGGCGGCGAAATCGGACGTCAGCGACTCCGAGCGGCAGGAGAACGGATACCCCGTCTCGTCCGCGCGAGCCGGTGCCGAGCCACCGGCGGCCAGCGCCGACACCGTCACGCACACGGCCAGCAGATGCGCCACGAGTAAGCCCATTCGAGATGCCATCAGACCTCGATTCGGTCGTGCCGTTGTCAACCCCGCGATCCTAAGCAGGCCCACGCACCGCGTGTGGTGGATACGCTCGCAGGCGATGCTCGACAAGTCGGAGATTCGGTTCCTGCCCGTGGGCGACCGGCGCCTGGCGTACGAGATACGCGGCGACGGCCCACCGGTGGTGGCCCCGGCGTGGTGGGTGAGTCACCTCGAACTGGACTGGCAGGGCGCAGAAGTCCGGCGATTCTGGGAGGGCGTGGCAGGGCAGCACACGCTGATCCGCTACGACCGGCTCGGGGTGGGGATGTCCGACCGCGACGTCCGCGCGTCGGATCTCACGCTCGACGCTGACGTCGCCACGCTGCGGGCACTTCTCGACGAGCTCGGGCTCGACCGGGTGTCGCTGCTGGGCGGCTCGTCGGGCAGCTGCACCGCGGTCGCATTCGCAGCCGCGTTCCCGCAGCGCGTCGAGCGCCTGGTGCTCTACGGGTCGTATGCCGCCGGCAGCGAGCTGACCGCGCCGGGCGTGGGCGAGGCGATCGTGGCTGCGGTGCGCGCGCACTGGGGATTGGGTGCGCGGATGCTCAGCGACATCTTTCTCGGCAGCGCCGAGGCGGCCGAGCACGACCGTTTCGCGCGGCTGCAGCGCGAATCGGCGACCGCGGAGACCGCGGCGGCGTTACTGGACATGGTCTATCGGCTCGACGTCCGCGCCCAGCTGCACGCCTTACGCCGGCCGGCGACGGTCGTGCACCGCCGCGACGATCGCGCCGTGCCCTACCGGCTCGGGCGCGCGGTCGCCGCCGCGATCCCTGGTGCGACGTTCATCCCGCTGCCCGGTCACGCCCACTTCCCGTGGCACGGTGACGTCGACTCCGTCGCCCGTACGTGCCGCCAGGGCCTGATGCCGGACCGACCGGCCCCTATTGCCGCACCGTCGGCGGGATCGGTTGCGCTCTCGCCGCGCGAACGCGAGATCCTCGGCTGCGTCGCCCACGGTCTGGCGGACCGCGAGATCGCCGAGCAGCTGCGGCTCAGTCCGCACACCGTGCATCGTCATGTCGCCAACATCCGCCGCAAACTCGGGGCGACCTCGCGGACGGCGGCGGTGGCGGTTGCCGGCCGGCTGGGGATCGTGTAGCCGGTTTCGGCCATCGCGCAGAGATGGCCGATTTCGGGGAAGCGGGCCGGCGTGGGCCACTCGTACGTTGTCGTCCATGACTGACACCGCCGCCGGCCGCCCGGATCTCGCCACCCCGACCCCGACGTCGTCGTCGGCGTGGTTGGCGGTGATGTCGCGGCTGTACGACCCGTTCGTCTGGCTGGGGGAAGTGGCCGGCATGCGGCGGCGCCGGCGCGCGTTGCTGGCCGGCGCACACGGGCGCGTGGTGGAGATCGGCGCCGGTACCGGATTGAACGTGCGGCACTATCCCGAGGGGCTCGACGACCTCGTGCTCACCGAGCCCGAACCCGGTATGCGTCGCAAGCTTGCGCATGCGGTGGCGCGGCGGGCTCTGGCGGCGCGGATCCTCGATGCCCCGGCCGAACGGCTGCCGGTGGCCGACGCGTCGGTCGACACCGTGGTTTCGACGCTCGTGCTGTGCACGGTCGACGATCCGGAAAGCGCGCTGCGCGAGATCGCCCGCATCCTGCGCCCGGGCGGGCGGCTGCTGTTCGTCGAGCACGTCCGGGCCCGGTCGCGGTGGTTGGCCACGGCCCAGGATGCGCTGCTGCGGCCCTGGCGCGGTTTCGCCGGCGGCTGCGTCTGTAACCGCCCGACCGTGGAGCTGATGCGCGCCTGCGGGTTCCGCGTCGACGCCGACGAGCAGGTGTGGCGCGGCATGCCGGCGATCGTGCACCCGCTGGTCGTGGGATCGGCGTGGGTCGACTCCTGACCAGTGGGCCAAAAACCCCACCGATCGCAGTACAGGCTGCATGCTGAGGGCATGCAGATCAGCATGTTCGGACAACTCAGCGGGTCGAGCGGCGGTTCGCCGATCGATGCGACGATCGCCAACCTCGCCATGCTGCGTGACGAGGGCTTCGCGCGGGTGTGGATGAGCCAATTGCCCTACGAGCCAGACCTTCTCACCATTCTGGCGATCGCGCTGCACGAGGTGGACACGATCGAGGTGGCCAGCGGTGTGGTGCCCATCCAGAATCTGCACCCCATGCTGATGGCCCAGCGCGCGCTGACGGTGAGCCTGGCCTCGGGCGGCCGGTTCGTGCTCGGGCTGGGCATGACTCATCAGGCGGTCACCGAGGGGATGTGGGGCATCCCGTGGGACAAGCCGGTGCGACGGCTCAACGAGTATCTCGACGGCCTGCTGCCCTTGCTGGCGGGTGAGCCCGCCGATGTGGCGGGGGAGACGGTGACCACCCGCGGTGCGCTGATGATCCCCGGAGCACCCCGGCCCGAGGTCTACATCGCGGCGCTGGGCCCCCAGCTGCTCAAGATCGCCGGTCGCCGGACCTCCGGGACGTGCACGTGGATGACCGGTCCGCGGACGCTGGCCGAGCATGTCGGGCCGGCCCTGCGGCAGGCGGCCGCCGACGCCGGGCGCGACGGCGCGGTGCGGGTTGCCGCCTCACTGCCCATCAGCGTCACCGACGACATCGACGCCGCGCGCCGGCAGGCGGCCGAGCAGTTCGCGGTCTACGGACAGCTGCCGTCGTACCGGGCGATGCTGGATCGCGAGGGCTACGCCGGGCCGCAGGACGCCGCCATCATCGGCGACGAGGACACCGTCCGGGGCCGCCTTGACGAGCTGCGCGCGGCCGGCGTCGACGAGTACGTCGCCGCCACCTTCGATCCGTCGCCGGAAGGTCGGGCCCGCACCCGGGCGCTGTTGCGTGCATACGACGCTTGAGCGCCGACCTCCTCGAAATGAGCCCTAACCAACGCCTGCCGAGGCGGCGATCATCCTCGCGCGCCGTTTTGGTTTCGGTGAGATAGATCACTTGACAATGCCGGAATCCCAGGTCACCGATCTCCGCTTGTAGCAGGCAGTTGCCCTCGCAGATCAAAGCGAGGCAAGCGGATTCGAGAACGGGGACCCCTGACATGCGCACCTCACTGCCGGCCGCGACGGCCACAGCATCCCGATCGGCGATCACGGCGGCGGCACTGGGCATCGCGGCCGCGGGCCTGTTCGCCGGCCCCGCCGCCACCGCCAGTGCGGCCGACGATTCGTGCGCGGCGGTCGAGGTGGTGTTCGCGCGCGGCACCTTCGAGGCGCCGGGCGTCGGCGCCACCGGACAGTCCTTCGTCGACGCGCTCAGTGCTCGGCTGCCGGGCCGCACGGTCGAGGCGTACGGCGTGAACTATCCCGCCTCATTGAACTTCGGGCAGGCCGTCGACGGGGTCGCGGACGCGGCCACCAAGATCCAGTCCGTCGCTGCCGAATGCCCGTCGACCAAGATCGTGCTCGGCGGTTACTCGCAGGGCGCCGCGGTAGCCGGGTACACGACCTCGAGTTCCGTGCCGGCCGGGATCGATTTACCCGCGAGCATCTCCCGCCCGATGCCGGCGTCGGTGGCATCGCACGTCGCGGCGGTGGCGCTGTTCGGCACGCCGGACGACTGGTTCCTGGGCCTGGCCGACCGCAGCGCACCGCCGATCGCGATCGGCGATCTGTACGCGGGCAAGACGATCCAACTGTGCGCGGTCGGCGATCCGGTGTGCTACCCCGGCGGACTGGACCGGGGCGCCCACAGCTCGTATAAGAGCAATGGGATGGCCGACCAGGCAGCCGATTTCGTGGTGAGCCGGCTCGGCGCACCGGCACCCGCGGCCACTCTGGTGCAGGCCGCTGCCGTCGACCCCGCCAACTAGTGCCCCGCGGTCACGCCGTCCACGGTTCGCGGGCGAACACCTCGTCGACCATCGGCCGGAAGAACTCCAGCGGCCGGTGCTCGAATCGCGAGTCGAAGCAGTTCTGGTCGTAGCGCTCGCAGAACTCGACGGCGTCGTCGAACCACGGGTGGCCCCGGTATCTGTCCCGGGCGTCGCGAACACCGCCCATGTGCGGCGCGTAGTAGTACTGCTGGAATTCGGGGTGGACCTTGACGATCCAGGCGGTGCGCTCCGACACGTAGGGGGCTATCACCGCGGAGGCGAAGGCGCCGTGTGCGTGCGGCGCGTAGGTGTCGCCGATATCGTGCAGCAGCGCCGCGACCACATACTCCGTGGACCTGCCGTCGTCGAATGCCCGGGTCGCCGACTGCAGCGAGTGATCCAGGCGACTGACCGGGTAGGCCTGCTGGCCGTCGGCCAAGGCCTCGACCAGGCCGAGCACCCGCGACACCAGCCCGGCATTGTTCGCCGCCTCGGCGCGCTCGATCAGCGCGTAATCCTGCGCGGTGCCCTCCGCCATGGTGCGGTAGGTGGCACGGGTTTGCGTGCTCATGGCCGACTCCTCCCGAGATTCGCCGACCACGGTAGCCGCGGCGTGTTTCGGGCGCGTGTCGCCGGCAGGCTCAGGCCGCGGACTTCTCCAGAATGTGCACGCCACAGGCCGATCCGAGCCCGATGACGTGGGCCAGACCCACCTTGGCTCCGTCGATCTGACGCTCGCCCGCCTCACCGCGCAGGTGGTGGCAGACCTCCCAGATGTTGGCGATTCCGGTGGCGGCGATCGGATGGCCCTTGGACTGCAGCCCGCCCGAGACGTTGACCGGGGTCGACCCGTCCCGCCAGGTGGCGCCGGAGTTGAAGAAGTCGGCGGCACCGCCTTGTTCGCACAGCATCAGGTTGTCGTAGTGGACCAGTTCGGCGGTCGCGAAACAGTCGTGCAACTCGACCAGGTCGAGGTCGCTCGGCCCCACACCGGCCTGCTCGTAGGCGATCGCGGCGGCATTGCGGGTCAGGGTGTTGACGTTGGGCAGTACCTGGCAGCCCGCTTCGTACGGGTCGCTGGTCAGCACCGAGGCCGATACCTTCACCGCCCGCCTGCGTTGTTCGAGCGACAGGGATTTCAGGGTCTCGCCGTTGCACACGATCGCGGCGGCCGCGCCGTCGCAGTTGGCCGAGCACATCGGCCGGGTGTTCGGGTAGGCGATCATGACGTCGTTCATGATCTGCTCGAGGGTGAACCGCTTCTGGTAGGCGGCCAGCGGATTCAGGGTCGAGTGCGCGTGGTTCTTCTCGCTGATCCTGGCGAACAGTTCGAAGCTGGTGCCGCCGTACTTGTGGCCGTACTCGGTTCCGATCTGGGCGAACACCCCGGGCATGGTCTCGGTGCCGATGCGTCCGTCGATCGGCGCCACGGCACCGAACCGGCCGGCGGGCTGCCACACGCCCGAGTCGTCCTTCTTCCGGCCACCTGCACCGAGAAGTCCCGCCCCGGAGAGCTTTTCGACGCCGACCGCCATACCGTAACGCACTTCGCCGGCCTTGACCGCCATGATCGCCGTACGCAGCGCGGTCGCGCCGGTGGCACACGCGTTGGCCACGTTGTATACCGGGATGCCGGTCTGGCCGATCTGTTTCTGCAGCTGCTGGCCGATCCCGGCGCTGGCGTTCATCAGGTTGCCTGCGGCCAGTACGCCGATGTCGGCCATGGTCACACCGGCATCGGACAGCGCACCCATCGCCGCCTCGGCGGCCAGATCGACGGTGTCGGAGTCGGCGTGCTTACCGAACTTGGTCATCGTGATTCCGAGGATCCAGATCTCGTCACTGGCGCTCATCGCATCTCCTTGGCAGGACTCGGGGGTGGGGGTTCAGGAGACTGGCTCGAAACCGAAGCCGATGGCCTCGGTTCCCTCCGTGTCCGCACCGAGGGAATAGGTGCACAGCCGCACTTTCATGCCGTCGTGGACGTGGGCCGGATCGGGCTCGACGTTGACCAGGTTGGCGCGTACCTGGGTGCCCTCGCAGTCGACCACCGACGCGACGAAGGGGACCGGCACACCCGGCGCGGCGAAGGTGACGATGGTGAACGTCCGCACGGTGCCTTCGGTCGCCACCGGGACGGTCGCGAACTCCGTCCCGAAGCAGCCCGCGCAGGCGTTGCGCCGGTCGAAGAACCGGGCGCCGCAGGCGGTGCACTCGTGGGCCACGAGATGGGGTTCCCCGTCGTCGAGCACCAGGTAGTCGACCATCGGAATCCGCTCGGCCATGCCCGCCTCCGTTCGTAGGTCTAAGTAAAGCTAGCGAGTGCCCACGACGGCGCGGGCGGCGGGGTCAATTGCCGTTTTCGACATCGGCGACCACCTGAGCCAGCGCGGTCACCCGTTCGCGCCTGTTTCCGGTGATCTCCACGACGCGGCAGGTCACGGCGCAGCGGGCCGGCAATTCCTCGCGATAGAGCCGCTTGAAGGCGCGATCGATCCAGGTGCGATAAAAGTTCTCGACCGAGCGGATGCCGTCATTTTCCATTGCCGGGTCCACCGCTGGATCCCCCGTGAGCGGGAGAAAGACAATCACGTCATAACTGTGCAGAGCATTACTGTCGAGCACGGTTGTCCACAGCCGTTCGATAGCGGCGGCCGTGATGTCCGACGGATACTTCAGATCGCGCTTCTCCTGCATGTCAGCGCGGACCTCCAGGGTGGTACGGCGTTCGCTGGCGGGCACGCCTTCGGAGCCGCCCATCGCCCGTGCGTACTCCGAGTAGGGAATGAAGTCGAGGCAACTGCGATCGCAGATGACGTTCATATCGGGCCGCGTGTTCCGGGCGGCATTGATGCGAGCGATCGCATGTTGGGTCATCAGCATGTTGCATCGCTGGCTTGCGCGCTCGGCGAAATGGATTCGCTCACCTTGGGCGGCGAGGAAACGGTAAGGCTCGTCCTCGATCACGAATTCGGGGTACCGCTCGTGAAAATCCCGGACAAGCGTGGACTTGCCCAGACTGTGCGAGCCACTGACGGCAATTCTCATTGTCGATCTCCATCGCAGACCCTTGTCCAGAGTTGAAACGTATATCGCGACATCCGGATGCGGGTCGATCTGCGTGCGGTAGACATGTGCCGGTGAAGATCGACGGATCGGTGGCGGTGGTCACCGGAGCAGGCTCGGGCATCGGCAGGTCTATCGCGGTGGCCCTGGCTGCAGCGGGCGCCTCGGTGGTGGTCGGCGACATCGACGCGGATTCGGCTGCCACCACCGCCGCGATGATCGACGGTGTCGCGGTGGCTGCCGACGTCTCCAGCGCCGACGGCATCGCCGCCCTACTCGACGCCGCCGGCCGCGCGTTCGGACCGGTCGACATCTACGTCGCCAATGCCGGTATCACCGGCGAACCCGGCCTCGGCGACGACGAGGCCGCCTGGGACCTGATCCTCGACATCAATCTGCGCGCCCACATTCGCGCGGCCAAAGCTGTTGTCCCGCAGTGGGTTGTGCGGGGTGGCGGGCATTTCGTCGCGGTCGCCTCGGCTGCCGGCCTGCTGACCCAACTCGGCGCGGCTCCCTACAGCGTGACCAAACACGCCGCGGTCGGCTTCGCCGAATGGTTGGCCATCACGTACGGCGACCGGGGTGTCGGAGTGAGCTGCGTCTGCCCGATGGGGGTGGACACCCCACTGTTGCGCGGCATGTCGGACTCGCCGGATGCCGAGATCCGGGTGGCCGGCGCGGCGGTCACCAGCGCCGGTGCGGTGATTTCGCCGGATGCCGTCGCCGCCCTGGTCGTGGAGGCCATCGCCGACGGGACGTTTCTGGTGCTGCCGCATCCCGAGGTACTCACCATGTATCGACAGAAGGGCGCCGATTACGAGCGGTGGATCGCCGGGATGCGCCGCTATCAGAGCACCCTGGGCTGATACCCGGTTTCGGGCGCGACCGTGCGGGGTAAAGATGCGCCAACGCGGCAGCACGCCGGCGTCGACACCGTTGGACGAAAGGGACAGCTCATGATTCCGTTCATCTGCCCACGATGCGGACAACTCGATATCGACAGCCCTGACTGCGCATCCTGCCTCACCCCCACCCACGACGACGCCGCCGCGGCGTGACGCTCAGGGGTGGAGGTTCCACTGGCCGACGTCGCCGGCCAGTGCGTCGTTGACATCGACCTCCAGTCCGCCGACCAGCGGTCCCGGGTTCGACGCCGTGGCCACGATTCGCTGATAGAGCACCGCGCCGGGGTGGACTCGGTTGCCGGACCAGGCTTTGGTCTGCCAGGCCCACCATTTACCTGGCGTGCTGGAGCGCCCCAGAACGCCGTCGGCGGCGGCCCACTCGCAGACGTCGATACCGCCGTATACCCCGGTGCGCTGCACGCCGAGTACGGAATTGATGCCGCGAAACCACTGCAGGGCAACGGTGTTCCACGTGTTGCGGTCGATGTCCTCGTCAATGGTGAAGAAGATCGGCGCGCTCTGCCCGCCGCCGGCGGCGGTGTGTAGCTGCCAAGCCGTCCGCGCATCGGCAATGCCGCCGGCGTAGCCGCGGGTGAAGTCCGACGGGGCTGTGCCACCCGGCTTTCCGTATTGATAGTTACTGACGATCACCAGACCTGCCGCGGTCAGCGACTGGGCGTACGGCCGGGTGATCGGCTTGGCGCCGAAAGACGAGCCGGGCCGCGACGTCGAGACGTAGTTGACGACGCCGGCGTGCCCGGCCGCCCGAATATCCTGCGCGGGGATCTGTTTGGCGGCGAAGTCGATCAGCGTCGGTGAGGCGGCCGCCGCAGTGGGCGTTCCGGCGCCCACGGCCGCCGCGCCGAGACCGGCCAGCGCCGCGGCGTAGCGCAGCGCATCACGGCGGGTCACCGTCCGTGGTTGCCGCAGATGGGCAGCCGGGGGCCAATCGTCCACCGCGTGATGTTAACGATGTGACAGCTGTTAACGGTGTATCTGGCGCCGGCCGTGTTCGGATTCGTCCCAAGATGAGTTCCGACCGTTATCGGGAGTGGGCCCCACGGCCAACCGCAGCACTTCCTCGGCCGACAATGGCAGGCTGAAATAAAAGCCCTGCACCACATCACAGCCGTATTCGGTGAGCCGGTCGGCGATCTCGGCCTCCTCGACTCCCTCGGCGACGACGATCAGCCCCAGTTCGTGGGCCAGGCCGATCACCGCGCGCACCACGGTGGCCACCCGCGGGTCGTGCACGATCGGCACAACCAGGCGCCGGTCCAGTTTGACCTCGTCCACTGGCAGCTCGCACAGATAGGACAGGGTGGAGTAGCCGCTGCCGAAATCGTCGATGGCGACGCGAATGCCACTGCGGCGCAATTGGTTCAGCACGTCGCGGGTGCCCTCGATATTTCCGAGCACCAGGTCTTCGGTGATCTCGACCGTGAGCGCGCTGGCCGGCAGGTTGCGATCGGCCAGTGCACGGCGGATACGGGCAGGCAGGTGCGGGTCGGCCAGCAAAGGAGCCGACACGTTGACGGCCACCGGCAGATGCACCGCGGCCTGATGCCAGCTCAGCGCGGCGTCCAGGGCCGCGTTGATCACCAGGTCGGTGACCGGGCGCATCAGGCCGTGGTGGCGCACCAGCGGCAGGAACTCGTCCGGGCTGAGCAGGCCGCGCCGGTGATGGGGCCAGCGCACCAGGGCTTCGACCCCCACCACGGATCCGGTGAGCAGGTTGAACTTGGGCTGGAAGGCCAGCGTGAGTTCGACCGAATCGATGGCGTGCCGCAACTCGCCGAGCAGTTGGGTCGCTGCGCCGTCGCCGCTCGAGGGCGTGCTCTGCAAGCGGTGGATCAGGCTGTCGCCGGGGGAGTCGGCCGGTTGCGCACCGGGGGTGAAGGTGTGCACGCCGGCGGCGCGCGTCTTCTTGGCCGTGTACATGGCCGTGTCGGCGCGCTTGATCAGCTGTTCGGCCGACATTCCGGGTTCGCCGACGCCGGCCACCGCCAGCCCGACGCTGGGCCGGACATAGAGTTCACGGCCGTCGACGGTGAACGGCTTCTCGAACGATTCCGCCACCCGCCGGGCGATCTGCCCGGCGGACCCGTCGTCGAGGTCATGGTCACGGTCATGGTCGACGACGAGCACGACGAACTCGTCGCCACCGATCCGCGCGACGGTGTCGCTGTTGCGGACACAGCCCAGGATCCGCTCGCCGGCCCGATTCAGCAGTTCGTCGCCGGCGGGGTGGCCCAGAGTGTCGTTGACGAGCTTGAAGTCGTTGAGGTCCAGGATGATCAGCCCCACCGACAGGCGTTCACGCTCGCGGCGCGCCATGACGTCCTCGAGCCGGTCGGAGAACATCGCCCGATTCGCCAGGCCGGTCAGCGGGTCACGCAGCGCCTGCTCGGCCACGGTGGTCAGCAGCCGGCGATTCTCGTTGACCGCCAGGTACTGCCGGCCCAGCACCGCCAGGATCAGCAGCGCGCCGACGGTCTCGGCCAGCGGGGTCTGGAAGAGCGTCACCGGTTCGGCGGCGGCGACGATGCCGGCCAGCAGCAGCGGCGTATAGGGGAACCAGACCGAGGCCCAACCCGTCAGCGCTACCTGTGCACGCGGCAGGCGGACCTCGTCACGGCTGGCGATGGCCGCCACCATGACCAGGAGCAGGCCCGCCACCCAGCCGATGTCGACGAGGTTGCCGCTGGTGTAGGCGTTCTTTGCGGACAGGTAGGTGAAGCCGCTGTCGGACAGCGCGATGAAGCCCATCGCGATCGTCAGCAGCGTCAGTACCTGGCGCTGGTTGCTGGCCGCCCGCAGCCACGCCATCGCGGCCACGGTCAAGATCACCACGTCGGAGATCGGGTACGCCAGCGAGATGATCATCGACGACGGAGTCTCGGCGCCGGCGGCATGCATCGGGCTCAGGATGGTCACCCAGCTCACCAGGAACAGCGACCCGGCCACGATGATCCCGTCGAGCAGCGTCCGACTGCGCGAGTATTCGCTGTGGGCGGGGAACAGAAGCATCCCGGCGCAGAACCCGATCGGCATGACCAGATAGGCCGCATCGGCCAGCGAGGGGAACGGGGCCTCGCCGAGAGCGAGTTCGTAGTAGGCCCACAACATCTCGCCGAGTGCCCAGCCGACCATTCCGATGGTGATCGCGACCCACGCGGCGCGCAGTCTGCCGTGCACCACCCGGGCGGCGCGGGCGGCGAAGACCGTCGCCGTCAGACTCAGGAGCACGAACACGATGTCGTTGACCGCGGTGACCGACATGCCGTGCGACCAGGCGGCGACGATCCAGACCACGAAGACCACGAAGACAACGGCGGCAGCGGCGGCGGTGCGGGCAGTTTTGGGCAAGTCGGCCCCTTCCTGCACCGCCCCTGGCATCGCCCTCGGGGACCATCACGATCTGCCGGTGATCCTAGATCATCGCCTCACGCTGGACGCGGAGCTAGCAAATACGCGGCGTTCAGGACAAGCCGCTGCTGTATGGGGTGCGCGAGCATAGCGTAGTGATTGCAGTTAAGAACGAGTAGTTCACTACCTAATTTTTGAGCGCGTCAAATTGCGGGCACTCCATTTCCCGGTTTGGCATGGCCATCCAAGCCGGTTGACTGGTTTCCTTTTCAACATGACTCGGCGCGGTGTTGACCCGATGAGGCGCTGCAGGTGGGCGCGGGGACGGCAGACCGGATACGCCGAGGAGTTCGACGCCTCGATGCCGCTGTGCGAGGCGTCGCCGGTCGCGATCGCGACGGCCATCTACACCGCCGTCGTCGGCGCGGGGGAGCGGGACGGGCACGACACCGTCGCGCGGGAGCTCATCGGGGAACTCACCGACACCGAGCACTGAGTCCGGCAGAAGCCAATCAGCTCAGGACAGTTCGGGCGCGGGCAGCGGTAACGCGCTCGCCCCCTCTGGGCGCAAGCCATCGAAGATGATCGCGAGATAGCGCCGCCACAAGTCGGGCGGCGGATCGGGGAGACCGTCCATCACGTGCACCGGTGCGCACATGAGCAGGAAGACGTCAGTCCCGGTGACATCGGGGCGGATCGCGCCGGCAGCCCGGGCGTTGGCCACGAGAGTCTCGACGCCGGCGTGCACTTCCTCGCGGATTGCGATCACCCTGGGGTCGCCCGCGCTGTAGGTCTGCAGGTAAGTCAGGTCGTGCTGACGTCGCTGATCGGCGGCGATGGTCAGGAACTCCAGCAGCGCGGCGCCCGGATCAGCGGCATCCTTCAATCGGTGCACGGCGTCGGTGAGAGTGACCAGGTGCTCGCACACGAGGGAGGCGATCAGATCCTCTTTGGAGGCGAAATGCCGGAACACCGTGCCCTTGGCCACCCCGGCACGCCGGGCGATGTCGGCGACCGAGGCCTCGACACCACGCTCGGCGAACACCTCCTCGGCCGCGGCCAGGAGCGACTCGCGGTTGCGCGCGGCATCGGCGCGCAGGCCACGAGCAGAGGTTGCCACCCGCGCATCCTATCAAGTTGACCGACCGGTCATTTTCTGCCTACAGTGGGATGGTCAACATGACCGCACGGTCATTTTACGCTTCGGACTGCGGAACAACGCTGGAGGACAGATGGAATTGGCAGGCGCCACAGCTTTGGTCACGGGTTCCAATCGCGGTATCGGCACGCATTTCGCGACGCAGCTCCTGCGGCGCGGGGCCAAGGTGTACGCCACGGCGCGACGACCCGAACTCGTCGACATCCCGGGGGCTGAGGTGCTGCGCCTGGACATCACCGACCCGGATTCGGCAAGGGCCGCCGCCGAGATCGCCAGTGATGTCGACGTCCTGATCAACAACGCGGCCGACACCGCGGGGGGCAGTCTGGTGACTGGCGACCTGGCGGCCGTCCGGCGGGTGATGGAGTCCAACTATTTCGGCACACTGAACGTCATCCGAGCGTTCGCGCCCGTGCTCGCCCGCAACGGCGGTGGCGCCATCGTCAACGTACTGTCGGCCGTCGCATGGCTCACGGTGGACGGCAACACCGCCTACGCGGCGGCCAAGTCAGCCGAGTGGGGGCTCACCAACGGGGTGCGTCTCGAATTGGCCCAGCAGGGAACACAAGTGGTCGGTCTCATGCCCGGGCTCGTCGGCACCCAGACGCTGTTCGACTTCGCCCGCACCGCCGGGCTCGAATTCCCCGAGGGCGCGGTCACCGAACCGGCGGCACTGGTCGAACTGGCGCTCGACGGACTGGAGGCAGGGGAGATCGAGATCGCCGACGCGCTCGGCCTGCGGGCCAAGGCCTCGCTGGCCGGTCCGCCGCAGGCATTCGCCATCTGAGCCCGACCGCCTGGTGGGGGACTGGTTCCTTGTGCGACGGTACGGCGGTGACAATCTTCGTTATCGACGCGCCGGCGGCCATCGACCTCGCCACCAGCGGGGCGGCCATCCCATCCGAGCACAGCCTCACCGCTCCCACGCTGCTGCGCTCACAGGTGCTGGCCCTGGTGTACGAATCGGTGCGCCGTGGCGAGATCGACGAACGAACAGGCCGAAAGATTCTCGACGACATCCGCAGGCTGCGGATCCGGCTCCTTGGCGATCGATCGTTGCAGGATCATGCGTGGCGCATTGCTGCCCAATTGAATTGGGCGGATACCTATCGGGCGGAGTTCATCGCACTCACCCGACTGCAGGCGGACGCATTGGCCACCGCGGATGAGGAGCTCGCCGCGGCGGCGAGCAGGTTCGTCACCACCGTGGCACCGAGTGACATCCTCCGACGCTGATCCGCGCGGCGTCTAGCGAAGGTCCTTGACGAGCGCGATCCCCAGCGGGCCGTTGCCTTGGCCGTCAACACGAAATCCCTTGCGCTCGTAGAGCCGCTTGGCGGGATTGCGGACGTGCACGTTGGTGCACATCGAGTCGTGGGTCTTCGCCAGATCGGCGAACAGCGCGTCGAGCAGCATGCCGCCGATGCCTGCCCCGCGGTGCCCTGGTGCGACAGCGATGCAGAGTTCGGGCAGCGGGACGCCCGCCGCGTCGCGGCGCAGGGGAGGGCTGCCGTGATAGGTCCACACCGCACCGACGGGCGTTCCCCTATGGTCCTGGGCAATGATCGCCACCATGCCCACAGGGGGAAGCATCTCGACCACCTCGTCGCCGTCGGGGTCGGGAAGCGGGCGATCTTCGATGACGCAGGCGTGCCGCGCCATCTCCACGACGAACGCATCGTCGTCAGATGTCGCCACGCGCAACGCGATGCGCTCAGGACCCATCGTTATGACAGTTCAGACGACACTGCTGAGGATGGCGACAACCAGCCCGGCCACGGTCAGCAGCCCGACCATCACCGACGCGGCGATCGCCCGGCCGCGTCGACCGCGGCGGACGTCGTAGATCGCCATCGCGATGCTGACGAAGATCAGCGCTGCATACGCCGCGAGCCCGAGCGTCAACGTCGCCGTCGACGCGGCGCTGGCAGACAGGGTCACCGTGGACACGCCGCGAGCCTACGGCTTGTCCGGATTCGGGTGCTGGACGGCAACCCCATTCGTGGGCGCTTCGCGTTGACCAGTGCAACAATGTGCGCACTATCACCGTTGAGAGGGGACTCGTAGACATGCTCGGTGCAACCCAAAGATTCACCATCGCCGCGAGTCTCACCACGCTGACGCTGGCCACCCTAGGCGTAGGCACGGCCCACGCCGAGCAGCCGCACATGTATGGCGCCATAAACGACCTGCAGCAGGCAGTGACTGCGCTTCAAGCCGCCCAGGACGACAAGGGCGGACATCGAGTGACGGCCATCAATCTGGCGCAACAGGCCATTGATCAAGTCAACCTCGGTATCGACTTCGCCGGCGGACCTGCCGACGGCTACTTTGTCCCACCAGCGCCACCCATCGGGCCGGCGATGAACAACGCCAACGCTTACCTGCAGTTGGCGGTCGGCGAACTGGAAGCGGCCGAGGACAACAAGGGCGGTCACCGAGTCGCTGCTCTGGATCTGGCCCACCAGGCTATCGACGAAGTCAACATGGGCATCCAGGTCGGCGGTCCGTTCTGATCGACCGCGCGGCTCGGTGCGCGATCAACGTCCCCAGATCCGGCTGAAAGCTCTCACAGCGCCACCCGCGAGCGGCGTTGGAGCTGCTCGATCACATCGACCAAGCCGCCGATGCGAGGGTGAGGTGAGTCGGCAGGCCAAGCCAGCTGAACATCGGATTTCGGTAGCCCCGTCACGGGGATCGCGACAACATGCCGCCCAAGTCGGTCGACGGCGCTGTCACCGACGACGGCGACCAGCTGCCCGGTAGCTACCAGATCAATGAGGGCATCCAGGCCGACCGAAGGCAGATCAGCTGCGTATGCCGGGTCCTGAACCACACGGGTGAGCGTCACCGCGCCCTGGACCGCGAAGGGATGGTCCGTCGAAACAAGCACGACCGGGCGTTCGGATGCGACGCTGTGCGCATGCAAACCGGTCAGGTCGGCCGCTGAACAGACAAGGGCAACGTCGGCCAGGCCATCGCGCACCGCGCAGATTTGCTCCCTGGTGAACACCATCTCGAGGGCGCCGCGGCCGAAGCGGGCAAGGTAGTCACGCACGGCTTCGCGCAGCAGACCCGCGCCTGTCCCTGGTGGAGTAGCAATGCGCAGCGGACCGTCTCCGCCATGCTGCGCCCGACGCACTGCGCGGTCGAGACAACGCAAGGTGTTGCGGGCCTCCGTCTTGAACACCCGACCCGCCGCTGTCAGCTCTACACGGCGACTGGTCCGTTCGAAAAGAGGAGTGCCCAGTCGTCGCTCAAGCTGCGCGATCGCCCGCGACAGCGGAGGCGATGCGATGCCGAGATTGTCAGCGGCACGGGCGAAATGCAGCGTGTCGGCGACGGCCAAGAAGTACTCGAGCTCGCGGACCTCGATGCGTTTCATGACCTCCAGGGTAACGATCACTGCATTTCTCGTCATCGCGCTCGGCTGCCGCCGGATGCCATTCTGAAAGAGCACGCGAACTGGACAGACGAATATCCGTATTACCCGGAGGGACAACCGCTATGCGGATCGGCATCATCGGCACTGGGAATATCGGAGCCACTCTTACCCGCAAGCTGAGCGCGGCTGGACATCTCGTGCAAGTCGCGAACACCCGTGGGCCGCAGAGCATTACCGAGATCAGTAGAGAGGCGGGATGTGTTGCGGTCACTCTCGACGACGTCACTCACGACGTTGAATTGCTCGTCACGTGCATTCCGTTTGCTCGCATGCCAGATATCAAGTCAGTCATCAGTCGACTGCCCGATGACGTACCCGTCGCCGACACGTCCAATTATTACCCGCATCGGGATGCTCGCATTGCGGAGATCGATGAGGGCAAGCCCGAAGGTCTGTGGGTGCAGCAGCAGCTCGGCCGCCCGGTCATCCGGGCATGGAACGCGCTCGTACAGACGACACTTGCGGCTGGGGGACGACCAAAGGGGGACGCCGACCGGCTGGCTGTACCTGTGGCTGGAACCGACAGTGCCGCCAAGCACAAGGTGATGGGGTTAGTGGACGACAGCGGGTTCGACCCGGTCGATGCCGGAACTGTTGACGACACCTGGCGACTGCAGATGGGGGCGCCCGCTTACTGCACCGAACTCAGTGCCGAACAGATGCAGCGAGCCCTGAGGCTGGCCGGCCGCGATGACGTTCTGGCCCGACGCGACGCACTTCTGACGATCATCGGGTCCTGGGAGCCGAGTCAGTCGTTCTTCCAGGATGTCGTGGCCCTCAATCGCGCGGCGGCAGGTCTGCATACGCTCATTGAGCCTTAGCCGATCCGTGTTTCGAGGGTGTCGGCAAGGTGGGTGAGCAGGTGCGCGAGCACGCGTTGTTCGGCGGAATCCAAGCAGGCGAAGATGTCCCGCGCTGCGTCGAGGTAGTCGGTGAGCCAGCGGCGAGCCTGTTCGTCGCCCTGCTGAGTGACCGAGAGTCGGATAGCGCGGCGGTCGTTGGGGTCGGCGCTTCGCTCGACAAGGCGATCTTGAACTAGCGCCTCAACCAGCGCGGACGCCGTCCCTTGGGTAATGCCGACCGCGCGCGCGAGGTCGGCCAGCCGGACCGGACCGAGTCGCTGAATCTCGGCGAGCAGTTTGGAGCGTGGTGTGGATACCCCGTGCTCGCCGAGGCGCTCGTCAAAGGCCCGCACCACCGATTTGCCGGCGCGACCGAAGGCATCGGCCAGTTCTCCCGGTAGGTGATTCGCCTGCTCAGTGCGCTGTGTGGCCATGGAGTTCCCGTCTGTCGTTGACGGCAGAATATCAAGCCGTCTAATATTTTGATCCCAAACCATTTGACGTGATAGGAGTTGGCGATGAGGATCTTCGTGACGGGCGGCAGCGGCTTCGTCGGTCAGCGCGTGGTGCGCCGTCTGACCACCGACGGGCATCAGGTGCTGGGGTTGGCACGCTCCGAGCGTGCTGCTGAACTGATTTCGGCCTCCGGCGGGAGACCGGTGACGGGCGATCTGGCGGATCTGGCGCCCAATGGCGAGCAGGCGGGGTGGACAGGTGCGCTCACCGACTGCGACGCGGTCATTCATGCCGCGGCCCGGATGGAGTTCTGGGGTCCAGACGCCGGCTTTCGTCGCGACAACCACGTCCCGACGATTGCCCTGCACGAAGCGGCCGCCGCGGCCGGAGTGGGCAGGTTCGTGCTGATCAGCGCGGCCAGCGTCTCCAGCGGCAGCCAGCGCGCAGCGGTGGTGAACGAGGCCACCGACAACGGTCGGCCCAACACCGCATACAGCCGCGTCAAGCTCGCTACCGAGCAGGCTCTTCTGTCTGCGGTGACACCCACGATGAGCACCGTCGTGCTGCGGCCGCCGTTCATCTGGGGAGCCGGGATGACCACGGTGACCGAGCTGGCCGAACTCGCCCGGACCGGGGGATGGACCTGGATTGACCAGGGTCGTCATGTCATGGACTTCGTCCAGGTCGACAACCTGGCAGCGGCCGCTGAACTCGCCCTGACACGGGGTCGAGCGGCGGGCATCTACTACGTCACCGACGGCCGGCCGATGTCGATCCGCGACTTCATGACGCCGCTGTTGGCCACTCAGGGCGTCGACGTGAGCGGAGCGCGCAGTGTCCCACTATGGGCCGCGGCGAGCCTGGCAGCGGTGCTTGACGGCAGCGCCCGGTTGCTGCGCCGACCCAAGCCGCCGATGCTGACCAACTGGCTGGTCACGTTTTTGGGCCATGACCGCAGCTATGACATCACCGCCGCCCGAAAGGATCTGGGTTATCGCCCTGAGGTAGAGCTGGCGCAGGGACTCGCGGACATGACTCTCACAGCGAGTAGTTCGTCATTGTGGTCCAAAACCCCAGGAGTGCAACCATGATCGACGACGCGCTCGTCACTGCGGCGACGCAAGATGTCCTTGTTCATCACCTTGAACGCATGGGCGAACTCGACCTCGCGGGGACCATGGCCGACTACACCGAGGACTCCACCTTGTTCACCCCCGATGGCGTACTACGCGGGACGGCGGCCCTGCGGCGATTTTTCGCAGAACTGTTGGGAGAGTTCGCACAACCCGGCGCATCCTACGAAATCCTCCGACGGGAGGTCTCAGGCGACATCGCCTACATAGTGTGGACGGCCGAAACTGCGGACCATCGCTTCGAGATCGCCAGCGACACCTTCGTCATCCGGAACGGAAAGATCGCCACGCAGACTTTTGCAGGCAAGATCTCGCCGAAACGATGACCTGGGTCCAGCGTTACATTCAACATGTCGCCATGGCAGTGAGAGAAAGGGGCGGCGAGTACCGGCGGCGCATGCGGGAGCGGGGCCTGCGCCCGCTACAGGTCTGGGTGCCGGACGTGCGTACCGAGAGTTTTGCCGCCGAGGCTCATCGCCAATCCTCGCTGGTGACCGGGGTGACCTACCACAACCCCGCGATCCTGGCCAAAATGGTCGTCACCGTCGATCACATCAGCGGCGGACGTCGGTGCTGAGCTTCTACCAACCGCCCGATGCCGAATTGCTGGCACGCTGCGCGGCGCTTCGCTGAAGCGTCCGCGCAGCAGACAGGGAGAAATGTAAGTGGCAGTGGGCGCTCGATCGGCGCGTACCGCGATGCGGGTGGCGATGGCGGCCGCGGTGGTCGTGACCGGGGTGGCGCTTGCCGTCGTGCTCGGCCTTGTCGTTGTGCTCCTTTCGGCCCGTCTCATCGACGCGCCATGGGTCTTCCTCGGCGCGGGCTACGTCGCACTCGTGGCGAGCGGCGTGGTAGCCGTGCTCGCGGTTAGCAGGATTCTCCGGTTCACCGGCACGTGGCGATCGACCGCGGCAGTCAGCGTCGTCCTGGCGATGACTGCGGCGACCATCGCTCACTACACCCTCTTGGACCGATTCCCCACGATGCCAGTCGAGCCCGATCCGGCGGGCGTCCGATACTGGTCGGTTCCCGACGGCCGACTCGCGTACTACCACCAATCGGCAACTCCCATGCCCGGCAGGCGTGTACCGGTCGTGTTTCTGCACGGTGGTCCAGGGACGCCAGGCGAAGGATTGCCAACGGGCAGTGCGGAGCTGGCCGCGCGAGGTTACGACGTCTATGCCTACGACCAACTCGGAGCGGGACGCTCCTCCCGGTTGAGTGACGTCACCCAGTACACCGTCGAGCACGCGGTCGACGATCTCGATGCAGTACGGCGCTCGATCGGCGCTGAGAAGATGATCCTGATCGGCCGATCCTGGGGCGGTTCGCTGCTCGCCCAATACCTGGCACGTCACCCTGACCGCATCGAGCGGGCGGTCTTTGTCACACCCGGAACCATCTGGGGTGGGCTAGAGGAGGACGTCGGCGAACCGTGGCCAGCACGCGACGCCGCGGAGCGCCGCGAGTACGAGCAGCTCACGGGCCGAGCTCGAACGCTGCTGCAGAGCATTCTGCTCGAGGTCAACCCCAACGCGGCCCACTCCTTCGTGCCGGATCGGGAAGCTGACAGCTGGATGCGGGCGGTTGCCCTGACCGGTCGGGGCGCCACCGCGTGTTCTGGGCTGCCTCGACCCCCGGCACATCACAACCTGCAGGGCTTCTATAGCAATCAGATGCTCGTCGCGGATTTCGCGGCAACCGCCGACCCTCGACCGGCCCTCGCGCAGGCGCATGTCCCGGCACTGGTTATGGCGGCACAATGTGATTTCGTCCACTGGTCGGTCACCCGGCGCTACGTCGAAGCCATCCCCGGAGCAGTCCTCGTTCCCGTCGACAATGCCGGACACGGCATCACCGAAGACCAGCCGGCATTGTTCACCCGCCTGATCGCGGAGTTCATCACTGGGCAGCCCGTGGAGGTACCGCTCTGGCGATCGGCGGCAGATCCGTGGAACCGGCCGCCCAGCGGCTGAGCACGCAGGGGGAGGCTCGCTGCGACCGATGTGCGCCTCGCGATTGAGTCGGTTGCCGGTACCGCATGGGCGCTCGGCAAGCCACGACAATCGTTGCCCCTGCGCAAATCGCTCGCGTTGATGACGGGTACGGTCGTTTCCCAGCTGCCGTGGCCGCCCGTCCAGAAGAACAACGTGGTCTCCAGGCCTTCGCGGGCCACCGCCATGAACGCCGTCATCGAGATCGGCGTCCCGGGGGCCTGCGGGTGATGGCCGCGCGGAACAACTGTGATTCATCAGATGAAAACGGCGTACTTAACTTGACATAATGTGGCTTATCGGCAAAACGATAACCTGCGACTCGACGAGCCAGCGCTGCCATGCGCGCCTGACCTGCGGTCCAGCGTCGTCCACACCACCGTCACCGCCAGTCGCTCCGAACACCCGAACGGACAACCGCCCGCGCAAGCTTTCATCGCCTCAACATTTCCCACCGATCCACCGGCGGTCATCGCCAACGCGGGCGTTGCCCGAGGTGCTCGCGCAGCCTGGCGTGCCGAGGCAGTTGACCGACCGGGACACCGGCGCAGGACCATCAATTCGTCACTGTGACGTTTATTCGTCGGTCAGCCCGGACCGCGCCATCCCGCCGCCAGATTGCTCATCGGGCACGCCGCAGCCACCTCGCGGCATCGACCACGCCCCGCGCCAACACTCCTCGGATTCCCGGGCGCGAATACTGGACGCAGCACTCATCCGTACGGCCCGATCCCCTTTCCTCGCGCCGATATCGCCACACCGTCCTACTCGCCAAAAGCCAGCCACCCCAACATAATTCGTCACTGTGACGTTTTCACCCCGATAACGCGGATCACACCAACGACTGCACCCGCTCGGCGAACACCGTCGTCCATTCCGCCAAGTAGACGTCATCCGGCACGGTATCCGCCGGCCGAATCAGATTCGTAGCCAAGCGCTGTCCGAGAATGCTGTTGACAGCCAACGCCGCCAGCACCGCACTGCGCTCCGGCGCCACGCTGGGCGCCCACGCCAGGATCCAGCCGTCGAGTTCGTCCCGCAGGCCGCCGACGAGTGCGGTGTACGCGCGGTCGAGTTGCTCAGAGCACCCAGCCGGCGTCCGCGCGGCAATCTGCAACAGTTCAGATTCCTGGTCGACCACGCTCACCAGGTAGCGCCCCAGCGCGGTCAGTTCGCTGCGCAGATCGCCGAGTCCGGCGAACAACCCCCGGATATCGTGCATCGCGGCGCGTCGATCCAACTGCCGATCGATACCGGCGGCCAGCAGTTCATCCTTCGACTTGAAGTGTCGGTACAGCGCACCTGACCCTGCAGCCAAACCGGCCGCGGCTTCGATCTGCGAGACGCTGGTGGCCTCAAATCCCTTGTCGCTGAACAACCGCATCGCTTCGGTCAGCAGTCGTTCGCGGGTTGGCGCGGTCATTGACCTCCAATAAGTGATCACTTACTATTCGTAGGACAGTACTTTACTCCACCGTTGTTGCTTATGGGAGTGGTCGATGCGATGACGCGCCAGAACGAGCCGGTCCCACAGGGGCGGATCCGGCGGACGATGCCATTGGCAGGCTTCACCGCACGCGCCGCCGGGGGCCGGTTACTCGCCGGGATGCGCCAGCGTGCCGGTGACGGCGATGCCGTGCACCGGTTCCATATCCGCACCGCGGAGCGCTACACCGACCTGCTCGGGCATTCGAAGGGCGCGTTGATGAAGGCTGGTCAGATCCTGTCCATGGTCGACGCCGACGCCCTGGGCACCGGCGGCTTCTCCCCTTACCAGAAAGCACTCGCCCGGTTGCAAGCCGATGCGCCACCCATGCATCCCGACCTGGTGAACGAGGTACTGATCCGTGAAATCGGTTCTCCGTCAAAGCACTTCGCTGAGTTCAATGCCGAGCCGGTCGCGGCGGCGTCGATCGGGCAGGTCCATTACGGTGTCCTGCACGACGGGCGTCGGGTCGCCGTCAAGATCCAGTATCCGGGCGTCGACCATGCGATCCGCAGCGACCTGGCCAACACCGAACTGTTGGCGACATTTCTGCGCTTCGTGACCGCCGCCTCGGGCATGCCGATCGACACACGCGCCATCGCCCACGAGACCGCCGAGCGGATCCGCGAAGAGATCGATTACCACCACGAGGCACAGATGATCTCCGCGTTCGGCGATCTCTATCAGGGGCATCCCTTCGTCGTCATTCCCGAGGTGATCGCCGAGGCCTCCAGCCGGCGAGTGCTGACCATGACCTATCTGGAAGGAATGGGTTGGGCCGCAGCGAAAAACGCCGACCAGCAGCTCAGGGACACCTGGGCCGAGGTCATCGCACGGTTCATCAACGCCAACTACCGGCATGCCAACCTCGTGCACGCCGATCCGCATCCGGGCAACTACCGGTTCCGAGCCGACGGCACCGTCGGCTTCCTCGACTTCGGCTGCGTGACCGTGCTGGAGGAACGGGCGCGCTGGTTGTGGGTGTCGTTCCTGCGTGCCGCCTACGAGGGGCGCATCGATGACTGCAGGAACCTGATGGCACAGCTCGGGTTCTTCGCTGTCGACTCCTCGCTCACAGACGACGAGCTGCGGCAGTGGGTTTCGGAGATGACCTATGAGGTCAACCTGCCGCAACCCGTCACCTACACCGCGCAGAGCACAGCGCGGGTCTTCCGAGGCATGGTCGACGTGCGCGATCGCAACCACCCGGTCGCCAAGATCACGCTGCCTGCCGAACAAGCTTTCACTTCGCGGATTTCGCTGGCGTTCGCCAGCGTGGCCGCCGGTCTGAACGCCACCCTGGCCACCCGCTCGATCCTCGAAGACATGGACGGTGTGGCCGAACCGGTCACCGAGCTCGGCCGGCTGCACCACGGCTGGGTTCGGGAACGGGGCCTGCCCGGCGCACTGGACCGTCATGACCACCCGTGACTCTGCGCTCCCCCGCCTGCCCTGGCCCGCAGCAGATCCGCACTCGTACTTCGAAGGCCGTCGCAGCGAGGGTGACGTGGTCTGGGACGACACCGCACAAGCCTGGCTCGTACTCGGCTACCACGCGGCCCGTGCGGTCCTCACCGGAGCACACTGGTCCAGCGCGCCACGGGCCCATCCGTCGGTCCCCGCGCTGGACTCGTCCTTGCCGGACGCCAACATGATGTTCACCGATGGTCCTGCGCACGTGCGCCTGCGCGGGGCCGTCAGCCGGATGTTCACCCGCGGCGCCGTGGTCGACCTTCGTGCCGGGATCGAGTTGATCTGTGCCGACGCCGTTTCGGCGATCCCGGCCGGGCGCCCATTCGATCTGATGACGCAGGTTGCGTTGCCCCTGCCGATCGCCGTGGTGGGCGCCTGGCTGGGCCTGGACGCCGATCAGTGCGCGGCGCTACGCCTGCACTCTCCGGCGATCATCCGCATTCTCGGCGGTGTGGCAGAGCGGGGCGAACTCGAAGACGGCATGGCCGCCGCCGCGGCGTTGGTCGCCGACTTCCTTCCGGCGGCCGCCGACCGGCGCGCCCACCCCCAAGCCGACCTCCTGAGCTACCTTGCCACCGACCCTGCGCTGAGCCTCGATGAGGTGGTGATCACCGCGCTCCTCATCGCTGTCGCCGGGCACGAGACCACCGCGAATCTGCTCGGCGCCGGCCTCGTCAGACTCTTGGACACTGCCGACGACGGCACCCGCATCGTCGACCGCGTCGACCCGGGCGACCCCGAGGTCCTCACCGAGCTGGAGCGCCTGGATGCACCCGTGCAGGCGGTCAGTCGCACCGCCACTGCGCCGCACACCCTCGCCGGCGTCGATATCCGCTGCGGCGAAACGGTTCTGGTGTGCCTTGCAGCGGCCAACCGCGACCCCGGGGTATACCGCCGAGCCGCAGAGTTCCACCTGGAACGTGCGGAGCCACCCCCTCTGACATTCGGTCACGGAGCCCACTACTGCCTCGGAGCCGCGTTGGCGCGCCTGGAAACGTCGACTGCGCTGCAACGCGTCTTGCGACGCCAACCCACGCTCGTCGGGCCAGTCATCTGGCGTGACGTTCCCGCCATCCGGGGTCCCGTCACAGTACCCGTGCAATTCGCCCGCTGAGCATCGACCGGCCAGAGCTCGCGCGGGCGGGAATCCTTCAGGGGTGGACCAGTTCGAATCCACCGCGACCGGAGGTCGGCCCGACGACTTCGATGAACGGTTCGCCGTCCAGCGCGTCAGTTCGGTGCAGTGTCATGCGTCTGTCGAGCGCGGTGACCAACGTTTCTCGCGGGACCGCGGTTTCGTCGGACTTGCCGTGCACCCCCGGCAGGGTCGACATGAGCGCGGTCATACGCCGGGACCTCGTCGCAGGCTCGTTCCAGAAACCGAACAAGGTTTTCGGCGTTGCGTTTCGACTACCATGATGGCCCACCTTGTACAGGTCCACTTCTGCGAGCATTTCCTTCAACGCGCGATCCTTTTCTTGTGCTTTCTTGAGGGCGAACGACCAATTTTCGATCTGGGCGTCGCCCGGGAAAAGCAACCGTCGCGAGCCACCGACGGTCAACAGCAGTATCAGGCTGGTGTTGTTCAGCGCGTTGTCGACGAGCCGGACGAGTCGCAGTAGGGACTGCTGTTGTTGGCCAGTGAGGTTTTCCAGGAGCCAACGCGCCGATCCCAGGCCACCGGGTTCGGTGAGCAGATCCCATTGTTTCTCCTCGTCCGCGGTGATCTTGGCAACTCCCGATGCGGCGGCGGATTCAATTGTGTCCAACCAGAATTCGCTCGGGTCATTCTCGCGCTGCCTCAGGACAGCGCGATCAGACTCCTCGATCGTGGGCGGCCCCAGAACATCGCAGCGAACACCGGGTATGAAGTCCTCGAAGGGAACCTTGGTGCCGAAAGACGCGTAAATGCCGCCCCGGTGCGACTTCTTGGCAAGGGCGTCGAGGCGAGCGATTGCTTCTGCATTCGCCACCTGGTCTTCGGCTTCGGCGGCAAGGCGGCCCGCTGCCGTCCGCAGGTCGCGCTGTCCGTCCTCGCGCGCCATTTGGTCGATCGCGGCAGCCAACTCCTGACCTGTCCGGATCCCCGCGACAAGGCGCCTGCGCGCGTCCACGCCGCGCCCGGGCGCCTCCGCGCCCGCCGCTGCCTTCGGATCCTCCGTCCACGGTCGCATCACGAGCTTGGGCTTGAGTCGCTCGGTCAACGGCCCGGAGACGGCGTCCCCGAAACCCTGCAGGTGATCCTTGTGCCGGTGAGTCACGACGAGGACATCGAGTTCGTTGTTGGTGTGCTCCAGAATCACACTCGCGGTGTCGCCAAGCCGGGGCAATCCCCGAGGCAGCCGCGTGGTGCCGAAGTCAACGAGCATGTGTCGCTCTCGGCGCCCATCGGCAAGCGCCCGCGGATATTCGAATGTGAGCAGGAAGCAGTCGCCGAATCCGACCTGATACATCCGGATCCGGGTTCTGCTGGGCTTGATGTCGGTCATTGCCAGCTCTCCATGGCGTCACGGTCGTCGAAGTGAAGTGCGGCAAATCGCTGTCCGAGCGGTCGGCCGTCGGAAAAACCGATACGGTTGCGACGGTCGCGTATGTTGCTCCCGTACAGGTGGTCAAGACGTCGTTGTTGCCGCCAGATGTCAGAGTCGCCCCACGCCAGCCCTTTTCGCTGGTGGAATCGCAGCTTCGCGAATTGGTCGAAGATCAACGTTCCGCCACCCCACAGCTGTACGGGCGTATCGGGGTCAAGTTCCTCGGGTATCACGATTGCCGGTGACGACCGGTCGCCTTGCGACTCTGCTGGTTTGATGTTCTTGAGCCTGCCCGCAGTGGTGGAGAGATTCTGCGTGTAGTCCGCAATGACTTCGCTGATGACCAGCCCGTCGGGACCCGTGCGAGTCGCGTGACGCACTCGGTAGACCTCGAGATGAAAGGTGTCGTCGATGCCGAGTAGGCGAGCGTTGTTCCAGATGAACCGGTAGACCTCGGCGGTGTCGCGCCGCAAGCTGTCGAAATTGATGTTGCGATAGTCGGGCCAAGGCGTGTCTCGTGTGGTGTAGTCGACGATCCGGCTTGCCGGGCTGATGCCATATTCGGCAAAGCTTGCCTTGAGCGAGCCTCGGTAGTCATGCGCGTCGTCAGGCGCCAGCGTTTCGTCGGCGACCAGAACAGCCTCGAGGAAGTCCTCGAACTCCAATTCGATCGGTGGCGTGTAATCGATTGCGCGGATCAGCATTCCGAGCAGATGCTCGGCGGCCATCTGCCCCTCCTCGACCGCACGCTCCCGGTCAACCCTGCCATTGTGCGTGATGTCCGCCACCCGGTTGGCCCACATCACGCAGAGGGTGCGCATGACTGCCGCGACGAGCACCTCCCCTCGACGATGTGGCTCGCCGAACGCGAGGTCGCCACGCCAACTCCCGCCGTCGCGAGGCAACGTCACGGAACGCCGCAATGCGCTTCCGCGGCCGATGGCCCGGCCGAACTGCTCAGCAACTCCCAGGAACACGCTTTGTTCGATCGCCTCGGCCGAGACTGCGCCGGCCGCAATCCGCCCGGACCTGTCCGCCTTTTTGAGCTGCTGGTCGAGTACCTCGGGGAGACTGAACACCGATAGCAGCGCCACAAGATCGGCGAATGCTTCGTGGAACCCGAGCTGGTCAGGAAGACCCGGTTCGACGTAGCGCGGACGCAGACCATCGAGGATGGCATGAGTCACCTCATGGGCGACGATGTCATGGGAAAGGCAGCTGCGCACCACCTCGCCCGTGGGGCGGGTGATGTAACCGAACAGAACGGCATGTAGTTCGGACGTGTAATACGCGTTTGCTTCCGCCATCGCGTTCGGTACGAGGAACAACTCGTGCGACGGGTAGGACCATGGCAGTCGGCGGCCGAGGTAGCGCTCGAATACCGCGAGGATGCGGGCCGCGATGGCGTAGACATTCTGCGCCCAAAACGCTGGATCGCGCTCGAGGTCGTCGTCTGAGATGCCCTTGTGGGCAGGATCTTTGAAGCGGTCGACGAACTGCCCGTCCGGGTCGGTAAGCCTGACCGGGCATCGTGCCGTCTTGGTGGTCGTGTCGTAGTCCACGACAAAGAACCGGTGACTGCGCGGCCCGGGTTCGAGACGCTCGGCCGGAATGGCGACTTCAGAGGTGAGAATGCGCTTCGCGCGGTCCTTCACCGACGGGTCTTGCGCGATGATCGTCACCGCCACCGCGCGTGGCGGCGGCGACGGCCGCAGAGCGCCTGGTCCGTCGTCGGGCACTCGTCGTGTGGACGCCATGGCTACTCCTTGTCACCGTCTCATCCGAGCGGGAGTTCGGGATATGGCAGCGGCGTGGCCGGCTCACCGCGCAGTTGGGCGCGTAGATAATGTGAGCGCAGCCCGGCGTCACAGACCACGTAGCCCCAGTTGATGAGCCCCTCTTGCTCGGGGCCGCTCAATGCATCCAGCCGCGTGGAGATCTCGGCGAGAGGGCGCGTTTTCTCGGGGCGGGCCGGTAGCACGGCTTGCGGAAACTCCTGCGGTATGCGGCTTCTGATGCCGACGTACATGCCCTTGCGGACCGTGGCGATTATCGATCCGATGATCTGGCGCTTGCGCAGTGCGCGAACCTGACTGTCGATGATCGTGAGCACCCGATAGGTCTGGCGTACCCAGTCGCTACGCGGATCGGACTCCTCGGCGAGTTGGCCACCACCGTCACTGACCACGATGTCGGTGAAGTTCTTCCACGCCGTCTCCAGGCCGAGGTTGTCATACACACCGCCGTCGGTGACCGTGATCTCGTCGCGATACTCCGGCCGGTCGAGAGCTTCGTCGTTACCGGGTTCCCGGATCCACCGCTGGCCCTTCAGGTCGAGCGTGCACGGCGAGAGGATTGGCGGGAACGCCGACGAAGCCGCGACGGCGACGGCCAGATCGAGTCCGGGATTGAGGATGCGTCCCACTTTGTAGTCGGCGAGATAGGGCTTGCTGAACCGCAGCAGGACACCCGTTTCCAGGCTCGTCGAGTTGAAGATGAACCGCGGCGGCCCGTGCGGGTCATCCGGAAGGTCCTGCAACGTCGTGTGACCGAAGAGGTTACGGCGATACGCGTCGGCGACGCGGTCGGCCACCGAGGCACCCGGCAGCAGCACACCGGTGACCAATGCGGGAATGTCGATGCGCGTGCCCGCCATGCGCCTGAGCGGCGCGACGACGGCATCGACGAAGTTCGACGCGACCTTGCCGCCATCGAATCCAAGCTTCTCCCAGTTCATCGCCAGTACACCGGCCGTTATGGAACCGCCCGACACGGAGGAAAAGCGTTTGATATCGGGCAACAGTCCGAGCTCATTGAGCCGCCACAAGACGCCGAGGTGAAAAATCATGGCCCGGTAGCCGCCACCGGAAAGACACAGCGCCAGACCCCGTTCGGGCTGTCTGTTCTCGTCGCCGGGAATCCGGCGTACTGGGCTGAGCACGTCGGCCGGATTATCAGGTTGGGGGTCTGTCATTGCTTCTCCCCGCGTTCTCAGACTGGGAGTGAGCCTATGGACTCTATGCTCACATAGAACGAGTAGCGCGTTACTCGAATCGACCGAATCACCGAGAGTCATGTCAGGTCGAAGGACGCACCCTCGGCCGACTCCCCCATGTCGCCGCGCCGGCTCGGTGGCCGAGGCTACCGACCGGGCAGCAACGAACTGAGCGCCTCCGAATCTCCACCTGCTCGCGCGCCAAGCGGCGCGAATAAGCAGCCGATCGACTACCTTCCAGGGGTATCTGGTCCGGCCGAAAGGAGCAGCCGCCTTGTCCCATGGCCCTCATACCCAGACCGAGGCCATCGACATCGACGTGCATCACGGCGATCAAGTGCCACCGCCCCGCCGCGGCGACGGGGTGTGGAGATTCAGTGTGCGTCGCAACCGGGCGCTCGGCGACAGCACCCGATAGTTGCCCACATCAGTGACGCGACAGCATATTTGGGACCGCTGTGCAGCTGTGTTGACGATCGCTGCCTGCGTGATCTGGTACGGAATCGTCCATGCCGCCCCGCCGACCGGCACCGCCGTCGCCGCTTGTTTCCAGCAAGGTGGATACAACCCCCCGCCCTGCCCCACGACCAGCCCGAGTCCAAGCCCGAGCCCGAGCCCAAGTCCGACGGCAGACAACAATCAAGACGCGGACAATTCGGCCGACGACAGCCAGGGCGCAAGCTCAGCGGACAAAGATCAATCGGAGAACCCTCCGGCGGGGAGCACCCCGAGAGACTCCGGCATCAATGCCTGCCAGAACCAGAGCGCGATGGCCAATTCACTGGGCCTGCCGGCCACCACCTGCCGGGCCAGTCAGGGGCCGAACACCCCACCGGACTCCGGATCCACCGCCTGCCAAAACCAAAGCGCCATGCCCATCTCCATCGGCCTGCAACCCACCCCGTGCCCGGGGACGCAGGGCGCGAGCACACCACCGGACTCTGGGGTGAATGCGTGTCAGAACCAGAACGCCATGGCCAACTCGCTAGGTCTGCAACCGGCCATCTGTCCCCCGAGTTCGCGCAACTGACCCTTCCGACGACGTCCACCGTCGGCGCAGAGTCCTGGCGGTACGCCTATCCGCGCGACGACAGGTTCAATTCCACCGCTGCATGAATGAGCGCGATCAGCGCGTCTTCGTCGATCAGATCGCCCTCGTGGAAATCGATGGCCCGGCGGGTGTTCCCATCCAGGCTCGAATTGAACAATCCCGACGGATCGGCCAGCGACGCGCCCTTGGCGAACGTCATCTTGACCGCGTTCTTGTACGTCTCGCCCGTGCAGATCATGCCGGCATGCGACCACACCGGTACCCCGCGCCATTTCCACTCTTCGACCACCTCGGGGTCGGCGCGCTTGATCACGGCGCGGAGCTGGGCCAATGTCTCGCCACGCCAGTCGTCGAGCTCGGCGATGCGGGCGTCGATCCGCTCTGCGGCGGTCATGTCGTCATGAGCCATATCCCCATCATGGCCACAGATCACCGCGATTTTGTATTCCGGGTCACAGGGAGTATCTTTTCCCGCGGCCCAGAATCGTTTCGGAAAGCATGAAGATGCGTACTCATTACAGAACTCGCGGCTTCTCCACTCGTCCGCAACGGGGTCTTCGCACCCACCAGGTCCTTCGGCCGATGGCCGGTCAGTGCTTCGAGATCGACCTCCGATTCGAGAGCAACCGGTGGCTCATCCGGATTCCGGAGATCAACGACGCCACCGAAGCGACCAGCCGCGACAAGGTCGAACTGGCTGCCCGCGAGTGCATCGCCACCCGCACCGGCATTCCCATCGGCTACATCTCGGTCTGGGTTCGCGACTGATCCAATCCCGTTGTCCGACAACGGTTGAACCCGGCCCGTCAGCGGGTTACGGGCCGGAACAACGGTATCCATACCCGGGTTTCTTCGGCACCGGATAGCGCTGTCCAGGCCTCGAAGAACACCTCCACCTCCAGCCCGATACTCATCTGCTCGGGCTCGACATCCACGACGTTGGTGATCAGTCGCACGTCGGGCTGTTCGGCGAGTTCGACGATCGCGACGATGTACGGCGGCTCGAAACCCGGGATCCAGGGCTGCCGGTCCACGGTGAACGCGGCGACCGTCGCCCGGCCGGACACGGGTTCGGGGGAAACATCGGTACTGCGGCAACGCCAGCATGCCGGGGCCGGCGGGTGAAAGAAATATCCGCAGCTCTGGCAGCGCGCGATCAGCAAATGCCCGTCGCGCCCGCCGGTCCAGAACGCCTGCGATTCGGGTGTCGGACTGGGCGCCAGCCGCAGATCCGGCCGTTGATAGGTCATCGGCTGCTCACCAACATCGACCCGGCGACCGGGCCCCCGCCCACGCCGACGGCGACGATCTCGGGAGTGCACGGCGCCTGACGCTCACCGCCCTCTCCCCACAACTGGATGCAGGCTTCGTGCAGGAAGCCCATCCCGTGCAGGCGACCGCCCGACAGCTGACCACCACTGGTGTTCAGCGGTAGTGGCCCGTCGAGCGCGATCCGCTCACCACCCTCGATGAATTCACCGACCCTGCCGTGCTCGCAGAAACCCAACGCCTCCAACCACATCACCGTCAGGAAGCTGAAGCCGTCGTACAGCTGCGCCATGTCCACGTCACCAGGTTGCAACCGGGTGTTCTCCCACAAGGTGGCCGCCGAATCGTGCGCCGCCATCGTGGTGAGGTCGAAACGTTGTTCCCAGGTTGGCCTTTCGAACATCCCGGGGCCGACCGACTCGACCGTCAGGGGATGACGGGGCAGGCCGCCGGCGGCATCCCGGCGCGACACGATGACCGCGGTGGCCCCGTCGCACGGCACGTCGCAGTCGAACAAGCACAACGGTTCGGAGATCATCCGCGCGTCCAGATAGTCCGCCATCGTCATGGGATCCCGGTAGACCGCGTCGGGATTGAGCCCCGCATTGCGCCGTGCATTCAGCGCGACGGCCCCGAGTTGTTCACGGGTGAGCCCAAAGTCGTGCATGTAGCGCTGGGCGGGCATCGCCAGCCAGTTGGCCGCTGACAGCGCACCGAACGGCGCGGTCCACTCCATCTGAGGCGGCAGCGTCCCACCGCCACCGAACAACACCGACGCGTGGCCGCCGCCGGCCTGCTGGGCCGCCGTCGACTCCCACACCGACCGGTACACCACCACATGGTTGGCCAGCCCGAGCGTGACGGCCATGCAGGCCTCGATCACCGGCCCGATCTGGCCTGCGGTTTCCAGCCCCGACATGTACCAGCGGCTGCGCAATCCCAGCGCGGTGCGGACCTCGCTGACGGTGGCGCCCGAGAAACCCGGGTTGCCGGCGACCGCGCCCGGGTAGCTGGCGATGCCGTCGACGTCGTCGACATCCAGCCCGGCGTCGGCGATGGCCCTGAGCACGGCCTCGATGGTCAGCTCCAGTCCGGTGCGCCCCAGCCGCCGTCCGACCTGGGACTTACCCGCACCCGTGAGCACGGCCTTGCCGTCGAAGGGACCGCGCTCGGTCACGTTGACCGGCCCTCCGTGTTCTGACGGGCCGAAACCAAGTCCGCCAGCCGAGAAACCTCGGCCTGCAAGCTTTCGATGTGCGCCACCGTCGCGGCCTGCTGGGCATTGTCTACCGCCGCCACCCGCTGCACGATCCAACTGGCGATCGTCGCGGTGATCGCACCGACCAGACTGATCCCGCCGATCATGAGCAGTGCGGCGACGACCCGGCCCAACACGGTGACGGGATAGAGGTCGCCGTATCCGACGGTGGTGATCGTGGCGACCGACCACCACACGGCGTCACCGAAGTTGGTGATGTTGGCTCCCGGTGCGGGCCGCTCCACCTGCAGCACCGCCAGCGACGCCGAGTACACCAACAACACCGCGCTGAACGCGGTGTACACGACCACCCGGCCCCGGATCGCGTCGCCGACAGCCCGTTGCAGCGCCGCGACCAAGGCAACCAGGCGCAGCAGAAGCAGCGGACCCATCACCGGCACCACGACGACCACCAGATCGAGCAGATGGCGGAAGAACCACCGGGCACGGTGTTGCGCCAAGAGCAAGCGGGCAAGGTAGTCGATCAGGAAGGGCAGGTAGAGCACGAACAGCATCCCGTGGATGATGGTGCGGTTCACGCCCTGTGGTTGAGCCAGTACCTTGACCGAAAACAACACCAGAAACACCGCGGCACACGCCGCCAGCGGCCACTCGGCCAATCGTTGCCAGCGCTGCACCCGCGTTTCAGACGTCGGCGCCGGGCTGCGGTGCGCAACGGCGGTCACGACGACGTACTCCGCTCGTCGCCGGCCACCTGACGGGCGCGCAGCGTCTGGTCGGTGAGGCCCAGCGCGATCAGCACGTCGATCGCGGTGATCACCAGCCCCCAGTAGTACATCCACCGCACGGTCGGATCGGGCTGGGTGGCGAAGTACACCGCCAGGAAGATCGGGCCGACGATGCCGAACACCAGACACATCGCCTGAATCTTCAGGTAGAGCCGAAAGGTCTGCATCGTCACTGCTCGCCGCGGGCCACCGGACGGTCCGGGTCCGAGCTCCACTGCGACCAGGAACCCGGAAACAGGGCCGCGTCGCGGCCGGCGGCGGCCAACGCCGCGACGGCGACCGCCGCGGTGATTCCCGAGCCGCAGTAGACCCCGACCAGCTCGCCGGCCCCGATCCCCCGCTCGCGCAGCAGCCGGTCGACCGCGGCACCGGCCACAAAGGTGTCATCCCCGCCGAGAAGCACCGTGCTGGGCAGGTTTCGGGCGCCCGGGATGTGGCCGGCCACCGCGTCCACCGGCTCCACGTCGCCGCGGAAGCGTTCCGGAGCACGGGCGTCCAGCAGCGGTCGACTCTCAACGTCGTCGGCGGTCAAGGTGGGCAGCGCGCCCGCGTACAGGTCGTCGTGTGCCACGGTGACGTCGCCGGGGATCGGATCGACCTGGCCGGTTTCGAGGACGCCACCGGCCGCCTTCCACGCCGCCAGGCCGCCGTCGAGGATCCGCACATCGGCAATCCCGGCCGCCCTGAGCACCCACCAGGCCCGCGCCGACCCGGCTCGGTTCCAGTCGTCATAGACCACCACCGGGACGCCGTCTCGGACTCCCCACCGCCGCGCGGCCTGCTGAACAGCGGATCCTGACGGCAGCGGGTGTCGGCCCCGCCCGGATACCGCGTGATCGGACAAGTCGTCGTCCAACGACACGTACACCGCGCCGGGAAGGTGCCCCTTCAGGTAGTCGTCGCGGCCATCCGGCCGGCTCAATGTCCACCGCACGTCCAGCAGCGTCACCGGCTGGCCCGCGGCCACGCGGCTGAGCAGCGCCTCTGCCGTCGTCAACACGTCCGCGCGCGCTGTCATGGGATCTCCGTTCGTTGCTCGGCGGGCCACCGATGATCATGCCCCGGCCCGCGGGCGAGTGCTGTTATAGGTACCAAACCTGAGAACAGCCTGAAATCGAGTAGTGCACTACGCGTGCACCACCTGACGGTTGCCCCTTAACTTGATGGCAGACGTCAGTCGAGTCACGGGTCCCGCCGGGGGTGTCGGGATTGTTTGGTGGCTCGTACCACTACTGGGGGGTGTGGTGCGAGCGGCAGACGGCGCTGGGGAAGGTTGTTGACGCCTTCCCCGGCGTTCGTGATTCTGGCTAGGGTTTCACAGCGATCGACGTCGCATGGTCGATGAACCAGTCTTTGGCCAGCTCAGCGACCTGCTCCAGCGCGCCGGGCTCTTCGAAAAGATGAGTCGCGCCGGGCACTACGGCAATCGTGCACTCCGCTGGTATCGCCGCGGCGGCCTGCCGGTTGAGCTCGAGGACGGCCTCGTCCCGCCCTCCGACAATGAGCAGAGTCGGCGCATCCACGCGCCTGAGCCAGGCTCCGGCCAGATCGGGCCTACCGCCGCGGGACACCACGGCAGCGACGTCGACCTGCGAATCGGCAGCGGCGCGCAGCGCCGCACCGCCTCCGGTACTCGCCCCGAAATAGCCGACGGGCAATTCGGCGGTGTCGGGTTGAGACCGCAGCCATACCGTCACGCCGATCAGACGCCGGGCCAGCAGTTCGATGTCGAACACGTTGGCACGGTCCGATTCCTCGGCCGGGGTGAGCAGATCGAACAGCAGCGTCGCCAGCCCGGCCGACACCAGGACGTCGGCGACATAACGGTTTCGGGGACTGTGCCTGCTGCTTCCGCTGCCGTGTGCGAACACCACGATGCCTCGCGGCACCTCCGGCACGGTCAGATGTCCGGAAACCACGACATCGTCGACGGGGACGCGAACCTCGTCGTCACGCACGAGTCGTCGGGCCATGCCACACCTCCCTGGGTCGAAGATTACGTCGGGTGAGACCGGATCTCTGGAGTTGATGGCCCGTCGTCGGCAGGGCCGAATGGCCCTGGATTCCCGCGGTCTGAGCCGGGCCGCCCGAGCCACACGACGGTAGGGTCGGCCGGATGACGTCCCCAGCGGCATTCACCGCCGACGGCCGACCCCGTGCTCGCGGGCTCGGCATCTGTATTCCCGGCGAACCCGGGCCGTTGAACGCGATCACCGACGTGCCCGGCATCGAGGTCGGCGTCACCACGCTGGTGTCCGGTGACGGGCCGATGACGGTGGGGGCCGGACCGGTGCGAACCGGCGTCACCGCGATCCTGCCCCGCGGCCGAGGCGGACTCGGACAGCCCTGCGCGGCCGGCTGGCATTCGCTCAACGGCAACGGCGAGATGACCGGAACCACCTGGATCGAAGAGTCAGGTGCGTTCAATCTGCCTGTGCTGCTGTCCAATACGCACGCGGTGGGCGCCTGCCACACCGGGGTGATCGCGTGGGTCAACCGGGTTGATCCGGTGCTGGCCCGGCAATGGCTGTTGCCGGTCTGCGCGGAAACCTGGGACGGCTACCTCAACGACATCAACGGCGGCCACGTGCGGCCCGAACATGCCGAGGCCGCGCTGGACAATGCCCGCGGCGGCCCGGTGCCCGAAGGGTCGGTCGGCGGCGGAACCGGGATGAACTGCTATGAGTTCAAGGGCGGCAACGGCAGCGCCTCGCGCCTGGTGCGCTACGGCAGCCACACCTTCACCGTCGGCGCCTTCGTACAGGCCAATTTCGGTGCGCGCCACGAACTCACCGTCGCCGGCCGCCACATCGGCGGGCAGCTGGCGGTCGACAACCCGCTGGACGGCGACTGGTTCGAGCGCGACCTGAACCGTCCGCCACCCGGTGCGGGATCGGTGATCGTGGTGATCGCCACCGATGCGCCGCTGCTGCCCGGCCAGTGCAAGGCGCTCGCCCGCCGGGTGCCGCTGGGCCTGGCCCGCACGGGCACCACCGGCAGCCACTTCTCCGGGGACATCTTCCTGGCCTTCTCCACCGCCGAGGCGGCGGATCTGGGCAGCCGCTTTCCCATCGGCGCGGCCGGCGACGACGATTTCGGCCGGCTGACGTTCCTGCCCTGGGGGCGGATGGACGAGTTCTACAGCGCCGTCGTGCACAGCGTCGAGGAAGCCGTGCTCAATGCGCTCGTGGTGAACGCCGACATGGTGGGCCGCGACGGGCACCGCTCCCCCGCGCTACCCCACGACCAGCTGCGCGCCCTGCTCTGACTCAGACACTCAACGTCGGCATCGCATCGGGCTTGCTGAAGTCGATCTGCGCCGCCGGGTTGGCGATCGCGGTGACCAATCCGGTGCCGAACGGGCCCGCGTCGTCGAACAGCGTCCCGGTGCCGACCGAGATCCCGTCGCAAACCCAATGCGAATCACCTTGCACACCAATGTGTTCCGACTGCGGAAGTCGGGACAACGCCACGGTGAGGTCGCCGTTGATGTACCCGATGCCCCTGGTGCCGAGGTTGGTGACCAGGCTGGTGGCCTCGGCGACGACGACGGTGCGCACGAACGGGGTGATGTCGTGGCCGGCGACCACATCGATCGGACTGTGATAGACCCGCTTGCGCGAGGTGTTCTGGTGCGCCTGCCCGCTGGCACTCCAGCCGACGTCGTCGCTGCCGATGAAGAACCCGTGCGCCTCGCCACCGGACGGCGGGGTGAAGGCGGCCGCGCCCACCCACTCCTGGCCAGGCGGCGGTTCGGAAAGGCGGTACTGCACCAGAGTGGACCGCGCGACGATCACCTCGCCCTGGATGACGTCGCACTCGGAGGTGCGGATGCGGTGTCCGTCGCGGACCAGCCGGCAGCGGACCGTCGTCGGCACCCGGCGCGCCGCCTTGAACAGGTCGACCGTGAGCCGCCCGGGCAGAAACCCGGGCATCCCGAAACGCTGCTCCAGGTTCCAGGCGGCCAGGCTGACCACGGCCGGCCCGTTGAGCATGTCGTCGCCCCAGCGGCTGCGCGCGTTCTCGGTCGGATGGAACATGCCGTCGGGGTCGGCGAGGAAATGCGCCGGTCGGGTGGCCATCCGGGCATCCTCGCACAGCGGACTCCGGTGCCCGCAGCCGGATGTTTAGACGACATAATCAACGGGTCGGGTCACCCATCACAGACGGAGGTCACGTGTCGGATCTCGAGGCGACCCGAACTCAGACCGGCGAAGGCTATCACCGGCCGGGACTGCTGGTCGCCACCCTGAGCGTCGTCGCCCTGACCGTCGCAGTCCTGCAGACCGGGGTCGTGCCGGTGCTAGGGGTGATGGCCCGCCAGCTGCACGTCTCCCCCGTCGACGTCAGCTGGGCGGTGACGGCCAACCTGCTCGCCGCCGCGGCCACCACGCCGCTGATCGGCCGGCTAGCCGACCTGTACAGCAAGAAGCGGGTGCTGCTGGCCGTCCTCATCGTCGTGCTCGGTGGCTCGCTGCTGGCCGCTCTGACCGCGTCGCTGCCGCTGCTGATCGTGGCGCGAGTGCTGCAGGGCGCGTCCTACGCGCTGTATCCCATCGGTGTGTCCATCCTGCGCGAGGAGCTGCCGGCCGACCGGCTGATGCGCGCGATGGCCGTGCTGTCCGGATCGTTGGGGTTCGGCGGCGGCATGGGGCTGGTCGTCACGGGTCTGCTGATGCGCGGCGACGCCGGCTACCACCGGGTGTTCTGGTTGACCACCGCGTTCACTGCGCTGGTGATCATCGCGGTGCTGCTGGTCGTACCGACCCGGCCACGCACAGCCGAAGGCTCTGTCGACTGGGCCGGCGCGGCGGGGCTCGCGCTGGGTCTGTCGGCGCTCCTGCTGGCGATCACCCAGGGCCACGGCTGGGGGTGGGGATCGGCGCGCACACTGGGGTGCGCGGCCGCCGGCGTGGTCGTGCTGGGCGCCTGGTGGTGGTGGGAACGCCGGTGCCGCCACCCGCTGGTGTCGACGACGATGCTGTCACGGCGGCCGATCCTGCTGACCAATCTGGCGACCGTCCTGGTCGGGATGGGTCTGTACTTCGCGTTCCTGGGCCTGACCGACTTCGTGCAGGCACCGCTGGGCAGTGGCTACGGGTTCGGCGCGACGGTGCTGGGCGCCAGCGTGCTGTTCCTGCTGCCCGGCGCGGTCGCGGGCTTTCTGACCGCGGTGCTCAGCGGACGCTACATCGACCGGTTCGGCGCCCGGGCCGTCCTGGTGGTGGGCGCCGCCGCCGGGGTGCTCGGCTTCGTCCTGCTGGCCGCCCTCCACGATCAGCCGTGGCAGGTGATCGCGGCGGGCGTGCTGACCAACGCCTACATCAGCCTGGCCTACGGCGCGCTGCCGGCGCTGGTGGTGCGCGAAGTGGCCGCCGACGAAACCGGGGTCGCGACCAGCATGAACGCCATCGCCCGCACCATCGGCAGCTCGATCGCTGCGGCGATCGTCGCCGTGCTGCTGGGCCGGTCGGCGCACGGCCACACCCCGGAGAGCAGCTTCACGATCATCTTCGCGCTCGGCGCGGGCACGGCCGCGGCCGCGATGGTGCTGATCGCCGTCACCCGCCCGCGGCTGCGGCCGCTCGAATCGATCGACGACGTCACCCGGACCCGGGCGATGAATCACGAATGGGGCTGACGGGTCAGCCGGGCTGGACCGGCGCCCGCGCCTCCCGGGCGCCGCTGCGCGCGGCACCGATTCCGGCGACGACGACCAGACCGACCCCGGCGATCGCCATCGGCCCGGGCACCTGGTGCAGCACGAGGAAGCCGATCAGCAGCGCCAACGCGGGTTCCAGACTCATCAGCGTCCCGAACGTCGCGGTGGTGAGCCGGCGCAAGGCCAGCAGCTCGAGGACGAACGGTGCCATCGGCAGCAGCAACGCCAGGCCGAAACCGATCAGGATCACCTCCGGGGTCATCCGCGGCACCACGATCGGACCGACGGCGGCCGTGGCGACCAGGGCGGCGACCGGCATCGACACCGCCAGTCCCTGTAGCCCGCTGACGCGGTCGCCGACCCGCTGGGTGAGCAGGATGTAGGCCGCCCAGCAGGCGGCGGCGGCCAGCGCGAACCCCACGCCGGCCGCGTCGATGCCGCCCTGCCATGGCCGGGTCAGCGCCACCACACCGACCGCGGCCGGCGCGGGCCACATCCAGCGGCCGCGGCCCGATCCGCTGACCACCGCCACACCCAACGGGCCGAGGAACTCCAGCGCGCTGGCGGTGCCCAATGGGATGCGGGCCAAGGCCGCCATGAACACCGTGGTGGTCAGGGCCGTGACCACGCCGAGCAGCACACAGATGCCGAACGTGGCACGGGTGAACGACGCCCGCCGTGGGCGCACCACCACCGCGAACAGCACGCCCGCCCAGGCCAGCCGCAGCCAGGCCGCGCCTTCGGCTCCGATCCGGTCGATCAGCCCCACCGCGACGGCCAGACCGAGCTGCACACACACCATCGCCGAGACCGCGAGTGCGACCCCCAGCCGTGCCGGATGCGTGGCCATGGGGGCATTCAACGACATCGATGGCACCGCGCGGCCCGCGGGCTGGTATCAACAGAGCTGAACCACGTACGGAACGGACCTGCTGTGACATCTTCGGCCAAGGACGAGTCGCTCGACTCGATCAGTCGATCGTTGGCCCAGGTGGTGCGCCTGACCTCCAGCCGGTCGCTGTTCGCTCGCCAGGCGGCCGCGGCCGGCGTGAGCCTGACCCAGCCGTCGTATGCGCTGTTGCGGGTGCTGATCGACGGCGGACCGGTGGCGATGGGCGTGTTGGCCCGCGGCGCGCACATGGACGTGGGCATGGCGACCCGCCAAGTGACCGCCTTGGTCGACGCGGGCTTGGTGACCCGCAAGCCGGACCCCGCCGACCTGCGGGTGTCGCTGGTGGCGGTCACCCCCAACGGGCGGCGGGTGGCCGGGAAACTGCAGGACGTACGCCGGGGTCACCTTCGCCGGGCGCTGTCCGGGTGGACGACGGCCGAACTGGACCAGTACGCCGACTTCCTGACCCGGTTCGTCGCCGATTCCGTCGCGACCCCGATCGACGACTGATGCGCCGCCCGCCGAATTCCTTGACTTTGTCAATCTTTCGCTTCTAGCCTTCGACAATGGTCGGCACGCGGTTCTATTTCGACGTCGGCAACTACGTCACGATGCTGCGGTTGGTGCGCGCCGAATCCGACCGAGCCCGGCGCAGAAAGCTGCTGGCGGCCTTCCTCGTCGGCGTTCCGATCATGGTCGCCGTCCACGCCGTCTGCTTCGCCCTCGATCCCCTGCTGTTTCCGTCGTTGCGGCGCACCGAAGTCCGCGAGCCGGTCTTCTCGGTGGGGCATGCCCGCAGCGGAACGACCTACCTGCATCGACTGATGGCCCAGGACGAACAGTTCAGCGTCGTGTTGATGTACGAGATGTTCTTCCCCTCGCTGCTGGAGAAGCGGCTGCTGCGCCTGCTGTTCCGCGTCGATGAGACCTTCTTTTCAAAGCGGCTGCGGCGCAAGATCGAAGCTGTCGAAGAGCGCGCCCTGGCTGACACCAACGACATGCATCGCACCGGCTTCTTCGCCGCC
Source organism: Mycobacterium sp. shizuoka-1 (assembly GCF_002723835.1). Taxonomy (GTDB): domain Bacteria; phylum Actinomycetota; class Actinomycetes; order Mycobacteriales; family Mycobacteriaceae; genus Mycobacterium. The sequence goes on along the minus strand of NZ_BEWG01000061.1, from coordinate 57,868 downwards.
GAGGAAGACGACTTTCTGCTCACCTGGTCGCTGGGATCCGGCTTCTGGATCGTGCTGTTCCCCTATCTGGGCGAACTGGACTTCTACCACGTCGACCGGTGGAGCGCGGCCAAACGTACCCGGCTGATGAGGTTCTACAAGGAATGCGTGCGCCGCCAACTGGCCCTCAACGGCGGCGGCACCCACCTGAGCAAGAACCCGACCTTCTGCGGCCGGGTCGAGGCGCTGATCGAGACCTTCCCCGACGCGAAATTTATTGTGCCGGTGCGCAATCCCTACGAAACCATCCCCAGCCTGCTCAAGATGCTGCAGACCAGCTGGGCTCTGCAGGGCCGCGACGATCGCCTCATCGCCGACTCGCTACGCATCCTGGCCGAGCAGTCCTTCGACGCTTACCGCCATCCGCTCGAGGTGCTGGCGCGCCATCCCGAAATCCGTTCCTGTGTCGTGGACTACCGCCAGCTGGTCGGTGAGCCGGCCGCCACGATGACCCGCGTGTACGACGAACTCGACCTCCAGATGCCGGCGCAGGTGGCCGCCGCGATCGACGCGTCGCGCGGCCAGGGCCATGAAACAACCCACCGCTACAGCCTGGCGGAGTTCGGCCTGGACCCGCAGGCGATCCACGTCGGGCTCGCCGACCTGTTCGACCAGTTCGGCTGGTCCGACGACGGACGAGAAGGAGAACACGCACGTGTCAACTGACCACGGCGCCGCCGAACTGAGGGCGGCCTGGGACGACCTGATCGCCGCCCTGGGACGGGCTCGCGACGCCGTCGACTCCGAGCATCTGCACGCGCCGCCGCCCAGCGCGCGCGGTCTGGCCGAGGGCTACCGCTATCTGCTCGGGTTCACGTTCTCCGCGATCGAACGGGCCTTCCACGAAGACCCGGCGTTCCCGTACCTCCGGCGCGCGATCCAGCCCACCGACAAGGCCACCATCGACAACGCCGATGCGCTCTACCTGTCGGCGGCGATCGACGGCGATCTGACCTACCGGATCCGCGGCACGATGCGGCCGAAGGCGCCGCAGTACCTGATCTTCGAGACCCACACGGCCTATGCCGGGGACTCGGGCAGCCTGATGGAACTCAGCCCGGCCGTCCGGATGATCACCGGGTCGCTGGACACCGACGAGTTGCGGGTCGACGCCGACGGCCGGTTCGAGATCGTGGTCGGCCCCGACCGACCCGCCGGGTACACCGGCGACTTCCTGCCCAGCCGCCTGGTCACCGACAACGGCACCGGGACAGCGCGCTACCTGATCGTGCGCGTGCTGTTCCACGACTGGGCGCAGGAGGCGTGCCCGGACCTGCAGATCACCCGGATCGGTCAGGACGGGGACCACCCGGCCCCACTCGACCCGACAGGCGCCGCCGACCGAATGCGCCGGATCGGTCAGATCGTCGAAGGCCAGATGACCTTCTGGAACGAGTTCTACGACGTCATCCTGGAAGCCCACGGCGACCGCAACGGCGACGGGGTGACGTTCATGCCGCGTAACGGGTTGAACGCGCCGGCGCGGGCCAATCTGGCCACCGGCGGGGGCCAGAACACCAATGTGTACTCCGGCGGGGTGTTCGACCTGGCGCCCGACGAGGCGCTGGTGATCGAAGCCACCGTGCCGGTCGAGCCGGCCTACAGCGGGTTCCACCTGAGCAACCTGTGGGGTGAGTCGCTCGACTACGCCAATCATCAGACCAGCCTCAACGGGTTTCAGGCCGAGCGCGACGACGACGGTGTGGTCCGCTACGTCGTCGCCGGCACCGATCCCGGCGTGCCGAACTGGCTGGACACCACGGGCCTGGCCAAGGGCTTTCTCAGCCTCCGGTGGACGTACTCATCGGACCCGGACCGGCTGCCCGAGGTCACCGTCAGCACCGTGCCCCTGGCCGATGTCCGCGGATACCTACCCGCTACCACCCGCGACGTCTCACCCGATGAGCGCGCCGCCCACGTCGCCGTCCGCCAGGCCCATGTGCAACGGCGGTATCGCCAGTACTAACCCATCACGCGGTCGACCAGTTCGCGGGCCAGGGCGAACGCCGAGGTGGCCGCCGGTGACGGTGCGTTGCGGACGTGGGAGATGTGGCCGTCGCGGGAGATGACGAAATCGTCGACCAGCGCACCGTCGCGGCCGACCGCTTGTGCCCGCACCCCGGCGTGCGAGCTGCCGTCCAGGTCGGCCACCGTCAACCCCGGCAGGTAGCGGGCCGCCGCGGTGACGAACGCCCGCCGACTGGCCGCCATCCGGATCTCGTCGAGCCCCACCCGCCAGTACCGGCGCGCCATCCGCCAGGTGCCAGGCCAGGTCAGCGTCTCCCAGGAATCGCGAATGCTCAACCGCCGCAACGAGTACGCGTCACGGGCCGCCACCATCATCGCCGTCGGCCCCAGCGTCACGTCGCCGGTGATGTGTTTGGTGATGTGCACGCCGAGGAAGGGCAGCTCGGGGTTGGGCACCGGGTAGATCATCCCGTTGAGCCGAGTCCGCTCGGTGGGTTTGAGTCCGAGGTAGGCGCCGCGAAACGGCACGATCTGCGGATCGCGGGGGGCGCCGGCCCGGCGAGCCAGGCGGTCCGCCCACAGCCCGGCGCAGGAGATGACGGTGCGGCCACGCACCGGACCCGCGCCGGTGTGCACGACTGGGCGTTCGCCGCCGTCGATGGCGTCGACCGCGGTGCCGAAGCGGACGACGGCACCGGCCGCCGTCAACTCGTCGACCAGTGCCCGAGCCACCGCCGAATAGTCGACGATGCCGGTGTTGGGCGCATGAAGCGCCTGGAGCCCAACGGCATTGGGCTCGATCTCGGCGATCTCACCGGCGCCGATCCGGCGCAGCCCGGGCACGGCGTTGGCGATTCCGCGCGCCTGCAGATCGTCCAGCCGGGGCAACTCGTCGCCGGACACGGCGACGATCAGTTTGCCGCACCGTTCGTGGCTGATGCGATGGTGCTGGCAGTACTCGTACATCAGCCGAGCACCCTCGACGCACAGCCTGGCCTTCAGAGACCCCGGCTGGTAGTAGATGCCGCCGTGGATCACCCCGGAGTTGTGCCCGGTCTGGTGGCGGGCCGGCGCTGCCTCCCGCTCGAGCACGGCCACCGAGTCGGCAGGGCGGCGCGACATCCACTCCCGGGCCACCGCCAGGCCCACGATGCCCGCCCCGACCACGACGAGATCATGTGCCGGAGTCGTCATCGCCCTCGTTCGTCGCGACCGCGCGCATCATGTGTTCCCGCCGCTGTTCGATGGTCCGGCCGAATTCCTGGAGCAGCAAGGGGTTGTCCCGCACGATCGCCTCGACCTGATCGCGCCCGAGGAACACCATGGTCACCTCGCCGACCGCGTAGGACCAGCCGATCACCGGCTGACGGGTCAGCGTGCTCTGGCCGAGGAAAGAGCCCCGTTCATGGCTGCCGACGACGACCTCGCTGCCGTCCTCGGCGGTCGCGGTCAGTTGGACTTCGCCGGAGACGATGAACTTGATACCGGTGGGGACCTCACCGGAGCGCTGGACGAGTTCCCCGTCGCCGTAGCGCTCCATCTTGGCGTGTTCGACCAGCCGCAGTTGCTCCTCGCGGTCCAGGCGCAGTGTCGGCGCCACCACGGACCGGATCGCCGCGGCCACCCGGTCGGGGGTGGAGAAGTCGTCGTCGGCCTCGTCGAGATGCAGGCTCTCGCGGCGCGCCGAATACCAGATCCAGCGCAGGAAGGTCGCCTTGGCCTTGGTGTCGTCGGCCGGTGAGCGCAACGGGATCTTGGTCTGATACTCCTTGCCGCCCAACGGGACCGCCGACGGGCTGCGGTCGGGATGGCACTGCGGCAGTTCGGCGGCAGCTTGCACCAACATCGCGCACACCTCATCGGGGGCGTCGTCGACCGAGAACACACTCGTCACGGTCATGGTGTGCTTGCCAGGCGGCCGGCTCAGGTTGGTGAACGATGCGCCGGCCAGGACCGAGTTGGGGGTGATCTGCAGCCCGGTACCGGTCTCCAGATGCACCGCGCGCCAGTTGACCTCGATCACCCGCCCTTTGGCGGCCGGGGTGTCGAGCCAGTCGCCGATCTTGAACGGCTGCTCGAAGAGCATCAGCAGTCCGGAGATGATCTGGCCCACCGAGTTCTGCAGGGTCAGGCCGACGACGATCGAGGTGATGCCCAGTGCGGTGAACAGGCCCTTGACGTTGGCGCCCCAGATGTAGGCGAAGATCATCGCCAGGCCGATGGCAATCAGCAGGAAGCGCACGACGTCGAGGAAGATGCCCGGAATCCGCTTGCGCCAGCTGCCATCCGGGGCACCTTGGAACAGCGCGGCGTTGATCCCGGACAGCAGCAGCACCAGGACGACGAACGCCACCAGGGTGCCGACCATCCGCACCGAGGTCGAGTCGGCCGGCACCCGACTGGCTTCGATCATCAGCAGCAGCAACGCTCCCAGCGGCAGCAGGTAGTTGCGCAGCAGGGTCACCGGTTTGACCAGGAAACTGTTCTTGCGGCGCAGCGCGTGCTGCCACTCGGTGAGCACGACCAGTCCCAACGGCAGCCCGATGGCGATGCCGACCGCCCAGTAGAACCAGGCCGAGGTGAAGACGTCGGTCATGACCGGTCCTCCGCGGCCTGCCAGATCGGTTGGGCCACACCGTCAACGGTGACCGTGCCCGCCTCGGTGAACGTCATGGTGTCCCGCAACGCCTCGTAGACCCGTGCCGTGACGTAGATTCCCGGCCGCGGTGAGCCGTTCTTGACCTGATGGGCCAGGTTCACCGCGTCGCCCCACATGTCGTAGACCACCGAGGGACTGCCCATCAGGCCACTGCCCACGTCGCCGGTGTCGATGCCGGCGCGCAGGCTCAGCTCGATTCCGGCGTCGCTGTTGAACCGCTCGACGATCCGCTCGCACTCGAGCGCGAACTCCGCGGTCCGGCTCACATTGTCCAGCCTCGGCACGGTGAGTCCGCAACTGGCCAGGTAGCCGTTGCGCACGGTGTGAACGCTCTCCACACCAAGGTCGGTTGCGGCGGCGTCGATCTGGCGGATCAGTTCGTTGCCCAGAGCCAGGTAGTCGGCCGGGCTCAGTTCGGACTGCAGCCGGTCGAGGCCGATGAGATCGGCGAAGATCACCGTGACGTTGTGGTGTTCGGTGGCAATTGTCTCTTCGCCCTGCCGGAAACGTTCGATCACCGTCTCCGGCATCAACGAGCGCAGCAGTTCGTCGTTTTGCCGCCGCTGCTCGGTGAGCAGGTCGTCCTTCACCGTCAGGCTGCGGCTCATGTCGTTGAACGCCTGGGTGAGATCACCCAGTTCGTCGCGGGTCTCCACCGGGACGGCGACCGAGTAGTCGCCGGCGGCGATCCGCTGCGCACCGGCCTCCAGCTTGCGGATCGGGCGCACGAAGACCTGGGCGAGATAGACCGCCAGCACGCAGACGATGAAAATCATCCCCACCGTACTGAGCACCATCGTGCGGGTGAAGGAGGATTCCTTGGCGAAGGCCTCGGCCGCGTCCACCTTGGCGACGATCGACCACTGCAGTCCCGAATTGTGGTCGGGCAGCGGCGCATACGACTGCAGCGCCCGGTTGCCCAGATAGTCGTCGGACACCAGGGTCCCGGTCTCGCCGCGCCGCGCGTTGGAGGTTGCTTCCGAGACGTCGGGCTGCACCAGGGTCGTGCCGCCCAACAGGATCGCCTTGTCCGCGACTTCGGCGGGGGTGCCCGCCGCAGTCACTTCTCGCTTGTAGCGCTGAGGGTCCTCGACGAACACCCGCGAGTTCGACCGCATCAACCCGTCGGGGCCGACCAGGAAGGTCTCCCCCGTGTGGCCGAGTCCGGCGTCGGACCACTTGCGGTCGAACGTCATCAGCTGATTGATCTTCGAGATCGGGAACTGCAGGGCCAGCACCCCCTCGGTGCGACCGTTGGGCGCGATCGGGGCGACCATCCACGCGGTCGGCTGCATCTGGGCCGGCTGATAGAACTCGAAATCCGTGAGGCCGACGTAGTCGACGGTGTTGGCCGACATCGCCTTCAGGTAGGCGGCGTGCAGTTTGGATCCGGCGTAGGGCCCGTTGACAATGTTGGTGCCGAGGTCGACGCCCTTGTAGGCGCTGTAGACCACGTTGCCGCGGCCGTCGAGCAGAAGGGCATCCTGAAATCCGAACCGGGTGACGATCTGGCGGAAGAACTCTTGATAGCGGCCGTTGGCGGCGGACCACTGGCTGCCGTCGCCGGCGTTGTCCATGGCGATGGCCGCGTCGGGGGTGGACAGCCGCGCGGTGTAGTTGGCCTGTAGGTAGCGCTGGGCGGGCGTGGTGGGCAACAGCGCGGCCGCGTCCAGCTGGGTACCACTCTGCTTGCTGGTCTGCTCGATGAAGGTGTTGTAGTAGTCGAGGATTCCCTGCCATTGCGCCGGGCTGACCGCCGCGTTGTCCAGCTGGTCGAAGCCGGCGGTGAAGGCCTCCAGCGCGTCGGAGGTGCTGGAACCGCGGCTGTAGATGACCAGCGAGTTCTTCAGGTCCGTGAACTCACCCTCGAGCGCGCGGGACTGCGCCTCGCGGATCTCGATCAGGCGGGTGAACACCGCGGTGCGCAGCGACGTGCGGCCGACCTCGAAGGCGATCGCGCCGACCACCGCGGCGGCCAGCATGGTGCACAGCACCAGCATGAGGATGAGTTTGGACTGGATGCTGATCCGGGCGAGCAGCCGGTCGCGCCGGAACCGGTTCAGCATGCTGGGCTTTTCCGGCGGCGTCGCGTCCTGCTCGGCCGTGTGAGTCATCGGCACCCTTTCGCGGTCATCCCCGCAGCTAACCGGCTCGGTGCAGACTAGCAGCAATATGGGGCAAATGAGGCCGGTGTGACTGTTGATACCTGCAGCTGTTTCCGCCCGGTCGGCGGGACCCCTGGTTGAGACCGCGGGCGGCACATGTTCGGATAGCAGCCGTGGATACGACTTACGAGGGCACCAAGCGCGAGATCTCAACCGAGAAGGGCGTTCTGCGCTATCACGAGGCCGGTGAGGGGCCCGTTCTGCTGCTGCTCCACGGCTCCGGTCCGGGTGTCACCGGCTGGCGGAACTTCCGCGGCAACCTGGGCTTTTTCGCCGAGCACTACCGATGCCTGGTGCTGGAGTTTCCCGGCTTCGGGGTGAGCGACGACTTCGGCGGCCACCCGATGCTCGACGCACAAGCCGCGGTGCCGGCGTTCGTCGACGCCCTCGGACTGGACCGGGTCGACGTGATCGGCAACTCGATGGGCGGCGGGGTCGGCATCAACTTCGCGATCAACCACCGCGATCGGGTCGGCAAGCTGGTCACCATCGGCGGCATCGGCACCAACATCTTCAGCTCGGGCCCCAGCGAGGGCATTCGCCTGCTGCAAGAGTTCACCGAAGACCCCACCCGCCAGCGGCTCGTCGACTGGCTCAACTCGATGGTCTACGACCCCGCGCTGGTGACCGAACAGCTCATCGAGGAGCGGTGGGCGCTGGCCACCGACCCCGAAACGCTGGCCAGCGCGCGGCGGATGTACGGCAAGGCCGCGTTCGCGGCGATGACCAAGATGATGCGCAACGCCGACTTCCCGCTGCCGTGGGCCACCATGCACAAGGTGAAGGCACCCACGCTGCTGACGTGGGGCCGCGACGACCGGGTCAGTCCGCTGGACATGGCGCTGATCCCGATGCGCACCATCGAAAACGCCGAGCTGCACGTGTTCCCCAACTGCGGGCACTGGGTGATGATCGAGGCCAAGCAGGCCTTCGAGACCACGGTGCTGGGCTTCCTGCAGCGCGACTAGCCCGGTGTGGGCGTCGTGAGCAGCTCGAAGCCGCGATACCCGGACGCGGCGACGTCGGCGCAGATGTCGTTGTAGGCACCGAAGCCGCCGATGAAGAGCATGAAAACCCGTGGCTTGCCTGCCACATTGGCGCCCATGTACCAGGAGTCGGCCCGCGGGAACAGCGTCGTCGCGGCGCGCTCGTCGAGTTCGGCCAGCCAACGCTCGACAGCCTCCGGGGTGGCCTCGATACCGGCGTATCCGTGGGAGTCGAGGTAGGAGATGGCATCGGCGATCCAGTCCACGTGCGATTCGGCATGCAGCACCATGTTGGCCAGCACCGCGGGCGCGCCGGGACCGGTGATCACGAACAGGTTCGGGAAGCCGTCGTCGCCCAGCCCGAGATAGCTGCGTGGCCCGTCGGCCCAGTCGTCGGCAAGCCGCTCTCCCCCGCGACCGACGATGTCGATCTTGCCCAGCGCTCCGGTCAGCGCGTCGAATCCGGTGGCGAACACGATCGCGTCGAGATCGACATGGGCATCGGTGGTGTTGATCCCGGTCTCGTCGATCGACGTGATCGGCGTTCGGCGCACACTGATCAGCGTGACGTTGGGCCGGTTGAACGTCTGAAAGTAGTTGGAGTCGGTGCAGATCCGTTTGGATCCGATCGGGTGATCGTCGGGGATCAGCAGCTCGGCGACGTTCGGGTCATCGATCACGGCGCGGACTTTCTCGACCCAGAAGCTGCGGGCCTCGTCGTTGGCGGCCTGGTCGGTCAGCTGATCGGGAAAAGTCTTCGAGTACAACACACCGCCGAGCTGCCAACGCCTTTCATAGGCCGCGCGCCGCTCCTGCGGGGACACCTCGAAAGTCCGCTTGGCCGAGCCGACATAGGGCGAGCCACCACCGCTGCGCATCGAGGCGCGGCGCCGCTCGGGATAGCCGGCCTTCACCTCGGCCACCTGCTCAGCGCTCAGCGGCGCATTTCCCGCCGGGATGCTGTAGTTGGGGGTGCGCTGGAACACGTAGAGGTGCTCGGCCTGCTCGGCGATGATCGGAATCGACTGGATCCCTGAGGAACCCGTGCCGATCACCGCCACCCGCTCAGTGGTGAAGTCCACGCCGTCGTGCGGCCAGTGCGCGGTGTGGTAGACCGCACCGCCGAACCGCTCCAGACCCTCGAAGCGCGGGGTGATCGCCGCCGACAACGCCCCGGTTGCCATCACCACGAACCGGGCGGTGACGCACTCACCGGAATCGGTGGTCACCGACCAGCGCAGGGCGGTTTCGTCGAGCACGGCCGACATCACCCGGGCACCGAAGGTGATGTCCCGGCGCAGGTCAAGGGTGTCGGCGACCCAGTTCAGGTAGGCGAGGATCTCCGGTTGCGCGGCGTACTTCTCGGTCCACGTCCACTCCTGTTGCAGGTGCTCGGAGAACGAGTAGCTGTAGTCCACGCTCTCCACGTCGCACCGGGCTCCGGGGTAGCGGTTGAAATACCAGGTGCCGCCGACCTCGGGTGCCGCCTCGAAGACCCGCACCGACAGGCCCTGCCCGCGAAATCGGTGCAGCGCGTACAGCCCGGCGAACCCGGCACCGACCACCACCACGTCGAGCGCATCGTCTGCGGTGCTCACGCCTGCAGCGTAAGTCGGCGCCCACCGAGTTGCCCCGCTCATCGGGACATTGCCCGCAGCCGACGGTCCCCCGGGGTGAGGATGGCATCAACAGCCCAGACCCGGACAAGGACGCACGATGACCGTTTCGGTGCTCGACAAGACGAGAGAACTCGCCGACCAGCTGCGTGAGCAGGCAGTACAGGCCGAGAAGATCGGCAAACTCACCGACGAGACGGTCAAGGCGATGAAAGACGCCGGCCACATCCGGTTGCTGCAGCCGGCGAAGTTCGGCGGGCTGGAAGTGCATCCGCGCGAGTTCGCCGAGACCGTGATGGCGCTGGCGGCGCTCGACCCGGCGGCCGGCTGGATCAACGGCGTGGTCGGCGTGCACCCCTACCAGCTCGCCTATGCCGACCCCCGGGTTGCCGAGGAGATCTGGGCGGACGACGTCGACACCTGGGTGGCCTCGCCCTATGCACCCCAGGGCATCGCCCGGCCGGTGGACGGCGGCTACATCTTCAACGGGCGCTGGCAGTTCAGCTCCGGTACCGACCACTGCGACTGGATCTTCCTCGGCGCGATCAAGAGCGACGCCGACGGCAAGGTGCAGATGCCGCCGCAGATGCTGCACATGATCCTGCCGCGCAAGGACTACACGATCGTCGAGGATTCCTGGGACGTGGTGGGCCTGCGCGGCACCGGCTCCAAGGACGTCATCGTCAAAGACGCGTTCGTGCCGGACTACCGCGTGATGGACGCATTCAAGGTGATGGACGGCACCGCCCAGCGCGAGGCCGGCATGACCGACACCCTGTACCTGATGCCGTGGTCGACGATGTTCCCGCTGGGGATCTCCTCGGCGACCATCGGCATCTGTGAGGGTGCCCTGGCCGCGCACCTGGATTACCAGCGCGAGCGGGTCAGCGCGGCCGGCACGGCGATCAAGGACGACCCGTACGTGATGTACGCGATCGGCGAGGCGGCCGCCGACATCAACGCCGCCCGCCAGGAGATCCTGGCCAATGTGGACCGGATCTACGACATGGTCGACTCCGGCAAGGAGGTCTCCTTCGCCGACCGGGCGGCCGGACGGCGTACCCAGGTCCGCGCGGTATGGCGTGCGGTCAGCGCGGTGGACGAGATCTTCGCCCGCTCCGGCGGCAACGCGATGCGGATGGACAAGCCGCTGCAGCGGTACTGGCGCGACGCGCACACCGGGATGGCGCACGCCATCCACGTGCCGGGCACCACCTACCATGCCGCCGCGCTGAGCTCGTTCGGCGTGGAGCCGCAAGGCCCGCTGCGGGCAATGATCTGACGGGAGCGCACCGGTGAGCCTGTTGAAGAGCCTCGGCTACGTCACCATCGCGACCGCCGACATCGATCGCTGGCGGCACTTCGCCTTCGGTGTGCTGGGATTCGCCGAGGGCAAGGGCCCGGACCCGACCGCGTTGTATCTGCGGATGGACGAACGGGCCGCCCGGATCATCGTGGTGCCCGGTGACGGTGACCGCATCGTCACCGTGGGCTGGGAGGTCCGCGACCACGCCGCGCTGGAGCAGCTGAAGGTCGTCCTCGACGGCGCCGGGGTGGCGTACAAGCAGCTGTCGCAGTCCGAGGCCGACGATCGGCGGGTCGAAGAGGTCGTGGCCTTCGACGATCCGGCAGGTACGCATCTGGAGGTGTTCCACGGCGCGGTGCTCGACCACAGTCCGGTGGTGACTCCGTTCGGGGCCCGGTTCGTCACCGGCGACCAGGGGCTGGGCCACGTCGTGTTACCGGCGCTCGACGCGCCCGGGTTGTTCGACTTCTACACCGGGGTACTGGGATTCGTCTCCCGGGGCGCGTTCCGCGTGCCGCTGCCCAAGGAGTTCGGCCCGATCCGGATCCGCTTCCTGGGTATCAACGAACGGCACCACAGCCTGGCGATCGCACCGTCGACCCACCAGCGTGATCCGGGATTGATCCACATGATGGTCGAGGTCGACAGTCTCGACACCGTCGGTGAGGCACTGGACCGTATCGCCGCCGAGGGCTTCCAGCTGTCCTCCACCCTGGGCAGGCACACCAACGACAAGATGGTCTCGTTCTACGTCCGCGCTCCCGGCGACTGGGACATCGAATTCGGCACCGGTGGGATGCGGATCGACGAAAGTCGTTACACCGCCGAGGAGATCACCGCCGACAGCTATTGGGGCCACAAGTGGGTCGGCGATCTGCCGGCAGCCATGCGGCCCTGACATGAGCAGCGACGTCCGACCGGTCCCCGCCGCATCGGTGACCCGTTGGGACCACGAGGCCGACGTGGTGATCGCCGGTTTCGGCGTCGCCGGTGCGGCCGCCGCGGTCGAGGCCGCCGGGGCCGGTGCCGATGTGCTGGTGCTGGAACGGGCCGGCGCGTGGGGCGGCGCCGCGGCATTGGCCGGCGGGTTCATCTATCTGGGCGGCGGCACCGGCCTCCAAAAGGCCTGCGGCTTCCCTGATTCTGTCGACAACATGGCGGCTTTCCTCAACGCCGCGATGGGCCCGGGCGCCGACGCCGAGCGCATCGCCGACTACAGTGCCGGCAGCGTCGCCCACTTCGACTGGCTGGTGGACTGCGGGGTGCCGTTCAAACCGGAGTTCTTCGGCGAACCGGGCTGGGAGCCGCTGGGTGACCAGGGTCTGATGTACAGCGGCGGAGAGGACGCCTACCCGTTCAACACCGTCGCCGAACCCGCGCCGCGCGGGCATGTGCCGCAGATGCAGAACAAGAAGCAGGGCCAGGCCAGTGCCGGCTTCATGCTGATGAAGCCACTCGTGGAGACCGCGATCGGCCTTGGGGTCCAGGCACTGTACGACGTTCGGGTGCAGTCGCTGGTCATCGAGTCCGACGGCCGGGTGGCCGGTGTCACCGCCCGCCAATACGGCACCGACATCGCGATCCGGGCCCGCCGCGGGGTGGTGCTGGGCACCGGCAGCTTCGCCTACAACGACTCGATGATGACCCGGTTCACCCCGCGGATCGCCGGTCGGCCGATCTCAGCGGTGGAACAGCATGACGGGCACGGCATTCGGATGGCACAGGCGCTCGGGGCCGACCTGGCCCACACCGATGCCACCGAGGTCGCGTTCGTCGTCGATCCCCAGCAACTGGTGCGTGGCATCCTGGTCAACGCGCGCGGGCAGCGCTACGTCGCCGAGGACACCTACCCGGGCCGGGCCGGTCAGCTCACGCTCTACCACCAGGACGACACCGCCTACCTGATCATCGACGAAGAGGGCCAGGAGCAGGCGCTGGCATCGCAGACACCCAAACTGATTCTGCGCAAGCCGAAGTGGGTGTGCGAGACGGTCGCCGAACTGGAGGCCGAGATGGGCTTTCCCACCGGGAGCCTGCAGGACACCGTGGCCCGGTACAACGAAGGCGCGGCACGCGGTGAGGATCCGGTGCTACACAAGAAGGCTCGGTGGCTGCGCCCGATCGGCAGCCCGGTGGGCGCCATCGATCTGCGGCACGCCACCGGCGGCTTCCCGCTGGGCGGCCTGCGCACCAGCCTTGACGCCGAGGTACTGCACGTCAGCGGCGAGCCCATTCCCGGGCTGTACGCCGCCGGGCGCTGCACCGCGGGTCTCGCCGCGTGGGGCTACGCCAGCGGGATCTCGTTGGGCGACGGCAGTTTCTACGGCCGCCGTGCCGGCCGGTCGGCCGCGCGCGGATAACACTCGACAGCAGGTCAGTGGAATGTCTCGATGATCGCTTCGCGAGGCGGGCGCCAGTGCAAGCCGAGTTCCGAGAGCGTCTGACGGTCATCGGTCGGGATCGCCGCGGTGATCAACTGCGCCGCTTCGTAACTGAATCCAGAGCTGACCGGCAAATGACGACCGGCGACATCCGCGATACGACCCAGCGCGCGGAATACCCCTGGACTCATCGGGATCCGCGTGATCTTTCGGCCGGAGCCCACCTCGATCGCCGAGATCATCTCGTCGAAGGTGAGAAACATCCCGCCGCACAGATAACGTTTCGGCCCCTGACCCGGCCGCATCAGCGCGCAGTGAACGTCAGCCACGTCGCGCACATCGATCATCATCATGCCCGCATGACGAACGCGAGGCGCCACACCACCTTTGACAATCGCCGCCCAGCCTTGTTCAGTGACTCCGGGCGGGGTGGCATAGGCGCTACCGACGACGCTGGCCGGGTAGGTCACCACCACGGGCGCGCCGGCGTCCTGCATGCGCCGGGCCGCGCGATCGGCATAGGATTTCGTCCGCGCGTACGCTGACTTGCCTTTCGCTGTCGGGCTGTTCGGTGTGATCACCGAGCCGGCCGGCGGGAACAGCGCACTGTAGCTGCTCACCACCACGATGGGATCGAGCCCGCGCTCAGCAGCCTGGTGGATGATCGCCTCGGTGGCGTAGGCGTTGATCTCCCACATCAACTTCTCCCGACGATCGTCGGTCCCCACCACCCCAGCGGCGTGCACCACAGCCTCGCAGTCGGCCATGAAGGCGGCCACGTCGGCAGGTTCGCGCACGTCGCCCCGATGGACGGTCACCGTGCCCAGCTCCGACAGCCGGCCGAGCAGGACCGGGTTCTCCCAGCCCGGCTCGGCCAGCAGCGCAACACTGTGCCCGGCGGTGAGCAGACCGCGTACCACGTGGGCACCGAGATAACCGGTTCCCCCGGTGACTGCGACCTTCACTTGCCCGGACCGGATGCCATGGCCTTGGCATCGAGACCGCCGAGGGAATCCTGACCGACCTCCGCGTTGTGTGCATGCGCGAAGTGGTGCAGCCCGAACACGGCGTCCATGCCGTTTCGCAATCCCATCTGGTCTTCGCACTGGTTGACCGCACGCTTGGCCAGCGCGAGACCGAATCTCGGCATCGCCGCGATACGCTCGGCGATTTCCAGTGTCGCGTCGCGTAGCTCCGTCCTCGGCACCACGCTGTTGACCATCCCGATTTCGTACGCGCGCTGAGCACCGAATCTCTGCCCGGTGAACAGCATCTCTTTGGCGAATCGGGGGCCGACGATCCACGGGTGGGCGAAGTACTCGACCCCCGGAATCCCCATCCGCACCACGGGATCTGCGAAGAAGGCGTCGTCGGCCGCGACGATCATGTCGCAGACCCACGCCAACATGAGACCGCCGGCGATGCATGCTCCCTGCACCATCGCGATGGTGGGCTTGGGGATCTCCCGCCAGCGTCGGCACATCCCCAGATACACCTCGACCTCACGGGCGTAGCGCATGTCGCCGCCCTCTTTGTCGACATGGTCCCACCACAGCGCCGCCTTGTTGTCGTACGAGACGTGGTGGTCGCGGTCAGGGGTGCCGATGTCGTGACCGGCGCTGAAATGCTCACCGCTGCCGGCCAGCACGATGACCCGCACGTCGTCGTCATCGACCGCACGCTGGAAGGCCGCGTCCAGGGCATACGTCATGACCGAATTCTGGGCGTTGCGATATCGCGGTCGGTTCATCGTGACCAGCGCAGTCGAGCCAACGACTTCGTAGGTCACCACATCATTGAGTGCCGTCATCTCGAGTCCTCCACCCCGATCCGTGTGTGCAGACCACTGTGCGCCACAATCGGAATCCAGTCCCGCCGTAGGTGCCATTCACTGGGAGTCGACCAGATCACACCCAGGCCGGGATCATGCCGCCGTCGACTTTGACCGCCGCGCTCGCCGCAGTCGGTACACAAGCAGCCTGTGCACATACCGCGGTATCCCTGCGGTAGGTACCCGCCGTGGCCAGTGGGTGGCGCGGAAGTATGCGTCCGATCCCCCGTCGACGAAGATCACGCTGCCGCAGAGGAAGTCAGCAGCGTCGGAAAGCATGAATCGCATCCACTCCGCCAGTTGCCAGGTGGTGCCGAAGCCTCCCACGGGGACCGGGAACGAGGTGACGGCCTTCGCCTCGCGCGGTGTCGCGAGCTGTTCACCGAGCAGCGGTGTATCGACGGCACCTGGGGCGATCGCGTTCAACCGTATCCCGGCGCCGGACCACGCCTGCTGCACCGCGCTCAGGCGCACCCACCGCATCAGCGCGATCTTCGAGGCACCGTACGCCATCGCCGGTGCCGCCGATCGGAAGATTCGCACTGCGCGCACCGCGGCGCTGAGGTCACCGCGCAATAGTGCGCGCACCGCCCGTCCGGGCACCATGGGCATGGTGGTCGCCGAATTGCTGCCCACGACAACGACCTTCGCGGAGCCGGTGGCCGCGAACGCGGGCCGCCATGCCTCGGCCAACTCGACAACGCCGAAATAGTTCACCGCCATGATGGTGGGCACGTTGTGCACTCCGGGCCGGGGGCCGACCCCTGCGGCCAGCACGGCGCCGTCGAGGCGCCCATCCGCCAAAGCAAGCACGGCGGCGGCAGCAGCTGAGCGTCCCCCGGCGCTCGAGAGGTCGGCGATGACCTCGGTGTCACGAAGGTCCACGCCGATCACCCGGTGGCCCTCACCGCGCAGCCGGTCGGCGACGGCCCTTCCCATCCCGGACGCCGCACCGGTCACGGCGTAGACGCGCTCGACACCGGTGGTCATCGTTGCGTCGCCCCGGCATCGACGGGCAAGCTGACCGAGGTGATGTAGCGCGCCTCGTCGGAGGCCAGAAACAGGCTGGCATTGGCGACGTCGCGCGGATCGACCCACGGCACTGGCAACAGATTCATGTGGGTCGCGGCTTCTGCGAACTCGTCCTTGGTCGGGGGCCGGCCCAGGTCGGGACGAAATGCGCTGCTGACCACCTCGTTCTGGATCATCGGCGTATCGACGTTGGTCGGGTGCACACAGTTGACCCGAACGCCGAACGGTGCCAGATCAATCGCGAGGCTGCGCATCAGGCCGACGACACCGTGCTTGGCGGCCGTGTAATGCGCGACGCCGACCAGGCCGCGCAATCCGGCGATCGAGCTGACCAGCACGACGGAGCCTGCCCCGCGTTTGATCAGGTGGGGAATGGCCGCGGTACAGGTGTTCCACACCCCGGTCAGATTGACGTCCACCATTGTCCGCCACATCGATTCCGACATCTCGGTTGCGGGCGCGCGTGAGGTGATTCCCGCTGTGGCGCAGACGATGTCGATCCCGCCGAAATGCCCGGATCCCCGGTCCGCCGCTGCCCGAAGGTCACCGAGATCGCGCACATCGACGACACCGGTCGAGATGCGGCCACCGACTTCTTCGACCAGCCGTGCTGTCTCGTCAAGGTCGTCTGGTGTGCTGGGCGGCACCCGTACCGACTCGACACGTCCGCAGATGTCGACACCGATGATGGCCGCACCCTCCTCGGCGAAGCGCAGCGCCTGAGCGCGGCCGATGCCGCGTGCCGCCCCGGTGATGAATGCGGTCTTTCCCGCCAGCCGCCCTGTCATGTGGTCTTCTGGGTCAGGCCCGCGTCGACGACGAGTTGGGCACCGGTGATGTACCGCGCGTGGTCAGAGGCGAGAAACACGACGGCATCGGCAATGTCGACGGGCTCGACCCACGGCACCGGAAGCAGATTGCGCGCAGTGAGTACCTCGGCGGCGTCTGCCTCGGTGGGGTCGTCGAGATCGGGCCGCAATCTCTTGTAGGTTGCCGCATTCCGCACCATCGGGGTGGCGACCGCGCCGGGGTGCACGGTGTTGACCCGAATGCGGCGCGGGCCCAACTCGTTGGCGAGCGTGCGGGCCAAGCCGACGACGGCGTGCTTACTGGTGGTGTAGTGAGCGGTACCAGCGGTGCCACGTAACCCGTTGGTGGAGCTGATGATCACGACGGCACCGCCATCGGAGCCGAAGTGAGGCACGCCGGCCCGGATCGTGTGCCATACCCCGGTGAGATTGACATCGATGGTGCGCTGCCAGTCGCGGGGATCGATCTGCCACGCGGGGCCGCCGGGCGTGTGGATGCCGGCGTTGGCCACCACGACGTCGAGCCGGCCGAGACGCTCGACCCCTGTGTTGACCGCAGCGGTGACGGCGCCGAGATCGGCGACATCGGCTGTTCCGATGACGGCACGCCGGCCCCGAGTGGTGACCTGATCCGCGGTATCGCGAAGGTCGTCGGTCGCACCGATGTGGTCGATCATGATGAGGTCGGCACCCGCGTCAGCGAACCGCTCACAGTGCACGCGACCGGTACCCCGGCCCGCACCGGTGACCAGCACGACCTTGTCGCGCAAGCCTGCCGACATCTACGGAGCCTTGAGCAGGTCGAATCCCTTGTATCCGGCGGCGGCCACCTCGTGGCAGATGTCCAGATACGTGGCGAAACCACCGATGAACAACATGAATTGCCGGGGCTTGCCGGGCACGTTCGCGCCCATGTACCAGGAGTTGGCCTTGGTGAACAGCGTCGCTTCGGCCCGCTGCGCGCATTCCGCGATCCAGTTGTCCACCGCGTCGGCAGTCGGCTCGATCCCGGCGTAGCCATGGCTTCCGAGATAGCCGATGGCGTCGGCGATCCAATTCACGTGGGCCTCGGCGTGCAGCACCATGTTCGCCAAGACTGCCGGCGCCCCCGGCCCGGACACCAGGAACAGGTTGGGGAATCCGTCGGTACCCAATCCGAGATAGGTGCGCGGCCCGTCGACCCAGTCGTCCACCAGACGCTGGCCCCCGCGGCCGACGATGTCGATCTTTGCCAGCGTGCCGGTCATGGCGTCGAATCCGGTGGCCAAGACCAGCGCGTCGATCTCGAAGTGCGCGTCCGAGGTCGCGATTCCCGTCTCGTCGATCGACTCGATCGGCGTCTTGCGCACGCTGACCAACGTCACGTTGGGCCGGTTGAACGTCTGGAAGTAGTTGGTGTCAGTGCAGATCCGCTTGGTGCCGATCGGATGGTCGTTCGGAATCAGTAAGTCAGCGAGCTCCGGATCGTCGATCACCGATCGGATCTTCTCTTCGTAGAACTTGCGGGCTTCCTCGTTGGCTTCCAGCGAGACCATCTGGTCGGTGAAGGTCTTCGAGAACAGCACACCGCCCAATTCCCAGCGCTTTTCGAACGCCGCCCGGCGTTCCTCGGGTGTTGCCTCCATGGTCAGCTTGGAATGCGCGATGTGCGGAGACCCGCCTCCACTTCGCCACGACATCCGGCGCCGCTGCGCATAGTTGGCCTTGGTGTCGGCGATCTCTTCCGCCGTCAATTCGCGATTGCCGGCTGGGACGCTGTAGTTCGGCGTGCGCTGAAACACGTACAGCTGCTGAGCTTGTTCGGCGATGATCGGTATCGATTGGACGCCGGAGGATCCGGTGCCGATCACTGCCACGCGCTTGCCGGTGAAGTGGACGCCGTCGTGCGGCCAGTGCGCGGTGTGGTAGACCTCGCCCCGGAAGGTGTCCAAGCCCTTGAAGTCGGGGGTGATGGCCGCCGACAGCGGCCCGGTGGCCATCACGACGAAGCGGGCCTCGACGCTCTCGTCGGCATCAGTGGTCACCGTCCAGCGCAATGTGTGCTCATCGAGCACCGCACTCGTGACCCGGGTGCCGAAGGTGATGTCGCGGCGCAGATCGAGCTTGTCGGCAACCCAGTTGATGTAGGCCAGGATCTCGGGCTGTGCAGCGTATTTCTCGGTCCACGTCCACTCCTGCTGCAGCTCGTCGGAGAACGAGTAGCAGTAGTCCACGCTCTCGACGTCACACCGGGCACCTGGATAGCGGTTGTAGTACCAGGTGCCGCCCACGTCGGGTGCCCCCTCGAACACCCGCACGGACAATCCCTGCGTGCGGAACTTGTGTAACGCATACAGGCCGGCGAACCCGGCACCCACCACGACGACATCCACCGAGGTCTTCGATTCACTGCTCACGTGCCGAACGGTAGGTCGTGCAACGGTGCCGGTATGAGGTCTCTCCCGTTCACCGGACGCCAAGACGGCGCACCCCGGCCGCCGCCCGCCAGAATCGATGCCCATGGTCGACAGCGGCAGTGAGGCGATCGCCCCGGGGCGCGGTGTGGTGGTGACGGTGACGGATGTCATCGCCGAGGGTGCCGACGCGAGGTCCTTCGTGTTCGCGATTCCCGACGATCACCGCGACAGATTCGGGTATCGGCCGGGGCAGTTCCTGACGCTTCGAGTCCCCAGCGAACTGACCGGGTCGGTGGCCCGGTGTTATTCGCTCGCGAGCTCGCCGCACACCGATGCCGCGCCGAAGGTGACAGTGAAGCGGACCATGGGCGGTTATGCGTCGAACTGGTTGTGCGACAACCTTTCTTCTGGCGCTTCCATCGAGGTGCTGCCGCCGTCGGGAGTATTCACCCCGGCCGACCTCGATTCAGACTTCCTGCTGTGGGCAGCCGGCAGCGGGATCACACCGGTGATATCGATTCTGAAGTCCGTCCTTGCCGCCGGCACGGGGCGGGTGGTGCTGTGTTACGCGAACCGCGATGAACGCTCGGTGATCTTCGCGGCTGAGTTGCGCGAGTTGGCGGCGCGGTACGCCGGAAGGTTGACGGTGCTGCACTGGCTGGAGTCCGTGCAAGGTCTTCCCACTCGCGCGCAGATGCGCGGCTTCAGCCAGACGGTCTTCGCCGGTTCGGCGGCTTTGCAATCGTTCATCTGTGGGCCGGCGCCGTTCATGGCGGTGGTCAAAGCGGCTCTCACCGAAGCGGGCGTTCCACGGGAACGGGTTCACCTCGAAGTGTTCGAGTCGCTGACCGGCCACCCCTTCACCGACGATGTCGCCGCGGTGCAGGCCGATCCCGATGGTGCTGACGGCGCCAGCGTGCTTCTCGACCTGGACGGACACAGCCATCGCCTGCGATGGCCACGGCGAGCGACTCTGGTCGACACCATGATCGCGGCGGGCATCGACGTGCCCTACTCCTGCAAGGAGGGCCGCTGCGGGTCGTGCGCGGCGACCGTGGTGCGCGGCGAGGTGGAGATGGCCACCTGCGACATTCTCGAACCGGAGGATCGCGCCGCCGGCCTGATCCTGGCCTGCCAGGCAAGGCCGGTCTCCGACGACCTGCATATTGCGTTCTGAGCCGTGCGACAGCAGCTTTCCGCTGACCGGGAACCGACGCCGCGGCCCGCATCGCGGCGGTCCACGATCGGTGAGAGTCAGCGACGATAGGACCAGATGATGACTGAGCGGGTAATCGACCGGGTGCACCAGATCGCCGAGGAGCTGCGCGGCCAGGGCGCCGAGGCCGAGACGATCGGCAAACTCACCGACGAGACGGTGAAGCTGATGAAGTCGGCCGGGAACATCCGCCTGCTTCAACCCAAGATTCACGGCGGGTTGGAAGTTCATCCTCGCGAGTTCGCCGAGACGGTCATGGCCACCGCTGCACTCGACCCGTCGGCCGGCTGGATCAACGGCGTGGTGGGCGTGCACCCCTACCAGCTGGCGTATGCCGATCCGAAGGTCGGCGCCGAGATCTGGGCCGATGACGTCGACACCTGGGTGGCTTCTCCGTACGCCCCGCAGGGCGTCGCCAGGCCGGTCGACGGCGGCTACATCTTCAACGGCAGGTGGCAGTTCAGCTCCGGCACCGACCACTGTGACTGGATTTTCCTCGGCGCGATGATCGGTGACGCCGAGGGCAAGCCGGTGATGCCGCCCCAGATGCTGCACATGATCCTGCCGCGCACGGACTACGAAATCGTCGAGGACTCCTGGGATGTCGTGGGGCTGCGGGGCACCGGCTCCAAGGACGTCATCGTCTCCGATGCGTTCGTGCCGTCCTACCGCACGATGGACGCGATGAAGGTGATGGACGGCACCGCTCAGCGCGAGGCCGGCATGACCGAGACGCTGTACCTGATGCCGTGGTCGACGATGTTCCCGCTGGGTATTTCCTCGGCCACCATCGGCATTGCCGAAGGCGCGCTGGCCGCCGCGCTGGATTATCAGCGTGAACGGGTGAACGCCAGTGGCGTGGCCGTCAAGGACGACCCCTACGTCATGTACGCCATCGGGGAGGCGGCCGCTGACATCAATGCTGCCCGGCAGGAATTGCTGGCCAACGCCGACCGAATCTACGACATCGTCGACGCCGGCAAGGAGGTGTCGTTCGAGGACCGCGCGGCGGGCCGGCGGACCCAGGTGCGTGCGGTGTGGCGCGCGGTGTCAGCGGTCGACGAGATTTTCGCGCGGTGCGGCGGCAATGCCGCACGCATGGACAAACCGCTGCAACGGTATTGGCGGGATGTCCACGTCGGCCAGGCGCATGCGATCCACGTTCCGGGAACCGTGTTTCACGCCTCTGCCTTGAGTTCGCTGGGAGTGGACCCGCAGGGACCGCTTCGGGCCATGATCTGACGGGAGAATCCGCATGGGTCTGATCAAGGGTCTCGGCTACGTCACCGTAGCGGCCTCCGACATGGAACGCTGGCGCCACTTCGCCTTCGGCGTCCTCGGCTTTGCCCAGGGCAACGGGTCCGATGCGTCAGCTCTGTACTTGCGCATGGACGAACGGGCCGCACGCATCATCGTCGTGCCCGGCGACGTCGACAAGATTGTCAGTGTGGGGTGGGAGGTGCGTGACCACGCGGACTTGGAGCGGGTGAAGGCCGCCTTGGATGTCGCGGGGGTTCCGTTCAAGCAGCTGTCCCTCGAGGAGGCAGACGCCCGGCGGGTCGAGGAGGTCATCGCCTTCGAGGATCCGGCGGGGACCTCGCTGGAGGTATTCCACGGGGCGGTACTCGATCACTCCCCTGTCGTGGCCCCGTTCGGCGCCAGGTTCGTCACCGGTGATCAAGGGCTGGGCCACGTTGTGCTTCCCGCCCTCGACGTCGACGGAGTCTTCGCCTTCTACACCGATGTCTTGGGATTCACCTCCCGCGGCGCATTCCGGGTCCCGGTGCCGCCCGAATTCGGACCGGTGCGGGTGCGGTTCATGGGCGTCAACCAGCGTCACCACAGCTTGGCGATCTGTCCTGCGCAGACCGTTCGCGACCCCGGGTTGATCCATCTGATGGTCGAAGTCGACTCGCTCGACACGGTGGGCCAAGCGCTGGATCGGGTCAACGCCGAGGGCTTTCAGTTATCGTCGACCCTGGGCCGACATACCAACGACAAGATGGTGTCGTTCTACGTGCGCGCGCCCGGTGATTGGGACATCGAATTCGGCACCGAAGGGATGCGCGTCGACGACATGTACTACACCGCAGAGGAAATCACCGCCGACAGCTATTGGGGACATCAATGGGTGTCCGACCTTCCGGCGGCCATGCGCCCATGACCGCCGATGATGACGTCAGCCCGGTCCCTGCATCGTCGATCGAGAATTGGGATCACGAGGCCGACGTGGTCATCGTCGGCTACGGCATCGCCGGCGCGGCGGCGGCGGTAGAAGCAGCGCGCGCCGGTGCCGATGTCCTGGTGCTCGAACGCACCGGATCGTGGGGCGGCGCCGCGGCGATGGCGGGCGGCTTTGTGTACCTGGG
Source organism: Mycobacterium sp. shizuoka-1 (assembly GCF_002723835.1). Classification (GTDB taxonomy): domain Bacteria; phylum Actinomycetota; class Actinomycetes; order Mycobacteriales; family Mycobacteriaceae; genus Mycobacterium. The sequence continues at coordinate 35,095 of NZ_BEWG01000061.1, read as the reverse complement.
CGGCGGCACCCCGATCCAAAAGGCCTGCGGTTTCGACGATTCGCCGTCGAATATGGCGGCATTCCTCAATGTGGCGATGGGTCCCGGCGCCGATGAGGCGCGCATCGCGGACTACTGCGAGGGCAGCCTGGAGCACTTCGACTGGCTCACGGGCTGCGGAGTGCCGTTCAAACCGGAGTTCTGGGGTGAGCCCGGATGGGAGCCGCCCGGCGATCAGGGTCTGATGTTCACCGGCGGCGAGAACGCCTACCCCTTCAACACGATCGCCGAACCCGCTCCGCGCGGGCACATCCCGCAGATGACCGGAAAAGTCGCCGGCGAGAAGAGCGGTGGTTTCATGTTGATGAAGCCACTGGTCGAGACGGCCACGTCGCTGGGTGTCCGCGCGGTCTATGACGTGCGGGCCCAGACGCTGGTCGTCGAGTCCGATGGCCGGGTGTCAGGAGTGATCGCCAGGCAGTACGGCGAGACCGTGCGGGTGCGCGCCCGGCGCGGGGTCATGTTGGCCGCGGGCAGCTTCGCCTACAACGAGTCGATGGTCAAACAGTTCGCGCCGGCCATCGCGGGACGGCCCGCCGCGTCCATCGAACAACACGACGGCCGCGCGATCCGGATGGCGCAGGCACTCGGTGCCGACCTGGCGCACATGGACGCCACCGAGGTGGCATTCCTCATCGATCCGCAGCAGACGGTGCGCGGCGTTCTCGTCAACGGACTCGGTCAGCGGTATGTCCCCGAGGACATGTATTCCGGCCGGATCGGCCAGCTCACGCTGTATCGGCAGGAGGACACCGCCTACCTGATCATCGACGGCGACGCCCAGGACGAGGCGATGGCGGCGACCTCGGCCACCCCGTTCCTCAAGCGGCCCGCAACGTGGGTGTGCGACACAGTCGCCGAACTCGAGGCGGAGATCGGACTGCCGGCCGGCTCCCTACAGGCGACGATCGGCGCCTACAACCAGGCGGCCACGCGTGGTGAGGACCCGCTGCTGCACAAGAAGCCCGAGTGGATCAAACCCGTCGGTACGCCGGTCGGCGCGATCGACCTACGGGCCAGCTGTGGTGGTTTCACGCTCGGCGGTCTGCTGACGTCATTGGACGGTGAAGTCATCGGAGTCAGCGGGCACCCGATTCCCGGCCTGTTCGCCGCGGGGCGCTGCACCGCGGGACTGGCGGCATGGGGCTACGCCAGCGGTGTCTCGCTCGGCGACGGCAGCTTCTACGGCCGGCGTGCGGGTCGCGCAGCCGCAGGCGCCTAGCCGGACGGACTCTATTGCGCTCCGCCCTTCGGCGTGAGTGGTGCCGCACCCTGCCGCGCGCCTGCGCGGTGACGGTCAACTCTGCGCGGCGTTTCGTGTGACAGCGGGCACAGCACTGTGCTAGAACCTATATTACTAATAGTCATATGCCTGGTTGGCATGCCATCAAAACTGGGAGGCCTCATGACAATGGCTGTCGAGAAGGCCGGCGAGACGCCGAGCGCCGTCATTGACCGCATTTCACTGGTTCTGGACGCTTTCGACGGGCCGGGCCGACTGACGCTGGCACAGATCGTCCGGCGAACGGGCCTGCCACGGTCGTCCGCGCATCGCATGCTCGAACGTCTCGTCGCGTTGCGCTGGCTGCGCCGCGACGGCCGCGACTACGAGCTGGGGATGCGACTGGTGGAATTGGGATCCCTGGCTTTGCATCAGGACCGCATTCACCGCGCCGCCATCCCGCTGTTGCGTGACCTGCACCGCGCGACCGGATTGGTGGTGCATCTCGCAGTCCTCGACGGATCCGACGTGGTCTACCTGGAGAAGATCGGTGATCACCTGGGCGCGGCAATCCCCACCCGGGTAGGTGGCCGTCAGCCCGCGCACTGTACGGCGGTGGGCAAGGCGATCCTCGCCGAGAACGACATCACCGAGGTCGACCTGACCGATCGAAAGACCCGGTTCTCGATCGCGACGGCGCCCCAGCTGGTCGCCGAGCTGGCCAAGGTCCGTGCCCACGGCGTGGCCTTCGAACGCGAGGAGTCGCTGCCCGGCTTCGGCTGCGTGGCTGCTCCCATCGGCACGGCCGGTCAGGCGGTGGCAGCGGTTTCGGTGTGCGGACCGATGAGCCGGATGGCATTCGACAGCCGGCTGGTCGCGCCGGTAAGAATGACGGCCATGGGTATCTGGCGTAGCGCGGAGGACGGCGCCGACCGCGTCGCGCCGACGCTGCAATCGCTGCGCCCACTACGCGTCGGCCCCGCTCCCCGACCCATGGGACGGGATTCGGCATCGCTGCAGCCGGCGTGACTCTCGATCCTCAGATCGCGGGGCTGATCGAAACCCTCGACTCCGGCTTCCCACCGGTGCAGACGATGACCGGGGCACAGGCGCGCGCGGCGATCCGCGCCCGTTTTGTCCCCAACCCGGATCCCGAACCGGTGTCCCACGTCGCCGACCACCAGGTCGATGTCACGGGCGCTACGGTGGCGGTCCGGGTGTATCGGCCGCAGTCGGATGAGCCGCTGCCGATACTCGTGTACGCCCACGGTGGCGGGTTCGTGTTCTGCGACCTCGACAGCCACGACGGCTTATGCCGCAATCTCGCCAATCTCATTCCGGCCGTGGTTGTCTCGGTCGACTACCGGCTGGCACCCGAGCACCGCTGGCCCACCGCGGCCGAAGACGTCCTCACCGCCGCCCGATGGGCCGCGGCACATGCGGCCGAACTCGGGGGCGATCCCGGCCGAATCGCGGTGGGTGGGGACAGCGCGGGCGGCAACCTCGCTGCAGTGGCCACGTTGATGGCTCGAGATCGTGGCTGCCTGGACATCGCGGCGCAGTTGCTGCTGTATCCGGTGGTCGCCGCCGACTTCGACACCGTGTCCTACCGGCGCTACGGCCGCGGGTTCTACAATCCGCGCCCGGCACTGCAGTGGTACTGGGATCAGTACGTGCCGGCCGTGACAGATCGTCAGCATCCCTACGCCTCACCGCTGCACGCGGATTTGACCGGGCTGCCGCCTGCCGTGATCGTGCTGGCCGGCCATGATCCACTGCGCGACGAAGGCATCGCCTATGCGGAGGCCCTGGCGGCGGCCGGAGTACCGACCACGCGATGGTCGTTCGAGGGCGGCATCCACGGATTCATGACGATGCCCATGCTCGACCTCGCGCACCGTGCCCGCCGGGATGCCGCCCGATCACTGGCCGACGTGCTCGACCGGTAACGGCACCGGCCCGTAGCGCTGGACGGGGTCGAGCACACAGTGGGTGCGGCCGAACACCGTCACCATGCACTTGTTGTTGTGGTTGCAGCGGCTGCGCGATGTGGGTTCGGCTTGCATCGTGTTGACCCGATCGGGTTCCCGAAGCAGCGCCCGGCCCATCGCGAAGAAGTCGAAGCCTTCGGCCAATCCCGTCTCCAGGTGCTCGCGCTCGGTGATGCCACCCAACAAGATCAGCTTGGTGTTCTGCATCAAGGGCACGAACTGGCGTGCGGCATCCAACATGTAGAGGTCGCGGTAGGGGTAGACACCCATCGCGTACTTGCCGAAGACCCGGACCGCGGGACGCAGCGCGGCTGGCATCACCGTCGCGAACTCCTTGACCGGCACATCGCCTCGAAACAGGTACATCGGTTTGTACACCGACGAACCCTGGGTCAGTTCCACGGCATCCAGGGTGGAATCGGCGTCGAGAAGCTGTGCGGTCCGCAGTGCTTCGTCGATCCAGATGCTGCCGGGCAGGCCGTCATCCATGTCCAATTTGGCGATCACTGCGATCTGGTTGCCGGCGATCTCGCGGACGTGCTGGGCGATCTCGCGGACCAGCCGCGAACGGTTGTCGATGTCGCCGCCGTAGGCATCCTTGCGCCGATTGATGAGTGGGCTCAGAAACGAGCTGGGCAGATACAGATGACCAAAATGCAGCTCGACCGCGTCGAACCCGGCATCGATCGCGACCTGGGTGGCGGCACCGAATTGCCTTATCACCGAGTGGATTTCGTCGATGGTGATGGCTCGGCAGTACGCCATGGAGGTCGGATTGACGAATCGGCTGGGCGCCACGGCCGTGACGCCGGTGAGCTTGCGCGGTGCTACCACTCCGGCGTGTCCGAGTTGCGCCGAAATCGCGGCGCCGGCCCCGTGCACGGCATCGGTGAGTCTGCGCAAGCCCGGCAGCGCCGCAGCGCTCATCACGATCTGCCCGGGCGCGCTGGCAGCCTGCGGAGACACGCAGCAATAGGCGACTGTCGTCATGCCGACTCCACCTTCGGCAAAGGCGACGTGAAACGCGATCAAGTCATCGGTGACCTCGCCCCGCGGCGAGCGTCCCTCCGAGGTCGCCGCTTTGATCACTCGGTTGCGCAGGGTGACCGGTCCAAGGCGCGCCGGGCTGAACACATCGCTCATCGGATCACCATCGCGCCGAGGCGTCGCGCGGTCAACGGCGGTCTCCCGATGGCCGGGAGCCGCGGGAGATCGCCTCGATCGCGGCCCGTAGCGTCGCGACCATGGCCGAGGTGTTCGTCATCGACCGCGTGGTAACCGCTCCCGGTTGTGCGCGGGCTTTCATCGATGCCTATCTGTCCGGCTACGTTCCGGGCGCCAGGGACCGCGGTATGGAGTTGCGCGATGTCGTGGTGAGCCCACCGATCCTGTTCGATGACCGCTCCAACGTCGTGACAATCACCTGGACGTTGCCCAGCCCGCAAGCCTGGTGGCAGATGACGTGGCGGGCTCGACCCGATCCGACGGTGGCTCGGTGGTGGGACGACGTCTCAGGCCTCATCGTCGAGCGCAGCCGCACTGCTGCGACGCGCGCCGAGGACCTCGATCGCGCCGAGACCCCCGCGCCGCTGCCTGACCCGCAAGGGGCGAACCCCACGGTCGGCGTCACGCGATTGCTGGACGTCGTCGAGTCCGACCGCGGACGAGTGCTCGGTGCACTGCGCGAGGCCGCCGAGGCGAGTGGGGCCTTGCGGGCAGTGGTCGAGCCGACGGAGGCAGGTTCGCGTAACGGCGGTGACATCCTGGTGCACCTGCGATTCCAGGATTCCGAGAGCTGGTCGGACAGCCGCTTCGACGAGGCACTCCAGGATCCGGCGATCACTCACGTCAACGGCGTCACCTATCGGGGAACCCCGCTGTGTCGCGGCACCGGAACGGTCTACCGCGCGCTGCTGCTACGGGTCCCACCCGAAGTGCCGGCGCACGACGTCGGCACATTCGAGCGGGAACTGGCGATGATGCCCAGCTATGTCTCCACGATCCGGGCATGGCAGCTGAGCCGGGTCGACGAGGCGATCGGCACGACCGGCTGGACTCACGTCTTCGAGCAGGAGTTCACCGATGTCGACGGATTGATGGGGCCTTACCTGATGCACCCGGTTCATTGGGCGGTGGTCGATCGTTGGTTCGACCCGGAGACAACCGACATGATCGTCCGAGACCGAGTGTGTCACAGCTTCTGCCGAACTGAGCGTTCTGTCCTGAGCTGATCCGTCAGAGCCCGGCGGGCAGAATATTGGGGTTCGCGGTCGCCGGCGGCTCCAGCGGCGGCAATACGGCCAGCCCATCCAACGAATGCACCGGAAGCCGTTGCGACCATGGGTAATGCAGGCTGAAGGCCACCAAGCCCGTGCGTTGTTCGGCCGGCAGGTGACACATCGCCAACACTGTCTCTGCCAGGTATTCGACGGGCTCGGTCGGGAAATTGTCCGGTATCAACGACGCCGCACCGGGAGTGCGCACTGCGGTCGACGGGCCAACACAGTTCACCGCGATGTTGGCGTCGAGCAACTCGGCAGCGACACCCTGGGTGAAACGGTGCAACGCGGCCTTGCACGACGCGTAGATCACGTCGCCGGCGGTCTTGTTGTAGTCGCGGTACGGCCGAACCGGCGCCACCCCCGTGACCGAACCGATGTTGACGATCCAGCCCGCTCCCTGCCGACGCATGTGGGGCACTGCGGCTTTCGTCAAGATGAAGGGCGTCTTCAGATAGTGCTCGACGGTCCGGTCAAACGTCTCCGGGGCCATGGCCTCGACCACCGAATAGTCGGCGAATCCCGCGTTGTTGACCACGATGTCGATCCGGCCGGTGCGCTCCACCACCGCATCCACCAGGGTGTCCCGCGCGGCGGGGTCTTCCAGGTCGGCGGCAAGACCGAAGGCACAGCCGCCCGATTCTTCGATGAGTGCGATGGTCTCCTCGATGGTGCCGGGCAACGCCTCGGCAGTCCCCGAGCGAAGCGAGGGCGAGGGTGTGTAGGCCCGCGCGGTGACCGCCACGGTAGCGCCTTCGGCGGCCAGTCGCTGGGCGATCGCCCGCCCGATCCCGCGACTACTTCCGGTCACCAATGCCGTTTTCCCGGTGAGGAGCTGGCTCATCGCAGAATGAAATCGTCTTCGATGGGCGCCCGGTGCTGCTGCCATAGGTCGACCAGTCGGTACGGGGTGGCGACGACGACGCGGCCCGACTCTGAGCGGTAGTAGGTGTGGGCGTTCGGGGTGTGGCACCACACGGTGCGCTGCATTGCCCGGTCGATACCGGCGACATACTCCTCGAATGCGGACTCGGTGACTTCGATCGTCGTCGCGTCACGCAGCGCCATGAGCTGCAGGCATTCCATGATGAAGTGCGCGAGGACCTCCATCGAGAAGTTCGCACCCGCACCGTGTCCGGGGCTGTAGTTGGGGGCCGAGGTGATGAACAGATTCGGGAAACCCGGGACGGTTCCACCCCGGTAGGCGCGGGGACTGTCCCCCCACTCCCCCGCCAACGTCTTGCCGCCCCGGCCGCGGATATCGACGGTGGACAGGAAGTCGAGGTGGTAGCCGGTGGCATAGATGATGACGTCGAGGTCGATCTGGCGCCCGTCAGCCGTGACGATTCCGTCGGGGTTCACCTCGGCGGGTTCGGCGGCTTCGACATCGACATGCGCGCGCTTCAGAGCGGCGTAATAGCCACCGGGGTCGCGAATGATGCGCTTGCCGTACGGCGCGAAGTCCGGTGTGACCTTGCGCGCCAGTTCCGTTCCGGCCCCGAACATGCGATCGATGTAGTCCAGGCACAACTGCAGCAACACGTCGTTGGCTGGGGAGATCGACACATGGGTCTGCGACCACTCGGGATCTTGCAGGATGATCGGATAGTTGTTGTCAGCCGTGCCCCAGTACGACTTGAGCCGGTGCCACATGGCGTAGAACGGCAGCACCCGCCCCAGATAGCGCCGGTGCTCGGGCACCTCGTCGGAGAGGCGCTTGCGCGGCGCCACCCAATGTGGTTGGCGTTGAAACACCGTGAGGTGTTCGACTTCGTCGACACAGGCGTCCACGATCTGCACGGCGGTGCACCCGGCACCGATGACCGCCACCTTCTTCCCGGCAAGATCCAGTGTGGGGTCCCATTGAGCCGAGTGAATGCTGGTTCCGGAGAAGGTGTCCCGGCCCTTGAGGTCCGGAAAGCGCGGGCGGTTCAGATAACCCGCCGCAGTGACGACGACGCTGGCGTAATCGACGTTTCGGACACCGTCGGCGGCGCGTGAGTGGATCTGCCACTGCTGGCGTTGCTCGTCCCACCACAACGCCTCGACTTCGGTGCCGAACCGGATATGGCGGCGCAGATCGTGTTTGTCGGCCAGGGCCACGAGGTAGGACTGGTATTCGGCACCTTCCGGGTAGTAGTTCGACCAGTCCGGGTTCACGTCCCGGGACAGCGAGTAGTACGCCGACGGCGTATCCACACCGATGCCCGGGTATGTCGTGGTCAGCCACGTGCCGCCGACCTCATCGTTGCGGTCGTAGATCTCGAAGTGCACACCCTCTTCGGCCGCCGCCAGCGCAACCGCGATGCCGGCGATACCGGCGCCGATAATCGCCATGGTGGTCGTCGACGGGATCGGCGTCGTCCGCGGCAATGTCGGTTGTGAGGGCCTGAACCCGCCCTGCTCGAGGAGCAGATCCACCTGTTCGTCGTCGACTTCGGTGCCCAGCGCAATCGGCAACAGGGCGGCGAACAGCTCACGATCGTCGGCGGCGACGGCATCGACCGGCCGCGGCCGACCGAGGGCGGCGACGATCTCGTCGACCAGCGCATCGGTGGTGGCGGGGTCGGTCGTGCCCGCCCGCTCGGGCGGATCGGGGACGTGGCCGATCTTGCCTGCGTACCGGTCGATGACCGATGCGTCACCCGTCATCTGGGTGAGCACCGCAACCAGAACGCCGGGGTCTGCCTGTCGGAGATGCGCGCGCAGGACAGTCGGATCCGGTGCGCTGTCAGCCGATGACGACGATTCAGTGGTAACGGTCATGGGTCGAGTATCGAAGGCTATCCGCGGGCCCTGCGCCCCGCTGTCTACTGAGCGGGAGACGAACCACCACGTCTGTGGTCGACCTGCCTACCGTGGCGCTCATGCACTCTGAGGACCTCGCCGCGGTCATCGCCCGTGCCCGCAGTCACAGTCTGGCTGACATTCCGCGTCGTTCGGCTCGCAAGCAACCCGACAAGACCGCCATCATCGACGGCGACGTGGTGCTCAGCTTCGCCGAGTTCGATCACTTGGTGGACCGAGCGGCTGCAGCCTTCGGTGACAACGACGTGCGTCCCGGTGACCGGGTCGCCCTGCTGTCGCACAACTGCTGGCAGTACGCGGTACTGGCGTTCGCCACCGCGCGCGCCGGCGTGGTTCTGGTTCCGATCAATTTCATGCTCACCGCCGAGGAGATCGCGTTCATCCTCCGGCACAGCAAGGCGTCTGCGTTCATCGTGGAGACCGGCCTGGTGCCGGTCGCCGAGCAGGCGATGGCGATCAGCCCGACGGTGACCACAAAGGTTGCGCTGACACCCGATGGCCAGTCTCCGCCTGCCGGTTGGCCGGATTTTGCCGACTGGCTGACCACGACCAGCCCGGCGCCGCACATCCGCCTCGACGACGACCAACTGCTGCGGGTGATGTACACCAGCGGCACGGAGTCGCGCCCCAAAGGCGTCATGCACAGCAGCCGCAGCCTGATGTGGCAGTACATCAGCACCATCGTGGCCGGCTCCATGTCCGGCGACGATGTGGAAGTCCACTCCCTGCCGCTGTATCACTGTGCCCAGTTGGACAACTTCCTCGCCACCGACATCTATCTCGGGGCCACCAGCATCATCGTGTCCCGACCGGATCCCGAACTCGTGCTACGCACCATCGAGCGTTACGGCGTCACCAATTACTTTGCCCCGCCGACTGTCTGGATCAGTCTGCTGCGCAGCCCGGTGTTCGATGAGGTGGACCTGTCGAGTCTGCGGAAAGGCTATTACGGAGCGTCGCCGATGCCGACCGAGATCTTGTACGAAATGCGAGAGCGGTTGCCCAACCTCCGGCTGTGGAACTTCTACGGTCAGACGGAGATGGCTCCCCTGGCCTCCGCATTGGGACCCGACGAGCAGGATGCACACGCCGGGGCGGCGGGACGGCCGGTCGTCAACGTCGAAACCGCCATCCTCGACGAGGCGGACAACCCCGTTGCCGTCGGAACCGTGGGCGAAATCGCCCATCGCAGCCCCCATTTGATGCTCGGCTACCTCGATGCCGAGGCGACCACCGCTGCGGCATTCTCCGGCGGCTGGTTCCACTCGGGAGATCTGGGCTTCTATGATCAACACGGTCTCCTGCATGTCGTGGATCGCAAGAAAGACATGATCAAGACCGGTGGCGAGAACGTTGCCAGCCGCGAAGTCGAAGAAGTTCTCTACCGACACAGCGGGATCGAAGAAGCGGCCGTATTCGGCATACCGCACCCGCTGTGGGTGGAGGCGGTGGTCGCCGCGGTGGTCGCTCGCGCCGGTGCCGACCTGACGGAGGACGACATCCTCCGTCACTGTCGAGACCACCTCGCCGGGTTCAAGACACCCAAGCAGGTGTTCTTCGTGGACTCTCTGCCGAAGAACCCCAGCGGAAAACTACTCAAACGCGATCTGCGCCAGCGGTTCAGCGTCTAACACACCGACATCGAAAGGGATCTCCCACGTGTATGAGGGCCGCATCGCGCGCTTTGACGAACCCGGCAAGCCGTTCGAAATCCAGACGGTCAGTCTGCCCGAGGTAGGCCCGGGTGAAATCCTGGTCCGAGTCCTGCGCGCGAACATCTGTGGGTCCGACGTCCATGCCTGGCACGGCACATTCGCGACGCGAGGTCTCGGCGGCCAGCTGCCGACGGTTCTCGGTCATGAGATGGTGGGCGCCGTCGCCGCGCTGGGCTCGGGGGTATCGACCGACTCCAACGGCACACCGTTGGGTGAGGGCGCCCGAGTGGTGTTCCCGTACTTCTTCTGCTGTCACACCTGCAGGAATTGCCTGGCCGGCCGACGCAACGCGTGCCTGAACTTGAAAATGGCCATGCTGGGCCGCGCCGACGAGCCGCCCTATTTCGTCGGCGGTTACGGTGACTACTACCTGCTGCCGGCCGGCGCGGTCGTCTACTCGGTTCCCGACAGCGTGAGCGACGATATCGCCGCCGGCGCGAATTGCGCACTTTCGCAGGTGATGTACGGACTCGAACGCGTCGACTTGCAGCTCGGCGAACACGTCGTGGTCCAAGGCGCAGGAGCCTTGGGACTATACGCGATCGCCGTGGCGAAGGCGCGCGGCGCCGCGAACGTCATCGCCATCGACGGAGTCTCGGAGCGACTCGAGCTCGCCACCGCGTTCGGTGCCGACACCGTGCTCGACCTCAATGAGATCAGCACACCGAAAGATCGCGCGAAAGCGGTGCGCGGGTTGACCGACGGCCACGGCGCCGATGTGGTGGTCGAGGTCGTGGGTCATCCGTCGGCCATCGAGGAAGGTCTGCAGATGCTCGGGCAGTTCGGCCGCTATGTCGAGATCGGCAATATCAACGTCGGCCAGACCTTCGCTTTCGATCCGTCGCGCTTCGTGTTCTCCAACAAGACCATGGTCGGCGTCTCGCTCTACGACCCGGCGGTGCTGTCCCGCGCCTTGACATTCCTCGACCGCCATCAGCATGCGCTGCCATTCGAGCGGCTCGCCGCAGCCTCCTACGCGCTCGACGACATCAACGATGCGTTCGCCGCTGCCGACGGTAAGCGGGACATCCGGGCCAGCTTGATCCCCTGACCATCACGACCGGAGGAGAATTCGTCTTGCCCACCTACGAGCACCCCACGCTGTTCATCGACGGTCGCTGGGTGGCACCCGCCGGCAGCGGCGTGATCGATGTCGTCGATCCCGCGACCGAGAAGGTGATCGGCCACGTGCCCAATGGTTCGGCCGCCGACGTCGACGCCGCGGTTCACGCAGCGCGACGCGCATTCGATCCGCTGATCAGCGTGGACGAACGTCGCGATCGACTCCACCGCGTGATCGACGCGATGGAAAAGCGTCTGCCCGACATCGCCCATCTCATCACCGCGGAGATGGGTGCCCCGGTGCGCATCGCTGCGACGGTTCAGACCCAGGTTCCGTTGGCGGTGGCCAAGGGATTCGCCGACGCACTGGAGGGCTTCGCCTTCGAGGAGCGCATCGGCAACTCCCTGGTACTGCGGGAACCATACGGGGTGGTCGGTGCCATCACGCCGTGGAACTACCCGCTGTACCAGGTGGTCGCGAAGGTGCTGCCCGCGATCGCCGCGGGCTGCACCGTCGTGCTCAAGCCGAGCAACGAGGCACCCCTGTCGGTGTTCGCGTTCGTCGAGGCGTGCGAAGAGGCCGGGCTGCCCCCCGGCGTCATCAACATCGTGTCGGGCCCGGGCCAGGTCATCGGTGAGCACCTGGCCTCCCACCCCGACGTCGACTTCGTGTCCTTCACCGGGTCCACCGGTGTGGGGTCGCGTGTCGGAGAACTGGCCGGTCAGTCGATCAAGAAGGTCGCCCTCGAACTGGGCGGCAAGTCGGCCAATGTGATCCTCGACGGAGCGGACGTGGCCACCGCCGTGAAGGTTGGGGTCGGCAATGCGTTCCTCAACGGAGGCCAGACCTGCATGGCCTGGACCCGGATGCTGGTGCCACAGAAGCATTATGGGGAGGCGTTGGATCAGATCGAGACCGCCGTCTCCCGTTACACCGTTGGAGACCCCTGGGATCCCGCCACCCGCATCGGACCGTCCGCCTCGCGCTCGCAGTTCAACACGGTGCGCGGCTTCATCGAGCGCGCCGCCGGAGAGGGTGCCCGGCTGCTGACCGGCGGCGCCGACGCTGTTCGAGACGAGGGCTTCTTCCTTGCTCCAACAGTTTTTGCCGACGTCGACCCGGACTCCGAGCTCGGCCAGGAAGAAGTGTTCGGCCCCGTACTGGCGGTCATCCCGTACACCGACACCGACGAAGCGCTGCGCATCGCCAACGGCACCCCCTACGGACTGTCGGGCGCGGTGTGGGCCGCCGACGACGAGACCGCGATCGCGTTCGCCCGCCAGGTTCAGACCGGCCAACTCGATATCAACGGCGGGCCCTACAACCCGGCCGCACCGTTCGGCGGTTACAAGAAGTCCGGCATCGGACGCGAACTGGGACGGTACGGGCTCGAGGAGTACCTGCAGACGAAATCCCTACAGCTGCGGGCGGGCGCATGAGTTCACCACTGGACATCAATACTGAAGGCGCCGTTCAGGTCTGGACCATCACGTTGCCAGAGGTGGGTAACGCCATCACCGACCCGGCCGTCATCGCCGCGTTCGAGCAGGCTGTCGATGCGGCCAACCGTGACACTGCCGTCTGTGCGATCGTGCTGACCGGCGCCGGCAAGATCTTCTCCGCCGGGGGCAACGTCAAGGACATGGCCGACGGCCGTGGCATGTTCGGCTTGAGCGCGATCGATCAACGTCGCGCCTATGTCGACGGTATTCAACGCATCCCTCGGGCGCTCGGCAGACTGGAAGTGCCGCTGATCGCGGCGGTCAACGGCGCGGCCGTCGGCGCCGGCTGCGACCTGGCGATGATGTGCGACATTCGCATCGCCTCCGAGCGCGCATCGTTCGCGGAGAGCTTTGTCCAACTGGGCTTGATCCCCGGCGACGGCGGCACCTGGTTCCTGCCGCGTGCTATCGGGTATGCGAAAGCCGCCGAATTGACCTTCACCGGCGATCGCATCGATGCAGCCACGGCGCTCGAGTGGGGTCTGGTCAGCCGCGTCGTGCCCCACGACGACCTGCCGGCCGAAGCACAGGCATTGGCCGAACGCATCGCGACAAATCCTCCGCGCGCCCTTCGGATGGCCAAACGCCTTCTGCAGGAATCCATCTCCGGAACGCTGGAATCCACCCTGGCAATGGCCGCCGCGATGCAGCCGCTGGCCCACCACGACTCTGAGCACCAGCGCCGGATCGCGAAGTGGAGGACGACGTGACCACCGCGATGCCCCGGTTGGTACCACCGGTCAGCAACGACGCCTCCTCGGACGCACTACGGGCGCACGTGCGGGCTTTCCTGGCCGAGCAGCTCGCCGCCGGAGTGTTCCGGCCATCCATCGACTCGTGGTTGTGCGGCTGGGATGAGGGCTTCACCTCGGCGTTGGCCGAGCGTGGCTGGCTGGGCATGACTGTCCCCCGGCACTACGGCGGCCACGGTCGTTCCTTTCACGAGCGATTCGTCGTCACCGAGGAGTTGCTGGCTGCGGGCGCTCCGGTGGCTGCGCACTGGATCGCCGATCGTCAGATCGTGCCATCCCTGCTCAAATACGGTACGGAGCAGCAAAAGTCGCATTTTCTGCCCCGCATCGTCGCTGGCGAGTGCTTCTTCGCGATCGGGATGAGTGAACCAGATTCGGGGTCCGACCTCGCCAGCGTGCGGACCCGCGCAACCCGGGTGGACGGTGGCTGGTCGCTGACCGGCACAAAGGTCTGGACCTCCGGAGCACACCGAGCGCATGCGTTCATCGTGCTCGCCCGCACCACCGCCGCGGACCCTGCACACCGCCACGCCGGACTGAGCCAGTTCATCGTCGACTTGCACGGTCCTGGCGTGGACGTCCGCCCCATCGTCTCGATGAACGGCGGACATCACTTCAACGAGGTCATCCTCTCCGACGTCTTCGTCCCCGACGCGATGGTCTTCGGTGAGATCGGGCAGGGTTGGACTCAGGTCACCTCTGAGCTGGCATTCGAGCGCAGCGGCCCCGAACGCTTCCTGTCGACGTTTCCCCTGCTCGCGCACGCAGTGGATAGTGCGGCCACCCGGCAAGAATCGGTCGACCACGAATTGGGTCGACTGGTGGCCCGCATCGCCGGGCTTCACCATATGTCGACGGCGGTGGCCGGCGCATTGCAGCGCGGGCAGAGCTGCGACGTGGCTGCTGCCGTCGTCAAAGTGTTGGGCACGACCGTCGAAGGTGACATCGCCGACTTCGCCGATCTCCACACCAGTGACGGCATCGCAGCGTCCACCGAATGGGGGCGGCTGGTGGCCGACGCCGTCGACCAGCGACCCGGCTTCACTTTGCGCGGCGGAACCAACGAGGTCTTGCGTGGCGTGATCGCGCGCGGATTGGGCATTCGATGAACCACCTTTCGACGACCGCAGCCCCGTCGGTCGACCCCGACCTGGTCGCGATGATCGACGCGGTTTTCGCCGACTACCGGCGAAGCACGCCGCCGCCCGCAGTCGGCGGACGCGCTGCTCTCGACCGAGCGCTGTGGCACCGTCTCGATTCCCTCGGTTTGGCGCGGCTGACCGGATCGGAGGAATCAGGCGGCAGCGGGGCAGGCTGGTATGAGGCCGCCGAGTTGCTCGGTGCTGCTGCCCGACACGGGATTCGCACACCGGTGGGCGAACACGACTTGTTGGCGTGCTGGCTGTTGGAGAGCCTCGGCGAAGTCGACGCCGCCATCCGTACGGTGCATCTGTGCCCGCGCGGTGGGCCGGATACTCCCGCACCGTGGGCCGCCTCGGTCGATCGGGTCGTGGTGGTGTGGTGGACCGGCGAGGAGTATCGCGTTGCCGACGTCGGGCGCGCCGAGTTGTCCATCCGTGAGGGGGTCAATCTGATCGGCGAGCCCCGAGACACGGTCCGTACCGAGCTCGCCGCGGCAGCCGGGGAACCCGTCAGTGAAGCGCTGGTAGGACAGCTGAGGCGCAAGGCGGCGTTACTGCGGTCCATCCAGGTGTGCGCGGCGCTGGAGCGTGCGGTGGAGTTGTCCATTGATCACGTGTCCGCCAGGGTGCAGTTCGGACGCACCCTGGCCAAGTTCCAGGCGATCCAGAATCTCATCTCGGATGCCGCTGCCGAAGCGGCGCTGGCCCGCGCCGCCACCGAGGCCGCACTCGGCGTAGCGGTCGCATCAGAGTGGGATTCACCGAACCTCGACTTCCTGATCGCCACAGCGCGTTCCTGCGCCGGCCATGCCGCCTCGGTGGTGACTCGCAACGCTCACCAGGTGCATGGGGCGATCGGCACGACCCGGGAGCATCGATTGCACGAGTTCACCCGTGCGACACTTGCGTGGCGGTCCGAATACGGATCGGTGCGTTTCTGGGATGAGCAGGTTGCCACCGCCGCAACAGCCGCGGGAACCCGGGGGTTGTGGGCATTGCTCGCCGATAGTCGCTGACCAGGGTCCCCACCACCAGGACCCGGCACGAACCTCAGCCACGTTCCACTCAACGGTCATCGGCGGTGTAACTGGCGCCACATCCGGAGTTGACTGCTCGTCATGAGCACCGAGATCACCCTGCCCGAGGTCCAGGAGTTCGTCGCCGGATTCTGGTATCACTACGACCAGGGCCACTTCGGCGAAGTGGACGCCCGCATCGGCGACGAGATGCGATACGTGAGCCGTTCGGACTCCGGCAACTGCCCCTTCGAGCATCTTCTCGCGGCCGATCT
The DNA here is from genome assembly GCF_002723835.1 of Mycobacterium sp. shizuoka-1. GTDB lineage: Bacteria > Actinomycetota > Actinomycetes > Mycobacteriales > Mycobacteriaceae > Mycobacterium. The sequence goes on along the minus strand of NZ_BEWG01000061.1, from coordinate 19,291 downwards.
GCACGGCGGCGCACAAACCCGGGCATGGCTCACCGACCACCGCAACGAAAACCCGTACCCGTGCCGCCACCACGCCACGAACGTCTACCGCACCGGTGCCGACGGCGATGTGACCCTTGTGCGGTTCTATCTTTTCGTCAATCAGATCACCAACAACGTGCCGTTCGCCGTGTCCAGCGGAGTCGTCGATGCCGGCATCCGCCGCTCGGGCGACGGCCTTGTGTTCACCTCGATGACGGTCGTCCTCGACGCCGAGGATTCGGTACCGCTCGCAGAGCACACCGCCAAGGCCGCGGCCGGCACGCCGGCGTGAGCGCACGCGAGACCTTCGGGGGCGGGGTCGCCGTCATCACCGGAGCCGGCGCCGGGATCGGCGCCGGCTTGGCTCGCCAGGCCAGCCGGTTGGGCATGACGGTGGTCTTGGCCGATGTCGACGGCGCAGCCGTGGCCGCGCTGCGCGACGAGCTCACTGCGGCAGGCGGAGCGGCGATCGACGCGGTCTGCGACGTGCGCGATGCCGATGCCGTCGAGGAGCTGGCCCGCGCCGTGTACCGCGACGTGGGGGAGGTCCGACTGCTGGTCAACAATGCCGGTATCGAGCAATTCGGCTATCTCTGGGACACCCCGGTGGCCAACTGGCAACGCGTCATCGACATCAACATCAGTGGCGTATTTCATGGGATTCGAGCGTTTCTCCCCAGGATGATGGCCACTGATGCGCCGGCGTGGGTGTGGAATCTTTCCTCGATCGGCGGCGTCGCGGTGGTTCCCCTGCAGGCGCCCTACATCATGAGCAAGCACGCCGTGCTGGCAATGACCGAGTGCCTGCACCTCGAGGTGCAGGCCGCCGGGCACGCTCACCACGTGCACATTCAGGCGGTCCTTCCAGGTGCCGTGGTCTCGAACATCTTCGAGTCCGCCGGTGGCGTTAACTCCGGTGACGCCGGCGCCGCCGAGGCCCAGCGGACCGCGATGCTCGACATCAAAGCCGATGCCATGGACCCGGTCGCCGCCGCTGAAGTGGTGTTCGAGCAGGCCGCTGACGGCCGGTTCTACCTACTCACGCAACCCGATTACGTCGGCTCGGCGATGGCGGAGCGGGGGCGGATGTTGACCAACCAAGAGCCCCCGCAGTTGCGTACCCGACGTCGATTCGACCCCGCCGAGAACTGACATGCTCCCCCGACTCGACCCTGATGCCGCAGACCGCGTCGCCTCCATCGGTGAGCTGCCTCCGATGCGCAGCCGGGGATTGGCCGCAGTGCGGGCCGGCCTCGAATCCGCGCCGCTGCCCGAGATGCCGCCGATGGCGGCCATCGGCGATGTGACGGCTCCCGGCCCGGCGGGACCGATCCCGCTGCGCCTCTACCGCCCCACCTCCGACCCTTGCGCACCGGTCCTGATCTACCTGCACGGCGGCGGTCTGGTGATGGGTAGCAACCACTCGTTCGAACCGTTGGCGCGCGAGCTGGCCCACGCCAGTGGTGCCGCGGTGGTGGCCGTCGACTACCGGCTGGCGCCGGAGTCAGCGCCGCCGGCCCAGTTCGAGGATGCCTACGCCGCCACCGAATGGATTGCAGCGCAGGCCGATACGCTGGACCTCGATCCGCGCCGGCTTGCGGTCGTCGGCGACAGCGCGGGCGGCTCCCTGGCGGCGGCCGTCGCGCTCGCGGCCCGCGACCGCGGCGGCCCTCGGATCTGCGCACAGGTGCTGCTCTACCCCGGCCTGGATCGCGACATGGGGGCCACATCGATCACCTCGATGCCGGATGCGCCGATGCTGCGTCACGACGACATCGTGTTCATGCATGAACTGGTCGATCGCGCGGCCGGAGCACCACACGACTCCTACCAAATACCCGCCTACGCAAAGGATTTGCGGGACCTGCCGGCGGCCATTGTGGTGACCGGGGAATGCGACCCCATCCGGGACTGGGGAGAACGCTACGGGTGTCGGCTGAGGGACGCCGGCGTACAGACGACGATCACCCGCTACCCGGGTGTGTATCACGGATTCCTGATGAGGTCTGACACGACCGCACGCGGCCGCTTGGCGATCGCGGAAGTCGGAGCCTTGCTGGGGGCCAAATTCACTCACCTGCGCGCCAACGGCGGATCTCCCGATCACCGGAAGCCCGCCGCATCGGCGCAACCAGTGCGCACCACAATCGAAAGCCTCACCACCGAAGGAGATTCATCGTGCTGACTGATGAGCAGCGTCTGGAACTGTCCGACATTCTGCGCCCGGTGGCTCCGCCGCGCGAGCTCACCGACATCTACACCGAGGATCAGCGACGGCGACTGCTCGACGTCGTGCACACCCATGGTCCTTGGAAGCTCATCATCGCTCAGCACTTCGCCTCCGCCGACGAACTGATCGCCACGATGAGCGGCGCGTTTCCCGAGGGCTTCACGCCCTCACTGGACCTGTTCCTCACCCCCACCTTCCGCGGCTATCTCGCCAACTACGGCACCGTGCTGTATCCGGAACTGCACGACTGCTTCTACAACGCCGACTTCATCGAGCACGCCAAGAGTTACTGGAACGCGCAGTACGCCAAGCCCGAGATGATGCTGTTCAACATCAACGGCCCGTGCGCCAACCGCGACCCCGGTCACCTCGACTCCCCCAGCTTCCGCGGCGTGCGCCACGAGAACGCCCCGACCTGGCTGTGCAGCGTCATGGGCAAGTCCGGGCTGTTCACCGATTACCTGATCAAGATGGCACAGGTGATCACCTGGTTCTCCCTCGACGAGGGATCCGGGTTCACCTACTGGCCCGACGGCCCCCTCAGGGCTCCCGCCCGCGTGTTGCCACCGATCAACAATCGCGGAGTGGTCGTGCAGAACGAGATGATGGTGCACCGCGGGGAAGCCAATGGTCCACTGGAACAGCAGGTTCCGGCCGGATTGGCATTCGACACCGTCTTCACCGGCGATCCCGCCGATCGCGACCAATGGCTGCTGAAGAACGGCGAGGATGTCATCGCCCGCCACCACACCGACGAACTGCGGTTCCTCGTGCACTGGTCCGCCGAAGTCTTCACCGATTTCGACGAGCTGAAGAAGAACATGGATGGGACCGACGACATCACGATCGAACGGGCGATCGGCATGATGGTCGACGACCTCAAAGGCAAGGGAATCGCACTCGACGTGCCGAGCGAGCCGCTGCACGATCCGCAGTTCATCGCCGCGCTCAACGCCGCGTACGATCTCGGCGGCCCGGCGACCTACCCGGACGAGGCGCCTGTCAGCGCGTTCCAATTCGCCTGAGCAAACAAGGCAATGACGACGATGGAGCGGTTCTCAGACCGGCGCGCGATCGTCACCGGCGCCGGATCGGGTATCGGCGCCGCCACCGTGGCCCGACTGCTTGACGAGGGTGCTTCGGTGGCGGCGTTCGACATCTCTGCCGACGGCCTGGCCGTGACCACGGCCGCCGCCGTGGACGCCGGAACGGCCAAGCGCCTCACCACAGCCGTCGTGGACATCTCGCTCGAAGACGACGTCACGGCCGCGGTGGACGCGGTCGTGGCGGAGTTGGACGGCCTCGAGGTGCTGGTCAATGTCGCTGCGATTCAGACCTGCTCGCACACCCACGAAACCAGCTTGGCCGAATGGAACCGCACCTTGGCGGTCAACCTCACCGGAACATTCCTGATGACGCGGCAGGCGCTGCCGGCGCTCCTGACCTCAGGCCGTGGTGTCGTCGTGAACTTCACCTCGACGGCCGCGTCGTTCGCCCATCCGTACATGGCGGCGTATGCGGCAAGCAAGGGCGGCATCCTCAGTTTCACGCACTCGCTGGCATTGGAATACTCCAAACAGGGGCTTCGCGCCGTCAATATCCAACCGGGCGGGGTGTCCACGGCGTTGGCCAACAGCACCCTCGACAAGATGCCGCAGGGATACGACCTGGGGTTGTGGGCCAAACAGACACCGTTGCTACACGGGGCCGAGAACGAGATTCTGGGCGACCCCAGCGCGGTCGCATCCGTCATCGCTATGGTTGCCTCCGATGACGGTGCGTTCATCACCGGCACCGAGATCCGGGTGGATGGCGGCGCACACGCCTGACGGGGACAGGAGAAGCGGGACATGGACCGAGATTCCCTGGCAGCGTTGCTCGACGAGCGCGCCATCGTACGCGCATTGACTCTGTTCGCGCGGGCGATGGACGAGCGGGACTGGGCAACGATGGCTGGAATTCTCGCCGACGATGCGGTGGGCGACTTCGGGACCGGCTCACTGGCGGGAAGCGCAGCGATCATCGAGTTGATTCGCGGCTATCTCGACAATTGCGGGCCCACTCAACATCTGCTGGGCAACGTCATCGTCGACATCGACGGCGATGGCGCAACCAGCAGGGCCTACATACACGACGTTCATCTCAACTCGACTGCCGATCCGGCGACGCGGATGTACACCCTCGGCGATTACCGTGACACCTGGCGGCGGACAGCCGGCGGATCATGGCATCTGATCGAGCGGGTGAAGGTCAATCGCGGATTCGTCGGCACCCTTGAGGTGTTCGAAGCGAAGCCGCGCTGAACCTCCGCCCCGGTCAATTCATTTCGAGACCGTCACGTCCATAAGCGGAATGCGCTGCATGGCAGTCGCGCGTGGATCCGGCGCGGCCGCGGCCGCGGCATGGTTTTCTTCACCGCGGGTGTAGGTCCACACACAAAAGGGTTCACCCTTGGCGAACGTGAAATCCTTGGGCGGAAGATTGATCGCCAGTTTGCAGCCCGGGAAGAACGGTGCGGAGATGCGCTGCTCGAAGGTGCAGTTCATCCAGGCCCGCGCCGGCGGGTAGAGACCCTCGTCGGTGTACTTCTGCAGCACCTCACAGCGGCGCATGTTGAGCACCACATGGTCCGGGTTGTAAACGATGTACTCGCCGCCGTATCCGAGGGTGCCGTCGATACTCAACACCGCCAGCTTGAGGAAGTCCACGACGTGTACGGGTTCGATCTTGAAGACTTTCGCCAGCTTCGGGTACTGGTAGTCGATGATCAGCTGGTACATGTCCGGCAAACCCAACCAAACTTCTTCTTCGGGGATGATTTTCGTCCACTGGTCGATGAAGTAGTTGTGTCCTTTGAGGTACTGGTCCCAATACGTCTTGATGAGCCGAATCAAAGCCGGCTTGGTCAGGTCTTCGGTCTGCACGTCGAACGGAATAGCCTGGTACTGAGCGTCTTTCCAGTCCCAACCCGGAGGGGCGATGAACCGGCCCATCGGCATGACCTGTCGCATTCCTGCTCTCGACACCTCGGCCGCGATGTCCATGGCCGCGTTGATACCCACCTTCTCCGAGTAGATCTTCACGTGCGCGTACGGCATGAAGTTCAAGACGTCTTCGAAGACGCGGGCCAGGCCGAGCAGAAAGTCGCGGGAGAAATCCTGGATATTGCCGACTTTGCCCATGAAGTCGTGGGTGTAGTCGTCGTAATTCAGGTCGTCGGCAATTTCGGGTGACACTGGATCCTCCTGAGAGCATTCGACGCGAGTACTTGTCAGTTTCAGCCTGTGTGGCAGAATCTGACAAGTTACGATAACGGCGATGTAACTCGCGTCACTGCGGGATTCCCGCTCAGCGGGAGACCTGCGGCGAGTAAAGCAGGGTGGGCAAGATCGCAGCGACTACGATGAACGGGCTTGTCACGCAAGGGGACGACAGGATGGCATCGACCGGTAAGCCGGCCACACTGACGGAGCGGCGCGCCGAGGAACTGCGGCTCGAAGTCGCCGTGGCGGCGCGTGACCTCTTCCTCGCCGACGGATCGTTTTCCGCCACCGTCGAGCGAATCTGCGAGGCCGTGGGCATCGCGCCGCGGACGTTCCACCGCCACTTTCCTGTCAAGGAAGATGTCATCCTGCCGCTCTTCGGTAAGTTCGGCAGCCTCAGCATTCACGTGCTGGCCGACGCAGAATCAGGCAGCGACCCCGTCGACGTGTTGGTTCGTGCATTCGGCAGCGAAGTCCCCAAGCGCGACCAATTCGAAGTCGACCGGGCATTCATGGCGCTGGTGCTCGGTGACCCGCAGTATCGACTGCGCTGGCTGGATTGGGGTCAAGACCTCGCTACGCCGATCACCGATTTCCTCGAGGCGCGGTTCGACCTCGGGGCCGACCCCTATTCACGAGAGTTGCCTGCCCAATTGATCATTCAGGCATGCAGGCATGCGTACGTGCACTGGGTCGAACATGGCGATTTCGCCAGCCTGCAGTCCGCGTTGCGCATCGCGATGGAGATGATTGTCGGATCGCTTGACGCGAAATAGCGTTGGAACGCGCCAGGCTTAGATCAGAGGGCTCAGAGGGCGGTGTCGAGAACGGGAACCGTCCCCGCCTTCACGGCATCGATGATCGACCCATTGAGGGCCGAGCAGGCCAGGAAGAGACCACCACCTCCGTTCGCCGCCAATTGCGAAGCACTGCAGCGCTCTTCACACCGACCCAAAGCCGACGCGGTCCACTGCACACTGGTCTGATTCCAACTACTCTTTCGGACCTCGACGCCGGCGCCACAACGCACACACGTCACCGGGACCATCGGCGAGTCAGCGAGCCGAATGTCTGGGCGAACGGTCATCATCCCCCCACTGATTCGGACGCCGCCGTGCGCGCGGCGATGTTGGCGTCCACTTCTTTCATCCACGCCTCGGTGGGCCGGGTGGTGTCGAGTTCGAATTCGAAACGGTCCACCATGTCCGGCGTCACATCGGCGACATCGACATAGAACTGCTCGTACCAGCGCCGCAGCTGGTAGACGGGTCCGTCCTCTTCCACCAGGAGCGGGTTGTCGATCCGCGTCTTGTTGCGCCAGATCTCGACATCCTGCTCGAAGCCCATCTTGACGAAGTCGCCAAGACCTATCGCGGTCTGCATGGCAAGGTCGTCAGGAAGCTGAGCCGATTTCTTGACGATGATTCCATATTGCAGCACAAAGGAATTCGCGTCGATCGGGTAATGGCAGTTGATCAGCACGGTGTGATGGTCCACGTCCGTGTAGTGGTATGTCAGGTCGTCGATCATGAAGGACGGACCGTGGTAGGACGCCACCGATGTCGTCCCCAGCATCTGAGTCTCGCCGGGCTCACCGATATCCGGACGGCCCGCACTGTTCATGTATTGCGTCGCGACGTGGCCTTCGAAGATGTTCTTGAAGTGGGTGGGCAACGATCCGTGAATGTAGAAGAAGTGCGCCATGTCGACGACGTTGTCGATGATCTCGCGGCAGTTGGTCTGCACGACGGTGGTGTACCAATGCCAGTCGGTCCAGTCGTCGCTGGTGGCGCCCTCGATGCGAGGGATGGTCACATCGGCCGGCGGCGGATTCCGTTCGGGGTCATTCCAGACAAACAGCATGCCGTCCTGCTGCAGGGTCGGCCAGGACGCGGTGCGCGCCAACCGCGGGGTGCGCTTGCTGTAGGGCACCGACTTGCACCGGCCGTCTCCTCCCCACCGCCAGTCATGGAAGGGGCAGGCGATCTCGTTGCCCTTGACCGTTCCCTGGGACAAGTCACCACCCATGTGCCGGCAGTAACCGTCGAGCACGTTGATGGCGCCGTCCTGGCTGCAGAACACCACGAGCTTCTGGCCGAAGGCGTTGATCTGGTGGGGCTTGCCGTCGACGAAGTCACGGATCAGCCCCAGACAGTGCCATCCCCGGGCAAACCGGGTGGGCACCGATCCAGCCTCGATCAAGCGAATGTCGTCGGCCTCGGCATGCGTCGTCATCTTGCGTCCGTCCTTCATCGATGGATCCGCGGGCTGATGTCACCATTCAACTTCGCAGAAACGCTGCGCAAAGGTCCGCGTTCCGCTCAAAGGGAGGCAGGATTCAAAATCTCCCTGCCCAGATCTATCGTCGACAATTGTGATCCCGACCAGCCACAACACTGTTCCCGCCGGGTTGACTGTCGCCGATATCGAGGTGGACCTCCTCGTCGTGGGGTCGGGCACCGGGCTCGCCGCCGCGCTGGCCGCCCACGAACGGGGAATGTCCGTTCTGGTCGTCGAGAAGTCGGCGCACGTCGGCGGGTCGACCGCGCGGTCCGGTGGGGCGTTGTGGCTGCCCGCCAGCCCGGTGATCGCCGAATGCGGTGGCGTCGACACCGCACGCCGTGCGCAGACCTACCTTGACGCCGTCGTTGCCGGCTCGGCCGCACCCGAGCGCTCGGCAGCCTACGTGACACATCTGCCGGCGACCGTCGAGATGCTGCGCCGCACAACTCCGATGAAGCTGTTCTGGGCCAAGGAATACTCCGACTATCACCCCGAGGCACCGGGTGGGTCGGCCGCGGGACGAACCTGCGAGTGCCGGCCGCTCAACACGGCGATCCTCGGCGAATACCTGCCCGACCTTCGTCCGGGGATCATGGAGGTCAGCATTCCGATGCCGACCACCGGCGCGGATTACCGCTGGATGAACCTCATGAGCCGGGTCCCCCGCAAGGGTCTGCCCACCATCCTCAAACGGCTTGCGCAAGGAGTTGGCGGGCTTGCGCTCGGACGGCGCTACGCTGCCGGGGGCCAAGCCTTGGCCGCCGGCCTGTTTGCCGGCGCGATCCGGGCCGGAATCCCGATCTGGCTGCGCACCACGCTGACCGAACTGGTCACCGACGCCACCGGCGTCACCGGTGCCATCGTCGAGCATCAGGGCGCCGCCGTGACCGTCACCGCTCGGCGAGGTGTCGTCCTTGCGGCCGGCGGCTTTGACCACAGCATGGACATGCGCTGGAAATTCCAGTCCGAATCCCTCGACCGCAATCTCAGCCTCGGTGCGGAATCCAATACCGGTGACGCCATCCGCATCGGCCAGGACATCGGCGCGGACATCGCGTTGATGGATCAATCGTGGTGGTTCCCCGCTGTCGCCCCGCTGCCGGACGCGGCGCCGGCGGTCATGCTGGCCGAGCGGTCGCTGCCCGGGTCGTTCATCGTCGACCAGAACGGCCGCCGGTTCGCCAACGAGTCGGCCGACTACATGAGCTTCGGTCAGCGGGTACTGCAGCTGGAAGCTGCGGGAACGCCGGTGGCGGACATGTGGATCGTCTTCGACCAGCAGTACCGGAACAGCTATGTCTTCGCCGCCGAACTCTTCCCCCGGATGCCGATTCCCCAGCACTGGTATGACGCTGGAATCGCAGTCCGCGCAGATGATTTCGCCGAGCTCGCCGCGAAGATGGGGGTACCCGTCGAGGACTTCACTTCGACCGTAACCCTGTTCAACGAGAATGCGTTCGCCGGTGAGGACCCCGACTTCGGGCGCGGCCGAAGCGCATACGACCGCTACTACGGTGATCCCACCATCACGCCGAACCCGAATTTGCGGCCCCTGGTCAAGGGACCGTTCTACGCGGTGAGGATGGTGTTGAGCGATCTCGGGACGTGCGGCGGATTGCGCGCCGACGAGCGAGCTCGTGTTCTTCGTGAAGACGGCACTGTCATCGGTGGGCTGTACGCCATCGGCAACACCGCGGCCAACGCGTTCGGGAACACCTATCCGGGCGCGGGTGCGACCATCGCCCAAGGCCTGGTTTACGGCTATGTCGCCGCACAGGACGCGGCCCACCGGGGGTAGTGCGGCTTGAGATCGGCGCGGCGGTCAGTCGGCGTCTTCGGCGTCGGCTTTCCGTTCGATCTCGTACCAATAGGCCGGATCGGGCCACGGAACCTTTGCTCCCTGACCGACTTTCGGAAAGTTCGCCTCTGCTTCATCGAGATCTTTGATCATTCGCAAGGTGAGCTCCCGCTCGGACGCGTAATAGCGTTCGGCCCACGCCAGCGCGACTTTGGCGTACGCCCAGGACGGATCCGCGGCGGCCCACCGTGCTTCCTTGGCAGCGTCGCGCTGCATCTCATCGATGTAGGCGAGGTGATCCTGCAACATCTGCTTGAGCGAGGCCGGGTCGCTCAGATGGCCGAACGTCACCCGCAGAATCGCTGGATGCTTCAGCGACGGAGGCTCGACGGGGGCTTCTCGGGCCCACCGAGTGACCGCTTCCATTCCGGTGTCCGTGATCTTGTAGAGACGCCGGTTGCGGGTCCCGGTGCCGTCCACCCGCGAGGTGAGCAGCCCCATTTTCTCCAGCTTCTTCAGCTCGGAATAGATCTGACTGAATGCCGGGCTGCCGTAGTAGTAGCGCATGCTCCAACTGATCCACTTGCGGATGTCATAACCCGACAGTTCAGTCTCATAGGAGAGCATCCCGAGCAGCGCCCACGCCGTCGCGGACAGCGACGGCATGGTATCGGGCTCGGGCTCGGTCACGGAGCAAGGGTATCAACCCAGGTCACCGGTGTGCGGTTGCCGACCGCTCGTCGGGATACCGCAGATGCACTGCGAGCTTCGCCGGGCACAGTGGACACATGGGCAACGACATCCGAACCGTCGACGTCGAACGAGGCGAAACCGTGTTCGCGCCGCTGACACGTTCGGTTCAGCACCTCATCGACGCCACAATCCGTACCGAAGCCGACGACCAGACGGTCTCGCGAGCGCGTGCTCTGGTCGAGCAAGCCACCGAGCTGCTTGCTGCTCGACAGAGCAGAGGACCCTTCGGTGTGCAGCCCACCACTGGCGGAGGCACGGTCGCCTGGGGAAACGTCGTGACCGGCCTTCGTAACCCGGTCGCTCCCCCGCTCGTCATCCACCACCGTGACGACGGCTCGGTGTACACCGACGTCGACTTGGGTGCTGCCTACGAAGGCCCTGCGGGTCATGTACACGGCGGCGTATGCGCCCTGATCCTCGATCATCTGCTCGGCGCCACCGCACATCAGCCGGGCAGGCCGGCTTTCACCGGCACGCTCACCGTTCGGTATGTGCACCCGACTCGGCTCGGCCGTCTGCACGCCGAGGCCCGGGTCGATCGCCACGACGGCATCAAAACATTCGCCGAAGGCCATATCGCTGACGGCGACGGCGTGGTCACCGTGCACGCGCGCGGGGTGTTCATCCGCCCGAAGCGACCCGCTGTGCAGGCCCGGTAGTCACAAGGCGCTCCTCGCCCGATCGTCGCCGTCACCTGATCGTCCGTTGAGTGGACCACGCCGAGAATCCGGCACTGCGGCGGTGTTAGCTTCGCGCGGCATGCCTCTGGCACAGCACGAACCGGCATCGAGGAGTGAACCATGCGTGGATTGAGCGCTGTCACAATGGGGTTGGCCACCGTCGGCGCGCTGTACTGCGGTAGCGTCCCGGCTCCGGCCCACGCGGCCGACGACTGGGGTCTCAATGGCACCTTCACCGCCACGTCGAACGGCGAATGGGCGAGAACCAACGACGTCTTCCATGACGAGAAATCGGTGCGGTCCACCTGGGTGATCTCCACCCAGTGCAGCTATCCAACCGAGTGCACCGGCACCGTGACAAGCGATGCCGGCTGGTCGGCGCCCATCTATCAGACCGGTGGGATGTGGTATGTCAAACGGACGGTGGCCAATTGGGAACCGTGCCCCGATGGAACGTCAGCCGACGGATTCCAGGTGTTCTGGTTTCAGCCCATGACGCCCGGCGGCGACGCCGGCGACCCGCATTCGGCCACTCTGCTCGGCGAGGACCAGACCACCGGGCCCAGCGGCGCCTGCGGCCGCAGCCTCGCGCTGTTCATCAATATGCCGTTCAAGCTCGTCAAGCACCCCTGACCGCGTCGCCGACGAGCCGGCGCGCGGGCCTCACGCGGTGGGCATCAAATCTTTCCACGACCGGGACGCGTTGGGATCGACCAGTTCTGGCTGCCGGAACACGGCACCGTCAGGCGTGACGTACTGCCCCGTCTTCGGGTTGTAGCGGGTGACCGCGACCGACGGTCCCGAAACCGCGGCGGGCGTGAATCCGCTTGGCGCAACAGGCACCGCTCCGTCGGCAGGTGCCGGCGGCGGCGGAGTGCCCTGTTGCGGGCCGAAGATCTGGTCCTGGAACGTGGTGCGATCATCGGGCGGGACGCCCTGCGCGAGCAGGTTGGGATCGATCGGATAAGGGCCGGTCGCGTGTTGACGCATCGCCAGCGGCTGGTACGGCTGGTCGCTATTGCAGATCTCGACGGTGGGAGCGCGCTTGCCCGGCTTGCCCATGCACGGGTAGTTGCGTGCCCCCCGCACGCCGATGGGGGAATCCTGGGGCAGCTTGCAATACAGCCCGTCTGGGGTGTCGACATCGGACACGTCCTCCGGCGACCGCCACGAACTCGGCGGCAGGAAACCCACGCTGCACGCGGGGGGATCGTTCATCACCACCGTGAAGTCGCCCAGCGACATGCCGGTGGGATTACGAGGCCCACCGCCCATCGACTGGGTGGCCGCAATGTTGGGCGGCAGCAGGACCAGCAACTGCTCCAGCGACGCGTGATAGGTGACCGCCACCTGGCTGATGGTGGTGAGGTTTGCCAACAGCACCGGCAGCGTTGGTTTGATCTGGGTGAGCAGCCGGGAGGCCTCGTCGGCCGCACCGGGGCCGTTGGTCAACAGACCGCGCACCTGCGGGTCGTTGTCGGCCAGCTGTTCGGTGACGCCGGCGACACTGTGCGCCCATGTCCGAATGGCGTCGGCGGACGCCAGCTGGCCATCCAGCAGTGGGCGGCCGTCGTCCGCCAGGCTGCGAAGCTGACCGGCGGTGCCGTTGAAATCGGCGGTAAGGCGCGAGGACGAGTCCATCAGTGTGCTCAGATCATCGGCTGCTCCGTTCAATCCCTCGAACGAGTTGTCGAGCAGATCCCCGAGCCGGTGTTGGGGGATGCTCTTCAAAAGCTCACTGGCTTGATCGAGCATCGGGCCGACGGCCTGCGGAACGGTGACGTTGGCGGCCGGTATCACCGAACCGTCGTGCAGGTACGTCCCCGAATCGCTACGCGGGACGAGATCGACGTACTGCTCGCCGACCGCCGACACGCTGAGCACCCGCGCCTGTACATCGGAAGGTACCTTCGGTGAGGTGTCGAGCATCAACGTCGCTTCGGCACCCTGCTCGGTGGCCTGCACGTCGGTGACCTTGCCCAGCTGGACACCGCGATAGGTCACATTCGAGAATCGGTACAGCCCACCGGTTTCGGCCATCTCCAGCGTCACCGTCATCTTGCCGATTCCCAGCAGTGTCGGGACCTGAAGGTACATCGTCAGCATCATCGCGATTGCGACGATCGAGGCGATCGTGAAGATGATGAGCTGATTGCGGATGAAGCGGGTCAACATCACTGACCACCCTCGTCGTGCGGCGCGGGGGCTGACTCGGCACCGGCGGCCGACGCCTCGGGCCCGGAATCGACCAATGGCGGAATCGGCGCAACATCTGTCGGTGCGGGAGTCAGCGGCGCATTGAGCGGATCGTAGGTGTAGGTCGCGTACCACGGGTCACCCGGTGCGGGAACCAGTTTGGCGCCTTCCTGGCCCCACCGGGTGCCCAGGAACAGGGTTCGTTTGAGCCGCGGGATGGTGAAGTCGAAGACGATGAACTGGTTCATGTAGTCGCCGCGGATGGCACGGTCGATGAAGTTCTGCGTGTACGGGAACGTCGTGGCGTAGGCCAAGATCGTGTCGAGCTTGGGTCCCACGTCCGCCAGTGCCCGCAGCGTCGGTTCCAGGTTCGTCAAGTCGCGTACCAAATCCGCCTGAGTATCGGTGATCAGGCCGGTCGCCAGATCACTGAAGGTGCGGAACTTCTTTAGTGCGGTCGTGATCTTCGGCTGCTCCTTGATCAGGATCTCCAGTGCGGGTGGGATCCGCTTGAGCGCCTGTGTGAGTACATCGCGCTGGCCGGCGAAGACATCGGCCAGACGGTTCAACGAGGTGATGGATGCGTTGATGCTGTCACGTTGGGCGGCGAGCATCCCGATGAAGTCGTTGAGCCGGGTCAGCAAGTCGCGAATCTGGTCTTGTCGACCATGGAGCGCGGTGTTGAATTCGTGGACGATGTCGCCGATCTGGCCCAGCCCTCCCCCGTTGACAACCACCGACAACGCCGACAGGGTTTGCTCGGTCGACGGGTAGGTCGATGAACGGTTGAGTCCGAGGGTGGCGCCCGGCGCCAGGATGCCGGCCGGCCCCTGGCCAAGTGGCGGGTTCAGGGCGAGATGCATCGACCCCAGCAGGCTGGTCTGCCCGACGACGGCCACCGCGTTGGCTGGCACGACGACTCCGGGATTGACCGACACCTCGACGTCGGCGTGCCCGTCACGCGCCCGCATCTTGCCGACGCTGCCGACGACGACATCGCCGATGAGCACCGGTGAATTCGACTCCAGAGTGCCGACGTTGGCCAGCTCCACGTGGTAGGTCGTCGCCCCGGATCCTCGGCCTGCGGTGCCCGGCAGGGGCTGGCTGTTGAGTCCGCCGAATGCGCACCCGCTCACGCTGACCGCGATACAGGATGCCACCACCACGACCCGATGTAGCGAATGATTCCGAGTCATGACGGCGGCGTCCCTTCAACGGATTGCGACGGCGCCGGGACGGCTTCGGCTGGGAGCAACATGCCCTCCAGGTTCGACGGAGGCGGTGCCGCAGGTGAGGACACCACGCCCGGTGGGACCGGTGCGCCCGGATACAGCGCCGGCTGGGGATCGGCCGGCAGACCGTTGGGTGCGTACGCCCCCGCCGGGCCGGTTGGGCTGTCCCATCCCGGCGGCGCGGGCACATCGCCGTTGTATCCGGTGTAGGCCGACACACTCGGCGGGATCTCGGCGGGCGGCACCGACGCCCCCGAACCGCCCGGTGCCAGTTGCGGCTCGGAGTAGACCAGGTTTTCCGGGCTCGGTGACTTACCCAGGTAGGCGTTGAATGGGAACGGCAGATAGTTGAAGTTCAGCAAGCGCAACGCGGGCCCGAGGTACTGCGCACACGTCTTGCCGGTCTCTGATGCAGTGGCATTGCTGACCGCCCCGATGGCCGAGCAGACCACCTGAACAGGGTTGGAGAAGTTCGCCAATGCGAACGCACCGATACCGCTGCCGGTGTCGGGGTTGTAGATGTTGTAGCTGTTGCCGATCGCGTTGGGCGCCACGTGGAGCACGTTCTCCAACGCCGTCTTGTTGTCGGCGACCTTGCGGGTGACGTCGCCGAGCCGCTGAACCTGTTCGGCAGTCTGGTCACGGCTGCCTGCGATGAACCGCTGGACGTCGACCACGGCGCTCGACAGGTCCCTCAGGGCGGCGTCCAGATCCGAACGGCTGCCGTCCACGACGCTGCTCACACTTGCCAGCCGGTTCTGGAACTGGACGATCTGGGTGTTGCTGTCGCGCAGGGCGGTGACGAACGTCTGCAGATTCTTGACGATGTCGGCGATGTTGCCGCTGCGGTTGGCCAGGATGCGGCTGATGCCGGCGAGCTGGGCGATGGTCTGCCGGAGTTTGTCACCGTTGCCGTCGAGCGCCGTGGCGGCGGTGTCGATGAATCGCGCGACCGACGTGGTGGAGGCATCGTTGGCCGGGCCGAGATCGGTGGCCAGACGCATCAACTGGGTCTTCACCTCGTCCCATTCCACCGGAATCGCCGTGCGATCCAAGCCGATCACCGCGCCGTCGCCCATGGTGGGACCGGTGCCGCGGTAGGCAGGCGCGAGTTGCACGAACCGCGCACCGACGAGGTTCTGCGCAACGATGATCGCCTTCGCATCGGCCGGAATCGACACCCCATGGTCGATGTCGAAGACCACCTTGGCCTGTGCCGGCTCCGCCTGAATCGATGTGATGGTGCCGACCTTGACGCCGGACACCCGGATGTCGTCGCCGGGGTAGATCGCGGTCACGCTGGTGAAGTAGGCAGTGATCGTGGTCGGCCTGGCAACCGACAGGTGTGCCACCACCGCTGCCCCGGCGGCCAGCAACACGGTCAGGAGAACTGCGGCGCCGGCAGTCAGCCGCTTGCGAGATGTCATGGCTGCCCCCATCGCTGAGCGGGCTGAGGTATCCCGTTGCGGGGGAACGGAAATTCCGCCCGAGGTCCTGCGTTGTCGGCGGGCTGCCCCGCATCGGCGCCGCGCCGGAAGCCCAGCGCGTAGTCGAGGAACGGTTGCAGGGTTTGAGCCGGCAACAAGTTGCCGACGAAGGCGTTGTAGTAGAAACCGTTGTTGACGGCCTCCGCCTGGGTCAGCTGGTACTTCGCCAACCCATTGAGCGCTTTGACGATATTGTCATTGTTCTTCTGCAGCATGGCGGTGACTGAATTCAGTTTCTCTAGTGCGGGAGCCAAAGTCTTCTCGTTGTCGTGCACCATCCCGCTGATCTGCTTCGACAGCGCGGAGGTGTTGGTGAGCAGATTGACCAGCGCGTAGCGCCGCTGATCCAGCACACCGAACAGGTCGTTGGCGTTGAGCAGCAAGGTGTTCACCTGCTCACTGCGCTCCGAGAGAACGCCGGTCACCTTTGCGGCGCTGTCGAGTAATTCCGTCAGCGAATCGTTGCGTTCGTTGAGCATCCGCGACAGCGTGCTCACGCCGTCGAATGTCGGGCCCAGTTGCGGGGTGACGCGATCAAGGGTGTCGGACAAGGTATCCAGGGCCTGATTCAGGCTTGCCGTGTTGGTGTCGGCCGTGTTGGCGGTGAATTCATTCACCGAATCGGTGAGCGAATACGGAGATCCGGTGCGCGACAGCGGAATTATCTCAGACGACCGCAGCTTTCCAGACCCGCTGGGCTCGAGAGTCAAGATCCGTTGTCCCAGCAACGTGCCCGTGCGGATATGCGCGGTGGTCTCCGAGCCGAGCCGTACCGTGCCGTTGACCATAAAAGTCACCAAGGCGTCGCCGCGCATCAGCGACACCTCGGAGACGGTCCCCACCTTGATCCCGGCGACGACGACGTCGTTGCCCGCTGTGAGACCACCTGCCTCGGCGAATACCGCCTGATGCCGGATCGCAGTTGCCCACGTCATCATTCGTTCGGGCTGCAACCCGACGACGATGACCAGAATGATCGAGACCAGGCCGATGAAGCCTGCCCGGATCAGCGAAGATCCACGGTATTTGAGCATTACGGCTCGGCGCACCTTCCAGTGTGTTGAACGATCCAGGGGAAGTAGGCGGTCTGGCCTTGCAGGTCGGTGACCCGCACTGACAGGCCACACAGGTACTGATTGAGCCAGCTCCCATATGCCCCGAGCCGCACCAGTTTTCGGTAGTTGGCGGGCGCTTTCTGGAGGGCAAGGTCGAGCCGCGCCTTGTCCTGGTCGAGCAGCGGCGCCAGCCGGCCCAGCTGGTTGATACTGCCGCTCAGCGGCGGACGCGCCTGGGTGAGGAGGTCGGCGAGGGAGGCCGTGCCGTTGTCGAGAGCGGTGATGGCGTCCCCGATCGGGTCTTTGTCTTCCGTCAGACGGCCGATCAGCTTCTCCAGTTTGTCGATGGCTCCGGAGAACTGCTCGCCGTCCTTGCTGATCGTGGCGACAACCGTGTTGAGGTTGTCGATCAGCTGCTGCACGGTCTTGCCGTTCTCGGCCAAGGCGCTGGTGAATGACGACGTGCGGGCGAACAGCGACTCGATGTTGCCGTCCTGACCCTGCAGGATCTGGATCAACGAGTTGGTCAGCGCGTTGACGTCCTGCGGATCAAGGCCTTGAACAACGGGTTTCAGGCCGCTGAGCAGAAGGTCGAGGTCAAGGGCGGGCTCGGTCCGGTCAAGCGGGATCCGTGATCCCGGCGGTTGCACCTTGCCCGAGCCAGGACTGATGAGCAGTTCGAGATAGCGGTCGCCGACGAGGTTCAGATACCGGACCACCGCCTTGGTCCCCGAGGTCAGCACCACATCACGATCGGCGTCGAATTTCACGACGACCTTGTTGTCGACCTGCAGCGCGACATCGCTGACAGTGCCGACCCGCACACCGGCGACGCGGACCGAATCGCCTGACTTCAATCGCGACGCATCGGCGAACAGAGCTGAGTACGTGTTGGTCGACCCACTGCGGAACTGACCGAAAATCGCGAACAGCGCAGCCGTGAGCAGCATCATCACCACACCGAAAACGCTGATCTTGACGATGGTCTTCGACAAGCCCGTCATCCCGGCATCCCGATCTGTGTGGCGTTGCGTGGTGGCCCGTCGATCGGGCCGAACAGGGCCTGCTTGAGGCCGTCGGAGTTCAGCAGGATCCCCTGGTTTCCGTACTGGGCCTGGTTGGCGCCGATATCGGTGACCACATAGGGGGGCCGTTGCTCAAACCCCACCGCGGGCAGGTCGGCGCACTGCGGTCCGCCCTTGGCGGCGACCTTCGGCAGGTTGGCCGGGTACCGGTAACGCTCGCGGCCCAAGAAGAACGAGTCGAGCAGCATGACTCCTGGCTGCGCGGTGCCCGGCCCGGTCGCCAGCGGATACATGCCCTCCAGCCCGCAGGTGAGCGCCGCGTTGTAACTGTTGGTCAGATCCAGTGTCGGGACCAGAAGACCGACGAGGTCGGTCAACGGTCGCCGATTCTCGCTCAGCACCTCCGTGCCGATGTCGGCGAAGCCGATCGCGCTGATGAGCAGGGTGTCGAGATTGTGTTCCTGGTCGACGATCGTGTCGCTGATCTTCGTCGCCGCGCCGACGGCTTTGACCAGGTCCGGTGCGGCGTCCGCGTAGGCGTCGAGCACAGCTGGAGCCACGGCGATCTCGTGGCTGATGGTGTCCAAACTGGGGTTGATCGTCGCCAGGGCGGAATCGAGATCGACCAGGGTCTGGCCTAGCTTGTCGCCGCGCCCGCTCAATGATTTCGCGATCGCGCCCAATGTCTGATTGAGCTTGACGGGATCGATCTGGGAGAGGACAGCAACCAATTGCTCGAAGACGGTGTTGATCTCGACGGTCACGTGGTGCCCCTCGATCACCTGTCCGGGCTGCACCCGTTGCGCCACAGGTGATGACGGCGTGCGTAGTTCGACGAACTTCGCACCGAACACCGTCGAGGAGGTGATATCGGCATCGACGTTGGCCGGGATGATACGGACCTTGGCCGGGTCGATCGCCAGGTGCAGAGCGGCTCGCCCATCCGGTAGCGAGTCGATCGACGCTACTTTGCCGACTTGGGCGCCATGGAGCTTGACTTTGGCGTCGGGGTTCATCACCAGGCCGGCGCGGTCGGAGATCACGGTGACCGGAACGCTTTTGGCGAAATCCCCGCGGAAGAGTCCGGCGGCGACGGCGACGATCGTGGCGATGGCCAAGACGGTCAGACCGCCCGCCAGCGGGCGCGCATAGTTGCGGGCGCCGAAGCTTTGGCCGGGTTTGGCTGCCACCGGTGTTGCGGTGGTTTCGGTTTCGGATCGGTCGGCGGGACCGGGACCGAGGTGTCTGGTCACGTGTTTTCCCTATCC
>NZ_BEWG01000060.1 GCF_002723835.1 Mycobacterium sp. shizuoka-1 | reverse complement strand
TGCGTGTTTGGTAACCACACCGATACCGGAGGTCCTCACCTACTTCCGCTCACCACGCCGTTCACAACCTGTCTGGGAGTTACACCTAGTCCGCTGATGTCCGCGGATGCGACGTCGCCCGAGTGCACGAACGCGGCAGTGGTGAATGAGCCGGACATCACGAATTGCCCTGCCGCGATCGCGGTTCCGTAGGGGGCGAGCGCGTTGGCAAGCCAGGCCACCGCGGCTGCCGGGTCGCCGAGGACGGCCGACCCCAAACCAGTGTCGACTTCGGTTCCGTTGCGGCGCAGTGAGGCTCGAGCACCGACCAGGTCGACGCTGTCGGAGTAGGGAATCCACTCTCCGATCACCACCGCACCCGAGCTGGCGTTGTCGGCCACCGTGTCGCGCAAGGTGAGCTTCCAGTCGAGGATTCGGCTGTCGACGATCTCCAGCGCGACGGCCACCGCCTCGGTCGCGCGGCGCACCTCCTCGGCGGTCACGTTCGGGCCGCGCAGCGGGGCCCGCAGCAGGAATGCCACCTCGGGCTCGACACGCGGCGCGCAGAATCGTCCGCGCGCGACGGTCGCACCGTCGGCGACCACCATGTCGTCGAGGATGTAGCCGAAGTCCGGCTCGTCGACGCCGAGCAGGGTCTGCATCGGTGGCGAGGTCAGGCCGATCTTGTGGCCGACCAGCACCCGTCCGCCGGCCAGTCTGCGGGCCAGGTTCACCTTCTGGATGGCATACGCGTCGGCCACGTCCATGCCGGGATAGCGCTGTGTCAATTGCGCCACCGGGGCTGCGTACCGGTCGGCGGCCGCGAGGATGTCGGCGGCGTCCTCGACCTCTGTTCGGCTCAGTGTCATCGTGCGTCGTTCTCGTCGACCATCCGCAGCGCGGTGTCGTAGAGCGCCTGACCGTGGAGCGTGAACAAGGCGACCAGATCCACGTTGTCGCCGCCGATCTCCTTGGCGATGAACAAACCGTCGGCGCCGGCGATCGCATAGGTGGCGAGTTGACCGATCTGTGGTTCGGTCAGGCCCAGACCCATCTCCCGGATGCTGGTCGTGAGCGCCTCGTAGGCCTGGTTGCGCACCTGAACGAACATCGCGCGGGCCCGGGGCTCTTCCGGCCGGCGCTCGAGCGCGAGCATGAGGCCGAGCCGCAGGAAATCCGGGGAGTTCAGCAGGGCCTTGGCCGTGCCCACCGCGACCTCCAACAGCCGGTCGCGCGCCGCGACATCCTCGGGCAGCTGCCACACCCGCAGCCAGCTGTCGAAACTGCGCTCGATGACGGCGGCGATGAGGTCGTCCTTGTCCTTGAAATGCCAGTAGATCGAGCTGGCCGGCAGACCGCATTTCGCGCTCACCGCGCCGATGCTGGTCCCCTCGTACCCGCGCTCGGCCGCGATCTCGGTCGCGGCGTCGAGAATCCTGCCGCGCGAGAGTTCGCCGTCGGCTCGCCGGGAGCGACGCTGGGGCTTGTCCGTGGTGGCCATGATCACCTCTGCCTCTTGACTCCGTAGTGATCACTACATTACCGTAGCGATCACTACGGAACAAGTCCCGGGTCGACGCAGACACGGCAGACGAAGGCGAGCCAGCCATGAGTGACGCATCCAGCTACGACGTCGCGATCGTCGGTTACGGCCCGGTGGGCGCGACCGCCGCCAACCTGTTGGGCCAGCTCGGCCTCAACGTGGTGGTGATCGAGCGCGACCCGGACATCTACTTCCGGGCCCGGGCCATCTCCACCGACGAGGAGGTGGTGCGCATCTGGCAGCAGGTCGGACTGGCCGACCGGCTCAACGCCGACATGCAGCCGGGCGCGGGAGCCAACTTCGTCGACGAGTCCGGGGCGTCCATCGTCAAACTGCTCCCCGCCGACCGCGGCAACGGTCACCCGCCGCAACAGTTCATCTACCAACCCGCCGTCGACCGGGTCCTGCGCGAGGGGGTCGACCGCTTTCCCAACGTCTCGCTACTGCTCGAGCACGAATGTCTGCGTGTCATCCAACATCCCGGCTCCGTCGAATTGATGCTGGCCGACCTCACCCGCGACGAGTTCAAGCGCATCCGGGCCGGCTACGTGATCGCCGCCGACGGCGGCTCGAGCGCGATCCGCGGGCAACTGGGTATCGGGTTCAGCGGGCGGACGTATTCGGAGCGCTGGATCGTGATCGACACCAAGGTCCTGCAGGAGTGGCCCGGCCACGATCGGTTGCGGTTCCACTGCAACCCCGCGCGGCCGACGGTCGACTGCCCCACCCCGCTGGGCCACCACCGGTGGGAGTTCCCGGTGCACGACGACGAGAACGAGGCGGACCTCCTCACCGAAGACGCCATCTGGACCGTGCTGACCGCCCAGGGGATCAACCGGGCCAACGTCGAGATCATCGGTTTCGCCTGCTACAGCCACCACGTGCGGTTCGCCGACCGGTGGCGGGTCGGCCGGGTCTTCCTCGCCGGGGACGCAGCCCATGCGATGCCGCCGTGGATCGGTCAGGGCATGTGTGCCGGGATCCGCGACGTGGCGAACCTGTCCTGGAAACTGCACGCCGTGCTGTCGGGCTCACTTCCGGATTCGGTGCTCGACACCTATCAGGCCGAGCGTCTGCCACACGTCCGGGAGGTCACCAACCGGGCGGTCAAGGTGGGACGAATCATCGTCGAACGCAACCGTATTCGCGCTGCCGTGCGCAACCGGTTGCTGCGCGGTGCCAGCTTGGTGCCCGGCTTCACGGCATGGTTGCGCAACAACCGCTGGCTGCCCGACGCCCGCTACCGGGACGGTCTGCTCGCTCCGAACGGAAACCGGGCGGTGGGCTGGCTGATTCCCCAGCCGTGGGTCGTCGATGCCAAGGGTGACCACGTCCGGCTCGACGATGTCGTCGGCGGCAGATGGACGGTCCTGCACACCGGTCCCGAAGGCCTCTGGCAGTCGTGGCGCGCGGCCGGGCTGTCGGTCGTGCGCATCGCACCGCCGGGCAGCGCCGCGGGAGCCGACCGCCTCGTCGATCGCGACGGCGTGCTGATCAGCTGGCTGGAGCGCAAGAACGCAACAGTCGTGGTGGTTCGGCCCGACGGATTCGTCTACGCGGCAGCCGAAACCGGCCAACCACTGCCTCCCCCGCCGACCGGGTTCACCGTGCCGGCCACTCGAGTAAAGGACCGCGCATGACCACAGTGCAATTGGAGTACTCAGTCCGCGTCAGCGGCACCGACCTCTTCGTCGCCGACACCAGTGGCGACGGGCCCGCGGTCGTCCTGCTGCACGGCGGTGGACCCGGGGCATCGGGTTTGTCGAACTATTCCCGCAACATTGACGCGCTGTCGCGCCGCTACCGGGTGCTGGTGCCCGATCTGCCGGGGTACGGCCGGTCGGGCAAGTTCGTCGACCAGCGCGACCCGTTCGGCTATCTGGCCAATACGATTCGGAACCTGCTCGACGAATTGGGCGTTCCCGAAGCGCATCTGGTCGGCAATTCCTACGGCGGCGCTGCCGCGTTGCGGCTCGCCCTGGACACACCCCACCGCGTCGGCAAGCTCGTCCTGATGGGACCGGGCGGGATCGGCACCACCCGAGGCCTGCCCACCGACGGATTGAAGAGCCTGCTGTCCTATTACGCCGGTGACGGACCGAGCCGGGAGAAGCTGGCGGCGTTCATCCGGACCTATCTGGTCTACGACGGCACAGCCGTGCCCGACGACCTGATCGACATCCGCTACCAAGCCTCGATCGATCCCGAGGTGGTGGCCAATCCGCCGCTGCGCCGGCCGTCGGGGCTGCGCACCCTGTGGCGGATGGACCTGACCCGTGACAAGCGGCTGCGTCGTCTCGGTACACCGACGCTGATCCTCTGGGGCCGCGACGACAAGGTCAACCGCCCCGCCGGCGGACCGATGCTGCTCAACCTGATGCCCAACGCCGAACTGGTGATGACCTCGCACACCGGGCACTGGATGCAGTGGGAGCGTGCCGATCTGTTCAACCAGCTGGTGAGCGAATTCCTCTCCCCCGATTCAGAATTGGCGATCTCGTGAGTACCGATGTCTTCGGCAGAGATGTTTTCGGCAAGGTACACCTGGGCTACCTGGTGATCGAAACCGAGAAGTTCGCCGATTGGCGCCGGTTCGGCCGCGACGCCATCGGCATGCACGTCGACGACAGTGCGCCCGGCGCGCTGCGTTTTCGCCTCGACCAGAACACCTGCCGATTCCTGCTGCAGCACGGTCCCGCCGAGGACACCACCGCGCTGGGCTGGGAACTCGACGACCACAACACGTTCGAGACCATCGAGGCGCGGGTGCGCAGCCACGGCGTGCCGGTGACCGAGGGCACCGCCGAGGAAGCCGCACTGCGCGGTGTCGAACGATTCGTCCGGTTCCCCGGTCCCAACGGACTGGCTCAGGAAATCTACGTGAACCCGCGGCTCGGCGCAGAGCCGTTGCGCCTGTCGGCCGCCGGTGGATTCGTCACGGGTCCAGCCGGAATGGGCCACGTCGCGATCGCCACCAAGAAACCGCACCAGATGCGGGGCTACTACAGCACGGTGTTCGACGCGCGGTTGAGCGACTACATCGACGAGACGATCAGCGGGCTGAAGTTCAAGATCCGCTTCCTGCGGGTCAACGAGCGTCACCACAGCGTCGCGATCGCCGCGACCACCCGCCTGCCGCTCAACCCGATTCGCACCAGGATCCAGCACTGCAACGTCCAGGTCGCCGAACTGACCGATATGACTCTGGCCTATCAGCGGGTCACCCAACTCGGCTTCGACATGGCGTTGTCGGTCGGGCAGCACACCAATGACAAGGAGTTGTCGTTCTACGCCGTGACCCCGTCGGGGTTCGAGTGGGAGGTGGGCTGGAATCCGATCGTCGTGGACGAATCGACGTGGGAACCCACCACTCACCAGGGCATCAGCATCTGGGGTCACACGCCGGAGGGCAGCACCATCGTCGGGTTGATGGAGCGGTTCAAGGCGGGCGCGCAATCGGTACTGCACACCGAGCCGGCGGTACCGGCGTTGGCCGGAGCCGGGATCGCCGATGACTGACCGCGGAGACCAGATGAGCACCGATCAGACCACATCGACCACGGACGGCCCGTCCCGGCGCCGGTTCCTGGCACTGGCCGCCGGTAGCGCGGCAGCCGTCCCGCTGCTGGCGGCCTGCGGATCGGCCACCACGACCACGCCCGCCGCCCCCGCACCACAAATCACCAAACCGCCTGCTCCACAACGGGGTTCACATCCCAACATCGTGTTCATCTTCACCGATCAGGAGCGCTACTTCCGTTCCTGGCCGCAAGGCATGTCGCTGCCGGCCCGGGAACGACTGGCCGAGGGGGGCGTGACCTTCCACAACCACTACAGCTCGGCGGTGATGTGCACCAGCTCGCGTGCGGTGATGCTGACCGGGCTGCAGACCCCCGACAACGGGATGTTCGAGAACGCCGACCTGCCCTATGTGAAGGCCATGAGCACCGAGGTGCCGACCATCGGCCACCTGTTGCGCAAGGCCGGCTACTACACCGCCTATCAGGGAAAGTGGCACCTGGATGCGGCTTTCGACCGTGAACCCGTCCAGCAGGTGCTCACCGACCGGATGGACGCATACGGCTTCTCCGACTTCGGATTACCGGTCGACTCGCTGGCCCACGACCTCGGTGGGTACACCACAGACTCGGTGATCGCCGCCGGAGCCCGGTCGTGGCTGCGCAATACCGGCCGGCCCCTGGCTGATGACGGCAAGCCGTGGGCCCTGTTCGTGAGCCTGATCAATCCGCACGACATCATGTACTTCAACACCGACACACCCGGACAGCCCGTGCAGGACACCGGCACACTGCTGATGCACGCCGCCCGCGCGCCCGAGCATGCCCTGTATCAGCAGCACTGGGACACCGACATTCCCGCGAGCCTCGAGCAGCCGATGCAGCAGGCGGGACGCCCCGGTGCGCACGGTGAATTCCTCAAGGCCTGGGGCTACACCCTGGGCACGATTCCGCCCGAGCCGGACCGCTGGCAGCGCTTCAGCGACTTCTACCTCAACAGCATCCGCTCCGTGGATCAGCAGATGTCCTTGCTGCTGGGCGATCTCGACGATCTCGCCCTGACCGGCAACACGATCGTGGTCTTCACCTCCGATCACGGCGAGATGGCCGGGGCGCACGGTCTGCGCGGCAAGGGCCCGTTCGCCTACCAGGAAGCGGTTCACCTGCCCATGCACGTGATGCATCCCGACGTCAAAGGTGGGCAAGACCTCAACGCGCTCACCAGTCACATCGATCTGGTACCGAGTCTGCTGGCGATGGCCGGCGTGAACCCGGCCGCCGCCGATGAGCTGGCCGGCCGGGCACTGCCTGGCAAGGACTTCAGCGCGGCCCTGGCCGATCCAGGCAAGGCGGACCTGAATGCTGTTCGGGACAGTGTGCTGTTCACCTACAGCGGTCTGGCGACCAACGACAGCAACGCGGTGAAGCTGTTCGCCGAAGCCAAGGCCGCGGGCCAGGACCCCCGACAACTGATGCAGGCCAGCGGGTTCCGGCCGGATCTGACCAAGCGCGGGAGTCTGCGCACGATGTTCGACGGCAGGTACAAGTTCAGCCGATACTTCGCACCGGCCCAGCGCAACGTGCCGACCGGCCTCGACGACCTATACCGGTTCAACGATGTCGAGTTGTACGACCTGCAGACCGATCCCGGCGAGATGACCAATCTGGCCGCCGCCAAGGGCGACAACGCGGATCTGGTGTTGTCATCCAGCGCCAAGCTCGAGGCGGTGATCAAGGCCGAGATCGGGGTGGACGACGGTCGCGAGATGCCGAAGTTCGGCGATATCGACTGGCAGATCGACCGGATGGACCTCTAAGCGCCGATCAGCCGGTGGCGCGAGCGAGGAAGCCCAGCAGCAGGTCGGCGAACCGCTTCGGGCATTCGATCTGCGGCATGTGACCGACCCCGTTCAGCAGGTGCGTTTCGGCGTGCGGGTACACCCGCATCGCCTCGGTGATGTGGTGGGCGGGCAGGATTCGATCCTCGGTACCCCACATGATCAGCGTGGGCCGCGGGGTGCGGTTGACGGCGGCGGCGAGCTCGCGGCGCCACTGGGGCTTCACCCCACGCGGGGTCCCCAGTGCCAGCGCCGTCTCGCGCATCACCGCGCCGGCGCCGGGCACCGATGCGACGGCGAACGCATGGTCGATGCGCTCCTTGGTGGCGACAGTCTTGTCGGCGTGGATGGAGCGCTCGAAGAGCACCGCAGTCATGCGCGTGGGCTTGCGGGTGCTCATGGCACCGAGCACCGGCATGGTGAGCATCCGCAGAAGCAGGGTGACCTCGCTGCCGAAGCCCGCGCTGTTGATCAGGGCCAAGCTGGCGACCCGGTCGGGGTGCTCGGCGAGCAGCTGCTGGGCGATCGCCCCGCCCAGCGAGTTGCCGACGACGTGTACCGGCCGGGTCTCGCCGATCGCGTCGAGCGTGCCGGTGACGCCGTTCGCCAGCGACGCCAATGTGATGGGCTCCCTTGGCCGTTCGGAGAAACCGAAGCCGGGCACGTCAAGGGTGATCACGCGGTGGGACTGCGCCAGCCGTTCGTACTGCGGCGCCCAGTCATCCATGCTGCGGCCGATCCCGTGCACCAGCAGCACCGGCGGACGAGCCGGGTCGCCGTCGGTGCGCACTCGGGTGCGGCGGCCGTCCACCTCGATGAACGTAGGCCGGCTCATGCGACGCCGTCGCTCACGCCGTGGCCAGCCCCGCCGCGCGCTTCGCCGGCACCGCGCTGCTGAACCGCAGGGCGGGATCCTCCACCGAGCCCTTGCGCAGCCGCTCGTGGTCGGCCTTGTAGTCCATCTCGACCGTCCACGGACCGCTGGTGCCCTGCTGGGGGAACAAGTCCACCGAGCGCAGGATGTAGCCGGCCGGGAAGTCGAGCATCGGGCGCTTCTCGATCAGCGGGTTGTCCACCACCGGAACGACGGTGGTGTAACCGTGCCGGTCCATGTAGCCGAGCAGCCGGCACAGGTGCTCACACACCAGGCCCACCTTGAGGGTCCACGACGAGTTGGTGTAGCCGAACGAGAAGGCCAGGTTGGGGATGTCGGAGAGCATGAAGCTCTTGTAGACCAGCGACTGGTGCGGATCCTTGACCTCGCCGTCGACGGACACCTGGATCCCGCCGAACGGCAGCAGCTTCAGGCCGGTGGCGGTGACGATGATGTCAGCCTCGAGCGTGCGACCCGACTCCAGCAGGATGCCGTTGGCGGTGAACCGCACGATTCGGTCGGTGACCACCGAGGCTTTGCCGCTGGCGATCGACCGGAACAGGTCCGCATCGGGCACCGCACACAGCCGCTGATCCCACGGGTCATAGACGGGATTGAAGTGGGTGTCGACGTCGTAGCCCTCGGGCAGCGCCTTGACGTTGATCGCGTGGATGATTCGCCGGGCCAGTTTGGGGTTGCGCTGGCACAGGTTGTAGATGAAGCGACCTTTGCCGATGTTGAACCGGCGGGTGGCGGCATAGGCGGCCTTGGGCGGCAACAGCTTTCGCAACGAGTTGGCGATCGGATCCTTGCGCGGCAACGGCATCACATAGGACGGCGAGCGCTGGAGCATGGTGATGTGGTCGACATCGTCGGCCATCGCGGGGATCAGCGTGACCGCCGTCGCGCCGCTGCCGATCACGACGACCTTCTTGCCCGTGTAGTCGAGGTCTTCCGGCCAGTCCTGGGGGTGCACGATCGAACCCTGGAAATCTTCTTCGCCCTCGAAGTGCGGCCGGTAGCCGCCGGCGTAGTCGTAGTAGCCGGTCGCACCGAACAACCAGTCGCAGGTCACTTCGAACTCTTCGCCGTCCCGTTCGAGCGTCACCGTCCACTGCGCGGCCTCGGAGTCGAAATCGGCGCGGAGCACTTTGTGATGGAAGTAGATCCGGCGGGCCAGGTCGTCCTCGTCGACGACCTCGTGCAGGTAGTCCAGGATCTCGTGGGCGTCGGCGATCGCGTTGTCGGAGGTCCAGGGTTTGAACTCGTAGCCGAACGTGTGCAGATCGGAGTCGGACCGAATGCCGGGATAGCGGAACAGGTCCCAGGTACCGCCGATCGCGTCGCGGCTGTCGACGATCGCGAAGCTCTTGCCGGGCAGCTTGGTCACCAGGTAGTGGCCGAGTCCGAGACCGGAGATTCCGGCGCCGACGATCAGCACGTCGACATGACCGCGCAACGGCTGGGTCGGACGGCGCTGGTTGAGCGAGTTCACGGTCATCGGGCACTCTCCGGTTCGAGCGTAGAAACTGTAACGCGAATAGTGTTATAGTTTTGCGGTCCGCTGTCAAGGGTGTTCGGGAGGTAGGCAATGACCACGGTGTCGGTACCGCGGCGGGCGCCCGTCCAGGCCCGCAGCCGGCAGACCGTGGCCCGCATCCTCGATGCCGCCGCGGCCATCGCCGACGAGCAGGGCGTCGACGCCGCCACCACCCGCGCGATCGCCGACCGGGCCGGGGTGTCCTACCCCTCGCTGTACCGGTTCTTCGCCGACCGCGACGCCATCCTCGACGAACTGATGGAACGGCACTGCGCCGAGATCGACGCGCGCTGCGTGGCCGCCGAGCAGACCTGGACCATCACGTCGATCGCCGACCTGCTCAACAACGAGATCGACCTGCACGTCGACTACTACCGCAGACACCCCAGCGCGGCCGGTCTGTGGATGGGCGGGCGGACCTCCCCCACCGTCACCAAGCACGTGCACGCCCGGATGCAGACCCTGGCCGACCGGCTGCACCGGATCCTGGTTGCGGCCGGTCTGATTCCCGCCGACACCGACTCGCGCAACATGCTGGTGGCCGTCGAGATGGCCGACCGCATCCTGGAGCTCTCCTACCGCGACAACAGTGACTTCGACGAGGCGATCCTCGCCATCGGCCGTACCGCGCTGATCGCGTTCGGCGAGGCGCTGGCACAGGCCTGACCGCCCGATTCAGGCAGTGACCTCGGTCGCCGGCTTACGGCGCCGGGTGGCTCCCCACAACCCGACACCGATTCCGACCACCGCTCCGCCGAGCCCGATGATCTGCTGGCCGCGGGTGAGCTCACTGTGCACGCTCGTCCCGCCCAGGAGATCGGCGGCGTCGGCCCCGCCGGAGGCCAGGAACCAGCCGCGGGTGTCGCGGCCGCGCAGGCCCGCCGACAGCAGCAGTCCGCCGATCAGGGCGTCGCGGTAGCCCATCGACCGCAGCAGCAGGCGCGCCGACGGGCCAGGGTCATTGGGCTCGCCCCACAGCTTGTTCGCGCCCATCGGGTCGACCAGGAAGTGGACGCCGGAAGCCAGCCGGATGCTGCCCGCGACGAGCGCGGCTTTGTCGATCGACATCGGAGTCCTAGAGAGTCGCGGTGAAGGGGCCGAGGATCTGGCAATCAGGAGCGGGATTCTGCCCGAGCCAGATCGGGCAACCCCGGCCGGTCGCGATGTAGGTCGTGCCCGGCTGATACGGGACCGAGATCACCGCGGGATCCGCGCCGTGCGCCTGGGCGCAATGCGTGACACCGTCGGCACCCAGCAGGCAGGCGACCGCTGAATACGGCCCGCCGGCCGGGCCGCAGCCCGCCAGTTCCGCTGTGGCGGTCACCCCGCCCGGGCCGACCTGGGGCGGGGTGAGGGTGTAGGTGCAGGGCGGTAACGGGCCGGCATGCGCAACGGCGCCCGTCGTCAAGCCACCGAGAGCCACCGCAAACGCCATTGCCACATGGGTGGGCCGCATCATGGCCGAATACTAGATCACGGCCGACGGCGTCGATGTATATTGCGCGGATCCCCACTACTCCCCCGACCTGCGCCGATCACCTATGGGACACACTATGGCCATGCGTACCACCGTCACCCGCCTGCTGATCGCCGGCACCGTCACCGCGCTGGGCACCGTGGGCACGCTCGTCGGCCCGCAACCCGCGCATGCCGACACCATCGGATACCTGGTCAACGTCACCGTGCGGCCCGGCTACAACTTCCCCAACGCCGACGCCGCACTGGCCTACGGCAACGGGATCTGCGACCAGATCAACGCCGGGACCAGCTACGCCCAGCTGGTCAACACCATCAAGGCCGACTTCGACACCACCGACGAGTTCCAGGCGTCGTACCTGATCAGCCAGTCGGCCCAGGAACTGTGCCCGGCGGCGATCTGGCAGTTGCGCCAGTCCGCCGCCGGTTACGTCCCGTCCGCATAGTAAGGAATGACGTTGGTACACAGAGCTGTTCACGCCGCAACCGCATTCGGTGCCGCCACCGTGCTGGCTGCCGTGGGTGCGCCGTCCGCGCACGCCGACAACACCCGCCTCAACAACGGGGTGGTCGCCAACGTCTACACCGTCCAGCACCAAGCCGGCTGCACCACCAACATCAAGAAGAACCCGGCGCTGACGCAGGCCGCGGAATGGCACGCCAACGACGTCCTCAACAACCGGACCCTCGACGGCGACCTCGGCTCGGACGGCTCCACGCCCCAGAGCCGGGCCGCCGCAGCCGGTTTCACCGGCAAGGTGGCCCAGACGGTGGCGATCAACCCCGCGCTGGCAATCAACAACCTGGACGTGATCAACCAGTGGTATTACGACCCTGCTGACTTCGCGATCATGTCGGACTGCGCCAACACCGCGATCGGCGTCTGGTCGGTGAACAGCCTGGACCGCTCGGTATTGGTAGCCGTCTACGGCCAGCCGGCCTGATCGCGACCCAGCGACTACTTGTAGCAGGGCCCTCCGCCGGGCGGGTTGCACGACGCAGGTCCCAGCTCGATCCAGCTCAGATCCATCCACGGCGGCGACAGCCAGGTCTTCGTCGGCTCTAGCAGAAAACGCAGCGGTCCGCGTTCGCAGTAGGTGTCGCCGTCGGGGGTGGCGGCGCAGGTCGTCCCTTCGTGGGTGATCGACGAGTGCGGCGGCAGCGGCTGCTGGGCCTGGGTCGCGGGAAATCTGGCCGCCATCGACCAGTCGTAGTGGACGGCCCGGTCCCCGTCGATCCACCCGATGTGGGAGGTGCCCGGTGGCGCACCGGCGATGTCGCCTTCGCACCCGAAGCTGCCCAGGCCCCAGATGCCGCAATTCTGACCCGTCGGCGCGGTGAACCACACTCCACCCGGGAGGACGAACCCGCCGGCGTCGAGCTTGTCGTAGTACCGGATGTCGGGATAGGGATCAGCACCCTGATCGGCTGCCGGGGCGGCCCCGGCCGGTCCGGCAGTGCCGAGTGCTGCCGCGATGGCAGCGGCGACGGCGCCGATCATGAACATCGGCTTCCTGCGAAACATGGTCGCCCCCTTACGTGATGCGAGGCGTGATGCCGTAGCAGGCGGCATTGCCCACGTCGAGAGTGTTCTGGCATAGGACGGTGCCGTGGTAGAGGATTCGCACGCTGACCCACCGTCCGGGTGCCGACACCGGGCGCCAGTCCGCGCGTACCTGACTTCCGTCGGGCGGCGCGCCCCGCACGACCCGTACCCGTGCGTCGAAGCGCCACGGCAGTGGCGCACTCGGCAGCGACTGCCTGCCGCCGGCGTCCTGGTACTCGATGTTCGCCGCCGCCACGTCGTCGGAGACGACCTCATAGGTGACGACGTCGTCGGCCCACGCCGGTGCGGAGTTCACCCACTGCGGGATGCCCAGCACCAGCAGGGTGGTGCCGGCGGCGACCGCGCGCACGCTCATGGTCCGACCAGGATCACGACGGTGAAAATGTATCCGGATTCGGCGTCGTCGATCACGCTGGCACCGAAATCGGTGTAGGCGCAGTCCGGAATCGCGGTGCGCCCCTCCAACAAGACGCTGTGGACCGCGTCACCGAACTCGTGGCCGGCTCCTTGCAGCGAGATCACCTTGGCGCCGACCACACCGACGTCCGCGACGATCCCCGTCGGGTGGGGGTCGTCAGCGGGGACGGTGTCCGCGGTGTGGTTGACATAGCTCATGGTGGACCGGTTGACGATGTCGGCGGCGCGCTCGACCCGGGCGTCGTAGCGCAGGGGTCCGCACGGCGAGCCCGCCCGCGCCGCGCTCACCGCCTGCTCGAGGCCGGAGCCGGGCTCGGCGCCCGCAACCGCATTCGCCGGCCCGGTGCCTGCCACCGCCATTGCTCCCAGCGCCGCAGCGGCTCGTCGCATCCCGTGCATGCCATCACCTCCTATCGACAGACATGTGATCGGTTGATCTTGCTGCCCCAGTGCTGTGCCCGCGCGAACGAGGGCCCGGTGAACCAGGTCGGCTGGCGCGCTTTCAAGCCGTTGCCGACATTGGCCAGCTGTTGCCACAGGCCGTAGAAGCTGTCCCCTTGATAGATGGGGAAATACATGTCTCCGGCATGGTCGTAACTCTGGGTCAGAGCCTGCGCGCGCGGGGCCAGGTAATCCAGCGCCCGGTCGATGTTGGCGGTCACGATGTCGACCTGGTCCCCAACACCATCGGCGCCGAAGTCGCCGTTGTTGCGCACGACGGTGTTGTTGAGCCGTTCGATCTGGCCTTTCAGCTGGTAGTACTGGGCATTGAACCATTGACACATCTCGCGTTCGGCGGTGACATCTGCGTCCGTCACGTACCGCCGAAGCTGGTCGAACGGAAACGGAAACTGCGGTTGCCAATCGGTCGCCGTCGGGACCACCACCGGAAGCGGCATGGGCTGCCGGTAATCCTCCCCCGGATCGGCCCGGGCCGGTCCGGCGACCAGCGCTGTGGCACAACAGACCACAGCTGCACCTGACGCCAGCAGCCGTCTGCGAGCAGCAGCACTCATTGCCCTGCGCCTCCTGCGCGACCCGCGCCGACCGCTACTTTCCCACCACGGCGTCGATACCGCCGACATCGGTGATCTGCCAGTTGTTCTTGCTGTCCAGCGTGACGCTGTAGGTTGCGGTGGACTGCAGGCCGTCGGGTGCCTGCATGGTCTTGGTCAGCACGCTCACGAAGGCGTCGACGGTGTAGATGCCCCCGGCATCGGAACGTACCTTGGCCGCCAGTGGACGCGCCGTCGACTTCCACTGCAGCGGACCGAGAATCTGTTGCATGGAGTCGGCGGCCTTGGTGAGCTTGTCCTTGAGTTCCGGGGATGTTCCGTTGACCAGCTTGACCTTCCAGCCGTTGAAGTCCTGGTAGTCCATCTGGGCGGCGTTGACCGCGTAGTCGGTGGCAACGTCCTCGGCATGGGATCGGGCGGCGGCGGCCCGATCCTGGTCAGCCAGCGTTTCCCGCGCGCCGGCGTACAGCCACCCGAGCACTCCGACCGCGATCACCAGGGCCGTCACCAGCGCGGTGAGCATCAAGCCGCGCAGCGAGATCGAGATTCGCCGAGCGGCTTTCGCCTTTCGCTTCCCGCGCTCCTCGCTCACCGGGGTTGCCGCGGGTGCGCTCTCGGGCGCGGAATCATCTCCTAGCGCCGTGGTTTCGGAGCTGTCACGGGTCTTGGTGTCGATCATGTCGGTCTCCTTCTGGGAAGCTGGTGGGAACGGGTCGATCTAGCGGTCGGGAACGGTGACATGCAGCGTGATCGCTCCCTCCTCGGGTATGCCCGACACCGCGTTCGACAGCATCTGACCGGTATCGACGTTCATCAGGGCCCCACCGATGCCGGTGAATTGGGGTGTCAGGGCCTGCGCCAGGACCTTGACGTCGGGACCGCGGGTGTCCAGAAAATTCTGGATGCGGGCCAGGAAGTCCTGGAACAGCCGGATGTTGGTGGGGTTGTTGGAGGTCACCGTGCGCATCATTCCGACGAATGTCCCTGATACGCCCCGGCCCGCATCCCGCACCGAGGGTCCCAGTTCGGCGATCGTCGGGCCCACCCATCCGGCGTTGCGCAGGAGTGTCTGGAGGTTGTCGAGGACGTCCTGTCCACGGCCGTTCATGCTCTCGGTCATATTCCGAAGCAGCAAGCTGGCTCGGGACAGGTTCGGCAGCACCTGCTCGGGGTCGGGAAGCGCGGCGTCTGCTTCATCGAGGGTGCGTGCGAGTTGCCCGGGATCGAGTTGGTTCAGCACCCGCACGACACTGGTCGCCAGCTGCGCGATCGAGGGCGGCACTGTGATCGCCTCCGTCGCGATGTGCTGGCCGTCGGACAGCATCGGACCGTGATCCACCTGCGGGATCAGGCCGATATAGGCTTCGCCGAGCGCCGAGAGATTGTCCAACCGCACATTGGTGTCGACCGGAATCCGATGCCCGGCCTCGACATAGAACTCGATGGTCGCATCGCGGACCGAGGTCGCGACCTTGGTGACCTTGCCGACCGGCACGCCGCGCAGCAGCACGTTCGAGCCGGCCACCACGCCCTTCACGTCTGGAACCGACATCGACAGGTTCGTGCGATCGTCGGGCGGTCGCAGGTGCAGGTCGAACGATCCTATGTAGGCGACGCACGCGACGACGATCGCGCCTAACGCACTGAACGACATCATATTTCGCATCAGTCTCATGGTGTCGCTCCGAGAATTCGCAACACGTCCTCGACATTGCCGACGAGTTCACGCCCGTCGGGTCCCGTGATCGAGGTGATGTTGATCGCGGGGTACTTGTCCACGGGTAGGAAGTCGTTGAGGAAGAGATCACGCCACCGCGGCGTCTCGGCTTCGACATCCCACTTTGTCTGCTGCACGGCGCCCACCGCATCAGCCAGCGAATTCAGCATCGGCACAAGCCAGTACCCGCCACTGTAGATACTGCCGATCGAGGGCAGGACGGTGCCGATATAGCCGGCGGCCTGGGTGGCGCGGTCGAATCCCGTCATGCCCGCGGGTGAGAACCAGTATGCGTAGGTCGACAGGTTGCGATTCATCACCTCGGCGGTTCCGGACGCCCCGTTGAGGAGTTTGTCGACGACGTCGATGTTGTTGGACAAGTCGGCGAGGTCGACAGTCACCCGGCTGACCATCCGCCGTAGCTCGTCGCGTCGCGCCGGTGTCACCCTGTTGACTCCGATGATGGAGTTCTGAATGCGCTGGATGGAACCACTGCCGACGAAGTTCGCGAGGTTCGCGATCGTGTCCTCGAGCTGGGGCGGCGAGGTCGTGTTCGCCATCGGGATCCGTCCACCCGGTGCCACCGCGACAGAACCCGATAGCGGCGCCGCTTGGTCGGACGCGTCGGCCAAGGCCACGTAGGTGTCGCCGAGGACCGTGGACTGCTGCAGCGTGGCCCGGGCGTCCGCGGGTATGACCACGTCACTGTCGATACGGGAGACGACGTCCACGTGGTCGGCCTTGAGGTCGATACTCGTCACGACACCCACGGTCTTGCCGTCCTGCACCACCTTCGCACGGTCGGGCAGGTTCAGGACGCTGGCGAACTCGATCGTGACCGGGTACCCGTCGTCACCGCCACCACCGATCTGGGGCAGCGAGTTCACGCTGATCGACGCGCAGGAGGCGACCAGCGTGACACTGATCGCGCTCACGGCGATCGCGAAGAGCCGGCGGATCATTGATGGCTCGCTTGCATCAGGACGTACTGCAGCAGTGCCACGTCCACCGCATACGGTTGGCCGTTGACATCCGCGCAGCTGCCCGGCATCGCCGAATTCATCATCCCGCACAGCGCCAGGCCGTCGTGGGTCTGGACGCGAAACATCGGCGGCCGGTAGGCGATGTTGAAGAAGCTGAATTGGTGGGCGTTGTAATGGTTTGCCAGATTGTTGATCCACCAGGGCACCGGATCGAACAGCCCGGCAAAGGCATTGGCGTGCGGACTGAGTTTGCGCAGGCTCGCGCCGACCGTGTCCAGTGTCAGCTGGGTGGTGTCGCCCAGCCGGGTCTCCAGGACGGCGACCATTTCGATCAGGGGGTTGAGCGCCCCCAGTTCGTAGGGTCCACCGGCCAACCGAGATGCGCCGTCCACCGCCTTGGCGAGGTCGGGGGTGGTATCGCGGGCGTCGAGCAGAACCTGCTTCATCGGACCCGACATCTCCTTGACCGCGGCGGTCAGGTCACTGAGGTTCGCCACGATCGACCCGATGTCACTGATCGACTGGTCGGGGCTGTCGAGCAGCGCGGACGTCGAGCTCAGGAGCCGCCCGGCGGGCTCGCCGTTGTTGTGGGTGAGTTGGTCCAGACCGCGAACGGTGTCGGCGATGTTGGTTGATCCGTCCGGATTGATGGAGGCCAGAAAGGTGTCCGCCGAGCCGATCACCTCCGAGATCGTCTTCGGCGACATCGACCGGTTCAGCGGGATGCAGCCGTCGCGGGTCAGTTGGGGACCGCCGGTGTAGTTCCCCACCAATTCCAGCGAGCGGTCGGCGAGTATCGACGGTGATCGGATGACCGCCTTGACGTCGGCGGGCAATGCGCGACGCTCGGTCACCGAGAAGTCCACCCGCACAGAACTGTTTCCGGCCACGAGCGAGGTGACCGTCCCGATCGGATATCCCATCTGGGTGACGGGGTTACCCACGTAGAGCCCGATGGTGTCGGGCATGATCGCGCAGTACGACTCCGACGACACCCGGGATGCCGGTGAGCAGGAGGAGCCCACCGCGATCGTCGTGGTCGCGACTGCTGTGGTCACCGCGATCCGTGTGAGCCTGCGCGCGTTCGTCGTCCACATCAGCACGGACTCCCCGGCATCGGGATGCACAGGTCGGTGGCGAGCAGTTCCGGCCGGGCATTCTGCGCGTCCAGCACTCGTTCGATCTTCTCCCGGACCCGTCGCAGCCGGGGAATTATCCTGCTGTTGTTGTCGGCCCATCGGCGGAAGCTGTCCTGCCACTCGCGCACCTTCTCGATGAACTCCTCACGGTGGTTGACCCAGAAGCGGCCGAAGGGAACCAGAACCGCATCCGAGATGTCGCCCATGCCGCTCAGTGCGGCTCCGAAACCTTTGCCGTAGAGCACCAGGGTCTGTTCGAGCACCGAGATCTTGGCGACCAGTTCTTGCAGCTTGCCCCGGTAGTTGCTCAGCGTCTGGATGTACTCGTCGGAGATGTTCAGGATCGACGTGATCTGACCCCGCTGCTTTTCCATGGTGCTCGTAAGCGAGTTTCCCGCGTCGATCACCGCGGCGAGGGTGTCGACGTTCGTGCCGGTCAGCCCCTGCTGGATCTGGTCGAGCGAATCGTGGATGGGTTGCGGATCGACGTGGTCGGTGACCTTGGTGGCGTCGGTCAGTGCGCGCATCAGGTTGTACGGCATCCGCACCCGCTCGCGTGGTATCGCCCTGTCCGCCAACGGTTTGTCGCCGAGCGAGATCAGGTCGACGTAGTAGCCGCCGACGATGGTGAGCATGCGGACTTGGATCTGGGACTGGTCGCCGACGAAGGTGTCCTTGTCCACCGTGGCCCGCACCTTGACCTGCGCCGGCTCCAGGGACAGATCCTTGATCTTGCCGACGGCGATGCCGGCGATACGCACCGAATCGCCGGGCCGGACCGAAGCCGCGTCGTCGGTGTAGAAGACCACCGTCTTCTCGCCGGGTGGGCTGATGTACACCAGCGCCGCGGTCACCGCGAGCGCCAGAAGCAGGGCCAGTGTGGTCACGCCCCAGAACAGGGAGCTCCGGAGCAGGGTCATCGGCTGCACAGGATCACCCGCTGACCGTTCAACAACACGTCCAGCGACTGCGGCAGTTGCGCGGGCCCTTTCGAGCACGGCACGGGCGTTCCCGGCGGCGGTGGTGGCTCGACGTTGTCCCACAGAACGGGAATGCGTTTGAACGCGTCGCTGTAGTCGTCGAACACGGTGATCGCGCGGTCGAAGCCCTGGTCGATATCGGCGTGGCCGGGGCGGAATCCTGCGTTCTGCAACAGCCGTACCGCCGCGGCAGTGAATCCGGGGCCATAGAGCTCCGACTTGCGAAATTCGTCGAGAACCGAGATCGCGGCGTCGATCGGACGGTTCACCCATTCCAGGACTTGGACCAAATCCCTTGAATGCCCGCCGAACACGTCGGCGAGCGCGGCCAGGTTGGTCATCAAGGTGGCGACCACCCGCTGACGGTCGGACACGAACTCGGTGAGCGTGCGGATGCTCTCGAGCATCGGCGCCAGTCCGCTGCCGTCACCGGACAGGAACGACGCCACGTTCGACGTGAACGTGTCGATCTCGTCGGGGCTCAGGGTGGCCAGCGCCGGCTGCAGCCCGTTGAAGAGCGTGGTGATGTCGAACGACGGTCTGGTCATGGCCAGCGGGATGTGGGTAATCGCGTCCTGGGCACGGGGATCGTTGGACGGATTGCTGACGTCGATGTAACGCAGCCCGGTCAGCGCCTGGTATTTGACCGCCAGGCGCGTCTGCGGGACCACCACGTAGTGGTTGTCCAGACTCATCTCGACCATCGCGATGCTCTGACCGGCCTCACGCTGGAGCGAGATCGCCTTGACCTTGCCCACGCGGACACCGCGAACGCGCACGTCGGAGTCGACGTGTAGCCCCGACACATCGGTGAATTTCGCAGTGTAGGAGCGGGTTTCCACGGCGACCGGCTGGCGTAGCACATTGACGATCACCACGAACACCACGCCGGCGAGGGCAGCGGCCAGCAGGAACCTCCACAACGCGCTCACGGGGTTCATCACGGGCCACCCATCGCGTTGATCGGGGCCTGCACGCCGGGAAGGTTGTCCAGCACGACGTGCACCTGCAGCGCTCGTTGTTCGGCAGTTCCGCCGTAGAGCTTCTCGAACCGGGTCCGAAGCTCCACCATGGTGTCGGCGATCCCAGCCGGGGCGACCAGACCGGGCACCGCATCGGTGATCGTCTTGACCAGACCGACTGCTGGGAGCAGATCACCCGGATGCGAGGACAGCAGCTTTCCGATCGCGCCGAAGAACGAGTTGGCCACCAGATCCAGCGTGGCCACCGACCTGGTGCGCCAGTATTCCTCGGACTGCGGCTGTCCCGGTCGAACAGCGACATCCGCTCCGGGCATGGCGCTTTCGTTGGAGACGTTGAACGTCACGAAGCCCGACCCCTGATTGATGTCGTAGCCGGCCGCCGTGGCGTCGTCGACGAATGACGGTAGCGCGACGCTGATACCGGCGGTGTTCCGCAGGAGCTGTTCGGTGCTGACGGTCTGCACGGTGGTGATGGCGTTGGCGGTCGTGACCATCGTCTCGATCAGCGGGTTCAGACCGTCGGTATACCGGGTCGCCCGGTCGACCACACTGATCAGCTGTGGCGTGACCACGCCACCGGTGATCTCGCCGAGGCGGGACAACAGCGCCTGCAAGGTGAAGTTCCCCTGGGGCACGGTGTCGATATGGGCGCCGTCCCGCAGCGGCCTTCCGCCCGGCCCTTCGAGGAGATTGATACTGGTGACGCCGAAGTAGTTGGCCGGCCGGAAGTCCACGCCCAGCGCGTCCGTGAGCCCCGCGATGGGACCGGACTCCAGATCGGCGCCGAGGCGGACCTTGCCGTTGGGCAGGCTCGAGACGGCGGTGACGCTACCCACCTTCACGCCGTGCATCATCACCGGCGTTCCCATGGAAACACCTTGCCCGGCATAGGGAAGATCGAATTTCACCGAGATGTCGTCGACGGGGCGCTCGCCGAAGCGCCCGATCACCCCTACCGCGCCGATCACCGCTACGAACAGAGTCAGCGCGATGCCGATCAGGATCAACCTGCGTCTCTCGGCTTCGGCAGTCATTCGGAAAAGCAACGCTGCTCTCCTATCCCTTGAAGACGAACTGCGGTCGAAGGCCCCACAGCAGGACGGTGGTCGCAAGGTCGAGGACCATGATCATGACGAGACTGGCGCGGATGGCCCGTCCCGAGGCCTCGCCAACCC
>NZ_BEWG01000059.1 GCF_002723835.1 Mycobacterium sp. shizuoka-1 | reverse complement strand
TTGCATTCGATGTGCTCTAGGGTGATGGTGCCGTCGGTGGTGGTGTCTCCGGCGTGGATACCGAGTTCGGTTTCGAGGGTCTCCAGGATGGCGTCGCCGCCCATGATGGCGCACAGGGTGTTGGTGCAGACCCCGATCAGGTAGTCGCCGGTGGGGGTGCGCCGGTACATCGAGTAGAACGTTGCGACCGCGGCGACTTCGGCATCGGT
This sequence comes from Mycobacterium sp. shizuoka-1, assembly GCF_002723835.1. GTDB lineage: Bacteria > Actinomycetota > Actinomycetes > Mycobacteriales > Mycobacteriaceae > Mycobacterium. The sequence goes on along the minus strand of NZ_BEWG01000059.1, from coordinate 529 downwards.
CAGGCCGAGCTGGTTGGCGCAGAAGGCGATCCCGGCGGTGGTGAGGTAGCCGTCTTCGGATTGCACCAGGTGCAGCAGCGGCAGCAACGCCGACCGCGGCTGCGGGTAGCGGGCGATGATGATGGCGGCGTCGGCGGCCAGACGCTCGGTGACCTCGGCCGGATACGCGGTGGGGCCGCTGATCGGGGGGCCGGGTTCCTCAGGCCGGGGCCCGAGGACGAGGTCGATACTCATCGGTCGACACCTCCCATGACCGGATCGATCGAGGCGACGGCGGCGATGACGTCGGCGACCATGCCGCCCTCGCTCATCGCGGCCACCGCTTGCAGGTTGGTGAACGACGGGTCGCGGTAGTGCACCCGATACGGGCGGGTGCCGCCGTCGGAGACCATGTGCACCCCCAACTCCCCGCGCGGGGACTCCACGGCCACATAGACCTGCCCGGCGGGCACCCGGATGCCTTCGGTGACCAGTTTGAAGTGGTGGATCAGCCCTTCCATCGAGGTGCCCATGATCCTGGCGATATGCG
>NZ_BEWG01000058.1:5380-10031 GCF_002723835.1 Mycobacterium sp. shizuoka-1 | reverse complement strand
TAGCGGCCACCAACAACGACTCGTCCGTCTACCCGGACCAGGCGCTACGCGAACCTCGTTGTTTTTTGCGCCATTACTGCCGGGACCCCCACTCGGCCGCGACGAGGGCGCCTGGGAAGAGGAACTCGAGGCGGCGGCCCAGCAGCGCGACGGCTAGCGGCTCAGCCCGCCCAGGGACCGATCCCGCCGACGGTGTCGATGCGGATGCGGGTGAGGTAGCCCGGCGGCGCATCCGGCGGCGGGAAGCCGGGGTCGTCGGCGGCGATCATGGCCTTGGCCAGTCCCCGCAACACCTCCGGCGCGCCGCCTTCGACGATGCGGGCGGTGCCGGTCACCGCCAGATACGGCCGCATGACCGCACCGGGGTGCGCCGACGCGATCGTCAGGGCGACGCGCCCGTCGCGACGTACATTGCGCACCTTCTTGTGTTCGGACAGGTGCGCGACCACCAGTTCGTCGCTGTCGCCGGCCTCCTGGCCGGGCTGCAGCGCCACCCACACCAGCGACACCTGCGGGCTGCCGTCCGGGTTGAGGGTGACCAGGGTGGCGTCCGCGCCCGATCCGATCAATGCGCGGGCCGCATCGTTGAGCTTCATGTCGCTGTGCAACGCCACCCGACGCCGGGCATTCCCCGCGGTCAGCGGGCGTTGGTGACCGAGATCGTCACGGCGCCGCCGCGTGGATCGACCCGGTCGAGGATGCTCGACGGTACGCGGAACACCCGACCCGGCGAGGCCGGCCAGGCCAGGATCCGGCTGCCGACCGTCTTGCCGTCTTGGCGGGCAACGACTTTCGGGATCCGGACCAGCGTGTCGGTCCACAGCAGCAGCCGGTGCCGGGCCGGCGGCGGGTCGCCGGGCCGCAGCAGGCTGGGGGCGACCCAGCGCAGCGGGTCGGCGGCGCGGATCGCCACCCCGGGGGCCGCCGGCCGCGTGCCGCCGAGATGGGCCAGGACCGGTGCGCAGACGTGGCGGCCGTCGAGGGCGGCGATGTCGGCGGTATCCACCGGATGCAGCAGGTTGCCGATCGCGAACACCCCGGCCCGGCTGGTGCGCAGTGCCGTGTCCACCACCGGTCCCAGCGTGCCCGCGTCGATGTCCAGCCCGGTGGCGCGGGCCAGTTCGTGGTCGGGGATCCAGTTCCCGGTGAACACGACGGTGTCGCACGACACCACCCGCCGTTCGCCGGTGTCGAGGTTCTCGATCTCGACGCCGGTCACGGCGGGTTTGCCGATGATGCGGACCACCCGGGTTCGGCGCGCGACCCGCACCCCCAGCAGCGGGCTGCGGGCTGCGAGGTTGAACAGGCCATAGGACTCCGGAGACGGGTGGACGGTCGTCATCAGCGCGGTCTGGCAGCCGGCGTGCTTGAGGGTCAGGACCGCGGAGTAGCTGACGAGTTCGGCGCCGACGACCACCGCCCGGCGGCCGATCGCACGGTGCTTGAGGTGCACCAGGTTCTGCAGCTGCCCCGTGGTGTAGACGCCCGCGGCGCGGTCGCCGGGGATCAGCAGCGCCGGGCGGGCCCGTTCCCGCGCGCCGGTGGCCAGCACGACGGCCCGGGCGGACACCGCTGTCCGGCCCTTCGGCGAGGTCACCGCCAGCGTCAGGTCGTCGACCCACCCGGTCACGGTTGCCCGGGTGTGGATCGTGGCCCCGGCCCGGATCGCGGTGTCCGTCAGCCGGCGCGCATAGGCTGGCCCGCTGATGAAGGTCTTCATGTCGCGGATGCCGTAGCCGGGGTGATCGCTGTGCCGGGGAATGCCGCCGGGCTGTGATTCACGTTCCAGCACAACGACTTTCAGGCCGCTGTCGCGAGCAAGTGTCGCGGCCGCGGTCAGGCCCGCGGGGCCGGCGCCGATGATGGCGACATCGGCGGTGTCGGTGGAGGTCATCGTTGGCTTCCCGGCAAGGTGGTGGCGGTCTCGAACAGCTCCTGGACTTCCGCGCCGCAGTAGAACGCCTGGCAGCGGCCGTTCATGGCGCGAGTGCGGCGCCGGAGTCCGTCGAGCGTCGCGGGTGGGATCACCGACCGGCAGGCGTCGCGGATCTCGCCCTCGGTCACCCGCTCGCAGAAGCACACGACGCGGCCGTAGGCCGGGTCGGCGGCGATCAGCTCGGCCCGCTGATACGGCCGCGGGAACGCCTCCCCCAAATTGGGCATCACCGGTGGATCCGGCAGTGCCGCACGCGCAGTGGTGGCGACGCCGGCTGCCGCGAGCTGGTCGCGGACGTATTCGGCCACCGCCATCCCGGCCGTCAGGCCGGTCGACCGGATGCCGCCGACCAGCAGATAGCGCTGCTGCGGATCGGCCTCGATCAGGTAGTCGCCGTGGTCGATCGCGGCCCGCAGCCCGGCATAGGTCGCGGTGACCTCTTCGTCGAGCAGGCGCGGCATCAGCGCACGGCCCTTCTCGAGCAGGAAGTCCAGCCCGGCCTCCGAGGTGCCGGTCGCGGTGCGGTCCTGCAGGTCCTCGGAGGTGGGGCCGAGCATCACGTTGCCGTAGATGGTCGGGCTGACCAGCACCCCCTTGCCTCGCGCGGTGGGCACCGGCAGCACGATCTTGTCGACCAGAGGGCGGGCCAGCTTGTCGTAGACGATGAGTTCGCCGCGGCGCGGGGTGACGGTGAACCGGTGGTAGCCGAACAGGGCGTCCAGGTGATCGGCGCCCAGGCCCGCGGCGTTGACCACCCAGCGCGCGCTGACCGCAGCCGCGCCGTCGGCGCGCAGCGTGGTCGTCTCCGCACCGAGGTCCACACCGGTGACGCGATGGCCGGTCAGCACCGTCACGCCGCGGTTGACCGCGTCGGTGGCCAGCGCGAGGTTGACCGTCCACGTGCAGATGATCGACTCGTCGGGCACGGTCAACCCGCCGAGCACACCGGGACCGAGGTTCGGCAGTTCGGCGTATACCGTTGCGGCGTCCACGATCTCGCAGCGTTGATAGCCGTTGGCTTCCGCTTTCTCCTTCAACCCGGGCAGCGCGTCGAGCTGCTCGCCGTCCCAGGCCACCAGGATGGCCCCGGTGCGTTCGATCGGTATACCGGTGTGGGTGGCGTACTCCGAGAGCAGCTGGTAGCCGCGGCGGACGAGAGCCGACTCCAAGGTGCCGGGTTTGGCGTCGAACCCGGTGTGCAGGATCGCGGTGTTGGCCTTGCTGGTGCCGTCGCCGACGTCGGCGCGCGCGTCGAGCAGCGCCACCGACAGTTCATGCCCGGCGAGTTCGCGCGCGATCGCGGATCCGACGATGCCACCACCGATCACGGCGACGTCGTAGGCGGCGGGGGTCATGCCTGCTCCTGTTCGGGATAGGTGGTCGCGGCCACACGCCGCCACCGCTCGCGGAATTCGGCTGCGCGCGAAGCGGTCCAGCGGGGCTGGTAGGTGGCCGCCGGTTGCCAGGCCGTGACGACGTCACGCACCGACTGCTGCGGGGCCAGGCTCAGCCGGGCCAGTGCGGCGGCGCCGAGGGCGGTGGCGTGCGCCGACGGATAGATCTCCACGGGCAGCTGCGCGATGTCGGCGCACGCCTGCATGAGCACCGCCGACTGGGTCAGGCCGCCGTCGGCGCGCAGCGAGGTCAACGGCGTCGCCGCGTCGGCGTCGATCGCGGTGACCAGTTCGGCGATCTGGGCCGCGATCCCCTGCAGCACCGCGAGGATTACCTGGCCGCGACCGGTGGCCAGTGTCATCCCCGACAGTGTCGCGGTGGCATGGGATTTCCACCACGGTGCGGCCAGCCCGGCGAACGCCGGGACGCACAGCACACCGTTGTTGTCGGCGGCGGCGAACCCGTCCATCTCCTCGGCACTGGTCACGATGCCCAATGCGGTCAACCAGCGCACGGCCGACGCCGCGGTGTAGACCTGGCCGTCCACGCAGAAGGTGTCGGCGCCGGCCAGCCGCCAGGCCAGTGACGAGGTCAGCCGGTGGGTGGAGCGCACCGCGTTGGCGCCGGTGTTGGCCAGCAGGAACGCCCCGGTGCCGAAGGTGCATTTCGCCATGCCCTCGTCGAAGCAACCCTCCGCCAGCAGTGCGGCCTGCTGGTCGACCACGATTCCGCCGACGGGGATGTCGGGGCCGAAGGCGTCGGTGCTGCCGATGACGGCGTCGTTGGCGACGATCGCGGGCAGCCGCTCGTCGGCCAGTCCGAACAGCTCGAGCAGCTCCTGGCTCCACTGGTGGCCGCCGAGTTCGAGCACCAGGGAGCGGCTGGCGGTGGTGGCGTCGGTGACGAAGGCGCCGGTGAGGCGGTGCAACAACCAGCTGTCCGATGTGGTGACCACGCCCGCGGTCTCGACGTTGCGGCGCAGCCAGGCCATCTTGGGTGCCGAGAAGTAGGGATCCAGCACCAACCCGGTGGTGGCGGCGAACAGCTCGGCATGGTCGCTCAAGCCGGCGCACAGCTGCTCGGCCCGGCTGTCCTGCCAGACGATGGCCTGGGTCAGCGGTCGGCCGGTGTCGGGGTCCCAGGCCAGCACGGTCTCCCCCTGGTTGGCCAGCGAGACGGCCGCGACCGGCCGGGCGGCCTGTGCCAGGGCCGCCCGGCCGGCCTCCAGGACGGAGGTCAGCAGCTCGTCAGGGTCCTGTTCCACGCCGCCGCCGTCGAGGTAGCGCGGGTGGACCGCGACCTCGGCCTGGCCGACGACCC
>NZ_BEWG01000058.1:0-5360 GCF_002723835.1 Mycobacterium sp. shizuoka-1 | reverse complement strand
CGATGGCCTTGGTGCCGGAGGTGCCCTGATCGATCGCCAGAACCGTCACCCTGTTACCTCCCGGACGTCGTGGTCACCGGTTGCAGCTTCGTCCAGTTCGGCATCGATCGACCGCAGATCGGGCATCTTGAGCCCGCTCGCGCCGCGGGTGGCCAGCAGGTAGGCCAGATAGAGCGCACCGATGCCCACCATCACCGCCACGTAGAGCCACGGCTGTGCGAACGAGGCGTCGCGGAACAGCGACAGCGCGAACACCAGCCACCCGACGGCGACCACCATGACCGGGATCTCCCAGCGGCCCAGGCTGAATCCCGAACTGGCCGGCAGCCGTCGTCGGGTCGCGATGTAGAGGGCCACGGTGATGGCGTAGATGATGGCCGGCAGCAGGGTGGCCGCGGAGAACAGGATGAACAGTGCATCGGTACTGGTGGAGAACAGGGCCAGGATCACCGCCGAGATGCTCGTCATCGCGATCGTCGCGTTGAGCGGCGTCTTGAACCGCGGCGACACCTTGTGCAGCGCTTGCCAACCGGGGAAGCGCTGGTCGCGTGACATGGCCCAGACCAGGCGCACCCCGCTCATCACGATCACCAGCCCGCAGGCGAAGATCGCGATCGCGACCAGGACCAGCAGGGCGGTGCCCACGAACGACCCGAGGATGTCCTGGATGACGTCGGCGATGGGCGTGCCGGACTCAGCGAGCGCGGTCGGGTCGTTGACCGCCGCGGTGACGACGAGCAGGAACAGGAAGCCCAACACGCCCGAGGCCAGCACCGCCTGCCACATCGCCCGCGGCACAACGATTTCCGGTCGCTTGGTCTCCTCGGCCAGGTTGGCGGCGGATTCGAAGCCGACGATGGTGAAGGCGCCCAGCAGGAAGCCGAGCGTCCACGGGCCGACACTCGTCGCGGTGCCGAAACTCCAGTAGCCCTCGGCCGGGATGTCACCGCGGGAGAACAGGTTGCCCATCGACAGCTTGTGGGCGATGACGCCGACGACGAACAGCAGCACCACCAGTGCGATCATGCAGACGAGCTCGGCGGTCACCGCGAAGTTGTTCACCCGCTCGGTCCATTTGGTGGACAGGCCCACCAGCAGACCCTGTAGGACCAGGACGCCGGCGGTGATGAGGAACGAGGTCAGCGCCGTTCCGGTGAAATCGAACAGGGCGGGCACCACGGTGGCGGCCACCGTGTAGTCGACGGCCACGGCCACGATCGCCAGGAACGTGAAGGAGATCCACCCGGTGATCCACCCCAGGATCGGATTGGCCAGCCGGGACACCCACTGGTAGGCGTAGCCGGTCACCGGGATGCGGGCGGCCAGCGCGCCGAGTAGCAGCGCCACCGCGAGCTGGCCCACGATGACGATTGGCCACGTCCAAATGCCAAGTGGGCCTGAGCTTTTCAAGACGCTACCGTAGGTGGTGAAGATTCCGGTGGCGATCGAGACGAACGCGAACGCGACTGCAAAGGACGCGAAGCGGCCGGTGGACCGTTCGAGGGTGTCGGTGTACGCACCGGCGCGTACCAGGGATTGTGTGCTCGGTGTGGAAGAATCTGACATGGGATCGGGCTTTCTGGCTGGAATGTCACTGTCGAGGTTCGGTCCTGCGGGCGGCGCTGCAACGCCGCCCGCACCCGTTTGCGGGTCAGTCGCTCGGTCGCGCTGACAGCACCACACCTCCCGTCTCGTCGAACGCCGTCGCGACCGAGGGCGGCGGGTTCTTGTCGGTGATCAGTCCGTTGACGTCGGCCAGGCCGCAGACCCGGTAGGGCGCGACCTGTCCGAGCTTGGAGGAGTCGGCGAGGATGTAGCTGCGGGCGCTGTTGGCGATGATGGTGCGCCGCACGTCCACCTCGTCGAGGTGGAAGTCGGTCAGCCCGGCGCGGGCGTCCACCCCGCCGGATCCCAGCAGCGCGATGTCGGCGTAGACGTCGGCGAAGAAGGCTTTGGTCGCGGCGTTCGAGCAGGCCAGGTCGCCGGCTCGGACCCGCCCGCCGGCGATGAGCACCTCGAGCCCCGGACGGTCGGCGAGTTCGACGGCCACCGGCAGCGACGGCGTGATGACGGTTCCGGAGAAGCCGCGCGGAATGGCGCGCGCGACGGCCACCGCGGTGGTGCCGATGTCGATGATCACCGTCTGGCCGGTCGCCAGCAGCCCGACGGCTGCCTTGGCCAGCTGGGCCTTGGCCTGATGGCAGATCATCGACCGCTCGGTGAACGAAGGTTCGACACCGCGGCGATCGGCCACCGCCGCAGCTCCGCCGTGGACCCGGCGCAGGGCGCCCTTTTCCTCCAGCAGCGCCAGATCGCGACGAACGGTCTCGGCGGAGACGTTCAGCAGCCGCACCAACTCGTCGGTGCTGACGGCCTGACCGGCGCTGACGGCCTCGACGATCGCCTCGTGCCGCTCGACCGGAAGCACGTCAGCTGACCGAATTTGTGGATTTCTGACTGCACATGACTGTAAGTGTGGAGTCTTGTGGACGACGCGTCAACCCGACTCGCCAGCCTCAGCCATGATGGTGGGGTGACGCCGTCATCGGATCCGCTCGCGCAGATCGCCGCCGGCCCGGCCGGACCGGCCGTCGGCGCGTTCTTCGACCTCGACGGAACCCTGGTGGCCGGGTTCACCGCCACCGCCCACGCCAGCGACCGGGTGCGCCGGGGGCAGGCCAGGATCGGCGAGGTGATGGGCGTCGTCGAAGCGTCGCTGCGCTACAAGCTGGGCCGCATGCAGTTCGAGCGGCTGTTGGTGCGCGCCGCCGGCTACCTGCGCGGTGAATCCCTGGCCGACCTGGACCAGATCGGCGAGCGGCTGTACGCCGAGCAGATCGCCGCCCGGGTGTACCCGTTGATGCGCGAGGTCGTCGAAGCTCACCGCGCCCGCGGCCACACCGTGGTGCTCAGTTCCTCGGCGCTGACCATCCACGCCGAGCCGGTGGCCCGTGCGCTGGGCATCTCGCAGGTGGTGTGCAACACCTTCGAGCTCGACGACGACGGCAGGCTGACCGGGACGATCACCAAGCCGATCATCTGGGGACGGCAGAAAGCCGCTGCGGTGCAACGGTTCTGCGAAGCCAACGGCATCGATCTGGCGGGCAGCTACTTCTACGCCGACGGCGACGAGGACGCCGCGCTGATGTCGCTGGTCGGCCACCCACGGCCGGTCAACCCGCGCCCGGGTCTGGCCGCCAAGGCCGCCGCCAACGACTGGCCGGTGCTCCGGTTGTCGATCCCCGGCCGCCGCAGTGGCGCGGCGAACGCGATCGGACATTTCCCGGCGTTGGGCCGGGCCGCGCTGGGTGCGGCGTTCAGCTCACTGGCGCTGCGGACCCGCCGCAGAGATTAGGGCATCGCGCGGTGCGGAACGTCGGTGATCAGACCGCCGTCGACGACATATTCGGACCCCGTGGAGAACGATGACTCGTCACTGGCCAGGAACACGATGAACGTGGCCACTTCCTCCGGCTGACCCGGACGGCCCAGCGGGGCGCTGACCATGTCCTCGGGCAGGTGCTTGGTCATCGGGGTCCGGATGAAGCCGGGGTGCACGGAGTTCACCCGGATGTTGTCCGAGGCCAGCTCGAGCGCCGCTGACTTCGTCAGCCCGCGCAGACCCCACTTGGACGCGACGTAGCTGTGCACCCACGATGCGCCGCGCATGCCCTCGATGGACGAGACGTTGATGATCGAGCCGCCACCGGATTCCTTCATCGACGGCAGGACGGCCTGGATACCCAGCAGCGCGCCGGTCAGGTTGACGTCGAGCACCTTCTTCCACCGCTCCACGTCGAGCGACTTCAGCGGCGCCACCTGAACGATGCCCGCGTTGTTCACCAGCACGTTGACCTTGCCGAACTCGGCAATCGCGAGCTCGACGGCGGCCTTCCACTGATCGGCTTCGGTGACGTCGAGGTGCACGTAGCGCGCGGCGTCCCCGAGCTCGTCGGCGAGCTCTTTGCCCTTGTCGTCGAGGATGTCTCCGATCACGACCTTGGCGCCTTCGGCGACCAGCATCCGCGCGTCAGCGGCGCCCATCCCCTGTGCGCCACCAGTGATGATGGCTACCTTGTCGTCTACGCGTCCCATGAGCCGACAGGCTACCGGTCGCCCTGCCCGCGAGGTAGAACCTGTTCCAGTTTCGGCGCCCAGTGCGCATACTGAACCGACCGCAGACCCGAGCGTCAGGAGAATCTATGGCCATCCGCGTTGCCCACATCGGCACCGGAAACGTCGGCCGGATAGCCCTATCCGAGTTGATCGAGAACCCGGGCTTCGAGCTCACCGGGCTGTGCGTGTCCGCCGACGAGAAGGTGGGCAAGGACGCGGGCGAGCTGGCCGGCCTCGATGTGAAGACCGGAATCCTGGCCACCAAAGACCTCGACGCGGTGCTGGCGACCGAACCCGAGTGTGCGGTCTACTGCGCGATGGGCGACACCCGGATGCCCGAGGCCATGGAGGACGTCCGCAAGATCCTGGCCGCCGGTATCAACGTCGTCGGATCGGCACCGGTCGTGCTGCAGTTCCCGTGGGGGTCGATGCCGGACAAATACATCGAGCCGCTGGAAGAGGCCGGCCGCCTTGGCAATTCGAGCATCTACATCAACGGTGTCGACCCGGGCTTCGTCACCGACCTGATCCCGCTGGCGATTGCCAGCACGTGCCAGAACATCCAGCAGGTGCGCTGCATGGAGATCGCCGACTACGCCACCTACGACGGCGCGACCGTGATGTTCGACGTCATGGGGTTCGGCAACTCGATGGATGACGTGCCGATGCTGTTCCTGCCCGGCGTGCTCGGCATCGCCTGGGGCTGCGGCATCCGTCAGCTCGCCGCGGGGCTCAACATCGAGCTGGACTCGATCACCGAGAGCTACGAACGTGAGCCCGCCCCGGAGGCCTTCGACGTCGCCGCCGGGCACATCCCCAAGGGCGGCGTGGCCGCGGTGCGCTTCGAGATCAAGGGCATGGTCGGCGACCACCCGGCGATCGTGGTCGAGCACGTCACCCGGCTGCGCGAGGACCTGCGCCCGGACTGGGCGCAGCCGGCGCAGCCCGGCGGGTCCTACCGGGTGGAGATCACCGGTGAGCCGTCCTACACCGTCGACATCTGCCCGACGAGCAAGAAGGGCGACCACAATTACGCCGCCATCGCCGCCGGCGCCGGCCGCATCGTCAATGCCATTCCCGCGGTGATCGCCGCCCCGCCCGGCATCCGCACCACGCTCAACCTGCCGCTGACTTCCGAGGTGGAGCTGTTCACCAAGCCCTAGGTGTTCTTCACGGGTAGGTTGTGAACGCGTAGGCGCTCGATTGGTGTCATTCCGCCGATGCCGGTGTGGGGTCGGTGGTGA